>NZ_JACBZW010000005.1:0-539082 GCF_013408065.1 Bradyrhizobium sp. IAR9
CTAGAGACCTCGCTGGCAATTGCCGTGACCGCGCCCCTCTCTCCTCATGTCCTCAGCCTCCAAGACCGATAACGCAACAGGCCCCTTGTGGGAGAAGGTGCCTTCCCGAAGGGAAGGCGGATGAGGGGTCTTTATCCGCCAAGACAGACCCCTCATCCGTCTCGCTGCCGCTTCGCGTCAGCGATCCACCTTCTCCCACAAGGGAAGAAGGGAAGAACCCTGGAACGACGATGCTCCGACTAAGGCTTCGGCGGGTGAATGAACGCCCAGGGGCTGACCTCCGAATCGCGCGTCACTTCCACCGAAATCAGATACGGCCCGCTATGCGCGAGCGCCTTTTCCAGCACGGCCTTGAACTGATCCGGCGCCGTGACACGCGCAGCCGCAACGCCAAAGGACTCCGCGAGCTTGACGAAATCCGGATTGACGAGGTCGGACGCCACTACGCGGCCGTCGAAACGTTCGCGCTGGTCGCGGCGGACGTTGCCATAGGCGTTGTTGTTGAACACCAGCGTCACCACGCCGATGTTGAACTGCACGGCGGTGGAAAGCTCCTGCACGCCGAACATGAAGCCGCCGTCGCCGGTGATCGCCACCACCGGCTTGTCGGGGTTGGCGACCTTGGCACCTAGCGCGGTCGGGAAGCCCGAGCCGAGCGTGCCCTGATAGCCTGACGTGATGAAGGTGCGCGGCTGGTAAATCGGAAAGCCGTACCAGGAGGCAAAGCCGACCTGCGACAGTTCATCGGTGACGATCGCGTTCGCCGGCAGCACCTCGCGCAGAATGTTGAGATACGCCATCTGCGGCTGGATGCGCTGGATCTCGGCTTGCGCGGCCGCGGTCGCCTCGCGGATGTCCTCCCGCCGGCCACGGGTCCGCGTAAAGCCGGCTTTCTTCACGGCCGCGACGAGATCCGCCGTTCCGGCCTTGGCATCGGCGACGATGGCGGCATCGACGACGACCCGGCGCATCTCGGTCGGGTCGATGTCGATCCGAACCGATTTCAGCCCCTTCGGCTGATAGGGCCAGCGGAAGCCGGATGCCGGCAGCTCTGCGCGGGTGCCGATTGCGATCATCACATCGGTTGTCGGCCACAGCTTGTAGGCCGCGGCCATTGTGAGGCCCAGCTCATGCGCATTGGAGACGATGCCGCGGCCGCTGCGGAAGGCGACCACAGGCGCATCGATCATCTCGGCGAGCTCGAGGATCTCCTCGCCTGCCTCGATCGCGCCGCTGCCGACAAAAATCATCGGTGCCTTGCTGGCCTTGATCAACGCGGCGGCCTGCTTGGCGAGATCCGGATCGGGCTGCGGTGCGGGCAGCGGCTCCAGCACCCGGGAAGCGGCGGTGTCCGCGCGCTGGGTGAAGACGTCCCAGGGCATCTCGACCGAGGCCGGGCCACGCCGTCCCGACATCATCTCCTGGAAGGCGCGCGCGACGACCGTCGGCGCATTGCCGGGATATTCGATCCGGTCGGCCCATTTCACATAGGTGCGCAAGGTCGCGAGCTGGTCCGGCATCTCGTGCAGATGGCCGCGGCCCTTGCCCAAAAACTGCGTCGGCACCTGGCCGGTGACGCACAGCACCGGCTCGTTGCAGCCGAACGCGGTGAGCAGCGCCGCACTGGCATTGAGCACGCCGGGGCCGGGCACCACGCTGAACACGCCGGGCTTGCCGCTGGAGCGCGCATAGCCGAACGCCATGTAGCCGCAGGCCTGCTCGTGCCGCGCGCCGATCACCTTGAGCTGGGCCTGATGGAAGGCGTCGAACAGGCCGTAGACCTGCGCGCCCGGCAGGCCGAACACGGTGTCGACGCCATGGGCGACCAGGCCGCTTACGATCGCTTCGCCGCCGGTGAGGGTGGTCATTGCATCATTCCAATCTTGTTCAGGCTTCGTCGACGACGCCATTTCGCAAGCTGCCGATGCCTTCGGCCGCGACTTCGATGACGTCGCCGGGCTTCAGGTACCGCGGGGGATCGAACCGGGCACCAGCGCCGGTCGGCGTGCCCGTGACGATGATATCGCCGGGGACGAGCGTTGCGAAGGTGGAGATATAGTTGATGAGATAGCGGAAGGAGAACATCAGCCGGCTGGTGCGATCGTCCTGCCTGAGCTCGCCGTTGACATGCGTGGTGAGCCTGACATCGGCGATCTGCGATTCCTGGACGTAGGGCACGAGCCATGGGCCGAGGCTGCCGCTGGAATCAAAGTTCTTGCCTTGGGTGACGTTGAACTTGGCGTGGCGCAGCCAGTCGCGCACCGAGCCTTCGTTGCACAGCGTCAGCGCGGCGATGTGATCGAGCGCGCTGCTTTCCGGGATATGGCGGCCTTGCTTGCCGATCACCAGCACGATCTCGCCCTCATAGTCGAGCTGTGCGGACGCACGCGGGCGCACCAACGGCGTGTCGTGGCCGACGAAGGAGCGGGGCGAGCGCATGAACATGCTCGGATATTTCGGCGCGTCCTGGCCGTCCTTGTATTCGGCGTTACGGTCGGGATAGTTGACGCCGATGCAGATGATCTTCTCCGGCGCGGGCACTGGCGGCAGCCAGGTGATATCGGCGATCGGTTGATCCGGCGTGCGGCCGGCGGCTTCCTCGGCAAGGCTCACGAGCTTGCCGGCCGCGATCACCTCGCGCAGCGTCGGATAGTGTTTTGCGTAGCGCGCGGAGAGGTCGACGATGCCGTCCTCGAGGACGGCACCGTAGCTGACATCACCCTTGACGGAATAGGTGGCGAGGCGAGGGAGTTTCATCAGTCCGCCACCAGCACGTCCGCGACAAACTTCGGCTCACGCACGGCCTGCCCGCTGAATGGCGAGCCCTGCTCGAACCAGGAGCGCGGCGCGGGTGCGCCCCACAGCGTCTGGCGGCGCGGATCGCGCAGCGACCAGCGCAGCGGCTCGTGGTCGTGATCCCCGGTGAAATAGTCGCTGGTGTAGAGCTCGAGCCGGTGTCCGTCGGGATCGCGCACATAGAGGAAGAATGCGTTGGAGATGCCGTGCCGTCCGGGGCCGCGCTCGATGTTCTTCACAAAGCCTTGGGACGCCATGACGTCGCAGAGATGGATGATGTTCATCGCCGTCGGCGTCCAGTAGGCGAAATGGTGCAGGCGAGGGCCCTTGCCGTTGGTGATGGCGAAGTCGTGGACATTGCCCTTGCGATGCATCCAGGCCGCGGCGATGCGGCCGTTCGGTCCATCCTCCTCGGCATATTCAGTGAGGCGGAAGCCGAGCCGGGCGTAGAACTCCACGGTGTCCTGCACCTCGGCGGCGAAGACGTTGAAATGGTCGAGCCGCTGCGGGTGGCAGCCCCGGTAGAGATCATAGCGGCGCAGCAGATGCGGCCGGCGATCCATCGACGCATAGAGCTCGATCTGGAAGCCGAAGGGATCGGTGAACTGCAGGGTCCGGCCCTGGAGCGGCTGGTCGACGAAAGCGTAGGCAAGCCCGTTCTCGGAAAGGAAAGCAGCGGCCTTGTCGAGATCCCCGTCGTTGCCGACCTTGAAACCGAGCCGCGCGCACGCCGGGACTGCAGCCTTCCGCAGCACTAAAGAGTGGTGCTGATGCTCTTCCGCGGCGCGCAAGTACACGACCTTGTCGTCGGCGTCCTCGACATGCAGGCCGACGATGGTCTCGTAGAACTCGCGGCTCAGCTTCAAATCGGTGACGTCAAGCACGACGTGGCTGGAGCGGATGATGTTGAACGGCGGCTCGAAGATATGTTGCGGTACGGGCATTTGCGTTTCCCCTCGGCTCGGTCGTCATTCCGGGCGGCTCGAAGAGCCGAACTATGGTGCGCAATTGCGCACCTGAGAATCTCGAGGTTCCGGATTCGCTTCGCGCTCCGGAACGACGAAGCGTTAAATTCCCAGTTTCTGAATCTTGTGCGTGCCCCGCGCCAGCGAGACATGCTTGGTTTCCATGTAGAAATCGAACGAGTAATCGCCGCCGTCGCGGCCGATGCCGGAGGCTTTCATGCCGCCGAACGGCGTCGGCAAATGGCGGACATTTTCCGAGTTGAGCCAGATCATGCCGGCCTCCAGCGCATCTGCCACGCGCAGAGCGCGGCCAACGTCGTTGGTCCAGACATAGCCGGTCAGGCCATAGCGGATGTCGTTGGCGATCTCGACGGCTTCGGCTTCGTCCTTGAAGGGCAGCACCGTGAGGAACGGGCCGAACACCTCCTCCTGCGCCACGCGCATCTTGCCGTGTGCGCCGGTGACCAAGGTAGGCTCGACATAATGTCCGCCGCCCGGGCCGTCATGGGCCTTGCCGCCGACGGCGATCACAGCGCCGTCCTGGCGCGCGACGTCGAAATAGGAGCACACTTTTGCCAGATGCCGTTCGTGGATCAGCGGGCCGATCTCGGTGGCGGGATCGAGGGGATGGCCGACCTTCAGCGCCTTCACGCGCGCGGTGAGCTTCTCCGTGAACTTGTCGGCAATGCCGGCCTGAACCAGGAGGCGGCTCGATGACGTGCAGCGTTCGCCGTTGAGCGAGTAGATCATGAACACGACGGCATCGAGCGCGCGGTCGAGATCGGCATCGTCGAACACGATCACGGGGTTCTTGCCGCCGAGCTCGAAATGCACGCGCTTCAGCGTCGGCGCGCCCTGCACCATGATCGCCGAGCCCGTCGCGCTCTCGCCGACGAAGCCGATCGCCTTGATCGCGGGATGCTCGGTCAGCGCCTTGCCGGCCTCCTCACCGAAGCCGTGGACTGTGTTGAGCACGCCGTCGGGAACGCCGGCCTGCTTGACGAGCTTGCTGAGCATGTCCGCAGTGACCGGCGACCATTCGGCCGGCTTGTGCACGACTGTGCAGCCGGCAGCGAGGGCAGGGGCGATCTTCCAGGTCGAGAGCATGAACGGCGTATTCCACGGCGTGATCACACCGACCGGGCCGATCGGCACGCGCGTCGAGATATTCCAGTGCTCGTCGCTCGGCGTGTTGAGGCCGTCGCGCGCCTCGGCGCATTTGTCGGCGAAGAAGCGGAAATTCTCGGCGGCGCGGATCGCGGCCTTGGCCATGAAGCGATAGGCCTGGCCGGTGTCGATGCATTCGAGCACCGCGATGTCGTCGGCGTTGTCCTCGATCGCGTCGGCCACGCGATGCAGCAGCTTCTTCCGCATCGCCGGGCCCATGTCGCGCCAGGACTTGAAGGCAAGCGAAGCGGCCGTTGCGGCGCGGTCGATGTCCTCGGCAGTCCCGCGCGCGACGCTTGCGAGCGTTGTGCCGTCGACCGGTGACTTCGTCTCGAACGTCTCGCCGGAAATCGAGGCAACGGTCTTGCCGTCGATCATGTGACCGATGCCGTCGGCACGCAGCTTCTTCAGCAGCGGTGCGACGCGGTCGCGGTTGGCCTGGAATACATCGGCTTTCGGGCTGGGCTTATCCATGGGCGGCTTCCACTTTCAGGGCGTCGTGGATGTTGTTGCGCTTCCAGCTGGTGTCCTTGTCGTTGATCTGCATGTCGAACGACAAAGCGAATTTGCTGGCAGCGAAGACCGGATCGAGATGGCGGGAGAGCGCCTGGAAGACGTGCTCACCGGCTTTCTGGCGCGTGGGAAGGTCGCGGCCTTCGCCGATGCGCAGCACCATGTCGAGAAAGCCATAGTCTTGCCTGTCATCGGCGATCGCATAGTGCTCGCACCTGATGGCGCGGACGCGGATGCCGCCGAGCGGGAAGATGCCGGTCTCGACCGCCGCTTTGCGCACGATCTCGCACACCGCCGCGATATCGAGGCGGCCATCGAGATTGGCCGAATATTCAATCGTGAAATGCGGCATCGCGGTTTCACTCCCTGTATTCTTATGCGCCTTAAGCGAAGTAGCAGCTGACCGATCCGTAGGCGCCATAATCGGCTTGAATTGTGTCGCCCTTGCGGGTCTCGATCGGGCGGATGAAGGAGCCGGCAAGCACGACCTGTCCAGGCTCCAGCGCAAGGCCGAGCGGCGCGATCTTGTTGGCGAGCCAGGCGACGGCGGTCGCCGGATGATTGAGCACGCCGGCGGCAAGGCCGGTCTCTTCGAGCTGGCCGTTTCGAAAGCACAGCGAGCCGATCCAGCGCAGGTCTGCGTCGAGCGGGCGGATCGGCCGTCCGCCGAGCACGATGCCGGCATTCGCCGCATTGTCGGCGACGGTGTCGAAAATCTTTCGCGTCGCTTTGGTCTGGGGATCGACGCGCTCGATCCGCGTATCCAGAATTTCCAGTGCCGGCACCACGAAATCGGTGGCGTTGAGGACGTCGAACAGCGTGCAGTCCGGCCCTGCGAGCCGCTTGCTCATGACGAAGGCGAGCTCGGCCTCGACGCGCGTCGCGATGAAGCGCTCGGTCGGAATGATCCCGCCATCGGCGAAGAACATGTCGTCGAGCAGCACGCCGGAATCGGGCTCATTGATATTAAGGGCGCTCTGCATCGCCTTCGAGGTCAGGCCGATCTTGTGGCCCTTGACGATGCGGCCCTCGGCGATCTTGACGTCGACCCAGGCCTTCTGAATCGCGTAGGCATCGGTGATGGTGATGCCGGGGAAATCCTGCGACAGCTGCCGGATCTGCACGCGGGTCTTCTCCGCCTGATGCAGACGCCGTGCGCAAGCTTGGATATCGTCGTTGGAAAGCGCCATTTGGGATCTTACAAACTGGGGTGCCGGGAGATACTTAACATGTTAAGTGAATGCGTCAAACACAATTTCGGCTTGCTGCACTGCAAACGTTTTGCGGTTTGAAAGGGCATCATGGTGAAGAGACCGGCTGATCCAGCCAACGGAAGCGCGCCTGCCGCACGGCAGGTGCCGATGCGCGATTTCTCCCGCTCTCTGCCGATGTCGCTGTTGCGGGCCCGCGAAGCGGTGATGCGGCAGTTTCGTCCCTCGCTACGCGAGCACGGCTTGACCGAGCAGCAATGGCGTATCCTGCGTGCACTGGCGGCGATCGAAACGGTCGAGGTCACGGAACTCGCGCGCACGGCGTTCCTGCTCGGTCCGAGCCTGTCGCGCATCCTGCGCGATCTCGAGGCGCGCAATCTGATCGAACGAAAGACGGCGAAGGCGGACCAGCGCCGCAGCATGGTCTCGATCTCGAAAGAGGGCGTGAAGCTGATGGCCTCGGTGGCGCCGACGTCGGAAGCGATCTATGCCGAGATCACGCGACGGTTCGGCGCACGCAAGCTCGCCGAATTGCAGGAGATGCTCGGCGCGCTCGAACAGAGTCTTGCAGAGCTTGGCGCAAGCGAGGAGGCAAGTGCCGAGGAGTGAGCACGTGATGGCCGGAACCTGGGCGTCGGCGATGGTTTGACGTCGATTCGAAGGTGGGCGACGCTGGCCGTGTCGATGCCAGGGGCTAAACTGCCCATGCACGCCGCCGAGCCGATGCGGGGGATCGGGGGGCGCCGATTCCGGGCGATCCGGGGCGGAAAATCGTGACAGAGCGGCCCGATCCCTTGCCGGATGACACCCCAGGCGGCAATAGTGGGCGCCGCCCGCGAGGTCAGTGTCAGCGAAGTCGGTATCCAGCGCGCGAGCGCATAGGCGTTGCGTCATTGCGAGCGTAGCGCGGCGCTCCGGTTCGCGCTAACAGCGGGTCGTGCTGTCGCGGCGCTCGTCATGGTGACGAAGGTTCAAACAACAAAGAAGGAAGGCAACGTGGCGAACAAGGTCAAGGAAATCTGGAAGTCGGGCAAGGCCGTGGTCAACGCGTGGCTCGCTATACCCTCAGGCTTCTCGGCCGAGATGATCGCGCAATGCGGCTTCGACAGCGTCACCGTCGACATGCAGCATGGCGTGCAGGACTATCTGTCGATGGTGCAGTGCTTCCAGGCCATGGACAAGCACCCCGTGACCCCGATGGTCCGCGTGCCCTGGAACGAGCCCGGCATCATCGGCAAGGTGCTCGACGGCGGCGCCTATGGCGTGATCTGCCCGATGGTCAACACGCCGCAGGAAGCCAGGAACCTCGTCTCCTATTCCAAATATCCGCCGCAGGGCGTGCGCTCCAACGGCCCGATCCGCGCCGGCATGTACGGCACCGCGGGCTCGTATCAGAAGACCGCGAATGCCGACACCATCCTGCTGCCGATGATGGAGACCAAGACCGCGGTCGAGAACATGGAAGCGATCCTCGACGTCGAAGGCATCGACGGCGTCTATATCGGACCGTCCGACCTCGGCTTCTCCTACGGCCTTGAGCCCAAGCTCGACCGCAGCGAGCCCGAGATCCTGGCGATCTACGAGAAGATCATCAAGGAATGCGGCAAGCGCGGCCTCAACCCGGGCATCCATTGCAGCGGCGCCGAAGGCGCAGCGCGCGCCATCAACATGGGCTTCAAGCTGGTGACGCTGTCGAACGAGGTCGGCCTGATGACGACCTACGCCAAGATGCAGGTCAATGCCACCCGCAAGGATTCGGGCGGGAAGGCCTGAGACCTCGCGAATGGCGAATGGGGGGTAGCGAATAGTGCTGCTCCCCTTTTTCCATTCGCCACTCGCTACTCACTATTCGCTCAAGGAGACCTGCCATGACCATCAGCCCCGTCATCCGCCTGCATCCCGATGATGGCGTGCTGATCGCGCGCGCCAGCCTGCCGCCCGGCACTGTTGTTGCTGACGGCGTGACCACGGTCGAGCGCATTCCCTCCGGCCACAAGGTCGCGATCAAGCCGATCGCTGTGGGCGAGCCTGTCATCCGCTACGGCCAGATCATCGGCTTTGCGACCATTCCGATCTCGCCGGGCCAGCACGTGCACGTGCAGAATATCGGCATGGGCGACTTCTCAAAAGACTATGCCTATTGCGCCGACGTCAAGCCAACGCCGAATTTCGACCTGCCGGCGACCTTCGAGGGCATCCGCCGTCCGGACGGCCGCGTCGCCACGCGCAACTATATCGGCATCCTCACCTCGGTGAATTGCAGTGCCCATGTCGCAAGCCTCGTCGCCGACGTCTTCAAGAAGAATCCCTTCACCGGCGACAATCCGCTGGCCGATTTCCCCAATGTCGACGGTGTGGTCGCGCTGACCCACAAGACCGGCTGCGGCATGACGCAGAACGAGCCCTTGGCGCTGCTCCGCCGCACGCTCGGCGGCTATGCGCGCCACGTCAATTTCTCCCACGTCATCGTGCTCGGCCTCGGTTGCGAGGTGAACCAGATTGGCGGCCTGATGGAGGAGCAGAAGCTCGCGGGACGCCTGCGCGCGATGGACATCCAGGAGGTCGGCGGCACCCGCAAGACCGTGGAGGCGGGCATCGCCTTCGTGCGCGAAGCGCTGGCTGACGCCAACAAGGTCAAGCGCGAGACGGTGCCGGCGAGCGAGCTCACCGTCGCCCTGCAATGCGGCGGCTCCGACGGCTATTCCGGCGTGTCGGCCAATCCCGCGCTCGGTGCGGCCAGCGATCTCATCGTGCGCCATGGCGGCACCGTGATCCTGTCGGAGACGCCGGAGACCTACGGCGCCGAGCATCTCTTGACGCGCCGCGCCGTCAGCCGCGAGGTCGGCGAGAAGCTGGTCGACCTGATGCGCTGGTGGGACGAGTACACCGAGCGCGAAGGCGCCGAGATGAACGCCAATCCGAGCCCCGGCAACAAGGCCGGCGGCCTCACCACCATTCTTGAAAAATCGCTCGGCGCGATGGCCAAGGCCGGCACCACCAACCTCGTCGAGGTGCTGCGTTACGCCGAGCCCATCACCAAGAAGGGTTTTGTCTTCATGGACACGCCCGGCTACGACCCTGTTGCGGCAACCGGGCAGGTCGCGGGCGGTGCCAATCTCGTCTGCTTCACCACGGGACGCGGCAGCGTGTTCGGCTGCAAGCCGGCGCCCTCGATCAAGCTCGCCACCAACACGCCCATGTACAAGCGCATGGAAGAGGACATGGACGTCAATTGCGGCACCATCCTCGAAGGCGAGGAGAGCGTGGAGCAATGCGGCCAGCGCATCTTCGAGCTCATTCTGAAGACCGCCTCCGGCCAGCCGACCAAGAGCGAGAGCTTCGATTTTGGCGGCGCCGAGTTCGCGCCCTGGGTGCTCGGCGCGACGATGTAATCGCGCGTCGCGCAGCATAGATGCAATTGCGTGTCATTGGGGGTAACGCGCGGGCGATGGGCAGCGCGTGTGGTCGCGCGAAATGCACCGATCGTTCGCTACGTAATGATACGGAGGCACGCTCCTCTCGCCGGGGATCTGCGGCTTACACCTGATTAACAATGTTGTCCTAGACAGGCGGATGATGCGTTCCACAGCGTGGTGGGGCCGGCCTTTTGAGGATCGAACCGATGCAAGCGATACGTCCTACTGGGGTGGAAAATCTCCTCGGTGAGGAGGAGCTGATTGTATCGAAGACCGATCTCAAAGGCCGCATCACCTACGCCAATGACGTCTTTCTCCGCATGGCGAAATACCCCTGGAAGCAGCTGATGGGCGCGCCCCACAGCCTGATCCGCCATCCCGATATGCCACGCTGCGTCTTCAAGCTGCTGTGGGATACGCTCCAGGCCAAGCAGGAAATCTTCGCCTACGTCGTCAATCTCGCGGGAGATGGCAGCCATTATTGGGTGTTCGCCCATGTCACCCCGACGCTCGACGATCACGGCAACATCATCGGCTATCACTCCAATCGACGCAGGCCCGATCCGGCGCCGGTCGAGCGCATCAAGCCGATCTACAAAGCGCTCTGCGCGGAAGAGGCGCGCCACGCCAATGCCAAGGACGGCATGCGTGCGAGCTTCGAAATGATGGTCGGTCTGCTCAAGCAAAACGGTGTCGGCTACGATGAATTTGTGCTCTCTCTCTAAGGCGCAGGGAGCGACCGCAGTCGCGTGCCTTCTCGCCAGCATCGCGTTCGTCGCCTCGCTGCTCGGCTGGACCGGAATCGTCAGCGCAGCGCCGCTCGGGGCGGCGATCCTGCTGCTCGGCTACGCCGTCTGGTGTCAGCACCGCACGGCGGTGGCAGTCGATGAGGTCGCCGATGTCTGCCGCAAGGCGGCGCGCGGCGATCTCGAAGCGCGGATCCTGAGCGAGCGGCAGGCCGGGCGGATCGGCGCCATCCAGAAGTCGGTCAACGACATGCTCGACATCACTGATGCCTTCGTGCGCGAGGCTTCGGCATCGATGGACTATGCCAGCCGCGGCAAGTATTTCCGCAAGATCCTCGCGCGCGGATTGCCCGGCTCGTTCCGCCGCTCGGCAACCGTCATCAATGCCGGCACCGACGGCCTCGGCCGCCGCGTGGTCGAGATCGCCGGCCTTGCAAAGCAGTTCGGCACGCATCTCGACGAAGTTGCGGGCAGCCTGATGAGCGCCGCGACCGACCTCGAAGCCGATGCCGGCCAGATGGCGGCAGCGGCGGAGACGACGAACCGCCAGACCTCCGGCATGCGCAGTGCGTCCGATCAGGCCTCGAGCAACGTTGCGACGGTGGCGAGCGCCGCGGAACAGCTCGCATCCTCGATCGCAGAGATCAGCCGCCAGGTGGCCGGCTCGACCACGAGCACCGGCCGCGCCGTCGACGAAGCCAATCGTGCCGGCAGCGAGATTCGTAGCCTCGCGGATGCGGCGCTGCGGATCGGCGATGTCGTCAAGCTGATCAGCGAAATTGCCGAGCAGACTAACCTGCTGGCGCTCAACGCCACGATCGAGGCGGCGCGAGCAGGCGAGGCCGGCCGCGGCTTCGCCGTCGTGGCCTCCGAGGTCAAGAGCCTCGCCAACCAGACCGCCAAGGCGACCGAGGAGATCAGCACCAAGGTCGGCGAGATGCAGCAATCGACCACCAATTCGGTCGCGGCCGTCGAGGCGATCGCGCAGACCATCGCGGAGATCGACGGCATCACCGCCAGCATCGCCGCCTCGATCGAGCAGCAGGGCTCCGCGACCCGCGAGATCGCCCGCAACGTCCAGGAAGCATCAGTCGGCACCTCGCAGGTGTCCTCCAACGTGTCAGGCATCAGCGAAGCCGCTGCCGACACCGGCCGCGTCGCGAGCCGCGTCAACAGCGCCTCCGAACGCGTCCACGGCGAAGTCGAGACGCTCAGGCGCGAAGTGACGCAGTTCCTGCAGCGGCTGACGTCGGCGGCGTGAGGTAGGGTGGGCAAAGGCGCACTTGCGCCGTGCCCACGCAACAGAAGCCGTGGGCACGGCGCGCAAGAGCGCCCCTTTGCCCACCCTACGATACTGTCTTACCCTCTCCCCTTGTGGGAGAGGGTGGCTTCGCTGAAAGCGAAGCCGGGTGAGGGGTCTCTATCCTCACGAGCGGTTTTGCGGGTTGAGAGAGACCCCTCATCCGGCGCTTCGCGCCACCTTCTCCCACAAGGGGAGAAGGAAGAAGCAACGGCCTCGCACCTTACCTAGGCACTCGCTGCCCGTTGTTAGTGCTTGATCGCGTCCACCTCAGGTGTTCTGCTCAAAAAAGCTGCTGGAGCATCGCACCCCGTGTCGATCTACGTCGCATTACACCACGTCACGCACTACAAATACGATCGCCCGATCGATGTCGGCCCGCAGACCATCCGCCTGCGGCCGGCGCCGCATACGCGCACGCCGATCATGAGCTATTCGCTCAAGGTCACGCCATCCAACCATTTCGTGAACTGGCAGCAGGATCCGCAGGGCAACTGGCTCGCCCGCTACGTCTTCCCGGAGAAGACGACCGAATTGAAGATCGAGGTCGACTTCACGGCGCAGATGACCGTGGTCAACCCGTTCGACTTCTTCGTCGAACCCTATGCCGACAGTTTTCCGTTCGACTATCCGAACGGCCTGAAGACCGAACTGGCGCCTTATCTGGAGACCATCAAGCCCGATCGCCTGTTTGCGAAATATCTCGATACGATCCCGCAGGACGCTCCGAACACCGTCAACTTCCTGGTTGAGCTCAATCGCGAGCTTCAGAAGAAGATCCGCTACATCATCCGCATGGAGCCCGGCGTGCAGACGCCGGAGGAGACGCTCGCCTCGGGTGCCGGGTCGTGCCGCGACTCCGCCTGGCTCCTGATCCAGACCTTCCGGCATCTCGGGCTCGCCGCGCGCTTCGTCTCCGGCTATCTCATCCAGATTCGCCCCGACGTCGATCCGATCGAGGGTCCGCCGGAAGTGGAGAACGACTTCACCGATCTGCACGCCTGGGCCGAGGTTTATCTGCCCGGCGCCGGCTGGATCGGTTTCGACGCGACCTCCGGCATGCTCGCGGGCGAGGGCCACATCCCGGTCGCCGCCACGCCGCATTATCGCTCGGCTGCGCCGATTTCCGGCAGCGCCGGCTTTGCCGAGGTCGAGTTCGCCTTCGATATGAGCGTCCGCCGCATCCGCGAGGCGCCGCGCATCACCAAGCCGTTCTCCGACGAATCCTGGGCGCGGCTCAACGATCTCGGCGAGCAGGTCGACGGCGATCTCGCCGCGCAGGATGTGCGGCTCACCATGGGCGGCGAGCCCACCTTCGTCTCGGTCGACGATCTCGCAGCTGCGGAGTGGAATACGGAGGCCGTCGGCCCGACCAAGCGCGCGCTGGGCGACGATTTGATCCGCCGCCTGCGCACGCGCTTCGCGTCCGGCGGCCTGCTGCATTATGGCCAGGGCAAATGGTATCCGGGCGAGAGCCTGCCGCGCTGGGCGTTTGGTCTGTACTGGCGCAAGGACGGGGTGCCGATCTGGAAGAATGCCGACCTCATCGCCAGGATCGGGAATCCGCGGCGCGCCGAGACGAAGGATGCCGAGGCCTTCATGGAGGGCACGGTGGCGCGGCTCGGGCTCGATCCCGGCTACATCATCCCGGCTTACGAGGACACCGCCTACTGGCTCCAGAAGGAAGCCGAGCTCCCCGTCAACGTCGATCCCTCCGACTCCAAATTGTCCGATCCGGAAGCGCGCGCGCGGATGGCGCGGGTGTTCGACGAGGGCCTCAACACGCCGCGCGGCTTCGTGCTGCCGGTGCAGCGCTGGAACGCGCCGCCGCGCTGGCGCAGCGAGCGTTGGGCTCTCCGGCGCAATCACCTGTTCCTGATGCCCGGCGATTCCCCGCTCGGCCTGCGCTTGCCGATCGGCTCGCTGGGCCACGTCCCGCCGAACCAATATCCGTACATCGTCGAGCAGGACCCGATGGAGCCGCGGGGCAAGCTCCCGGTGTTCACGCTTGCGGCGCGCTCGCAGTCGCCGCCGCGGATCGCGCCGGAGCAGCTCAACACGTCGGTCCCGGTCCGCACCGCGATGTCGGTCGAGATCCGCGATGGCGTTCTCTGCGCCTTCATGCCGCCGGTCGAGCGCATCGAAGACTATCTCGAGCTGATCGCGGCGCTCGAAGCCACGGCCGAGGAGATGCAGCTCCCCGTCCATGTCGAGGGCTATCCGCCGCCGTTCGATCCGCGCATCGAGGTCATCAAGGTGACGCCGGATCCCGGTGTCATCGAGATCAACATCCAGCCGGCGAAGAGCTGGCGCGAGGCGGTCGACATCACCGCCGGCCTCTATGAGGACGCCGGGAAAGTTCGCCTCGGCGCCAACCGCTTCCTGGTCGACGGCCGCCACACCGGCACCGGAGGCGGCAACCACGTCGTTGTCGGCGGCTCCTCGCCGCAGGACTCGCCGTTCCTGCGCCGGCCCGACCTGCTCAAGAGTCTGGTCTTGTACTGGCAGCGGCATCCGTCGCTGTCCTATTTCTTCTCCGGCCTGTTCATCGGCCCGACCAGCCAGGCGCCGCGCATCGACGAGGCCCGCCACGACAGCATCTACGAGCTCGAGATCGCGCTCTCGCACGTGCCGCCGCCGGGCTACCAGACGCCGCTGTGGCTGGTCGACCGGCTGTTCCGGCATCTGCTGGTCGACATCACCGGCAACACCCACCGCGCCGAGATCTGCATCGACAAGCTCTATTCCCCGGAGGGCTCGACCGGCCGGCTCGGCCTCGTCGAATTCCGCGCGCTCGAAATGCCGCCCGATCCGCGCATGTCGCTGGCGCAGCAGCTCTTGATCCGCGCGTTGATCGCAAAGTTCTGGCGCGAGCCGCAGGCCGGCAAGTTCGTGCGCTGGGGCACGGCGCTGCACGACCGCTTCATGCTGCCGCATTTCATCTGGGAGGATTTTCTCGACGTTCTCACTGAGCTGAAGCAATCAGGCTATCCGTTCGAGCCGGAATGGTATCTGGCCCAGCTCGAATTCCGCTTCCCCGCTTTCGGCCGCGTCCATCATGGCGGCGTGACGCTGGAGCTACGCCAGGCGCTGGAGCCCTGGCACGTGCTGGGCGAGGAGGGCTCGGCCGGCGGCACCGTGCGCTATGTCGATTCATCGGTCGAGCGGCTTCAGGTCAAGGCGGAGGGTTTTGTCGAGGGCCGCCACATCGTCACCTGCAACGGCCGCCGCCTGCCGATGACCGCGACCGGCCGCTCGGCCGAGGCCGTGGCCGGCGTCCGCTTCAAGGCCTGGCAGCCGGCCTCCGGCCTGCACCCGACCATCCCGGTCCATGCGCCCCTGACCTTTGATCTCATTGATACCTGGAATGGCCGCTCCCTCGGTGGCTGCGTCTACCACGTCGCCCATCCCGGCGGCCGCAGCTACGACACCAAGCCGGTCAACACCTATGAGGCCGAGGCGCGGCGGCTGGCGCGCTTCCAGGACCACGGCCATACGCCGGGGCCGGTCCAGCCACCCCCCGAGGAACGCACAAATGAGTTTCCGCTGACCCTCGACTTGCGGACCCCGCTCCTGCAATGAGTATGATGGTGGGGCAGGGAGAGGCGCATGAGCGAGGGCGCAGCCGAGCAGGACAAGGCGGGTAAGGCGCAAGGCCAGCGTGAAGGCCAGCGTCGCCTTGCCCAATGGGTCCGCGACTATCGCCGCCTGCCCGGGATTCCCGACGAGTTCCTGGGGCCCGACGGCGCCCCGCGCGCGGTCTGGAGCCGATTCTTCGATGCCTTCGGCGCGCTCGCGCCCGACGAGATCGAGCGTCGCTTCGGCATGGCCGACCGCCATCTGCGCGAGGCCGGCGTCACCTACCGTGCGCCCGGCGACAGCGCCGACCGGCCGTGGTCGATCAGCCATCTGCCGCTCCTGATCGACGAGGCCGACTGGCAGCAGCTTTGCGCCGGCATCACCCAGCGCGCCGAGCTGCTCGAGCTGGTGCTGCGCGACATCTATGGCGAAGGCCGCCTCGTTGCGGAAGGCGCGCTGCCGGCGGCCGCGATCGCCGGTAGTCCCGAATATCTGCGTCCCGTCTGCGGCGTGCCGCCGCCGGGCGGGCGCTACCTTTCGATCTATGCTGCCGATGTCGGCCGCGGCCCCGACGGCCGCTGGTGGGTGCTCGGCGACCGCACCCAGGCGCCGTCGGGCGCGGGCTACGCGCTGGAGAATCGCCTCGTGCTCTCGCGCGCCTTCTCCGACCTCTACAAGTCGATGAACGTGCCGCGCGTCGCGCCATTCTTCGAGGCGTTCCGCGACAGCCTGCGCGCGCGGGCCGATCGCGACGAGCCGCGTATCGGCGTGCTCACCCCCGGCAGCTTCAGCGAGACCTATTTCGAGCATGCGACGCTGGCGCGCTATCTCGGCTTCCTGCTGGTCGAGGGCGACGATCTCGCCGTCAGCGACAACCGCATCCACATCCGCACGGTGGCCGGGCTGAAGCGGCTCGACGTGCTGCTCCGCCGGGTCGATTCCAACTCGCTCGATCCGCTCGAGCTCGATGCCTCCTCGCATCTCGGTGTGCCCGGCCTGATCGACGTGCTGCGCAAGGACGGCGTCGTCGTCGCCAACATGCCGGGCTCGGGCGTGCTGGAGGCGCGGGCGCTGCTCGGCTTCCTGCCAGCGCTGAGCCGCCGCCTGCTCGGCGAAGAGCTGAAGATGCCGCACATCGCGACCTGGTGGTGCGGCCAGCGCAGCGCGCGCGAGGAGGTGCTGGCGCGGCTCGACGAGGTCGCGATCGAAGGTGCCTATCGGCGCGGCGTGCCCGGTTTCGACAGCGCGGGGCCGGTGCTCGCGAGCGAGCTGGATGCGAGCGACCGCCAGCGCCTGATCGACGCCATCGCCGCGCGCGGCATGGATTATGTCGGCCAGGAGGTGGTGCGGCTGTCGACCATGCCGGTGTGGGAGCAGGGCCAGATCACGCCGCGTCCCTTCGTGCTGCGCGTGTTCGCAGCCGCCACGCCCGACGGCTGGGCCATCATGCCCGGCGGTTTCTGCCGGATCGCCGAGCAGCCGGATGCGCGCGCGGTGTCGATGGGCGACGGTGCGCGCGCCGCCGACGTCTGGGTGGTCTCCGACAAGCAGGTCTCGACCGCGACGCTGCTGCCGGCGACCGACAAGGTCCGCATCCGCCGCATCGCCGGCGTGCTGCCGAGCCGCGCCGCCGACAATCTGTTCTGGCTCGGCCGCTATCTCGAACGCGCCGAGGCGACGCTGCGGCTGGTGCGCGCGCTTGGCTCGCCGAGCGGGCCCAACAAGGGCACCGCGGCCTCGCTGCAGTCGGGCGAACGCATCCAGCGCCTGCTGGTGGCCTGGGGCGCGATCTCGCAGACTTCGCGCGCTGCGCCCGGGCGGATCACCGCCGAAGCGTTGCAGAGCGCGGAACGTTTCGGCTCGGCGCTGTCGCTGGTGCGCGCGGCGCAGCGCACGGCGACCTCCTTGCGCGAGCGGCTGTCGCCCGATGCCTGGCAGGTCATCACCGAGATGGCCGAGCGCCTGGCCTACCAGGTCGAGGGCGACGACAGCGTGCTGAGCGCGGCCGAGCTAACCTTGCAGGAGCTCGCCAGCCTCGCAGGGTTGGCGCAGGAGAACATGAACCGCGCCGCCGGCTGGCGCTTTCTCGACATCGGCCGCCGCACCGAGCGTGCCATCAACACCACGCGCTTCACCCGCCAGTTCGCCTATGACGAGGCCGGCGACGAGGATCTCGACATCCTGCTGACGCTGGTGGATTGCCAGATCACCTATCGCTCGCGCTATCTGCTGGCGCCGATCCTGGCGCCGGTGCGCGACCTTGCCGTGCTCGACGGCTACAATCCGCGTTCGGTGGCGTTCCAGGTGACGACGCTGAACGAGCACATCGGCGCGCTGCCCAGCCTGAAGGAGCACGGCCTGATCGAGAAGCCGCAGCGCCTTGCGGTGGCGATGCAGGCGATGCTGGCGACCGCGGAGGCCGAGAAGCTCGAGGTCAAGACACTGTTCGCGCTGGAGCAGGACCTGCTCAGCCTCGCCGATGCGATCGGTCAGCACTACTTCCCGCACGGCCCCAATGCCGCCCGGCCGGAAAAGCTGACGGGGCTGGCGTGATCTACGACATCCGTCACGTCACCACCTACGAGTATGAGAATCCGGTCAGCTTCGCCCGCTGCACGCTGCGTCTGGAGCCGAGGAGCGGTGGCGGCCAGGAGCTGATCTCGCACAAGGTCGAGATCCGCCCGCGCCCCGCCGAGCGCAACGTCCGGCGCGACTTCTTTGGCACGCTGACCGAAAGCATCGTGATCGAAGCGGCGCATCGCAATTTGCGGATCGACTCGCGCTCGCGTGTCTCCGTGTCACGTAAGCCGCCGGCGCGCGATGCCGACAGTCCGAGCTGGGAGAGCATCCGCGACATCGCCTTCGAGGCGACCAGCCTCGGGCCATCCTCGCCGGTCGGTTATGTCTTCGCCAGCCCGCTGGTGCCGGTGCTGCGTCCGGTCAGCGCCTATGCGGGGATGAGCTTTGCGCCGGGCGCGGGCATCCTCGAGGGTGCGGTCGATCTCATGCATCGCATTCGCACCGAGTTTCGCTACGACCCCAAGGCGACGGTGATCTCGACGCCGCTGAACGAGGTCTTCGACAAGCGACACGGCGTCTGCCAGGATTTTGCCCATGTGATGATCGCAGGGCTGCGCGGGCTCGGTCTGCCGGCGGCCTATGTCAGCGGCTACTTGCGCACCATTCCGCCGCCGGGGCAGGCCCGCCTGCAAGGCGCCGATGCCACCCATGCCTGGGTGTCGCTGTGGTGCGGGGCGGAGCTTGGCTGGGTCGATTTCGACCCGACCAACGATCTCTTGATTGCCAACGACCATATCGTGCTTGCGGTCGGACGCGACTTTTCCGACGTCTCGCCGGTCGACGGCATCATCGTCGGCTCACCCAAGCAGAAGCTCGGCGTCGCCGTGGACGTGGTGATGGTGGAATAAACGCGCCTCGTCGGCCGGGCTCGCCACGCGGGCGTGCCGCGCCTTCACCGCAACCGCGATCTTGCATAGCACAACGGTAACATATTTCCGTAATCGCGTTCCCGGGGTTTGGTCACTCGGCCCAAGATGGTCTATGCTGGGTCGTTGCGTCGAGGACAAGAACGAGACTTCGGGAGCTGACATGGGACACCACCGGCACGCGGGGCTGCATCCATGATGACGTTGCCGAGACTGGCGGCTGAATCCCTGGAGAAGCTGCTGGGTACGTTTATGCGGCGTCGGTACGGCGAGACCGCTGCAAGCATGGTCGAGAGCGCAACCCGCACCGCGATGGAATGCATCGGTAACAGCGATGCACTTTACCACAATATCGAACATACGATGCTGGTGACGCTGGCGGGCCATTCGATCCTCAGTGGCCGAAATCTCCATACTCACCTGACGGCCGAGGACTACGTCCATGTCCTGATCGCCTGCCTCGCCCACGATATCGGCTATGTTCGCGGCCTGTTTGAGGAGGATGACATCGACGGCTTCGTCATCGATGCCGCCGACACCAAGATCTCGTTGCCGCGCGGTGCGTCGGACGCCAGCTTGATGATGTATCATGTCGACCGCTCGAAGCTCTATGTCTTGCGGCGGCTGCAGCACATTCCCGGTCTCGATCCTGAACGCATCGCCCGCGCTATCGAGGGAACGCGCTTTCCGGCCCAGGAAGGCCATGAGTATGACGTCGATGCCTCGATCCTGCGCGCCGCCGATTTCATCGGCCAGCTCGGCGATCCCAATTATCTGCGCAAGGCCAACGCGCTCTACTACGAATTCGAGGAGGTCGGCATCAATCGCCAGCTCGGCTACGATTCACCGGCCGACATCGTGAACCGCTATCCACAATTCTATTGGAACAGCGTCGCACCGCACATCCAGACCGAGATCGGTTACCTCAACAAGACCGAGATCGGCCGGCAATGGATCGCCAATCTCTACAGCAACGTCTTCCGCGCCGAGCGCGACATCTCGCTGTCCGGGCCGCAGCGGTAGACCTGTTGTAGCCCGGATGGAGCGCAGCGACATCCTGCATTCGCGCATGCTGGCGTTCCCGGATTGCGCTGCGCTCCATCCGGGCTACGAAATCCCCAACGCCGTGAAACAACCATGCAACAAAAAACGATCACCACGGACGTCCTCGACATCGCCTATCGCGAATACGGCGCACCTGACGGCTGGCCCTGCATCCTGGGCCACGGCTTTCCCTACGACGTGAACGCCTATGCCGAGACCGCGCCGATCATTGCCGAGGCCGGCGCGCGGGTGCTGGTGCCCTGGCTGCGCGGCTACGGGCCGACGCGGTTTCGCTCCCCGGACACGCCGCGCTCCGGCGAGCAGGCGGCGCTCGGTGCCGATCTTCTGGCCTTCATGAACGCGCTTCATATCGAGCGTGCCGTCGTCGGCGGCTATGACTGGGGCGGGCGCGCGGCCTGCGTGGTCTCGGCGCTCTATCCGGAGCGCGTGATCGCCCTTGTCTCCGGCAATTCCTACAACATCCAGAACATCGCCCGTTCCATGGAGCCGGCCTCGCCGCCGGAGGAAGCCGCGCTCTGGTATCAATATCTCTTTCACAACGAGCGCGGCCGCCGCGCCCTGGAGCGCAACCGGCGTGGCTTTGCCCGCCAGCTCTGGGCGATGTGGTCGCCGAAATGGGCGTTCGACGACACGACGTTCGAGCAGAGCGCGGTGTCGTTCGACAATCCTGACTTCGTCGACGTCGTGATCCACTCCTACCGCCACCGCTACGCGCTGGTCGCGGGCGATCCTGCTTATGCCGCGATCGAGGCGAAGCTCGCAGACCAGCCGCCGATCCGCGTCCCGACGATTGCGATCGACGGCGACAGCGACGGCGTCAATCCCGGCACCGCGCATCACGCCAGCAAGTTCGAGCGTCCATTCGAGCGGCGCGTCTTCACCGATGCCGGCCATAATCTGCCGCAGGAGCGGCCGGCCGAATGGGCGCAGGCGGTGGTCGAGGTCCGGAAAGCGGCCTCATAAAGCTCGTTTCTCGTCCGGCCGGCTGGCTTGTCTGCCGTCCCTCCGATTTTTCCTGATCCTGGGAACCTTTTGCGATTGCAGCCGTCCAAGCTGAGGAGCCGCTTCTATATGCGGCTCGTTGCAGGGGAGGATCTCGATGAAGTCACAAGTGCGCAAGCTGGAACGTGTCGCGGTGGCGCAGGCGCCGGTCGAACGGCCTGACAGGCTCGAGGTCGAGCAGGCGATCCGCACCATGATCCGCTGGGCCGGCGACGATCCCGCGCGCGATGGTCTGCGTGAGACGCCGGACCGGGTCGCACGTGCCTTTGAGGAGTATTTTTCCGGCTATGCGCAGGACCCGACGGAAATCCTGCAAAAGACCTTCGAGGAGATCGAAGGCTATGACGAGATGATCGTCCTGCGCGGCGTTCGCTTCGAGAGCCATTGCGAGCACCACATGGCGCCGATCGTCGGCCGCGCCTGGGTCGCCTATATCCCGCAGGGCCGTGTCGTCGGCATCAGCAAGCTTGCGCGCGTGGTGGACATCTACGCCAAGCGCCTCCAGATCCAGGAGAAGATGACCGCGCAGATCGCCAATACCATCAACGACGTGCTCAAGCCTGAAGGCGTCGGCGTCATCATCAAGGCGACGCATCACTGCATGACCACGCGCGGCGCGCACAAGCCCGGGACCGATCTCGTCACCAGCCGCATGCTGGGCGTGTTCCGCGACAATGCGCTGACGCGCCAGGAACTGTTGGGGCTCGCCAATTCGGACGATTGACCCGCGGCTGCTCAAGGAGACGGCGCCATGACCGAGAACAACAAGCCGAGCGGACCCGACCTGAGCAAGGGCGTGTCGCTGACCGCGTTCAGGGATGGCAAACTGCTCGGTCATGTCGGCGAGGAAGACATCCTGCTGGTGCAGGCCGGCAGCGAGATTTTTTCGATCGAGCCGGCCTGCAGCCATTACCACGGGCCGCTCGCCGAGGGCCTGGTGGTGGGCGACACCATCCGCTGTCCCTGGCATCATGCCTGCTTCTCCTTGCGCACCGGCGAAGCCACCCGCGCGCCGGCGCTGAACGCGCTGGCGGTGTGGGACGTCGCGCGCGATCGGGACAACGTCATCGTTCGGCGCAAGCGCGAGGCGCCGAAGCCGTCGATCGCTCATCGCAACGCGCCGACGCCCGAGAAATTCGTCATCGTCGGCGGCGGTGCAGCCGGCTTCGCGGCCGCCGAGACGCTCCGGCGCGAGGGCTTTGCCGGCGCCATCACCATGCTCAGCGATGACGACGCGATGCCGGTCGACCGGCCCAACCTCTCCAAGGATTATCTCGCGGGCAGCGCACCGGAGGATTGGCTGCCGCTGCGGGGCGAGGACTATTATCAGGACGCGGGCATCGATCTCAGGCTCAACACCGGCGTCTCCGCCATCGATGCGAAGACGCGCAACGTTACGCTCGGCAATGGCGACAAGCTGCCCTTCGACCGGCTGCTGCTCGCGACCGGCGCCGAGCCGGTCAAACTGCAGATCCCGGGCGCCGACCAGCCGCATGTCCACACCTTGCGCTCCGTCGCCGACAGCCGCGCCATCATCAAGGCAGCGGGGAGTGCCAGGCGCGCTCTGGTCATCGGCGCCAGTTTCATCGGCCTCGAAGTCGCGGCGTCCCTGCGGGCGCGCAAGATCGAGGTGCACGTCGTCGCGCCGGAAGAGCGGCCGATGCAGAAGGTGCTCGGCTCGGAGATGGGCGACTTCGTCCGGTCGCTCCATGAAGAGAACGGCGTGATCTTTCACCTCAAGGACACGGTCGAAAAGCTCGACGGCACCCGCGCCACGCTAAAGAGCGGAGCTGTCATCGAAGCCGACCTCGTCGTGGTCGGCATCGGCGTCAAGCCGCGCCTTGCGCTGGCCGAGCATGCCGGCCTTGCGGCGGATCGCGGTGTCAGCGTGAGCGAATATCTCGAAACCAGTGTCGCCGGCATTTTCGCGGCCGGCGACATCGCGCGCTGGCCCGATCCGCATTCCCGGCAAACCATCCGCGTCGAACATTGGGTCGTTGCCGAACGCCAGGGCCAGACCGCGGCGCGCAACATGCTCGGCAAGCGCGAGCGCTTCGACGCGGTGCCGTTCTTCTGGTCGCAACACTATGACGTGCCGATCAACTATGTCGGCCACGCCGAGAGCTTTGACGAGATCGCGATCGACGGCAGCATCGGAGGCAAGGACTGCCTGTTGACGTACCGCAAGGACGGCCGCGTGCTGGCCGTTGCGTCGATCTACCGCGATCTCGACAACCTCAAGGCCGAGCTCGAGATGGAGCGGTCCCGCGGCTGATGCGCCGCAGTCGATCTTGATTTGCGTCAATGTTACTGCCGGTACGGGTGCTCTGCTGGCTGTCGTCCCGGCACAGTGCGTGCTATTCTGGCGCGTGCCCCCGGGCTACGCAAGCAGGAGTGGCCGTCATGACCAGTGCTTCGGACACGTCACATCACCCAAGTCTCGGCTCCGGCATCGCGGCGCTGCATGCCAAATGGGGCTGGATCGTCGCGCTCGGCGTCGTCTATCTCATCGCCGGGTTCATTGCACTCGGCAGCATGGTGATGGCGACGGTGGCGAGCGTCATCGTGGTCGGCGCCATGATGATCGTCGCGGGCGTCACCGAGATCATCGGCGCGTTCCAGATGAAGAGCTGGGGCAAGTTCCTGATCTGGGCCTTGCTCGGCGTGCTCTACGTGATCGCGGGCTTCCTGACCTTCGAGAATCCGCTGTTCGCGGCGGTCCTGCTGACGTTGTTTCTCGGCGCCTCGCTGATCGCCTCGGGCGCCGTCAGGCTGTTTCTCGCCTTCAGCATGAAGCGCGAGAGCCCGTGGGTCTGGGTGGCGCTGTCGGCCGTCATCACGCTGCTGCTTGGCCTGCTGATCGTCGCACGCTGGCCGGTGAACAGCGTCTACATCCTCGGTCTGTTCCTCGGCATCGATCTGATCATGGCGGGAGCAGGCTGGATCAGCCTGGGCTTCAGCCTGAAGCGGCGCGGCTAAGCCATCAGCAACTCGACGCAAGACCATCTTGCGGAACTCCGCTGATCTGACGCGCTGGCAAAAAGCAGCACGCCGCGCGGCCGCCTCGCGCGGACGATGAGCACTGGGGAGAAACCATGAAAGCCGCCTTGGCCCTGGCCGCAGCGCTCGCTGCCGCCTGCCTGTCCACATCCGTCTCCGCGCAAAAATCCTACGGTCCCGGCGTCAGCGACACCGAGATCAAGATCGGCAACACCATGCCCTATAGCGGGCCGGCTTCGCCCCTCAGCATCACGGGCAGGGTCATCGCGGCCTATTTCGACGAGGTCAACGAGAAGGGCGGGGTTGCCGGCCGCAAGCTCAATTTGATCTCGCTGGACGACGCGTTCTCGCCGCCCAAGACCATGGAGGCGGCGCGGCGGCTGGTCGAAGGTGACGGCGTCGCCTTCATCTTCGCCACCATGGGCACGGCGCCAAGCTCGGCGATCGCAAAATATCTCAACAGCAACAAGGTACCGCAGCTGTTCCTGATCAGCTCGGCCTCGAAGTGGAACGATCCGGCCAACATGCCCTGGTCGATGGCGCTGCCCTGGGCGCCGAACTACACCAGCGAGGCTGCGATCGACGTCGCCTATGCCCGCGCCAAGAACCCGAATGCGCGCTTCGCCGTGCTCTATCAGAACGACGATGCCGGCAAGGAATACTTGCGCGGCGTCAAGGAGGCGCTCGGCGCTGACGCCGACAAGGCGATCGCGATGGCCTCGAGCTTCGAGGTCGCCGACCCCACCGTCCATTCCCAGGTGCTGACCCTGGCGAATACCAAGGCCGACGTCTTCATGATCTATTCGGTGACGCCGCGCGCCTGCGCGCAGGCGATCCGCAAGGCCCACGAGGTCGGCTGGCAGCCGACGCGCTTCCTCGCTAGCGGCTGCGCCAACAAGGCGACGGTGATGGTGCCGGCCGGACTCGAGGCCGGCAAAGGCGTGCTCTCGCTCGGCGCGCTCAAGCCGTTCGTCGAAGCGCCGAAGAACGACCCGGCGATGACGGCCTATATCGATTTCATGAAGAAGCGCCTGCCCAATGCCGACGTCAACAACGTCGCCGGCCTCTACGGCTACACCGTCGCCGAGGCGCTGGTGGTGCTGCTGAAGCAGTGCAAGGACAATCTGACGCGCGAGAACATCATGGCGCAGGCGGCGAACCTGAAGAGCGTGCCGCTGTCGCTGCTGATGCCCGGCATCACGCTGAACACCACCCCGCAGGATTTCCGCCCGATCAAGGATGGCTATATGCTGCAGTTCGACGGCAACGACTGGGTGGTCGCGAGCGAACTCTT
Source organism: Bradyrhizobium sp. IAR9 (assembly GCF_013408065.1). NCBI lineage: Bacteria > Pseudomonadati > Pseudomonadota > Alphaproteobacteria > Hyphomicrobiales > Nitrobacteraceae > Bradyrhizobium > Bradyrhizobium sp. IAR9. Next base: position 25,501 of record NZ_JACBZW010000005.1, read on the forward strand.
GAAGGGGACGTGAGGGCAGGGCTCTCTCCGCGATCTCGGAATCGTAGGGTGGGCAAAGGCGCACTTGCGCCGTGCCCACGACCTGCTCAATACGGAAACAGGAACGTGGGCAGGCTTCCGCCTTCGCTCTTCGAGCTACGGCGGATGCTTTGCCCACCCTACGGGACCGACGCGAGCGTCGGCGAGCGGAGGATTGAAAATGAACTTCCAACACTCCACCCGTTCGCTGGAGCTGCAGGACCGCATCCGGCAGTTCATGCGGACACATGTCGAGCCGGTCGAGGAGCTCTATTACGAGCAGGTCAAGCCGGAGGCCGCGCGCTACAAGACGCCGGCCGTGCTGCAGGAGCTGAAGCGGCTGGCGCGGGAGCAGGGGCTCTGGAACCTGTTTCTCTCCGGCGAGCACGGCCCCGGCCTCTCCAATCTCGACTATGCTCCGGTGAAGGAGATCATGGGCCGCATCCTCTGGGCGCCCGAAATCTTCAACTGCTCGGCGCCCGATGTCGGCAACATGGAGGTGCTCGCGAATTACGGCACGCCTGCACAGCAGGAGCGCTGGCTGAAGCCGCTGCTGGAGGGGCGCATCCGCTCGGGCTTCTCGATGACCGAGCCGCAGGTCGCCTCCAGCGACGCCACCAACATCCAGTGCGCCATCAAGCGCGACGGGGATGACTACGTCATCAACGGCCGCAAATGGTTCACATCGGGTGCGATGAACGAGGATTGCGAGATCCTGATCGTGATGGGCAAGACCGCGCCCGACGATCCCGACCGCCACCGCCAGCAATCCATGATCCTGGTGCCCAGGAACACGCCGGGCGTGCGCATCGTCCGCGATATGCTCACCTATGGCTATGACGACGCCCCTAGCGGTCATCCCGAGATCGTCTACGAGAACGTCCGCGTGCCCGTGGAGAACATCCTGCTCGGCGAGGGCCGCGGCTTCGAGATCGCGCAGGGGCGGCTCGGCCCCGGCCGCATCCACCATTGCATGCGGCTGATCGGCTGCGCCCAGCGTGCGCTCGAATTGATGTGCCAGCGATCAGTCTCCCGCGTGGCCTTCGGCAGGCCGATCGCCGAGCAGGGCTCGGTGCGGGAGGACATCGCAAACTCGTTCTGCGAGATCGCGCAGGCGCGGCTCCTGACGCTGCAAGCTGCCGACAAGATGGACCGCGAAGGCAACAAGGCCGCGCGCGACCTGATCGCCGCGGCCAAGATCGTGGTGCCCAGCATGGCCGCCCGCGTCATCGACCGCGCCATCCAGATCCACGGCGCCGCCGGCGTCTCGCAGGATACGTTCCTGGCGCGTGCCTATGTCTACGCCCGCTTCATCCGCATCGGCGACGGCCCGGACCAGGTGCATCTGGCCGCTGTCGGCAAGGAGCTGATCAAGCGCGGCGGGGTGATGGGATAGAGCACCAGCGCTTGATTCGTTGATGTGCGGCTTAGCGCTATTTTCAAGTGCGGCGGCGCGGCAAACTAGCCGCGTCTTCCTCGCGCTTCGTGATGGCGAAGTGCGTCGACGATCACCTTGAATGCAGCCGAGTTCTGCCGCGAGGTCGGATAATAGATATAGTAGCCGTCGAATTTCGGCGACCAGTCGTCGAGCACGATGACGAGCTCACCGGAACGGACGTGCCGTGTCACCATGTCCTCGGGGACATAGGCGATGCCGAAACCTTTGATGGCGGCGTCGATCATCGCCCGGGAATCGTTGAAGGTCAGTTGTCCCTCGACGCGTACCCGCAGGTCGGGACCGTTCCTGGCGAACTCCCACACGTAATGGCCGCCGGCGGCCGCGCGCCGCTTGATGCAGACGTGCTTGAGGAGGTCTTGCGGATGTCTTGGTTTCGGATGCTCCTTCAGATAGGCAGGCGAGGCGACCGCGACGAGCCGCCAGTCCGGACCGATGCGTACTGCGATCATGTCCTTCTCGACGCTTTCGCCGAGGCGGATGCCCGCATCGAAACCGTCTTCGACGATGTTGCGGAAGGCGGTGTCGAGGCTGAACTCGACCTTGAGGTCGGGGTATTTTTCCAAGACGGGCGACAGCTTCGGCCAGACGACCGTGTCCAGCGCATGGTCCGAGAGCGTGATCCGGATCGTGCCCGACGGCTTGTCACGCAGCGACATCAGCGCGGCGATATCGCGCTCGATCTCTTCGATGCGCGGCGCAACTGATTTTTGAAGGCGCTCGCCCGCCTCGGTCAGGCCGACGCTTCGGGTCGTGCGCGTGAGCAGCCGCAGCCCCATCTGCGATTCCAGGCGCTTGATCGTATGGCTGAGCGTCGATTGCACCACGCCCAGTTTCGCGGCGGCCTTCGTGAAGCTGCGCTCGCGGGCGACGGCCACGAAAGCCAGCAAATCGTTGAAATCCTGGCTCGCCATGGCCGCCACTATTCATGGCCCGTATCGATTAATGCAAGCAAATTATATCGGCTAATCGGCCGCCGCCCGGGACCCTAGATGTTGTCGTAAACGCGCGGGCTGGGGCTTCGTACCCCGCAGCCGCGTGGATCGCGGTCTTCGCGCTGTTGCTTGGTGTCTCGACGCGATGCGCCGCTTGTGTGTCGGCGGAGTCCGGCTTTGTGACTCGAAGGAAGAAAGCAATGAAAGCGACAATCCTCTACGGACCCGGCGATGTCCGTTACGAAACCGTCGACGATCCCAAAATCGTCCACCCGACCGACGCCATCATCAAGCTGTCGGCGACGTGCATCTGCGGCTCCGATCTCTGGCCATATCGCGGCCTGCAGCCGAACGACGGCCCTGCGCATATGGGTCACGAATATTGCGGCGTGGTCGTCGAGATCGGCAGTGCGGTGCGGACCGTCAGGCCCGGCCAGTTCGTCGTCGGCTCGTTCTGCCTGTCGGACAATACTTGCCCGCATTGCAAGTTCGGCTTTCAATCGTCGTGCGAAAAGCGCGAGTTCATGTCGGGCGCGCAGGCGCCTTACGCCCGCGTCCCCCTTGCGGATGGCACGCTCGTCGCGACCAGGGAAGTGCCGGGCAGCGATCTCATCCCGCATCTGCTCGCGACCTCCGACGTGCTCGGAACCGGCTGGTACGCGGCCGACGCTGCGAATGTGAAGCAGGGCTCCGTGGTCGCGGTGGTCGGTGACGGCGCGGTCGGCCTCATGGGCGTGCTTGCGGCGAAAGAGATGGGCGCCTCGCGCATCATCGCCATGAGCCGCCACAAGACGCGGCAGGATCTGGCCAAAGCGTTCGGCGCGACCGATATCGTCGTCGAGCGCGGCGCAGAAGGCATCGCACGCGTCAAGGACCTGACCCGGGGCGTCGGCGCCGATTCGGTGCTCGAATGCGTTGGTACGCAGGAAGCGATGTCGCAAGCCCTCGAATGCGCGCGTCCCGGCGGCAGCATCGGCTATGTCGGTGTTCCCCATGGTGTGACTTTCGACGGCCAGGCCCTGTTCTTCGGCCAGCGGCGCATGATGGGCGGTCCTGCCCCGGTGCGGCGGTTCTTGCCCGATCTCATGGACCGCGTCCTCAATGGACGCATACAGCCGGGCAGGGTGTTCGATCTCACGCTGCCGATCGATCAGGTCGCCGAAGGCTACAAGGCGATGGACCAGCGCCGCGCGATCAAGACGCTGCTGACGGTGTGACCGCGGAGCAGGGTGCTGTCTGTCGGGAGCGGCTTTTGCAGGCTCCGATCGGCAGCCCGACGAGTCCAAAAGGAGATCGACATGAACATTTCATTCGAAGGCAAGGTCGCCTTGGTGACCGGCGCAGCTTCCGGTCTCGGCCTCGCGGCCGCGAAAGCTTTTGCGGAGTCGGGGGCGTCTGTCGCACTAGCCGACTGGAACGAGAATGCGGCGCGCGCTGCCGCCGACGAACTCAATGCTCGAGGTCACAAGGCGATCGGCATTCGTTGCAATGTGGCCGATGATGCCGAGGTCGAAGCCATGGTCTCAAGGACGGTCGAGACTTTCGGTCGGCTCGATACCGCCTACAACAACGCCGGCGTCCAGAATGTGCTCGCGGAGACAGCCGACACCACTCGCGAGGATTATGAACGTGTCATGGGGATCAATCTGCAGGGCGTATGGAGCTGCATGAAGTTCGAATTGCAGCAGATGCGCAAGCAGGGCAGCGGCGCCATCGTCAATTGCTCGTCTCTCGGCGGCCTTGTCGGTGGTGCGGAACGCGGGATCTATCACGCCGCCAAGCATGGTATCCTTGGGTTCACCAAGAGCGCGGCGCTCGAATATGGAACGCGTGGTATCCGCGTCAATGCCATTTGCCCGGGATTGATATGGACCCCGATGGTGGACCGGATGGTGGCCGACGGGCAAGGCGATGCGCTCAAGGCCATGGAAAAGAGCATTCCAATGGGGCGGGTCGGACGCCCCGAGGAAATCGCGAATGCGGTTCTGTGGCTATGCAGCGATGCTGCGAGCTATGTGACTGGCCAGTCCATCTCGGTGGACGGCGGCTTCGTCATGCGTTGATCCACATGTCGAGCCGCCGAGTGCGTCAGATTGCGGGCCGAAGCGGTTTGAACGCGGCGCGTAGCTCCGCGGAAAAAAGCTCGGGCTGCTCCCAGGCCGCAAAATGACCGCCTTTGTCGACCTCATGGAAGTAGGTGAGGTTGCGATAGGCGCGCCGGGCCCACGTCTCCGGGGCTTGATAGCTCTCGCCGGGAAAGACGGTGATGGCCACCGGGAGCGAGATCTCCGCGGTCTTCTCGGGGGCGGCGAGAGCGGGACTGCGCCCGCTGTACTCCCAGTAAAGTCGCGCCGATGAAACCGCGCTGTTTGTCAGCCAGTAGAGCGTGATGTCGTCCAGTACCTCGTCGCGGGACTTCTCGGGGTCGGTGCCATCGTAATTCCAATGCGAGAAGCCTGGATGACCGAGCATCCAGGCCGCCAGTCCCACGGGAGAATCCGTCAAGCCGTAGCCGATCGTCTGCGGCCTTGTTCCCATCATCACCGCATACGATCGGTTGCCCATCCTGGCCGCCGCGCTGAATGCGTCAAACGCCGTGCGTTCCTTCTCGGACAGTCCCGCCGGGGCAGACCCGCCGGCGGCGAGGATCGCGGCGATTTCGGGCGGCACGATCGCCGGCAAATTGATGTGAATGCCGAGCAGGCCTGCCGGCGCCAGCCGCGCCATCGCGCTGGAGACGGGCGAACCCCAGTCGCCGCCCTGGGCGACGTAATGGGTGTAACCAAGTCGCTTCATGAGTTCTGCCCAGATGCGCGCGGTGTGCTCAGGACCCCAGCCGGTATCGAGCGGCTTGCCTGAGAATCCGTAGCCAGGCATCGAGGGGATCACCACGTCGAACGCGTCTTCAGGCCGCCCGCCATGGGCCGTTGGATCCGTGAGCGGATTGATCACCTTGAGCTGCTCGAAAACCGATCCCGGCCAGCCGTGGGTGATGATGACAGGGAGCGCATTGGGGTGCCTGGAGCGCACGTGAATGAAATGAATGTCGATCCCGTCGATAGCGGTGATGAATTGCGGAAGCCCGTTCATCCTGGCTTCGATCTTCCGCCAGTCGTACGCCGTCCCCCAATAGTGCATCAGCGGCTGGAGCTTCGCCAAGGGGATCCCCTGCGACTGATCGGAAACCGTCTTGCGGTCAGGCCATCGTGTCGCCAGCACACGACGTCGAAGCTCGACGAGATCGGCCTCGGGGACATCGATCCGGAAGGGGCGAATTGCGCTCGCGCCGGCAGCCGATGCTTGGTGCGCGGGAAACACGCTCGCGGAAATCGCTGCTGCAATTCCAAGCACGGCGGTGCTCAGAAGCGCGCGCCGATCTCTGTTAATGATGATCCCGGAATCGGATGACGAATTGGATGATACCGGCATGGGATGGCCTCCTGGCTTCGGGCGATCGGTGCCTGCGGGGCAGGACAGTCCTTCGTCTGTCCCTGCAACATGGCCTGGAAGCTCGCCAATGGCTCGTTAGGCGTTGTTAAATGCTGTGAGCTGTCGCGAACGCTCGGCGTAGCGAAGCGAGACAAGTGCAGCATGGCTGTCCATGTCCGCTCACAAGGGCAGGGCGGACCGGGATAACGGCGGCACCCGGCGGTAGCGGCGCTGGGAACCATCCCAGTCGTATTACGTTTCTGTTAGTTGTGGAGGCCCCTCATGAGTAACGAGTGGAATAGCCACCGCACCTCAGTCGTCCTTTTCGCTGCTGCGGTGATCGTCGCAATACTCGCGGCGTTCGTCACGACGCTCGATCGGGTCGACACAAGGACGGCGAGCAACGAGACGCCGCCTGGTACGATGGGCCTCGCAAGGCCGCATCCGCCACTGGACCGAGCACCAGGCCAGCCGATACTCGGCAACAATGAATTGCCGCATAGCGCGCCTGCCCGATGATCGAATTGTCCCTTGGACGGGCAGCTCGCGCGGCGGAGACGCACCATGGACCGCTCGCTATTTCTCGCCAGGCTGATGGGGCCAACATTTGTCGCGATCGCGCTCGGCATACTGATCAACCTCGGCATGTACCAAAGCATGATCGTGGAGGCGCTCCACACGGGCATCCTGTTCTATCTGTCCGGCTTGCTGTCGTTGCTTGCGGGCCTCGCGATCATCAATCTGCACAATAGATGGCAGGCGGACTGGCGCTCGATCATCACGGTAATGGGCTGGCTGATGACCCTCGGCGGCATCATGCGTATCGTCTTGCCGCAGGTCGCGGTGGCGATCGGTTCGACCGTCTACAGCGGCCGGGCCGCTACCGTCGTGGTAGCGCTGATAACTGGCGCCATAGGTGCTTTCCTCAGCTTCAATGGTTACGTCCGGCGCGCCTGAGCGCGCGGCGAACGGGACGCCCCCGGGTGGGGCGACTAGGATCCCGAGCAGACCGCCATCGCCATGATGACATCATGCCGGTGTCTCGCCCGACGAGTCAAATTTATTTCGTAAAATCAGAATGATTTCGCGCAGGCAGCTAAGCCATTGATTCAGCTGCCCCCGGCTACTGTGCATGGGGTTGTTTTTCAGTTTTTTGTCGGAGCGGCCCCACCGAAGGCGCTGCAGCGGTGGACGCGCCGTTATCCCGCCTTGGCGATGCGGCCGTCCGCCGACCCCGCGCGCAGGTTCTGGAAGAACGTCTCAACCTCGCGCGACAGCGTCTCTGCGGTCTCGGTCAGGCTGCCCGCCGCCGTCAACACCGAGGATGCGGCGGTATCGGTCTCGCCGATGGCGTCTCGCAGCGAGGTGATGTTGGCGACCAGCGTCTCGTTGCCCTGCGCGGCGCTTTGCGCGTTGGACGAGATCTCGCGCGTGGCGGCGTCCTGCTGGCCGATGGCGCCGGCGATTGCGGAGGTGACCTCGTTGATCTCGCGTACCGCGCCGCCGATCTCGCGCACGGCGTCGACCGCGTTGCGGGTCGAGGCCTGGATCATCGCGACGTTCTCGCTGATCTCGGCGGTGGCCTTGGCGGTCTGGCCGGCGAGCGCTTTCACTTCATGAGCGACCACGGCAAAGCCGCGGCCGGCGTCGCCTGCGCGGGCGGCCTCGATGGTCGCGTTGAGCGCCAGCAGATTGGTCTGCTCGGCGATCGCCTGAATCAGATTGAGCACGCCGTCGATGCGCTGCGTGGCCGCGGCGAGGCTCTCGATCTCGGAGATCGACTTCTCGGTGCGCTGGCCGGTCTGCTCGACCGCGCCGGCGCTCTGCCGCACCTGGCGGCCGATCTCCACGACCGAGGCCGACAGCTCCTCGGCCGCGCCCGCCACCGCCGTGACGTTGTGCGAGGCCTGCTCGGTGGCGTTGGCCGCCGTGCCGGCGCGGCTAGAGGCATCCGCGGTGACGCGCGTGATGGTCTGCGCGGTCTCGCGCATGACCGAGGCGTTGTCGCTGAGGCCGCGCATGATGGCGCCGATGGCGCCGCGGAACTCCTCGACGGATTGTTCGATGTGGCGGGCGCGCTCCTCGCGCGCGGCAGCGCCCTGCGAGACCTGCGAGGCGAGGTTGCGGTTGCGGCCCATGGCCTCCTGGAAGACCTGGATCGCGCGCGCCAGCGCGCCGATCTCGTCGGCGCGGTCGGAGTGCGGCACCACGACGTCCTCAGTCCCGTCGGCGACCTGCTTAATGGTCGCGGTGATCGCGGCGAGCGGCCGGGCGACCGAGCGGGCGATGATGACGATGCCAATCACGACCAGGGCCAGCGCCACGCCGCCGAGGCAGGTCAGCACGAAGGACAATTCGCGATTGGTCTCGGTCTGCTGCGCGATCTGCTTGGCGCGCTCGGCATAGACCTTGGACAGCGCCTCGAGATCCTTGTTCAGCGCCGAACGCACGGTCCGGTTGGCGTCGTTGTCGCCCCATTCGCGGCCGGCCGCCGCATTGATCTCGACGCCGCGGCGCACCAGCTCCTTGCGAAACTCGACGAACTGCTCGATGCGCTTCTTGAAGGTGGCGAACTGCTCGGCATCGTCGGCTTTGACGATGGTCTCCCAGCGCTTCACGACATCGAGGATCTGGGCGTTGAACTTGAGCAGGCCCTCGCCATATTTCTTCACCACGGCGGGCTCGGTCGACATGTAGACGCCGCGCGATTCCATCACGACCGCATAGACCAGTGAGTTGACGCGCTCGACGTTCAGCGCGGCGGCGTTCGCCGTCTCGATCGCGCTGGTCAGGTCGGCGCCGCGGCGGCTGTTGTAGTCGGACAGCATCGCGATCGCCGCCGTCAGCAGCGCGAACAGCGCGAAGATCGCATAAAGCTTGTTGGCAAGCGTGAAACGGCCGGCCAGCTTGGCGGCATTCCCAGATTCGTCTGATGTCATGGTTTTCGGAGGCCCGGAATGGCCTGCAGCGGCCGGTGAACGGGATCGTGTAGAATTGATGCAAAACTATGCAGAACGAAAATGGATGCGGCGTTAACACGGCCGTTGGCTGCCTCCGTCCTTGGTCGTAGGAAAGGTAAGTTATTTCAGCGTCTTGATCCGAAGGTAGAGTTTCAGGATAGTCTCAGGTCGGCCACCGGCCGACGCACCCCGGAGCGACCCTTGGTCTACCGCCATACCATCGACGCCACGACCCACACCTTCGCGGACCTGCGCGACCTCCTTGCCAGGGCGACGCCGCCGCGCTCCGGCGACCGGCTGGCGGGGATCGCCGCCGATACCGCCGAGCAGATGATCGCGGCGCGGATGGCGCTCGCCGACGTTCCGCTCGGCCAATTCCTGCAGGAAGCCGTCATCCCCTACGAGGCCGACGAGGTCACCCGCCTCGTCATCGACAGCCATGACGCGAAGGCCTTCGCGCCGGTGGCGTCCCTGACGGTCGGCGGCTTCCGCGACTGGCTGCTGTCGGATGCGGCGACGCCGGATGTCCTGCGCAAGCTGGCGGGCGGCATCACGCCGGAGATGGCAGCTGCAGTGTCGAAGCTGATGCGCAATCAGGATCTGATTCTGGCGGCGCGGAAATGCGAGGTCACCACCGCCTTCCGCAACACCATCGGCCTGAAAGGGCGGATGAGCACGCGGCTGCAGCCCAACCATCCCTTTGACGATGCCAGGGGCATCACCGCCTCGATCCTCGACGGCATCCTGCTGGGCGCCGGGGATGCCTGCATCGGAATTAATCCCGCGAGCGACGATCCGGCCGTCATCGCGCAATTGCTGCGGCTGCTCGACGAGATCATCACGCGGCTGAAGATCCCGACGCAGGCTTGCGTGCTGACCCATGTCACGACGACGCTGGCGCTGATCGGGCAGGGCGTGCCGGTCGACCTCGTCTTCCAGTCGGTCGCCGGCACCGAGGCCGCCAACCGCAGTTTCGGCGTCGACCTTGCGCTTCTGAAGGAGGCGCAGCAGGCCGGGTTGTCGCAGGGGCGCGGCACGGTCGGGCAGAACGTGATGTATTTCGAGACCGGCCAGGGCTCGGCGCTGTCGGCGGGCGCCCATCACGGCGTCGACCAGCAGACCTGCGAGGCGCGCGCCTATGCGGTCGCCCGCGCCTTTGCGCCGCTGCTGGTCAACAGCGTGGTCGGCTTCATCGGCCCGGAATATCTCTATGACGGCAAGGAAATCATCCGGGCCGGACTGGAGGATCATTTCTGCGGCAAATTGCTCGGCCTGCCGCTCGGGATCGACATCTGCTACACCAACCATGCCGAGGCGGACCAGGACGACATGGACAATCTGCTGACGCTGCTCGCCGCCGCCGGCGTCACCTTCATCATGGGCGTGCCCGGCGCCGACGACGTCATGTTGAACTACCAGTCGACGTCTTTTCACGACGCGCTCTATGTCCGTGACCTCTTCGGTCTGCGCCGCGCGCCGGAATTCGACGACTGGCTGGCGCAGGCAGGGATTACGGGCGCCGATTTCCGTCTTGCCGGCGATGCAGGCCTGCTGCCCGATTTTGCCTCGCGGCTGATCGCCTGAGGCTGGAAGCTCCCTAAGGCCTTCAGGAAACCATTGGTCCCTCTCCGAATTATGCTTGTGCCACAATATTGAGAAATTCCGGCGGCAGCGTTACGCTATGTGTCTGGCTGGCAATTTCCGCACCATCAGTCGTGGCGGGGGAGCTTAGATGCGAGCTGAAAGTAACGGAACGTCCCGGCGGATTCTCTGTGTGTTTCCGCGCTACACCTCGTCGTTCGGGACATTCGAGCATTCCTATCCCCTGACCGATGGTGTCCGTGCCTTCATGCCGCCGCAGGGGTTGTTGCTGATCTCGGCCTATCTGCCGCAGGATTGGCAGGTCAAATTCGTCGACGAGAACCTGCGTCGCGCGAGCAGGGAAGAGTTCGAGTGGGCGGAAGCGGTCTTCGTCAGCGGCATGCACATCCAGCGCCAGCAGATGAACGACATCTGCCGCCGCGCTCATGAATTCAATCTGCCGGTCGCGCTCGGCGGTCCCTCCGTCAGCGCCTGTCCCGACTATTATCCGTCCTTCGACTATCTCCATGTCGGTGAGCTCGGCGATGCCACCAACCAGCTGATCGAGATCCTGTCGCGCGACGCCTCGCGTCCCGAGGCCCAGGTGGTGCTGACCACCAAAGACCGCGTGCCGATGACGGAGTTTCCGATCCCGGCCTACGAGCTTGCCGACGTGAAGAAATACTTCCTCGGCAGCATCCAGTATTCCAGCGGCTGTCCCTATCAGTGCGAGTTCTGCGATATCCCTGGTCTCTATGGCCGCAACCCGCGCCTCAAGTCGCCGGAGCAGATCATCGCCGAGCTCGACCGCCTGCGCGAATGCGGCATGACCGACACGGTCTATTTCGTCGACGACAATTTCATTGGCAATCGCAAGGCGGCGATGGACCTGCTGCCGCATCTGATCGAATGGCAGAAGCGGACCGGCTACGTGGTGCGGCTCGCCTGCGAGGCGACGCTCAACATCGCCAAGCGGCCCGAAATCCTCGAGAAGATGCGCGAGGCCTATTTCATCACCATCTTCTGCGGCATCGAGACGCCCGATCCCGACGCGCTGAAGGCGATGCAGAAGGACCACAACATGATGGTCCCGATTCTGGAGGGCGTGCGCACCATCAACTCCTACGGCATGGAGGTCGTCTCCGGCATCATCATGGGGCTCGACACCGACAAGCCGAATACGTCCGAGGCGCTGCTCGGCTTCGTCGAGGAGTCCCGGATTCCGCTGCTGACGATCAACCTGCTTCAGGCGCTGCCGAAGACGCCGCTGTGGGACCGGCTGGAGCGCGAGGGGCGCCTGATCGAGGACGACGGCCGCGATTCCAACGTCGACTTCCTGCTGCCCTATGATGACGTCGTCGCGTCCTGGAAGCACGCCATGGCGGTCGCATATGCGCCCGAGAAGGTCTACGCGCGCTTCCAGTATCAATGCGACCACGTTTATGTTCACCGCCTCAAGGTGCCGACCCCGGACGAGATGAAGACCTGGGCCAACATCAGGCGTGGCCTCGTCATGCTGCGCAACATCTTCTGGAAGGTCGGCGTGCTCGGCGACTACAAGCGCGTGTTCTGGAAGTTCGCGCTGGGGCGCATCAAGCGCGGCGACGTCGAGGGCCTGATCGGATGCACCCTGATCGCGCACCACCTCATCACCTTTGCGCGCGCGGCCTCCAGCGGCAGGCAGAACGCCTCGAACTATTCGATCCGGCTGCGCGAGGCCGCCGTTCCCGCCGAATGATGCGACATGTCTGATCCGGCCCTGCCGCGCCGTCCGACCCTCGATCTGCGGGCGTTCACGCCCGCGCGCGTGGCACTCGGCCGCAGCGGCGCGAGCGTGCCGACCAAGGCGCTGCTCGATTTCACGCTCGATCATGCCCGCGCCCGCGATGCCGTGCATGCCGCCTTCGATGCGCCGCGTCTGGCCGCCGATCTCGGCGCGCTGGGCCTTGCCGTCACGGAGGTGAAGAGCCAGGCGGTCGACCGCAAAGACTATCTGCGGAGGCCGGATCTGGGACGACGACTCGACCCCGGCTCGGCCGAGGTCTTGGCACGAGCGGCCTCGGCGCCGTGCCGGCTTGCGCTCGTGATCGGCGACGGCCTGTCCGCGGCGGCGGTCCACGCCCATGCGGTGGGGCTGGTGGGGCGCCTGCTGCCGCTGCTCGCGGAAGGGGACGACGTCGCGGTCGGCCATGTCGTCGTCGCCTCAGGCGCGCGCGTCGCGCTCGGCGACGAGATCGGCGCCATTCTCGGCGCGCGCATGGCCCTTATGCTGATCGGCGAGCGGCCGGGCCTGTCCGCGCCCGATAGCCTCGGCGCCTATCTGACCTTTGCGCCGAAGCCCGGCCGCACCGACGCCGAGCGAAATTGCGTGTCCAATATCCACCACGCTGGGTTGAGCTACGACGAGGCCGCCTTCAAGATCGCCTGGCTGGTTCGCGAGGGGCTGGCCCGGCAGGTCACCGGCGTGGCGCTGAAGGACGAGAGCGCCGACCGCGCGCCGCGTCGAATTGGCACATCTTCGCCGGGATGACCTGTGGTCAGGCCCCGAAATCGCCGCATCTTGATCGATTTGCCCACACTTCGCCTGCTTGCGAGAAGGGTGATTGACCTGCTAAACCCCGGGCGGCGATTTTCCGCGCATTTTCAAAGGGCAAGCCTCCCATTGCTATGGCGTTTTCAAGCCGTTCGCGGGGCGCAATAAGCTCTCAGACCGAGCCGATTTAGGAACTGGATAAGGCATGCTCGAAAAGCACAGCGAGAATGAGGTTCATGTCGACAAGGTCGAGCAGGGACCTACGTCCTCGATCGCCTTCGGGCTGGAGCGCATCGGGCTGATCGCCGTCCGGGCGCCGATCGTCTCCTGCATCGTCCTGCTCGTCCTGATCGTCGGCGCCGTGTTCGGCATCCACCGGATCAAGATCGACGATTCGCTGTCGCAGCTGTTTCGCTCCGACAGTCGCGAATTCCACCAATATGAAGAGGTGACCAAGAAGTTCCCGGCCGAGGAATTCGACGTCCTCGTCGTGGTCGAGGGCAAGAACCTGCTGGCCCGGAACAATCTGGAGAAGCTGCGCGACTTCATCACCGACCTGCAGCTGGTCGAAGGCACGCGCGGGCTGGTCTCGCTGTTCTCGGCACGCCAGGCGCCGGCGCCGGGCAAGCTGCCGGCGGCGCTGTTCCCGGCCGAGCTGCCCGAAGGCGCCGACTACGACAAGTTCATCGAGACCGTCAAAAACAACGAGATCATCCGCGGCAAGCTGTTGTCGGAAGACGGCACGCTGGCGCTCGTCGTGCTGTCGCTCGATCCGGAGGTGGTGGCGTCCAGCAAGCTGACCAAGACCGTCGGCGACATCCGCGCGCTGATGAAGGAGGATCTCAGCGATACCGGTCTCAACGTGCAGCTCTCCGGCGTGCCGGTGATGCAGCTCGAGATCCGCAACGCCGTCGAGCGCGACGGGCTGACCTACAACATCCTCGGCATCCTCGCCGGCTGCATCATCGCCATCATCTTCTTCCGCAAGATCTCGTTCATGGTCGCCGCGGCGTTCCCGCCGATGATCGCGATCCTCTTGGCGCTCGGCGCGCTCGGCTGGGCCAATTTCAATCTCAACATGTTCCTGAACGTGATGACGCCGCTCATCATGGTCATCAGCTTCTCGGACTCGATGCAGCTCACCTTCGCCGCGCGCGACCGGCTGATCGCGGGCCAGGACAAGTTCACCGCGTTCAAGAACGCGGTGCTGGTGGTGGGCCCGGCTTGCGTGCTGACGCACGGCACCGCCGGCATTTCCTTCATCGCGCTGCAGTTCTCCAACTCCGACCTGATCCGCAAGTTCGGCGAGGCGGGCCTCGCCGCCACCATCATCGCGCTGGTTGCGGTGCTTTCGCTGGTGCCGGTGTTCGGCGTGCTGCTCGTGCGCAACGAGAAGACGTTCGCGGTCAAATTCCAGAGCGCAGATGCCGGCGTCCAGGCGCTGCGCAATTTCTGCTACTGGATCGCGGTGCGGATGGTGGGCCGGCCCGGCCTGTTCAGCCTGATCGCAGTGCTGTTCGTCGGCGGCCTCGGCGTCATCTACGCCAATCTGGAGCCGCGTTACCGGCTTGCCGACCAGGTGCCCGACAAGCGTCAGGCGGTCGCTGCCAGCAACCGGCTCGATGCCAAGCTCACCGGCGCCAACCCGGTCAATGTGCTGATCCAGTTCCCCAAGGGTGAATCGCTCTATTCGCCGGAGACTCTGCAGACCATCGCGGACGTGCATGCGACCGTGGAGAAGGCGGCCGGTGTCGGCAATGTCTGGTCGGTCGAGACCCTGCGCCGCTGGCTTGCGGAAAAGGCCGGCAGCGCCGACGTCGCCACGCTGAAGGAATATGTCAGCGTCATTCCCGAGCATCTGGTGCGGCGCTTCATCGATGCCGAGCAGGACGCGGTGGTGGTCGCCGGCCGCGTGCCGGACAAGGATTCCAGCCAGCTTCTGCCGATCGTCGACAAGCTCGATGCCGAGCTCGACGCCGTCCGCAAGAAGCACCCGGGCTACGAGGTCGCGGTGACCGGCCTTGCCGCGATCGCCGCGCGCAACTCGGCCAGCATGATCGAGAAGCTGAACCGCGGGCTCACCGTCGAATTCGCGCTGGTCGCGATCTTCATCGGCCTCGCGTTCCGCTCCTGGGTGGTGATGTTCGCCTGCATCCTGCCGGGCATCTTCCCGGTGGTGATGTCGGGAACGGTGCTGTGGGCGATGGGCGAGGGCCTGCAATTCGCCAGCGTCGTCGCGCTTACGGTCTCGTTCGGTCTCGGCCTCAGCGCCACCATCCACTTCCTCAACCGCCTCCGGCTCGAGAGCAAGCCGGGTGTCGGCTCCGCGCTCGCGGTGGAGCGGGCGACCGTACTGGTCGGGCCGGCGCTGATCTTGACCACGGTGGTGCTGGCCTGCGGCCTCGTCGTCACCGTGTTCTCCGATCTGCCGTCGCTCCGGCTGTTCGGCTGGCTCAGCGCCTTCTCGATGGTGATGGCGCTGGTCGCCGACCTCTTCATCCTGCGGCCGACGGCGATGTGGCTGATCAATCTGCACGCCAGGCTGCAGGGGACCGACAAGCCGGCGATCTGAGCGGCTTCATCCATCGGACATGGAATCGGCGCAGCCTGGACAACTGCGCCGGTGTTCCGGCCGAGGATGCGGCCAATGCGGTACGACAGTTCAATCGTGCAGTTTCAGCAGAAGCGAGGCGGCGATTCCGCTGCGTTCTTCATCCCGTTCCTGACGCCGGACATGATCCTGCTCGACGCCGGTTGCGGGCCCGGGACCATCACGGCGGCGCTCGCGGGCTTTGTCGGAAAGGCGGTCGGAGTCGATATCGCGCCGAAGGCGATTGCGGCCGCCAACGAGCTCGCGGTCAAGGCGGGTTCGACCAATCTGGCCTTTGTCGAAGCCGACATGACTGCGCTTCCGTTCGAGGATGGATCGTTCGACGCCGTGTTCTTTCACGCGGTGCTCTACCATCAGAGCCGGTCGACACTGATGCGGACGCTGGCGGAAACGCGGCGGGTGCTGAAGCCGGGTGGCTTCGTCGCAACGCGCGATGCCGATGCCGGCGGCAACATTCTTCACCCCGAAATCGACGGCGTGCACCTCGCGCTGGACCTCTGGCAACGCTGGTACGAGCACGTTGAGCCGGGGGCGCTCTTCTTCGGCCGTCGGCAGAGTTCGATTCTTCGCGCCCACGGCTTCACGCCGGTCTGGGCCGGCGCCAGCTATGTCAACCACAGTGCCGATGCCGTCAGCCGCAGCGAAGCTGTTGCCGATGCGCGGCGGAGCCTGCTTAGCCTGGGGCCGCAACTCGTCCGCAAGGGGCTCGCGACGGATGACGAAATTCAGGCGGCGCTAGCCGGCTGGGACGCGTGGGGAGAGGACCCAGACTCGATCTATTTCAGGTGCCGATGCGAATGCGTCGCCAGGCCGATTTGATCCTGGACTGATCGCGTCGATCGCGGCCGGCAGAAGCTGACGTCCGGCCAGTGCAACCGCAAAGTCTGATGGAACACGCAGACTTTCCCAGTGCTGATGAACTTTTGCGGCTCCATCTTGTTCAACTGCAAGCTGCGGGGAGCTGGTCCGCATCGCTGCCGATGCAGCAGGTGGACGTGCGAACCAACAACGCGCTGAGGAACCATATCGATGGCGCGCTTCAGCTCTGAGGATGGGCGACATGCGCGCTGAGCCGGCCCATGAGGCTGTGTCTGGAGGTGGCGTCGACAGCGTCGATGCGCCGGATTGGGCGAAGGTCGCCCTCGTGACCGCAACGGTGGGCGTGTTCGCGGTCGCGGTCGGCCTGTCGTCGCCGCTGCTCGCTCTCGTTCTCAAGAGCGAGCAATTCAGCGGCCTTTTGATCGGCACCAATGCCGCGATGATGCCGATCGGGCTTTTGAGCTCCGCGCTTTGCGTGCCGCGTCTCGTGCAGGGAGCGGGTGCCTACAAGGCTGCCGTTGGGCTTGCCCTGATCGCGGCCGCAGCACTCGCTCTGATGATGGTCTTTCGCACGCTATGGATCTGGTTTCCGGCCCGGTTTGTGCTTGGTCTCGCCATCGGCGGCTTCTACATCGTCAACAAGGCGTGGTTGAACGAGATCGCCGTGCCGGTCTATCGCGGCCGCGTCATGGGACTCTATGCGGGCGTGCTGGCCGCCGGTTTCTCGCTTGGGCCCTTCGCGCTTGCGCTTACGGGCTCCTCGGGGTGGCGGCCATTCGCGGTCGGCATATTGGCCCTGCTCGCCGCTGCGCTGATCACGGCCATCTTCGCGACGCGGCTACCCAGCTTCTCCGTCAAGGAGCGCACGCCGATCACGAGCTTCATTCCGTGCGCGCCCGTGCTTCTCGCGGCGGTCGCGACTTTTGCCCTGTTCGATCATGCCACGCTGAGCTTTCTGCCGGCTTTCGGGATGAGGAACGGTTATTCCGAGCAGGCGATGGCGATTGGCCTCGCCGTGCTCAATGGCGGCAACGTGTTTCTGCAAATTCCGATCGGCTGGCTTGCGGACCGGTGTCCGCGACGGCTCGTGCTCCTGGGGTGTGCAGCCGCGACCGCAGCCGGCGCTGTCCTGCTCGCCATTGCCGTCCAGCAGGGACTGCTCATGCTGTTCATACTGCTGTTCGTCTGGGGCGCGTGCGCATACGGCGTCACCACCGTCGCGCTTGCCGAACTGGGCGATCGTTTCGGCGGGCCGACCCTGCTGGCGGGCAGCGCAGCCTTTACGCTCGCCAGCGGCATCGGCGGAATGTTGGGCGGCCCGCTCACCGGCGCTGCCGTCGACACTGCCGGCGACAGCGGCCTGATCCTGGTCCTGGCGGGCGCCTACGGACTGCTCGGGCTGCTGGTCGCTGTTGTCCCGCTCACGCGTCGATCCGAACGATCCCGTACGGATTGAACTTGAAATCGCTCTCGGCGTAGTCCTGCTCGTGCGACAGCATGAGCTTGCGATCGCGCAGCGTTGCATCGATCCCGCGCTCGGCCATGGCGTTGGCGATCTCCTCCATCAGCATCACCGCGGACCATTCGTTGCCGCGCGATTTCGCGACATAGACCTCCGGCAGGCCGACGAGGTGATAGCCGACGCTCTCAAAGTAGCGATCGCCGGCGAGCGGGCGCTTGGCGAAGGCGAGGCGACAGGCCTTGGCGACGGCGGGCGTCATGCGAAGGCCTTGGTCCGTCTTCGCGCCGTTGCGCGCCTGATCGGCGAGGCTGCGCCAGCGCGCGACGCCGTGTGCGACGCCGGCGCTTTCGCCCTTTGCGGCAACCGCGCCCGCGTCGAACATCTCGTCCACGATCTGCAGCGCTGCGGCCGAACCGGCAGCGGTCTTCTCCTGATCCATCCGCGGGCTCAGCACGTAGAGCACCGCCTTGTGATTGGCGACCGCCGCCTCGTCCGCCGCGGACCATGCCTTCGGAAAGACGCGGTCCCAGCACACCCCGAACGACCGCTCCATGTGCGGATCGGGTTTTGCCTGCGAATAGCTGCGGTCGATCTCGAAGCCGAAATCGGCGATGGTTTTGGCCACCGCCTTCGGCGGTCGCAGCAGGCTGTCGTTCCTGCCGAGGAAGCAGAGCACGTGACGCGGCTTCACGGACGAAGGCTGCATGTTCGCTCCCTGCTGATCATTGGCGAAGGCGCGAGAGGCCACGAAGAGCCCGGCGGCCTTGAGCAGATGCCTGCGTATCGGGTCCATCTCGGCAAGTCCGTTCCGGGTGAGTTCATGTCAGCAAAAAGCCCCCGGCTCGCGAGAACCGGGGGCCATGATTCCATTGAAGCCGGACGAAATCAGCTCCTCGTCATGGTGATGTTGACGCCGCGGATCTCGCCCTTGGAAGAGATCTGCACCGTCTGCTTGGTGCCGTTGGTGCGCAGTGACAGGTTGGCGGCGAAGCCGTTGGCCTCGACGAACACGTCGATCTGGCCGCCGCCGGCGGTGCCCTGGAGGTTGCCGAAGATGTTGCGGCTGGACTCGCTCCAATTTCCGGAGATGCGCTCGCCCTGGCTCGTCACGTCGCTGGTGAGGTCGAACTTGTAGCTGTCGGAGGCGCAGTGCAGAGCCTGCTTCAAATTGAGGCCGCTGCCGGCGACCTTGTAGTCGGCCTTGCAGCGAATGCGCTCGGTGGAGCCGTCGGACAGCGACACCGTGCCGGTGCCGGTCCACGCGCCGTCGAAACCGGCAAAGGGGCCGGACGACTGAGCGTGGCCTGCCGAAACCGAGAAGAGCAGCGCCGCTCCGATGCCGGCCGCCTTGATTGCCAGTCCAGATCGCCCAAAGAATTTCATTTCAAATATCCCGTTTTGGAACGACGCCCGCTTACGCGCGATAACGTCTCGCCACATCGAAAGTTTAGTGCTCCGAGCCAGTGTCAGGTTCAAAGCCCGGCCGCCAGAGATGGCGGTTCACGACGCCTCTCGCCAGTCCTGGACCGGTCGATTTGCCCTGTTTCTGCGTGTTTCCGGCGGGAAAGGCGGGGCGGACAGATGCAGCTCTGCAACAGGTATGCAGTAAAACGCAGTGCTTCCGAATTATGACGTAGTATCAATCTCTTACATCTGCCAATGAAGGCGCAGGGAAGACCTGATTTGGTGGGCGTGGCGCCAATTTGGCCGCATTTGCCAGTGCTTGTGCCTTCTCTGAGGCCGCACCTCCCGCGGCGACATGCCATCAGAACAATCCGTTCCGGTCGTCCGCCCTGTGCAGTCCGGGTCCGGTGCGATTCTGCCGTCAGAATGAAGGAATACAATGCGTAAGCTTCTCGTCGCTCTCACCCTGCTGTCGGCTTCTGTTTCGACGGCGGCGTTCGCCCAGCAGGGCCGTGGCACGGACGCCGAGCAGAAGGCCTGCACGCGCGACGTGCAGAAGTTCTGCCGTCCGGTCATCGACCAGGGCGATTTCACCATCCTGGCCTGCCTTAAGGAGAACCGGGCCAAGATCTCGCAGGCCTGCGACCAGGTCCTGAAGACCCACAACCAGTAAGCTCGGCCACTGGCCTACAAAAAGGCGGCCTCCGGGCCGCCTTTTCGGGCCCGATCCGCAAGGGGCAGCCATCGAGAGACAGGATTGGTTTTGCGGCCGTATTCCCCTATATGGGGGCCGCGGCGGATCGCCGGCATGAGCCCGCGCGAGCGAAGAAGCCCTTCCTGTCCAAACGATTGTAAACCAGCCCTCGATGACCTCTGCGAGCGAATTGCGATCCGGTAAGGGTGACCGCGACGAGAATTTTCCCGTCGCGTCCTGGATCATTCATCCGCGTCATCGCGCCCTGATCCTGGCGTATTACAATTTCGTCCGCACCGCCGACGACATCGCCGACCACGCGACCCTGCCGCCCGACCAGAAGCTCGCTTATCTCGACCTGCTCGAGGCGGAGCTGCTCGGCAAGGGCGAGACCCAGGCTGAGGCCGTCATCCTGCGCCGTGCCCTGGCCGAGCGCGGCATGGCGCCGCGCCATGCGCTCGACGTGCTCATCGCGTTCCGCATGGACGTGACCAAGCTGCGTTACGAGAATTGGGACGAGGTCATCCACTATTGCCGTTACTCGGCGATGCCGGTCGGCCGCTTCATGCTCGATGTCCACGGCGAGAGCACCTCGACCTGGGCCGCATCGGATGCGCTCTGCGCAGGCTTGCAGATCAACAATCACCTTCAGGATTGCGGCAAGGATTTCCGCGAGCTCAACCGCGTCTATCTGCCGCGCGATGCGCTGGCAGCACACGGTGCCTCCGTGGAGCAACTCGGGCTTTCGCAGTCGCCGCCGGCGATGCTGGCCTGCCTGCAGGCGCTTGCGTCGCGCAACGAAGCGCTGCTCGACGAGGGCAGGTCGCTGGCTGCGGAGATCCGGGATTTCCGCCTCGGCGTCGACGTCGCGGTGATCCAGGCCTATGCCGATCGCATCGTGCGCCTCTTGAAGGTGCGCGATCCCCTGCGCGAGCGGGTGCACCTGAACAAGTTCGAGCTGCTCATCTTCAGCCTTGCCGGAATGATCGGCGAGGCCGGCCGCCGCGCAATCGGACGCAAGGCCATTTCCAGACCGGGGACTGCACATGACGCTTGAGGCGACCTCGCCCGGCGCCAATTATGGCTCGACCGCATCCGGCAGCTCGTTCTACGCCGCGATGCGCATCCTGCCGCATGACCAGCGCGAAGCGATGTTCCAGATCTACAGCTTCTGCCGCCAGGTCGACGACATCGCCGATTCCGACGGTCCGCGCGCGGAGCGGCTCGCCGCGCTTCAGGAATGGCGCAACGACATCGACGCGCTCTATCAGGGCAATCCGCCGCCGCGGCTGAAGGACTATGTCGGCTCGGTGAAGACCTTCGGCCTCAAGCGCGAGGATTTCCTCGCCATCGTCGACGGCATGGAGATGGACGTGCCGCAGGACATCCGCGCGCCCGACATGGCGACGCTGGATCTGTATTGCGATCGCGTCGCCAGCGCGGTGGGACGGCTGTCGGTGCGGGTGTTCGGCCTGCCCGAGGAAGACGGCATCCAGCTCGCCTATCATCTGGGCCGCGCGCTCCAGCTCACCAATATCCTGCGCGACATCGACGAAGACGCTGACCTTGGCCGACTCTATCTGCCGCGCGAGGCGCTGCTGCATGCCGGCATCACCTCCGACGATCCGAACCGCGTGATCGCCGAGCGCGCGCTGCCGAAGGTCTGCCTGCCGCTGACGCAGCGTGCGAAGGCGCATTTCGAGAAGTCGGACGAGATCATGAACCGCAACAAGCGCCGCACGGTGCGCGCGCCGCGGATCATGTCGAAATACTATCATTCCATTCTGGATCTCCTGATTGCGCGCGGCTTCAACGCGCCGCGCCAGCCGGTGCGTGTGTCGAAGGTCACACGTATCCTGATCCTGCTCCGCTACGCTTTCATCTGATGCAAAAGACAGCACATATCATCGGCGCCGGGATTTCCGGCCTTTCCGCCGCCGTGCGGCTCGCCAATGCCGGCTTCAAGGTCGCCGTGCACGAGGCGACGCAGCAGGCCGGCGGCCGTTGCCGTTCCTATTTCGACGGCGCCACCAATCTCACCATCGACAACGGCAATCATCTGCTGCTGTCGGGCAATAGCCACGCGCGCGCCTATGCAAGTTCGATCGGCACCGAGGCGGGCCTCGTCGGTCCTGAAACCGCGCAGTTTCCCTTCGTCGACGTCAAGACCGGGCAGCGCTGGCAGATCGATCTCGGCAATGGTCGTCTGCCGACCTGGGTGCTCGACGAAGGCCGCCGCGTGCCCGACACGGGCCTCACCGATTATCTGAAGCTGGCGCCGCTGATCTGGGCGTCGGAAGACACGTTGGTCGGCAAATCCATTCCTTGTGAAGGCGTGCTCTATCAGCGTCTGGTGCAGCCGCTGCTGCTCGCGGCGCTCAACGTCGATCCGCCCGAGGGCTCGGCCGGGCTTGCCGGCGCCATCGTGCGCGAGACGCTGCTTGCCGGCGGACAGGCCTGCCGTCCCCTGATCGCTCGCGATGGTCTCAGCGCCGTGCTGATCGAGCCGGCCGTGAAGTTCCTGCAGGACCGTGGCCATACCGTGCAGCTGGGCCATGAGCTGCGGTCCTTCACCAGCACTGACGGCAAGGCCAGCGCGCTGAATTTCGGCGGCGAGGATGTCGTTCAGATCGAGGAGGGGGACGTCGTCGTGATGGCGGTGCCGCCGCGCGCTGCTGCGAGCCTGCTGCCGGGCGTGAAGACCCCGACCGAATTCCGCGCCATCGTGAACGCGCATTTCCGGATCACACCGCCGCCGGGTTCGGCGCCGATCCTGGGCGTGATCGGCGGCGTCGTGGAATGGCTGTTCGCGTTCCCGAACCGGCTGTCCGTCACCATCAGCAACGGTGACCGGCTGGTCGACATGCCGCGCGAGGAACTCGCGCAGGCGATCTGGAACGACGTGTGCAAGGCCGGCGGGGTATCCGGCGAATTGCCCCCCTGGCAGATCGTGCGCGAGCGTCGTGCCACATTTGCGGCGACGCCGGCGCAGAATGCCCTGCGTCCGGGGCCGGTCACTGCGCTGAAAAACCTGTTCCTCGCGGGGGATTGGACTGCTACGGGATTGCCTGCAACCATCGAGGGATCGGTTCGATCCGGTGATCGCGCCGCCGATCTGGTTCTCGCCGCCAAAGGATCCTGAAAGGCGGCCCTGACGGGCAGACGTCCCGGCCAATTTCAATCGACTATCGGAGCAATCGAGCGAGATGGATTCCGTGAACGCGACCAGCCGCGAAGCCCTTCAACCAGGGACCTTGCAACCAGGGATCTTGCAATCGGGCATCCTGGAATCGAGCATTGCATCGGCGACACAGGGCGTCCTCGACTTCCAGCAGGCGGACGGCCACTGGGTGTTCGAGCTCGAGGCCGACTGCACGATTCCGGCCGAATACGTCCTGTTGCGCCACTATCTGGCAGAGCCGGTCGATGCCGTGCTCGAAGCCAAGATCGCCAATTATCTGCGCCGCGTGCAGGGCGCCCATGGCGGCTGGCCGCTGGTGCATGACGGCGAGTTCGACATGAGCGCCAGCGTGAAGGCTTACTTCGCGCTGAAGATGATCGGCGATCCCGTCGACGCCCCGCACATGGTGCGCGCGCGCGAGGCCATTCACGCCCGCGGCGGCGCGATTCATAGCAACGTCTTCACCCGTTTCCTGCTGGCGATGTTCGGCGTCGTCACCTGGCGCGCGGTGCCGGTGCTGCCGATCGAGATCGTGCTGCTGCCATTCTGGTCGCCATTCCACCTCAACAAGATCTCATACTGGGCGCGCACCACGATGGTGCCGTTGATGGTGCTCGCAGCGCTGAAGCCGCTCGCCAAGAATCCGAAGGGCGTCGGCATCGACGAATTATTCCTGCAGGATCCGCGCTCGATCGGCATGACCGCGAAGGCGCCGCACCAAAGCATGGCCTGGTTCGTGCTGTTTCGCTCGCTCGACGCCGTCTTGCGCGTGATCGAGCCGATGTTTCCGAAGGCCTTGCGCAAGCGCGCCATCGATGCGGCGCTCGCCTTCACCGAGGAGCGGCTCAACGGCGAGGACGGCATGGGCGCGATCTACCCGCCCATGGCCAACATCGTCATGATGTACGACGCGCTCGGCAAGGACGAGAACTTCCCGCCGCGCGCGATCACACGCCGGGGCATCGACAAGCTGCTCGTGATCAAAGACGACGAAGCCTATTGCCAGCCCTGCGTTTCGCCGGTGTGGGACACGACGCTGACGGCGCATGCGCTGCTGGAAGCCGGCGGCGACAAGGCGGTGCCGGCAGCCAAGCAGGGCCTCGACTGGCTGATCCCGAAGCAGGAGCTAGAGCTGAAGGGCGACTGGGCCGTGAAGCGGCCCGACGTGCGTCCGGGCGGCTGGGCCTTTCAATACAACAACGCTCATTACCCCGATCTCGACGACACCGCCGTGGTGGTGATGTCGATGGACCGCATGCGCCGGGAGCACGGTGCGACCGGCTACGACGCCGCGATCGATCGCGGCCGGGAGTGGATCGAGGGCATGCAGAGCGACGATGGCGGCTGGGCCGCCTTCGACGTCAACAATCTCGAATACTATCTCAACAACATCCCGTTCTCGGACCATGGCGCGCTGCTCGACCCGCCGACCGAGGACGTCACGGCGCGCTGCATCTCGATGCTGGCCCAGCTCGGCGAGACCGAGAAGACCAGCAAGCACGTGGCCGACGGGGTCGCCTATTTGCGGAAGACCCAGCACCCTGAGGGCTCCTGGTACGGCCGCTGGGGCATGAATTTCATCTATGGAACCTGGTCGGTGCTCTGCGCCCTCAACATGGCCGGGGTCGACCACGGGGATCCCATGATTCGCAAGGCCGCGGATTGGCTGGCCTCGATCCAGAACAAGGACGGCGGCTGGGGCGAGGACGCCGTCAGCTACCGCCTCGACTACCGGGGATGGGAGGCCGCCCCCTCGACCGCCTCGCAAACGGCATGGGCCTTGCTTGCCCTGATGGCGGCAGGCGAGGTTGATCACCCGGCCGTCGCCCGCGGGGTGGAGTACCTGATTGCAACACAGAACAAAAAAGGACTGTGGGACGAGCAACGGTACACCGCCACAGGCTTTCCGCGTGTATTCTATCTGCGATATCATGGTTACCCGAAGTTCTTCCCGCTGTGGGCGTTGGCGCGGTATCGGAACTTGCGGAACACCAACAGCAGGGTGGTAGGGGTCGGAATGTGACTTTGGGGACGGGGGACTATCTTACCGCGGGTAATGCCATCGACCCGCGGCCGATACTGATCGTGACCGGACTGGTTCAGGAGGCCCGCATCGCAGCCGGGCCCGGAATGGCGGTTATTTGTTCGTCCAGCAGCCCGACCCAGTTGCGGGCGCTGCTGACGGTGGTGGATCCGGAGACGATTCGCGGCGTGATCTCGTTCGGCGTGGCCGGCGGGCTCGACCCGAGCTTGCGCTCCGGCGACGTCGTGCTGGCGACCGAGGTGCTCGACGGCGACACCCGTTGGGCCGCAGGGCTCTCGCTCGGCGACGAATTGATCGACCGCCTGACCTCGGGCCGTCGCCGCGTGGTGCGTGGCAGCCTCGCCGGTGCCGAGGAAGTGGTCACCAAGCGCGCCTGCAAGGCGGCGCTGCACTCGGAGACGGGCGCTTCGGCCGTCGACATGGAAAGCCACATCGCGGCCGCCTACGCCGCCGAGGCCGGGCTGCCCTTTGCCGCGGTCCGCGTCATCAGTGACCCCGCCCACCGCGCGCTGCCGGCGCTCGCCCGTGCCGCGATCAAGCCGAACGGCCAGATCGACCTCGCGGCCGTCCTGCGCGGCATCGTGCGCAATCCGGCAACGCTGCATGCGCTGGTCTCGACCGGCATCGACTTCAACCGCGCTTTGCGCTCGCTGCGCGGCTGCCGCGACTATCTGATCGGCACGGAGCTCATCGAGAGCGAGGTAATGGTGTCGAAGGCGGCCTGAGCAGTTTCTGCGAGCACGCAAGAGGATAAGGGCCCGGTCGTGTGACTGGGCCTTTCTTTTTGAATTGCGTGATCGTCGTCACGGGCGGCGGGATCCATCGACCTGGCCTCCGCACCACCATCTGACGGCTTGAATGTGAGCCCATCTGCGATTATCTTACATTTGTCTTACTTTGAAAAGGTCGGGCAATGGCCGTCACGGACAAGCTCACGACTATCGTTTCCACCAAGGGCCAGGTCATTCTGCCCAACTCCATTCGCCGACGGCGGGAGTGGAAGGCGGGAACGCGGCTCACCGTCGAGGAGACTTCGGAGGGCGTCCTGCTGAAGCCGGCGCCGGCCTTTGCGGCGACGCGGCCGGAAGAGGTGTTCGGGGTCCTGGCTTACCGCGACAAGCCGAAGACGCTCGAAGAGATGGACGAAAGCGTGCTTGCTGAAGCCAGGCGGCGGCATGATCGCGATTGATACCAACTTGATCGTCCGCTACCTGACCGGAGATCACGCCACCCAATCCGCACGTGCCCGCGCCTTGATCGACGGCGAGAGGGTCTTCGCCGCGGCTACGGTGCTACTCGAAGTCGAGTGGGTGCTGCGAAGCGCGTACGGCTTTCAGGCCGCGGACGTCGTGCATGCGCTTCGTGCCTTCGCAGGACTTCCGACCGTTACCGTCGAGGACGGCGCGACGGTTGCGACGGCACTCGACCTTGCCGAGAGAGGAATGGATTTCGCCGATGCGCTGCATCTGACGAGATCCGGGCATTGCGAGGCCTTCGTCACTTTCGATCGCAAGCTCGTCAAGGCGGCGAAACAGGTGGGTTATGAGGGGGTACGCGAAGCCGAGTAGTGTGGCCCGAAGCCGACGGAGGGTGGATAACGATGATTGAGTAAACTCGCGCCCCGCAATTCCCGAGGAATAAAATGACAGTTGGATTGGCGCGCCGCTTTGGCGATCGAATACTGATCATTGCCGACACGATGATTTCATCGAGGTCGGCCGCGAAGAAAGACATTATCCCGGGCCGGGTCAAGGCGGTGGTACTGGCGGAGCACGTTTCGGCAGCCTACGCGGGTTCAGTCGATCATGCATTGCCAGCGTTACAGCGGGTGGCTCAAATCGCGCGTAGCAATGCCCGGATCGAGGATATAATCGAGCCGTTGAGGTCAACGAACGCTGAGACTGCGCACGATGAAGAATTAGTAACGGAGTTCCTGATTGCATCGCATCGCGATGGAATTGCGATGATGAAGGTGTGGCGAGGCGGCGAGATCACGAGGAGCGATAGTCTCTTATGGATAGGAGAGCCGTCAGTCGCGGATGCTCTAGTGAGTCTTGAATCTGCTGCGCCTATCCCAGTAGGCTGGCCAGATGAGGTTCGGCTCAATTGGGTCGCGGCGCAATTCCTCGGTGATCCTACTCGGTTCGTTGACGAGCACGTCGGTGGATTTTTCGTCACTCTGTTGGCTTCGCCAGTCGGGCATACTTATCAGGACATGGCCGGAGCAACCTTGTGCAACGATCTCCGTCTCAGTGGCGCGACTGCTGATGATAGTGGGGGACTGAGCGTCTATCACTATCAGGTTCTGCATGGTTTCTGGCGAGGCGCTGCCGTGTTGGCGGTCTATTTGCCTCAGCCCAAGCTGGGCTTCTTGTATCGCCCTCTTAGCATGGATCGGCCCGCTGACGTCATTGGCAATACTTCTCCAGAAGAGCTCCTTGGTCTCATCAGGAATGAAGCAACAACCATGGGGGCAACGATACGAAATTAGGGCGTAGGATGGGTTGAGCCCTTGCGAAACCCATCTCTTCCCGATCGCCGCTCTCCGTAATCGCGGTCATCATCTGATTGATCGCCCGCCAAATCGGCTGGAGGTTTGATGGGGAGGGCGTAAGCTAAACCCATCGCTTTCCGATCACCGTTCTCCATAATCGCGGCCATCATCTGACTGATCGCCCGCCCAATCGGCTGGATAGGTGCCGAGCTCCACGTGACGATGAAACGAGGACGGCGCCCAGTCGCGGACCCGGTCGACGAGCCTGTGTTTGACCGGATTGATATGAACATAATCGACGTGCCGAACGAAATCGATTTCGTCGCGAGTGGTTATGCTCCCAATATCTGCGTTGCCAGATGCCCCGTTCGCCTTTGGTCGAACGGCTCTGGGATATCCTCTCGTTTCGCGGCAGACGGCGCGAAAACGCGGACTTGATCAATTGCCAGCGCATCGCAAAATCGGCGTCGCCTCCGGGCAACGTCCACACGGTTTGAAGGTGATCTGGCAACACCACGATGGCATCGATCGTAAAGGGATGGCGCCGATGCGTCTCACGAAACGCGGAGCGCAACAGTCCGACATGATCCGTCAGAAACGATAGCTTCCGTTCCGCCAGATTGACGGTGAAGAAGAAGCATCCCCCCGGAACGAAGTTGCGGCGGTACGCGGTCATGGCGCGACGTTACCACGAAACAAGTGCGATGGGTTTCGCGAAGAGCTCGACCCATCCTACGGGCTCTACCCATCCGGGCTGTGCGCGTCAGCCTTGGCCAGGCACAGATCGCGAAGTTTCGGGGCTTCTCGGGAAAGACTTTGGCGATCGCGAAGACCGCGATTTCGTCCCTCGTATAGAACGCAAACGCTAAGGAGCGTTGCAATACTGACGTTCGACGCACGAATGCCAAATGAATAATTCAACCCGCTGACCAGGCAATCATTGAATCTCTCGGATAAAAGAATCACCGTGAAGATGACATTGCCTTTGGCGTCCGTTCGAGTATGTGAGAGGCACCTTGCGTCATCAGTAATTCGCCCCTTGAGATCATCAATGACATGCTCCGGGATTCCCATAGTCGTGAAAGCGGCTCTGTCATTCTTCAAACGAAGAAACACGTTCGTGTCATGAAACACCGCGATTGAAGAGCTCGTCAGGCTCCGATCGACCTTCTTTCCAGCGGCGCGCGAGATGTCACCGAGAACCTGTTGAACGAGGTAGAGACTGTTCGGCGAAAGGTTGCCAACATCAAAGAAGTTGAAGGCTGGCTCGCCTGTCGACATCGCGACTTCCATCCCGTTGGATTCGTCTCTCTGCCAGATGAAATGTTGGAAGCTCTGGTCCTCCTGAGCCACGGAAGGCGATACACCGCACGCAAGCAATGAGAACGAGATCAGCGCGACGGCCATTGCTCGCACGGCGACATCCCGACCAGCTTGAGCTAGTCGTCCCCTTACCGAGCAAATCGGGATATGTCCTGTTCCCTGCACATGGACGACGGGAAGGGGGAGAGCATTCGATCGGGCGGTAACGACCGCTCCAATTGGCCCCGGCAAGATTGCGAAAAATGCTCTTGCTGCGCTTCGAAAACGCGACGCTGGCAAGCGCCTCTCAGCAAATTCATGGTTGGCTAACATCGGCAAACTCTTGGCTCGTAGGATGGGTAGAGCGAAGCGAAACCCATCGATTGCGGAGGGTGCAACGATGGGTTTCGCGAAGAGCTCATGGATCCCAAGCCCTAGCCGCCTGTTTCTCAGTTGTGAAGTCAGGGCTGAAGCCGCGTGCGAAGGCAGCTTGAAGCGATGCCCAAGTTCCGGTGGTCTCCCGCTGGGGGCGTAAAATGACGGCGTCACCGTGCCGCGCCACCTCGATCTCATCGCACGGCAAATGAAACTGCGTCGGCAATCGGACGAACTGAGAGCTGCCGAACTTGAAGATCCTGGTGATGTGGGGCAGGTCAGCCTCCTGTAGACGCTGACGCGAATATACAGCTTCAGGTCGAAGCACGCGAGATCGTTCATCGTGCATTCCTCCCTCCTTCCGTAGGATTGAAGGCGGGGACAATGAGACGACCGCTGTCTTCGACCGATGGGGAGCGATGCGGCAAGCTGCAAAACGACCCGTCGGGCAAAACACCCGTAATCCGTCAACCCCCTCCCGCAAAAATATTCCACTTTCCAGAATTTCGGATTTATGGCATAGAGCGCTTATCCCGGCCCTCCCAGAGGGGCGCTTCGCGATCGTCACGAGATGCGGGTCGGGGTGCGGTGGACGCGGCAGCGCCGGCGCGGAAGGCGGGGACAGGGACGGGCGACCGTTGAGTCATGCGCATCGCGGGACGAACGGCGCGGTCACAGCGGTTTTGGTCGTCGTCCGGGGGCGAGCACACGCTAGCTCTCGGCGATCAGGTCAAACCGTCCGCGGACGGAGAAGTCGTGTGGTCCTGACGCCCGCAGGCTGGCGTCAAGCCTAGCGGTGATGCGGCGGCCCGACCGGGCACGCGCATCGGTCATCCGCAAGGCGACGGGGGCAACAGTGCATCGCTCCCCGAGGAGAGCACGAAGGACACCGTTAAAACCATCCGCGCAGGGAAGGCCGGGCGACCGGCAACGCCTGTAGTCCACCCCGTGTGCGTTTTTCCATGCACGCGGACCGCGGGTGCCGCCGGCGCCCGGCCTTCCCTGCGCCCTCTGGTCTTTCACAGGGCGAAACGAACAGCAAAGCTCGGGCGAAAGAAGCCGCGAGAATGTTGACGCGTGTCTGCGAGCAAGAGCGCATGGCAAAAGCAAGCTGGTGCCGCCCTCTCCGTCATTGCGAGCGCAGCGACTTGTCCGCCGAAGCCTTTGGCGAAGGCGGAAGCAATCCAGAATCTTTCCGCGGAAGGATTCTGGATTGCTTCGTCGCAAGGGCTCCTCGCGATGACGGCGTGGAGAGAGCGGGCAACACATTCGCGACTCGTGCCCCGGACGCAGCGCAGCGTCCCCCCGGCGATGCGAAGCATCGTCCGGTTCGACGATGCGCTGCAGAGCCGGGGCCCATGCATCGACACGGCACGCCGCTGCTGGATCCCGGCTCTGCGCAGCAGCGCAAAGAGCGCTGCAGCGCGTCCGGGACACGGGCCGCTCGTCTGACGGCGCACAAGACAAAGGCCCGGTCGCGTTGGCGATCGGGCCTTTCTCGGTTGTAGATATGATTGGCGCTTACGCCGCCGTCGAAGCCTTCTGCGCGGCCTTTGCCTGCGCGGCCTCGGCCTCGTCCTTGCGGATCTCCGACAGGCGCTTCTGCACTTCCGCCGAGAAAATGTACTGCGCCGGGCGCTGCTTGCTCATGTCGATCTCCGGCGCCATGGGACCAGAGGTCCTGATGCCGCGCAGCGACACCCACATCGCCTTCAGCGGGTTGTTGAGGGCTGCGGTCGCCGCGGTCGGCTCGTAGCCGCAATGGGCCATACAGTCGGCGCACTTCTCGTACTTGCCGGTGCCGTAGGTCTCCCAGTCGGTGGTGTCCATCAGCTCCTTGAAGGTCTTGGCGTAGCCTTCACCGAGCAGGTAGCAGGGCTTCTGCCAGCCGAAGATATTGCGCGCGGGCATGCCCCAGGGGGTGCACTCGTATTCCTGGTTACCGGCGAGGAAGTCCAGGAACAGGCCGGAATGCATGAAATTCCACTTCTTGCCCTTGCCCATCGCAAAGACGTCGCGGAACAGCTTCTTGGTCTTGGTGCGGTTGAGGAAGTGCTCCTGGTCCGGCGCGCGCTCATAGGCGTAGCCGGGCGACATCGAGACGCCGACACCGAGCTCGACGGTGAGGTCGAGGAACTTCGCGATCTCCTCGGCCGGATGGCCGTCGAAGATGGTGGCGTTGACGTTGACGGTGAAGCCGCGCGCCTTGGCCGCCTTGATTGCGGAGACGGCGCGATCGAACACGCCCTTCTGCGACACCGCCTTGTCGTGATGGTCCTTCAGGCCGTCGAGATGCACGGAGAAGAACAGATACGGGGAGGGCTCGAACAGATCGAGCTTCTTCTCGAGCAGCAGCGCGTTGGTGCAGAGCGAGACGAACTTCTTGCGCTCAACGAGGCCGCGCACGATCTCGCCGATCTCCTTGTGGATCAGCGGCTCGCCGCCGGGAATGGCGACCATCGGCGCGCCGCACTCGTCGGCCGCGTCCCAGCACTCCTGCGCGGTCATGCGGCGGTTGAGGATCGCATCCGGATAATCGATCTTGCCGCAGCCGACGCAGGCGAGGTTGCAGCGAAACAGCGGCTCCAGCATCAGCACGAGCGGATAGCGCTTGCGGCCAAGCAGTTTCTGCTTGAGCAAATAGCCGCCGATACGCATTTCCTTGAAGAAGGGGATGGCCATTACAAGTTTCTTTCTGGGCTTTTCAATTCGGGTGGGTCAGCTCGCAGCCAGTTGGGCCGGAAGCCGGAATTCGATGTTTTCCTCGCGGCCCGGCAACACCTGGACCTTGACCGGTCCGATTCGCCGCATCGCTTCGATCACGTCATCCACGAGTACCTCGGGCGCCGAAGCGCCGGCCGTGATGCCGACGGTCCTGGCATTTTTCAACCACTCCGGATTGAGCTCGCTGCCGTCGGCAATCAAATAACTCGCAACGCCGGCTTCGGTGCCGATTTCGCGAAGCCGGTTCGAATTCGAGCTATTGGCAGCGCCCACCACCAAGATCACGTCGACCAGCTTGCTCAAGTCCCTTACCGCAGATTGGCGGTTCTGTGTCGCATAGCAGATATCCCGGATATCCGGACCTTGAATATCTGTAAAGCGGGTCTGAAGGGCCGCGATGATATCCTTGGTGTCGTCGACCGACAGGGTGGTCTGGGTGATATAGGCCACTGGCGTATCCGCCGGCAGCGTCAGGGCCGTAACCTCTTGAACGCTTTGGACAAGCAGCACGGGGGCGGGAACCTGGCCCATCGTGCCCTCGACCTCGGGGTGGCCGGCATGGCCGATCAGGATCAGCGTGCGGCCCTTGGTGATGTAGCGCTTCCCCTGATTGTGAACTTTCGTGACCAGCGGGCAGGTGGCATTGAGCACGGGAAGGTCGCGCGCGGCGGCCTCTTCCTCGACGCTGCGGGCGACGCCGTGAGCGCTGAAGACCGTCACCGCTTTCGGCGGCACCTCGGACAACTCCTCGACGAAGATGGCGCCTTTGTTTTTCAGGCTCTCGACGACGTATTTGTTGTGCACGATCTCATGGCGCACGTAGACGGGCGGGCCGTACTTCTCCAGCGCCCGTTCCACGATCTCGATCGCACGCACCACGCCCGCGCAGAAGCCGCGCGGTTGCGCCAGATAAACTTCCATTGGTCGCCCATCACGCAAATTGCACCAATCCGCTTCGTAAGTCCCGGCGGCACCTCGATACTGACCAATGCGTTGCAATATCCGCACCATTGGTCCGCGCACGCGGTAGCCACCCACCCCCGTCGGGGCTCCGGCGCATGGAGGCGCAATACTTTGTGTCAAAAAATCGGCGGTAAGGAAAGCTCGAATGGACCTGGGTTCCCTGCCGAGCCGATTTTACGGTATTATAGTAGAGACGTGGGTGTATGCAAGCCAGCGGCATCAGTGACCAGCCCTTCGTCACGTTCCCGCCTCAACTCCCCGGCTATACCGACCGCCCCGCATGATTTTGCCACGGTCTGCCGCCGTTTACCTCGAACCTTCTGGCGGCGAGAGCCTCTCAAAACAGCAATAGGTTTCGCCCGGGAACTCCGATAAACAGCGGGCGTTTCCGGCAAGCTGTTAACCGCAGAAAGAAAAGAAGTGCTGCAAAGCGTAGTCGTTGCCATCGTCAGGGCCTGCACCCGGTTTGCCTCCCTCGTCGTCGTTCTCGGGCTCCTGCTGTCGGTGGGAGCGGGCTATTACGCTGCGCGCCACTTCGCCATCAACACCGACATCAATTCGCTGATTTCCCAGAACCTCGACTGGCGCAAGCGTGACCAGCAGTTCGACAAGGCGTTCGATCAAAACGAAACGATCCTGGCTGTGATCGAGGCCCGGACCCCGGAGATGACGAGCGCCGCGGCGGACGCGCTCTATGCCAGGCTGAAGGACGACAAGACCAACTTCCAGTCCCTGCAGCAGCTCGGCAGCGGCGAGTTCTTCGAAAAGAACGGACTGTTGTTCCTGCCGACCGAAGAGGTCGGCAAGATCACCAGCCAATTCGAATCTGCAGCGCCCCTGATCGAGATCATGGCTGGCGATCCCTCGATCCGCGGCCTGACCGGCGCGCTGGAGACGGGACTCGCCGGCGTCAAGCGCGGGCAGGTCAAGCTCGATAACACCGAGCGTCCTTTCAACCTGATCGCGCAGACGGTCGAGACCGTGCTCAACAAGGGCAATGCGAGCTTCTCCTGGCGCGAGCTCGTCAGTGACGAGCCGCTGAAGGATTCGGACAAGCGCGCCTTCATCGAGTTCAAGCCGATCCTCGACTACAACGCGCTGGAGCCCGGCAAGGATGCCACCGACGCGATCCGCAAGGCCGCAGTGGATCTGGATTTTGCGACCAAATACCAGGCGCGGGTGCGGCTGACCGGTCCGGTCCCGATCGCCAACGAGGAATATGCGACCGTCCAGGAAGGCGCCGTCGTCAACGGCGTCGGCACGGTCCTCGTCGTGTTGCTGATCCTGTGGCTGGCGCTGCATTCGTCGAAGATCATCTTCGCGGTGTTCGTCAATCTCTTCGTCGGCCTCGCGCTGACGACCGCGGCCGGCCTGATGATGGTCGGATCGTTCAATCTGCTGTCGATCGCATTCGCGGTGCTTTTCGTCGGCCTCGGCGTCGATTTCGGCATCCAGTACAGCGTCCGCTACCGCTCCGAGCGCTACAAGCACAACGATCTCACGGGCGCGCTGGTGCTGGCGGCGAAGCGCTCGGCGGTGCCGCTGTCGCTCGCGGCGATGGCGACCGCGGCCGGCTTCCTTTGCTTCATGCCGACCGACTACAAGGGCATCGCGGAGCTGGGCCAGATCGCCGGCGTCGGCATGCTGGTGGCGTTCCTTTCCTCGATCACCGTTCTGCCGGCCATGCTGAAGCTGCTGAATCCACCCGGCGAGAAGGAGCCAGTCGGTTACGCCTTCCTGGCGCCGCTCGATCACTTTCTGGAGAAGCACCGCGTGCTGGTCGTGGGCGGCACGCTGATGCTGGCGCTCGCCGGCCTGCCGCTACTCTATTTCATGAAGTTCGACTTCAACCCGATGAACCTGCGCAACCCGAGGGCGGAATCGATCGCGACCTTCCTCGACCTGCGCAAGGATCCCAACACCGGCGCCAATGCCATCAACGTGATGACCACGTCCGAGGAGCAGGCAAAGCAGGTCGAGGCGAAGCTCGAAAAGGTGCCCGAGGTGCTGCGGGTGATGTCGCTCAACAGCTTCGTGCCGGAGGATCAGCCGCCGAAGCTGAAGCTGCTCGCGCAGGGCGCCAAGGTGCTGAACCCCGCACTCAACCCTGATCAGATCGATGCGGCGCCGACTGACAAGGAAAACGTCGAGGCGCTGAAATCCTCGATCGACAATCTGCGCCGGACCGCGGGCGATGCGAAGGGGCCGGGCTCGATCGCCTCGCGCCGTCTGGCAGACGCGCTCGAAAAGCTCGCCAACGGCGACGAGGCCACGCGCAACAGGGCGCAGGACGTGTTCGTCACGCCGATGAAGATCGTGTTCGACCAGCTCAGGAACGCGATGCAGGCCGGGCCCGTCACCCTGAGCTCACTGCCGCCCGATCTCGTCAGCGCCTGGAAGAGCAAGGACGGCATCATCCGCGTCGAAGCGCTGCCCAAGGGCGATCCCAACGACAACGACACGTTGCGCAGATTTGCGGCGGCGGTGCTCGTTGCCGAGCCGACCGCGATCGGCGGGCCGGTCTCGATCCTGAAATCCGGCGACACCGTGGTGCGGGCGTTCATCCACGCCGGCATTTACGCGCTGCTGGTGATCGGCCTCTTGCTGTGGATCACGTTGCGGCGGTTCGTCGACGTGCTGATGACGCTGGTGCCGCTGCTGGTTGCCGGCGCGGTGACGCTCGAGATCTGCGTGTTGATCGGCCTGCCGCTCAACTTCGCCAACATCGTCGCGTTCCCGCTGCTGCTCGGCGTCGGCGTCGCCTTCAAGATCTACTATGTCGTGGCCTGGCGCTCGGGCAGGACAAACCTGCTCCAGACCAGCCTGACGCGTGCGATCTTTTTCAGCGCGCTGACGACGGCGACCGCGTTCGGCAGCCTGTGGCTGTCGAGCCATCCCGGCACGTCCAGCATGGGCAAGCTGCTGGCACTCTCGCTGGTGACGACGCTCGCTGCCGTGCTGCTGTTCCAGCCGGCCCTAATGGGCAAACCCCGCAATCTCAGGGAGTAGGCAGATGTCGCCGACCGGGTCGGCGGCACCTTTCTGACCCGGCTTTGCGGGGGCGGTGGTGCTCTTTTGGGCCGCCGCCGGCGCAGGCGCCGCTGTCGCGCCCATCGTGCCCTGAGCCTTCGGCGCCGCGCCGGTGGACTTGGGCGCGCCCTTGGCCATGGCATTGGCGGTGCTCAAGGGGATCGGCGGGCCGACCCGGGTCCAGGTCTCGCCGCCGCAGAGGAAGCCCATCACGCAGCCCTTGATTTCGAGCTGGTCGGCGCCGGCCGGCGTGATGGTGGCGCTATAGAGCTGGCCGTCCTTGGCGTTGTAGACCTGCCCTTCCCATTGATCGGCGCCGGGCTTCTTCTTCATGTCGATCAGCGTTGCCATGCCCAGCGTCGGCCTGGTCTTTTTCGAGGCATCCGGATTGTTCTCGTCGCGGCCGCCGGGCTGCTTTTCCCAGGAAACCGCGCCCCACATGCTGCCATTGCATTGGGCGACGCGAATGTTGGCGACGCCGTCGGCAACCCGCCAGTCGCCGGTGGGATCCGCGGCGAGCGCCGGGGTCAGGCAGGTGTAACCGCCAACCAGTATTAGTCCGGTGTAAAGGGCTAAACGCATGATAGTTCCTTGGCAGTGCAACATGGGCTAAAGCTGTGCTTGCGAAGATGGTCCGAAAAAGGGCAAAAGGCCGCACAGACCGTTTTCAGTAACGGTCCCTTTTCAGTTGACGAGACGGCCCTCAACCGAAGTATGTAACGGATGCACAGCCCAAATCCAGACATGTCTGAGCTTTTCGCGGACCGTCAGGCCCAGCGCAGCACCCTGCATAATCGGTATCTGAACGAGCAGTTCGTTCGGGTTCTCAAGACCATCGGCTACGATGTCGGCTTCCAGAAGGGGCAGGGGCAGTATCTCTACGATCGCGACGGCGCGCGCTATCTCGACCTGCTGTCCGGCTTTGGCGTGTTTGCGATCGGGCGCAATCATCCGGTCATGCGCGACGCGCTTAAGAGCGTGCTCGATGCCGACCTGCCCAACCTCGTCCAGTTCGACGTCTCCGTGCTTGCCGGTGTGCTCGCCGAGCGGCTGCTGAAATATGTCCCCTATCTGGACAAGGCGTTCTTCGCCAATTCCGGCGCCGAATGCGTCGAAGCCGCGATCAAGTTCGCGCGCGGCGCCACCGGCCGCCCCGGCATCGTCTACTGCGCCCACGGCTATCATGGCCTGACCTATGGCGCGCTGTCGCTGACGGGTGATTCGAACTTCCGCACCGGCTTCGAGCCGCTGCTGCCGGGCTGCACCTCGATCCCGTTCAACGATCTGGCCGCGCTGGAAAAGGCGCTGGCCTCGCGCGAGGTCGCGGCGTTCGTGGTCGAGCCGATCCAGGGCAAGGGCGTCAACATGCCCACCGACGAGTTCCTGCCGGGCGCTGCCGCGCTCTGCATGAAGTACGGCACGCTGTTCGTCGCCGACGAAATCCAGACCGGCATGGGCCGCACCGGCCGCTTCCTCGCGGTCGAGCATTGGAACGTCGAGCCCGACATGGTGCTGCTGTCGAAGTCGCTATCTGGCGGCCACGTGCCGGTCGGCGCGGTGCTGACGCGCAAGGCCATCTTCGACAAGATCTTCAACCAGATGGACCGCGCTGTGGTGCACGGCTCCACCTTCTCCAAGAACGACCTCGCGATGGCCGCAGGCATCGCCACGCTGGACGTGATGGAGTCCGAGAAGCTGATCGAGTCCGCCGCCAAGCGCGGCGCCGAGCTGCGCCTCGCGCTGACGCGCATGGTGCCCGGCTACGAGCTGATGAAGGAAGTGCGCGGCAAGGGCCTGATGATCGGTGTCGAGTTCGGCCCGCCGAAATCGCTGCGGCTGCGCGCCTCCTGGAACGTGCTGGAGACAGCCAACAAGGGCCTGTTCTGCCAGCTCATCACCGTGCCGCTGTTCAAGGATCACAAGATCCTCACGCAAGTGGCCGGTCACGGCAGCCACACCATCAAGCTGCTGCCGCCGCTCACCATCACCGAGGAAGATTGCAGCTGGATCGAAAAGGCGTTCGACGACGTCATCGCCGGCAGCCATAAGGTCCCCGGCGCGATCTGGTCGCTCGGCAAGACGCTGGTGGACAACGCGGTGAGAAGGTCGGCCTGAATTCGGCCGAGCTATCCCGGCAATCGTCATTGCGAGCGAAGCGAAGCAATCCAAACTATCTCGGCGGAGACAGCCTGGATTGCTTCGTCGCTGCGCTCCTCGCAATGACGTTGTGCGTTAGTTCTACCCCGCCACATTCGCCTTCATTGCTGTCTCGAACTTGTCGACGAACTCGGCCAGCTCGTCGGCGCCGATATCGCTGACGGCCCAGAAATTCAGGCCGCGCTCGCCCCAGCGGCGGCAGTTGAAGCCCTGCGTGGTCTGGGTCTTCGGCGGCCGATGTTCGGTGCTCGCGGTCTGCGCCACGAACAAATTGATGACGTGCTGGCGACGCTTGTAGACGACGGCGCCGATGGCGCGTGCGTCGATATAGTCGAGCCGGCCGCCGACCAGGGTAAAACCCTGCGCGGTAAGATCGATCACGGGCGGGGCGACATCGAGCTTGCCGTTGAACCACGGCTTGACCGTGTGCTGGTCGGTCGAGATCACGTCGGTGAGGTGGCCAGCCTGCAGCGAGCGCAGATGCGCGGAGACGAC
Source organism: Bradyrhizobium sp. IAR9 (assembly GCF_013408065.1). Taxonomy (NCBI): domain Bacteria; kingdom Pseudomonadati; phylum Pseudomonadota; class Alphaproteobacteria; order Hyphomicrobiales; family Nitrobacteraceae; genus Bradyrhizobium; species Bradyrhizobium sp. IAR9. Next base: position 64,168 of record NZ_JACBZW010000005.1, read on the forward strand.
CTCCGAGAGGATGCGCTGCTGGTCGTCCTGGCGCAGCACGATGGCGACGATTCCGGTTGCGGCGAGCGCGGAGACCGCCGAGCCCATCGCAAAGCCACGCAGCACGGAGCGGCGCGTTGGCTGCTGGCGCTGCGGTTGCGGCAGCGAGGCCTCGATCCGCGTGCGCAGGCTTGCCGGCGCGGTGTAGCGCAGACTGGTATTGGCGAGCTCGCGCTGCATCTCGCGCTGTGCGGCAAGCTCCGCCGCGCAGTCCGGGCAGCTGGCGATATGGGCTTCGACCTCGCGCGCGTGGCCGGCATCGAGCTCGTTGTCGAGCAGCGCGTGAAGCAGGATCCTTGCTTCGTCGCAGGTCATTTCGCTTGTTCCTCCTCCGCCGTCCAGGCCGCGCGCAGCAGGGTACGGGCGCGAGCGAGGCGGGACATCACAGTGCCGATGGGCGCGCCGATGGTCTCGGCGATTTCACGATAGGACAGGTTGTTGATCTCGCGCAGCACGAAGGCTTCCCTGAACGGTTCGGCGAGCGCGTCGATCAGCCTGCGGATGGCGCCAGCATCGCGGCTGCGCAGCACTTCGGTCTCGGGACTTGCCTCGCTCTCCTGCCATATCGGCGTCTGCTCGTTGGCGCCGGGCGTGTCCTCGATCGCGCTGGGCCGATGCGCGCGCCGCGCATATTCGGCGTTGCAGACATTGCGCAGGATCGCGAACAGCCATGGCTTCATCGCCGGCCCGCGATAGCTGTCGAAGTGCTTCAGCGCGCGCAGATAGCACTCCTGCACCGCATCTTCCGCGTCGGAGGCGTCGCGCAGCAGATAGCGCGCGAGCGTGTAGACGTCGTCGAGATAGGGCAGCGCCGCCTCGCGGAAGCGTTGCGCCTTGTCCAGATCGTCGCTTGTCGGTGGCATCGCCGCTCGCTTTGCCGTTTCGCCTGATGTCGCCGAAGACGCAGGAGCCCGGCCGGCGTGGGACCACCGGCCGGGCAAGACGTTGATGCCTTGGTTGGAGACGTTACTCAACCTTGATCATCCCCGTCATGTGCGGGTGGAGCGAACAAAAATACTTGTAATCGCCCGCGTTGGTGAAGGTGAAAGAGAACTTGTCGTCAGTGTCCAGGGTCTTGGACCTGAACTTGCCGGCCGACACCACGGTGTGGGGGATGTCGTCCCGGTTGGTCCAGGTCACGGTGGTGCCGGCCTTGATCTTGAGCTCGGCCGGCTGGAAGACGAAATTGTCGATATGGATCTCCATGTCGTCGGCACGAGCGCTTGTTGCGGGCAGCAGGATGGCCGCGGCCAGAGCGAGGCCGAGATCGACGCCGAAGGCGCGGCGGTTGAGGGTCTTCATTGTCAGCTTCCACCTTAGCCCTGGAGCGGCGTGTCGATGATCGCGAGCCGCTGCTCGTTCTGCTTGAAGTTGATGCTGGCAACGCCGAGCATGCCGCGGAGCCTGGCGTCCTCGACCTTCATCGGTCCGGGCGAGGCGGCGGCTCCCGGCGCCGGCTGCGGGAAGGCGGTGGAGCGCGCGGTGTGGAAGGTGACGTTACCCTCGACCTTCTGCATCACCTGGTGAATGTGTCCGTTCAGCACGGTGACCGAGCCAAAACCCTTCACCTGTTCCAGCGCGCGGCCGCCGTCCTCGGTGCCCCAGCCCCATTCCGGATAGACGGTCCAGAGGGGGATGTGGGCGAACAGCACGATCGGCGTCGATTTCGACTTGCCGCGCAGATCGTCCTGGAGCCAGGCAAGTTGCTCGGCGCCGAGATTGCCGAGGCCGCCGGCCTTGAGGTCGACGACGTTGACGAGGCCGATGAAGTGCACGCCGCCGGCATCGAAGGAATACCAGCCCTGGCCTTTGGTGCCGCGGCCATAGCGCTCGCGATACAACTTCACCTCCTCGTCGAGGAAGTCATGCTCGCCGGGCACGTAGTGCACGTCGAGCTTGGTCTGCGAGATGATGCGCTCGGCGTTGTCGAACTCGGCGGCTTTCGACAGATGGGTGATGTCGCCGGTGTGGATCATGAAAGACGGCTTGGCCGGCATCGCGTTGATCTTGTTGACGGCCTCCTCCAGCGTGCCGAGCGCGTTAGGATTGGCCGGCTTGTCGAAGCCGACATGGCTGTCGCTGATCTGGAGGAAGCTCATGCCAGGCGCGGCTTCGGTCGCAGCCTGTGCGGAATCGATGATGCCGAGCGAGCGCGGCACACCGCCGGTGACGGTCCAGAGCACCCCGGTGCCGGCCCAGGTCATGCATTCCAGCACCTTGCGGCGGCTGACGCCGTCGCCGCCGTGATCATGTCCGCTCATCGCATCTCTCCACGTCGCCCGGAATTGGGCTTTCAGAGGAGGTGATCGGGGGAGGGGGAGGCTTATTCGCGGGAGGTGATGACGATTTCGTGAGGGGAAGTCTCGTGTCCCGGGCGCAACGCAGCACCTCTTGGTGATGCGTTGCAGAGCCGGGACCCAGAAGGCGGCGCGGCACGCGGTGAGATGGGCCCCGGCTCGGCAGCGCATCACTGCGTGCTGCGCTGCGTCCGGGGCACGAGACTATTTTGCGAACTCTCTCACGGCCTCGGCCGCACGCTCCGGCACTTCTTGCGCCACGCAATGCCCGGCGTTCTCGAACACCAGCGTGCTGACGCGCGGAATCAGCGACACCGCGCGTCGCGCCATCTCCCAGTAGATCGGACCGGACTTCGCCGCGGTCGTGACGCGCACCGGGCAGTCGATTTCGGTGAGCGAGGCAAACGGATTACCGCGGGCATCGCCGACATAGACCTGCTCCATCGCCTCGTAGATCGGACGCAGGATTGCGGCCTCGATCTCCGGCGTGCAACAGAGCCGCACCCGGCCATCGTCGAGCGGCACGAAGCCGTGGCGCACATAGGCCCGCAGCGAGGTCTCGGTCCAATCCGCAAACGCCGGCGCGGTGCGATAGCGTTCGAAGACGGCCTCAGCACTGTCGAATTCGGCGCGCCGGCGCAGCGTGCCCTGGACTCGCGACAGGGATTCCTCGCCCAACCATCCGGCGCGCGCCGCGCGCGGGTCCATGATGGTCGGCTCCATCACGAACAGGCGTGTGAAGCGTCCGGGCAAGAGTTTTGCCGCCAGCAGAAGGTCGGTCGCGCCGGCGCTGTGGCCGATGCCGTAGACGTCGCGCAGCTCAAGTGCATCGATCACCCGGCAGACATCCTCGGCATAGTCCAGGAAGTGATAGGCGCCGGGCTTGTGGCTGGCGCCATGGCCGCGGCGGTCGAGCGCATAGACCGTATAGGTCGATGCTAGCTCGCGCGCGACTTCGTCCCAGACGTCGGCGACGAAACCGGTGCCATGCACGAGCAGAGCAGGCGGCTTGCCGCTTTCACCCCATTGCAGCATGGCGATCGCTGCGTCGGCGGGGCCGATTGAAAAGCGGTGAGGATTGATCATGCGACAGGATGCTACTTCGCATCCTCCAAAATCATCGTCGCGCCCTTCTCGGCGATCATCGCCGTCGGCGTATTCGTGTTGCCGGAGGTGATGGTCGGCATGATCGAAGCATCGACAATGCGCAGGCCTGCGAGCCCGTAGAATCGCAGGCGTTCGTCGACCACCGCCATGGGATCGCTCACCGCGCCCATCTTCGCAGTGCCGACGGGATGGAAGATGGTGGTGCCGATATCGCCGGCAGCCTTTGCGAGCGATGCATCGTCGTCGCCGACGGAGGGGCCGGGCAGATATTCGCTCGGGCGATATCGTGCCAGCGCTTTCTGCTGCATCAGGCGGCGCGTGGTGCGGATGGCGTCGGCGCCGACCTGGCGGTCGTCGTCGGTCGACAGATAATTCGGCGCGATGATCGGCTTCTCGTCAAGGCTCGCCGAACGCAGCCGCACGGTGCCGCGCGAGGTCGGCTGCAGATTGCAGGCACTGACCGTGATGGCGGGGAAACGGTGCAGGGGATCGCCGAACTTGTCGAGCGACAGCGGTTGCACGTGGAACTGGATGTTGGCGCGGGCGCGCGTCGCGTCGGAGCGCGTGAAGATGCCGAGTTGCGACGGCGCCATGGTCAGGGGACCGCGGCGGCGGAAGGCGTAGTCGAGGCCCATCAATCCGCGGCGAAACAGATTGTAATAGGTCTCGTTCAGCGTGCGCACGCCCTCGACCTTGTAGATCGCACGCTGCTGCAGGTGATCCTGCAGATTGCGGCCGACGCCGGGCTTGTCCATGACAATGTCGATGCCGAGCGGCGACAGCCAGTCGGCGGGGCCGATGCCGGAGCGATGCAGCACCTGCACCGAGCCGATCGAGCCGGCCGACAGGACCACCTCGCGTTTCGCTCGCGCTTCGATCAGCTCTCCGTTCTGGATGAAGCGCACGCCGACGGCGTGGCCCTGCTCGATGATCAGGCGGTCGACCAGCACGTGCTTCTCGAGCCGCAAATTGGGGCGCCTCAAGGCGGGCTTGAGGAAGCCGCGCGCCGAGGACCAGCGCCGGCCGCGCTTCTGGTTGACGTGGAAGTAGCTCGTGCCTTCGTTGTCGCCGGTGTTGAAATCCGGGATGCGCTTGATGCCCATCTCCTCGGCGGCATCGCCGACGGCATCGAGAACGTCCCAGGACAGCCGCGGCGCCTCGATGCGCCAGCCGCCGCCGGCGCCGTGATGCTCGCTGGCGCCGAGGAAGTGGTCTTCGAGCTTCTTGAACAGCGGCAGCACGTCGTCATAACCCCAGCCGGTCATGCCGAGCTGTCGCCAGTGGTCATAGTCCGCGGCCTGGCCGCGCATCGAGATCATGGCATTGATCGCCGAGCAGCCGCCGATGACCTTGCCGCGGGGATAGGCGAGCGAACGGCCGTTCAGGCCAGGCTCGGCCTCGGTCTTGAACATCCAGTCCGAGCGCGGATTGCCGATCGCGAAGAGATAGCCGACCGGGATGTGGAACCAGATCCAGTTGTCGTCGCCGCCGGCTTCGAGGACGAGGACGCGATTGCCGGGATCGGCCGACAGCCGGTTGGCGACGATGCAGCCCGCCGTACCGGCCCCGACGACAATGTAATCAAATTCACCCTCGAGCCGTCTCGGCATTCTGCTTCCACCCAACCGGCGTCATGGCCGGGCTTGTCCCGGCATCCACGCACTTTCTGTTCTAATAGTCAGACGTGGACGGCCGGGACAAGCCCGGCCATGACGAGAGGACAGGGTTACCCTCGGCCCGCGGCAGTTGGGTGGACTGGCGCTTGCATGGTAGACAATCCTGCATTTTCAACAAAGCTTGAGACCCTCCATGCCCATCGTGAACCGCGTCGCCGACCTTCAACCCGATATTCAGGCCTGGCGCCGGGACATCCACGAGCATCCCGAGCTGCTGTACGATGTTCATCGCACTGCAGCATTCGTCGCGGACCGGTTGCGCGAGTTCGGTTGCGACGAGGTCGTCACCGGGCTCGGCCAGACCGGCGTGGTCGGCGTGATCAAGGGCAACAAGCCGGCTGGCGAGGGGCTCAAGACCATCGGCCTGCGCGCCGACATGGATGCGCTGCCGGTCGAGGAGCAGACCAACCTGCCTTACGCCTCCAAGACCCCGGGCAAGATGCACGCCTGCGGCCATGACGGCCACACCGCGATGCTGCTCGGGGCCGCCCGCTACCTCGCCGAAACCCGCAATTTCGCCGGCGATGCGGTCGTGATCTTCCAGCCCGCCGAGGAGGGCGGCGCCGGTGGCGCGGCCATGGTCAAGGACGGCCTGATGGAGCGCTTCGGCATCGAGCAGGTCTACGGCATGCACAATTGCCCCGGTATTCCGATCGGCTCGTTCGCGATCCGGCCGGGCCCGATCATGGCGGCGACCGACGAGGTCGATATCATGATCGAGGGCCTCGGCGGTCATGCCGCGCGTCCGCACAAATGCATCGATTCCGTCCTGGTCGGCGCGCAGGTGATCACCGCGCTGCAGTCGATCGTCGCGCGCAGCGTCGATCCGCTGGAATCGGCGGTGATCTCGATCTGCGAATTCCACGCCGGCAACGCCCGCAACGTCATTCCGCAGACCGCGACGCTGAAGGGCACCATCCGCACGCTCTCGCCCGAGGTGCGCAAGCTGGTCGAGAAGCGCGTGCATGAGGTGGTGGCGGGCGTCGCGCAGATCACCGGCGCGAAGATCGACCTGCGCTACCAGCGCAACTATCCCGTCGTGAACAATCACGCCGCGGAGACCGAGGTGGCGCGGCGCATTGCAAAGCAGGTTGCCGGCGATGCCAACGTGCACGAGATGCCGCCGCTGATGGGCGGCGAGGATTTCGCCTATATGCTGGAAGCACGCCCCGGCGCCTTCATCTTCTGCGGCAACGGCGACAGCGCCGGCCTGCATCACCCCGCCTACAATTTCAACGACGAGGCGATCGTGTTCGGCACGTCCTACTGGGTCAAGCTGGTCGAGGAATCGCTCGCGGCGTCGTAACGCCGAGCTTCAAGCGCAAATGAAAAGGGCCCGTGCATCGCACGGGCCCTTTGTCTTTGAGGAGCGTGATTGCTCAGAAGATCCGCGAGAAGATCACGTAGAGCGTGGCCGACAGCATGATCGCGCAGGGCAGCGTCAACACCCAGGCCATCAGCAGATTGCGGATGGTCGCCATTTGCAGGCCCGAGCCGTTCGCGGCCATGGTGCCGGCGACGCCGGACGACAGCACGTGGGTGGTGGAGACCGGCAGGCCGAACACGTCGGCGGCGCCGATCGTAGCGGCGGCCACCAGCTCGGCCGAGGCGCCTTGCGCGTAGGTCAGATGGCTCTTGCCGATCTTCTCGCCGACCGTGATGACGATGCGCTTCCAGCCGATCATGGTGCCGAGGCCGAGAGCGATGGCGACGGCGACCTTCACCCAGGTCGGGATGAACTTCGTGGCGCTGTCGAGCCCGCCCTTGTAGGCGTTCAAGGTCGCGACCTCTTCCTTGTTGAGGTCGTTTTCCTTGTCCTTCATCAGGAAGCGGATCGCTTCCGAGGTCAGGTACATGTCGTTACGGGTGTTGCCGACCACTTCCGCCGGCACCTTGTTGAGCGAGCCGTATTTCGCGACCTGGTCGCCGACATCCTTCACCAGCACCGACAGCGAGGGGTAGGTGCCTTCGCTGATGTGGTGCGAGGTGATGTACTGCGTCACCGCAGGACGGGGATCGCCGATGATCGAGTGACCGGCACCCTTGGCCGCGATCACCTTGGAAGCAGCATCCGAGACCTTCTGGAACTGGGCGACCTGGGATTCCGGCAGCGCGCGGTTGAGCGCGTAGGCGGTCGGCACGGTGCCGATCAGGATCAGCATGATCAGGCCCATGCCCTTCTGACCGTCGTTCGAGCCGTGCGCGAAGCTGACGCCGGTGCAGGTCGCGATCAAGAGGCCGCGGATCCAGAGCGGCGGCGCCTTGTTGCCCTCGGGCGCGGCATACAGGGCCGGATTGCGCACGACGAACTTGAGCAGCAGCAGCAGCGTCGCGGCGCAGATGAAGCCGAACAGCGGCGACAGCAGCAGCGCGTAGCCGATCTCGGTCGCCTTGGTCCAGTCCACGCCCGAGGTGCCGTCGCGGCCGCGCATGACGGCGTTGGCGACGCCGACGCCGATGATCGAGCCGATCAGCGTGTGCGACGAGGAGGCGGGCAGGCCGAAGAACCAGGTGCCGAGATTCCACAGGATCGCGGCGATCAGCAACGCGAACACCATCGCGAAGCCGGCGCTGGAGCCGACCTGCAGGATCAGCTCGACCGGCAGCAGCGAGACGATGCCGAAGGCGACCGCGCCGGAGGACATGAGCACGCCGAGGAAGTTGAAGAAGCCCGACCACATCACCGCGACTTCGGCCGGCAGCGAATGGGTGTAGATCACGGTCGCCACCGCATTGGCGGTGTCGTGGAAGCCGTTGACGAATTCGAAGCCGAGCGCGATCAGCAGCGCGACGAACAACAGGATGTAGGGCAGGTAGCTCGTCACGCGCGCGCCGGTCGCGTTGACGTCGACATAGATGCTGTAGGCGACGAACAGCAGGCCCGCGGCGAGGATGCCGAAGAACAGGATCATCGTCAGCGGATTGAAGCCCTTGTCGAGATTTGGCCGCGAGGCCGGCTGGATCGGCGCGGGATCGGCTACCGCGCGGTCGAATGCTACATCGGTCATGTCTGGACGCCCCTTAACTTTGAAGTAAGGGTATTGTCCGCGATGGATTTGAAGGCTGGATGACAAGCGGCGGTTGAAAACCGTTTTCCTGCCAGTATTTAGGCGGCCCGCGCGGCTCTCTTCTGCAAGCCGGCAGCGATCTTCAAATCGTCGACAAAGCGCTGATATTCCCGCACCTTGGCTTCCGGATCGGGCAGCCGCAGCAGATAGGACGGGTGCACCGTCACCAGCGCTTTGCGTCCGTCGGGAAGGTCGATGAGCCGGCCGCGGGTCTTGCCGATGGGGGTGATCTTGCCGAACACGCTTTGCGCGGCGGTGGCACCCATCGCCACGATTAGATCAGGCTGAATTGCCAAGACTTCCCGCTCATACCATTGCCGGCAGGCCCGGATCTCCGGCGTATTCGGCTTCTGATGCAGGCGGATCTTTCCGCGCGGCACGAATTTGAAGTGCTTCACCGCATTGGTGACATAGACCTTCTTGCGATCGACACCGGCCTCCTCCAGCGCACGGTCGAGCATCTGGCCGGCCGGACCGACGAACGGATGGCCGGCGAGATCTTCCTTGTCGCCGGGCTGCTCGCCGACCAGCATGATGTTTGCCGACTTAGGGCCTTCGCCGAACACGGTCTGGGTCGCGTCCTTGTAGAGATGGCAGGCGCGGCAATGCGCGGCTTCCTCGCGGAGCGCTTCGAGATCGTTGGCAGCTGGCTTGCGTTTCATCGGAGCCTCCGGCCGCTTCTGAGGCTTGTGCGGCTCGGTTGCGGCATTGGCGATCATGGCGCCGGTCATGCGTTCGGCGTCCTCGATCAAGGGCTTAATGATCGAAGCCTCGGGCAGGTTCCTCCAATATTTCTTCGGCATCTCGGCCTGCATCGCCTTCACCTTGAGCCGGGCTGGATTGAAGATGCTGGCGTAATAGCGTCGCCAGGTTTCCTCCAGCCGGTCTTCGCCCGGCGCTTCGCTCTTGCTGACGCCCGGCGTGAACGCGAGCGCGTGGCCGTCCCAATGTGCGCAGAGGTCCGGCGTTAGGATCGACCAGGGCATGTCGGCAAAGCGTTTTGCGAAGAATGGGGCTGCAAGCTCGACGATGTGATGCTCCGGCTCGAACCAGGCGACGTAATGCGCTGCGCGCTCGCGTCCGACCTCGCGGAAGCGGACGAAGGCGTGCATCTTGTGCTCGTCGCGATGGACCGCTCGCGCCATCGCCGTGACTTGCGCGACGTCAGGGTCGGTCGCGACCTCGATGAGGTCGTGGTTGTCCTTCAGCCGAAACAGTAGGCGATAGAGGATCGCAAAGCGCTTGATATCGCGGTGCAGGATTGCAGCCTGGGCGAGTTCGACAAATTTTGCGGAGACATTGAAGGTGCCGTCGTTCACCTCGAGGATCGGAGACGGCGCTTGCGGCGCGAACAAATCGGCTTCGCCGCCCCGCACGGTCCAGGTGACATCGGTGGGCTGCACATGATGAAGCACGAGGCTGCGCGCGGCTTTGCGCCAGCCGTCGAAATCGGTTTCGTTGTCGAGGGTGATGTACTGCATCAGAAGCCAAATCCCAATTGAGTTGCTTTCGGCTTGAAGCGCTCGATCAGCCCGGCGGCATCGAGACGATGCGGCGAGGGGCGGTGATCGCTGAGGACGATGAATGGCAGGGCCTTGTGCTTGGGCACGTGCAGCCGCGCGAGATCGGAGAGACGGATCGTGGTGGTGCGCCGCGTCGTAATGATGCGCTCGACCGTTTTGGTGCCGAAGCCCGGCACGCGCAGCAGCTCCTCGCGGCTGGCGCGGTTGACGTCGAGCGGGAAGCGGTCGCGATGGCGCAGCGCCCAGGCGAGTTTTGGATCGATGTCGAGCGGCAGCATCGCGCTGTCGTCGACGATCTCCGCAACGTCGAAACCGTAGAACCGCATCAGCCAGTCGGCCTGGTAGAGCCGGTGCTCGCGCAGCAGCGGCGGCTGCACCAGAGGCAAGGCGCGGCTGGCGTCGGGGATCGGGCTGAAGGCGGAGTAGTAGACGCGCCGCAGGCGGTAGGCGCCGTAGAGATTGGCGCTGGTGTGGAGAATGGTGTGGTCGGAGGCAGCATCAGCGCCGACGATCATCTGCGTGCTTTGGCCCGCCGGCGCGAAGCGCTGCGGCTTCGCCCTGGTCTTCGCACTGCGGCCTTCCTCGGCCTCGTCGAGCTTCAGCCGCAGCCGGCCCATGGTACGGCGGATCGCGCGCACGTCCTTCTCCGGCGCGAATTGCTGCAGGCTCGTCTCCTCGGGCATCTCGATGTTGATGGAGAGACGATCGGCATATTTGCCGGCTTCCGCGATCAGCGCATCGTCGGCCTCGGGAATGGTCTTGAGATGAATATAGCCGCGGAAGTGATGCTCCTCGCGCAGCTTTCGCGCGACGCTCACCACCTGCTCCATAGTGTAGTCGGGGCTGCGGATGATGCCGGAGGAGAGAAACAGGCCCTCGATGTAGTTGCGACGGTAGAAGTCGAGCGTGAGCTTGACCAATTCGTCGACGGTGAAGCGGGCGCGCGGCACGTTCGAGGAGGCGCGGTTGACGCAATAGAGGCAATCGTAATTGCAGGCGTTGGTCAGCAGCACCTTGAGCAGCGAGATGCAGCGTCCATCCGGCGCGTAGGAATGGCAGATGCCCATGCCGGGCGCGGTCGAACCCATGCCCTTGCCGTCGCTGGAATCCCGCTTCTCGGTGCCGCTGGAGGCGCAGGACGCGTCGTATTTGGCGGCGTCAGCCAGGATTTCCAGCTTGCGTTGTACGTCCATCTTGGAATCCCTTTGATTCAGCTCATGAATCCGCTTGCGCGCCAATTCGATTGACTCTCTACGCGCCGTTAGCTTTATATTAGAACATATCATGAACAAATGAGCCAGCCGCTGGTTCTCTTTTTGAGAGCCATCGGCAATCACCTCTGAAGGAGCGGCGAGCATGAGCGGCGCACGTCAAAGCGCGCTTGCGACCTTGCGCGGCCAGATCGAGCGTATCGAGACGGCGACGGTCGTGCATCCGCACGATCGCATCGCACTCGGTCATAGCGAAGCCGACAACGCGCTGAAGGGCGGGCTCGCGCGCGCGGCGATCCACGAGGTGTTTTGTGAGGGACGGCAGGGGACGGCCGCGACCGGCTTCGTCATGGGGCTTGCCGGGCGCGTCTCGGCGCAGCGGCCGTTGCTGTGGGTACGGCAGGATTTCTTGGAGATAGAGGCAGGCGCGCTGTCGATGAGCGGGCTCGCCGAGCTCGGCCTCGATCCGCGCCGCGTGGTGATGGTGCGCGCCGCCGATGTCGAGAGCGCGCTGCGTACCTCGGCCGATGCGCTCGCTTGCGATGCGCTCGGCGCCGTCGTGCTCGAGTTCTGGGGCGAGACCAGGCAGTTCGATCTCGTGGCGAGCCGCAAGCTGACGCTGGCCGCGCAAGGCTCCGGCGTCACCGGCCTGATGCTGCGGATGGCGGCGCAGCCGCTGCCTTCGACCGCGGAGACACGGTGGATGCTGCGCGCGGCGCATTCGCCGCCGGGATCGGTGTGGGACGCATGGGGCGCGCCGCGCTTCGATGCCGAACTCTTGCGTAATCGTCATGGCCCCTGCGGCCGGTGGATCATGGAATGGAATTGTGATGAGTGCCAGTTCAGTGAACCGTCGACGTATTCTCAGCCTGTGGCTGCCGCGCCTGCCCATCGACCGGATCCAGCGTTTCTTCAACAGCGCCGGGCTGGGTAAAACCAATAATGAGCCGAGCATCGTCGTCATCAAGGACAACAATGCGCTGGTGATCCATGCGCTGGACGAGGCTGCCGAGCGCCTCGGCCTGTACATCGGTCAGCCGCTGGCCAATGCGCGGGCGATGTGCCCGGACCTGAAAGTGTTCGATGCCGATGTCGCGGCCGATGCGAAGACGCTTAGCGACATCGCCGATTGGTGCGACCGCTTCACGCCGCTGGTCGCGCTCGACCCGCCGCATGGGCTGTTCCTCGACATCACCGGCTGTGCGCATCTGTTCGGCGGCGAGGCTGCGTTGCTGCAAGCGCTGGTTCGGGCGCTCGGCCGACAAGGCTTTGCCGTCAGCGCGGCAATCGCCGGCACCTCGGTCTGCGCGCGCACGCTGACGCGGCAGGCCACGGGCACCATCGTTGCCGATGGCGAAGAGGCGAGGGCGATCAGCCGGTTTCCGGTGTCCGCGCTCGGTGCGGACGAAGCCATCACCACCGGTCTGCGCCGCGCCGGCCTCAAGACCATCGGTGATGTCGCCGCGCGCTCGCCGAGCGAGATTACGGCGCGGTTCGGGGCGCGGTTCTCCACGCTGCTCGCGCATGCGCTGGGGCAGGGCGATGCGCCGATCAACCCGCGCAAACCGCTGCCTGATTACATCGTGGAGAAGCGTTTCGCCGAGCCGATCGCGACCGACACCATGATCGCAATGACGCTGTCGCGGCTCGCCGATACGCTGATCGCGTCGATGGAGAAGCAGGGCAAGGGCGCGCGCCGGCTGGAAGCCGCGTTCTTCCGCACCGACGGCGTGGTGCGCGCGATCATGGTCGAGACCGGACGTCCGGTGACGCGAAGCGCGGTGATCGACCGGCTGTTTCGCGAGCGCCTCGACGCGCTCGCCGATCCGCTGGATCCCGGTTTCGGCTTCGACATGGTTCGGCTGTCGGCGAGCCGGACCGAGATCGTGGTGCAGGAGCAGCGCGATCTCGACGCCCATGTCCACGACAATGACGAGCTTGCCGCGCTGATCGACCGCATCGCCGCGCGCATCGGCGGAAAGCGCGTCGTCGTGCACCTGCCTGAGGATACCCATATCCCCGAATGCGCTGTGATGGCCGCGCCGGCGCAGCATCATCTCGCCGCCGCCATGCAGGCCGAATGGCCGGCACGGACCGAAAGCGAGCCGCCGCTGCGTCCCTTAAGGCTGTTCGACAAGCCGGAGCCGATCAAGGTGCCGTTCGCGGCCGTGCCGGATGGTCCGCCGCATCAGTTCACCTGGCGCCGCGCGCTGCATGCCGTGGTGCGGGTGGAAGGACCCGAGCGTATCGCGATGGAATGGTGGCGGCAGGACGGCAAGCAGCTGACGCGGGATTACTTTCGCATCGAGGACGCCGAGGGCCTGCGCTTCTGGATTTTTCGCGACGGACTTTACGAGGGGGAGGTGTTCGACGGCGACGGTGAGCCTGCTTCTCCCGGCTGGTATGTGCACGGTCTTTTCGCATGAATACGCCAGCCTATGCCGAGATCGGCATCACCACGAACTTCTCCTTTCTGCGCGGCGGCTCGGATCCGCGTGCCTATGTGCATCAGGCGAGCAAGCTCGGCATTCCCGCGATCGGAATCGCCGACCACAACACGCTCGCCGGCGTGGTGCGGGCCTGGAATGAGCTCGACAATGACAAGGTGTTGCACAAGCCGAAACTGCTGATCGGTGCGCGCATCGTCTTCATCGACGGCACGCCCGACATTTTTGTCTACCCGCGCGACCGCGCCGCCTATGGCCGGCTGTGCCAGCTCCTGACCAAAGGCAAGCGCGGCGACGACATCACGCGGATCGAGAAGGGCGAGTGCCGTCTCACCTTCGCCGATCTCCTGGAATTTTCGGAAGGCCAGCTCCTGGTCCTGACGTTGCCGTATCGCTTCGAGCCGGCGCAGGCGCTGGATGTGCTTGCAAAGCTAAAGGCGAGCCGCGCCGAAGGCGTGTGGCTGGCCGCGAGCTTGATCTATCGCGGCGACGACCGGCGCCGCCTGGCACGGCTCGATGACCTCGCCGCCGAAGCAAAAGTGCCGCTGCTCGCGACCAACGAGGTGCTTTATCACGATCCCGGTCGCCGTCCGCTTCAGGACGTGCTGACCTGCATCCGGGAAAAGACCACGATCGAGGCAGTCGGACGGAAGCTGGAAGCCAATGCCGAGCGGTTTCTGAAGACGCCCAGGGAGATGGCGCGGCTGTTCCGCGATATCCCCGAGGCGATCGCGGAGACCATGCGTTTTGCGGGGAAGATCGACTTCTCGCTCGACCAGCTCAAATACCAGTATCCGGACGAGCCGGTGCCGCCGGGCAAGACCGCGCAAGGGCATCTGGAGGATTTGACCTGGGCGGGCGTCGATAAATATTTTGGAGGTAAGATCGACGACAAGCTGCGCGCGACGTTGAACAAAGAGCTCGCGCTGATCGCCGAGCTGAAATACGCACATTATTTCCTCACCGTGCACGACATCGTGCACTACGCGCGCAGCCAGAACATTCTGTGCCAAGGTCGGGGATCGGCGGCGAATTCGGCGGTGTGCTACGTGCTTGGCATCACCTCGGTCGATCCGACCAAGGTCGATTTGCTGTTCGAGCGCTTCATCTCCAAGGAGCGGCTGGAGCCGCCCGACATCGACGTCGATTTCGAGCATTCGCGGCGCGAGGAGGTGATGCAATATGTCTATCGCCGCTACGGCCGCCATCGTGCCGCGATCATCGCAACGGTCATCCACTATCGCCCGCGCAGCGCCATCCGCGACGTCGGCAAGGCGCTGGGCCTGACCGAGGACGTCACTGCCGCGCTCGCCGACACCGTCTGGGGCAGCTGGGGCAAGGGTCTCAACGACATGCAGGTCAGGCAGGCCGGGCTCGATCCACAAAATCCCATGATCAACCTTGCTGTCGAGCTTGCGACCGAGCTGATCGAATTCCCCCGCCATCTGTCCCAGCACGTCGGCGGCTATGTGCTGACCCAGGACCGGCTCGACACCTATGTCCCGATCGGCAACGCGGCGATGGACGACCGCACCTTCATCGAATGGGACAAGGACGACGTCGACGCGCTCAACATGATGAAGGTCGACGTGCTCGCGCTGGGCATGCTGACCTGCATCCGGAAATGTTTTGATCTGATCGCAGACCACAAAGGCGAGCGTTTTGTGCTGGCGAGCGTTCCACAGGACGACCCCAAGGTTTACGACATGCTGTGTGACGGGGAATCGCTCGGCGTGTTCCAGGTCGAGAGCCGCGCCCAGATGAACATGCTGCCGCGCCTGAAGCCGCGGACCTTCTACGATCTCGTCATCGAAGTTGCCATCGTGCGCCCGGGTCCGATCCAGGGCGACATGGTACATCCGTATTTGCGGCGGCGGAACGGGCTTGAGAAAGTGACCTATCCCTCGCCATCGCCCGAGCATGGCCCCGCGGACGAGCTCTACAAGGTGCTGCACAAGACGAAGGGTGTGCCTCTGTTCCAGGAGCAGGCCATGCGCATCGCGATCGAGGCGGCAAAATTCACGTCCGAGGAAGCCAACGGCCTGCGCCGCTCGATGGCGACCTTCCGCAATGTCGGCACCATTGGCCAATACGAGGAGAAGCTGATCGGCAATATGGTCGCGCGCGGCTACGATGCCAACTTTGCCAGAAGCTGCTTTGACCAGATCAAGGGCTTTGGCTCCTACGGCTTCCCGGAGAGCCACGCCGCGAGCTTCGCCCAGCTGGTCTACATCTCGTCATGGCTGAAATATCATCACCCCGACGCCTTCTGCTGTGGCCTCCTGAACTCGCAGCCGATGGGCTTTTATGCGCCGGCACAGATCGTCAGCGATGCCCGCAAGAACGGCGTCGAGGTGCGCGATATCGACGTGTCCTATAGTTTTGCGCAGAACACGCTGGAGAATACTGACGGCAGGTATTGTGCCGTCCGCCTTGGCTTTCGCCAGATCGACGGCTTCCATTGGCTCGATCCCGATGAGGAGGTCCTCAAGAAGGAGCAGGCGAAGCGGCAAGGCAAAGTCTACGTCACTCAGGAGGACTGGGCCGACCGCATCATCGCCGCCCGCAACCGCCGCCCCTTCACCTCGCTGGAGGATTTCGCCCGCGACACCGGCCTACCCAAGCGCGCGCTGATCCTGCTGGCCGATGCCGACGCGTTTCGCTCGCTCGGGCTCGACCGTCGCGAGGCGCTGTGGCAGGTGCGGCGGCTGCCCGACGACGTGCCGCTGCCGCTGTTCGAGGCGGCGACCGCGCGCGAGCAGCCGGACGAGCACGCGCAACCGCTGCCGGTGATGCCGCGTTCCGAGCAGGTGGTCGCGGACTACCAGACCATCCGGCTATCGCTGAAGGGGCACCCGATGGAATTCTTGCGCGAGATGTTTTCGCGCGAGCGCGTCGTCGCCTGCAAGGATGTCAGCCACGAGAACGAGCGCCGGCGCGTCCGCTGCGCCGGCGTGGTGCTGGTGCGGCAACGGCCGGGCAGCGCCAGCGGCGTCGTGTTCATGACGCTGGAGGACGAAACCGGCATCGCCAATGTCGTGGTGTGGCCCAAGATCATGGAGCAGTACCGGAAAGAGGTGATGGGCGCGCGCCTCATCCTGGTCGAAGGCTATATCCAGAGCAGCCCCGAGAAGGTGACGCATCTCATCGCCCAGCGCATGATCGATCGCTCGCACGATCTGGTCGGCCTCGCCAACGACGCCCTGAGCCGCAAGCATCCGGTGCCGGCAGGTGCCACCGTGGTCGAGCCGCTTAACGAAGACTCTCGCGCCCTCGCGGACATGCCGGCGCAGAAAATCCGCCACCCCCGCAACGTCCGCATCCTGCCGCCATCGCGGGATTTTCATTGAGGGGTGGCGCGGAGTGCTGCCACGTACGGCTGCCGTAGGGTGGGCAAAGGCGCGCCTAAGCGCCGTGCCCACCTCCTTATTGCGGCTCGTCGCGAAGACGTGGGCACGCTTCCGCCTTCGCTCTTCGAGCTACGGCGGACAACTCGCTTTGCCCAGCCTACGAGTTTCACGCTCGCAATGACGAATCTGTTGAAGTAGCGTGCCCCACGCTCAGCCGTCATACCCCGCGAAAGCGGGGTATCCAGTACGCCGCGGCTTCTCGGCTCTAGCCGCGCCGTCTCAGGAATACTGGATCGCCCGATCAAGTCGGGCGATGACAGTGCGCCCTTCTAGAAATTCACCCGGTTCGAGATCGCGCCGTCCACGACGAGATTCGACCCCGTCGTGAACCCCGACACCGGGCTTGCCAGAAACACCGCGGCGCTCGCGATTTCCTGCGGCGTTGCCATCCGGCCGGTCGGATTGCGCTTCATCGCGTCGTTGTAACGCTCGGGCATGTTCTTCTCGACCACCTCCCAGACGCCGCCCTTGAAATAGACGGTGCCGGGCGACACCACATTCACGCGAATCTTCTTCTTCGCATATTGCCGCGCCAGTCCCTTGGCCATGTGGATCAGCGCCGCCTTGATCGGGCCGTAGGAGCTGGCCGTGTCCGCCTGCGCCGCCGAGATCGAGGAGATGATGACGAAGGCGGCGTCGCCGCTCTTCTCGCCGCTCGTTTCGAGGAACGGCCGCGCGGCATCGAAGGCATGCACGGCGCCGAGCAGGTCGAGCTGGAAATTCTGCTGCCAGGATGCTGCATCGTGGCCCTGCGCCATCGCGCCGGCATTGGAGAACAGCATGTCGATGCCGCCGAGCTCTTTTGCGGCACCTTCGATCCAGGATTTCAGCGCCGCGCCGTCGGTCACGTCGACCGGGCCGCCGGTGGCGTTGACGCCCTTCGCCTTCAGCTCGGCAACGGTGGTCGCGACCTGATCGGCATTGCGCGCGCACACCGCGACATTGGTGCCTTCCCCGGCGAGCGTCTCCGCAATCGCCCGCCCGATGCCGCGCGTGCCACCGAGCACGATGGCGTTCTTGCCTTTGAGACCGAGATCCATTGTTGGGTTTCCTTTTTGTTGGTCGTGGAGAGTGTAGTCGCGTGCGCGGCATCGCCGCAAATCCCATTGTTCGACCGTCACCCTGAGGTGCCGGAGCGTAGCGGAGGCCTCGAAGAGCGACAGCCCGGCTGCCACCTCGGCCGTGCATCCTTCGAGGCTCGACTTGCGACGCGATGCATCGCAAGCCTCGCACCTCAGGATGACGGGATTAGCATTGGAGGACATGCCACCACTTTACGTCCTCACTCCGGCGCAGCGCCGACCGGCGGGCCGCCGGGCGGGCGGTGCAGGAAGGTCAGCGAGGCGTAGGCGCCGGCCCAGGAGCCGATCGCCGCGAAAGCGACATAGAACGCGTTTTCGGTGTAGCTGATCACGGCGTAGGAGGAGAGCATGTACCAGACCGCGCTCCAGTTCGCAGCTGACATGCGCTTGCGCGCGATTACAGCCGAGGTGAACATCACATAGACCGCGTCTGTGGCCGCCGTTGCGATGAACACGGCACCTGCGGTGAGAGGATCGATGGCGGCCATTGCATGTCCTTATATGCTAATAGGATGTTGAAAGCTAAAGGGAGAGAAGGGTCATGCAAAGCCCCGCCGACATTCTCAGGGATATCTGGACCTCCGCCGGCGGCGATGCGTCCGCGCTCGAACGTGTGCGCTTGACCGGAGAGGAGCCGCAGATTCCATCCTCCTTTCGTGTTGCTGTTGCCGGCCAAACCACGATTGCTGCGGCGGGCCTTGCAGCGGCCGAGATATGGAGACAACGCAGCGGCGAAACCCAAAACGTCTCCGTCGACATGCGCCACGCCGTCGCCGAATGTCGCTCCGAGCGCTATCTGCGCCTCGACGACAAGCCGCCACCGCCGGCCTGGGACGCGATCGCCGGCGTCTACAG
Organism: Bradyrhizobium sp. IAR9; assembly: GCF_013408065.1. Lineage (NCBI taxonomy): Bacteria > Pseudomonadati > Pseudomonadota > Alphaproteobacteria > Hyphomicrobiales > Nitrobacteraceae > Bradyrhizobium > Bradyrhizobium sp. IAR9. The sequence goes on from NZ_JACBZW010000005.1 coordinate 82,883, forward strand.
GACCGGCGATGGCCGCTTCGTCCGCTGCCACACCAATTTCCCGCATCACCGCGACGCCGTCTGCAAGGTGCTCGGCTGCGAGGCGGAGCGCGACAAGGTGCAGGCCGCGCTGATGCAATGGAAGGGCGAGGATTTCGAGACTGCGGCTTACGCCGCGGGCGGCGTGGTCGCTCTGATGCGGAGCTACGACGAATGGTCGGCTCTGCCGCAGGCGCGCGCGCTCGCCGGGTTGCCGCTGCTCTCGATCGAGAAGATCGGCGAGGCCCCGCCAAAGCCGTGGCCAAAAGGCGATCGTCCGCTTGCGGGCCTGCGCGTGCTCGATCTCTCCCGCGTCATCGCGGGGCCCGTCGCCGGCCGCACGCTCGCTGCGCATGGTGCGGACGTTCTGCTGGTGTCAGGGCCGGAGCTGCTCTCCATTCCCTGGCTCACCATCGACACCGGCCGCGGCAAGCTCACCACGTTCGTCGAGTTGAAGGGCGAGACGGGCAGGGCGCAAATGCGCGAACTGTTGCGGAACGCTGACATCTTCTCGCAGGGCTATCGCCCGCGCGCGCTCGCCGCCCTCGGCTTCGCTCCCGAGGATGCAGCGCAGATCAATCCCGGCATCGTCTATGTGACGCTGTCGGCCTATGGCCACGCCAGCCCCTGGGCCGAGCGGCGCGGCTTCGATTCCCTCGTGCAGACCACGACCGGATTCAATCATGCCGAGGGACGTGCTGCCGGTCTCGATGGTCCCAAGGAATTGCCGGCACAGATGCTCGATCACGCCACCGGCTATCTGATGGCGTTCGGTGCGATGATGGCCAAGGCGCGTCAGGCGCGCGAAGGCGGCAGCTGGCACGTGCGGGTGTCGCTGGCGCAGACCGGGCGCTGGCTTTGGGATCTCGGCCGGCTCGATGGCGGACTGAACACCCCGGATCTTACGGGCGAAGCCGTACATACTGCGTTCATCGAGAACATGCCATCTGGCTTCGGCATGTTGAAGGCGGTGCGCCATGCGGCGATGCTGTCGAAGACGCCGGCGCAATGGAGCCGCCCGGCAATGCCGCTCGGCAGTCATCCGGCACAGTGGCCGGCGCGAAGCTGACGTGAAGCTGACATGTCGCGAAATTTTAACGCAAACCGAAAGGCGCGCAGCGTTTTTTAGGTTGTTTGGAATTGCAATTCGGCACTATTAGCGCAACCGATAAGGCAGGCATCTGCCGAGATCGTCGCAGACACGACCGGGCTCCATGGTAGTTGAAAATACCAAGCGATTGCAGGTGTTTACAAAACAACGGGTGGTCACATCCGTAGTTTTACTAGCTCTTGCCGGCGTTGGGGCCTACGGCTTTCGCTACGTCGGCGCCAAAGAAAAGAAGCACTCCGAGATCTCCAGCCAGTCGCGCAAGAATGCGCAGAATTTCACGCCGACGCCGTCGGAATGGGCGACGCTGACGATCGAGCCGGTCAAGGCCAAGGCCTTCCGCGCCGAATATGTCACCGAAGGCAAGGTCGCCGTCGACGAGGACCGCTCGACACCGGTGTTCTCGCCCTATGCCGGCCGCGTCACCAAGCTGCTGGCCAAGCCGGGTGAGATGCTGAAGCAGGGCCAACCGCTGTTCACGATCGAGGCCGCCGACACCGTGCAGGCCCAGAACGATTTTATCGCGGCGATGACCTCGCAGAACAAGGCGAAGTCGGCGCTCGAGCTCTCCGACATCCAGTTCAAGCGCGCCAAGGACCTCTATGAGGGCCATGCCATTCCGCTGAAGGATTATCAGCAGGCCGAAGCGACCCAGGTTCAGGCGCGCAACGACATGCGCTCGTCGGAGACTGCGCTGGAAGCCGCGCGCAACAAGCTGCGCATCCTCGGCTTCACCGACGAGACCATCAAGGCGTTCCAGGACAAGGGCGTGATCAATCGGGAAGTCACGATCTATTCGCCGATCGCCGGCACGGTCGTGCAGCGCAAGATCGGCCCGGGCCAGTACGTCAATTCCGGCGCCAGCGATCCGGTCTTCGTGGTCGGCGATCTCTCCACGGTCTGGCTCACCGCCTTCGTGCGCGAGAGCGATGCGGCCGCGATCTGCATCGGGCAGGACATCACGGTCAACGTGATGGCGCTGCCGGGCCGCCCCCTGACCGCCAAGATCAATTACGTCGCTGCCGCGATCGACCCCAACACCCGCCGCCTGCAGGTTCGCGCCACCATCGACAACAAGGACGGGCTGCTCAAGCCCGAGATGTTCGCCAACGTCACGATCTATTCGGCCGGCGATCGCGCAGCGCCCGCGGTGCCGAAGCAGGCGTTGATCTACGAGGCCGACAAGGTCCGCATCTGGGTCGCGCGCGAGGACAAGTCGGTCGAGCTGCGCCAGATCAAGATCGGCCTCATCAACGGCAACCTCGTCGAGGTCACCAGCAACCTGAAACCTGGCGAGCAGATCGTCACCAAGGGCAGCCTGTTCATCGACCGCGCGGCGTCCGGCAGCTGATCGACGACCCAAAAAATTGCAGACAAACTGAAGCTTGAATGGATCGTCTCGTCGCCCTTGCCGTCAACCGGCGCTTCCTGATGGTCGGGATGTTCGTCGCCGTGCTGATCGGCGGCGTCATCGCCTTCAACCAGCTCAACATCGAGGCCTATCCCGATCCGACCCCGCCGATGGTCGACATCGTGACGCAGAGCCCGGGGCTGTCGGCGGAGGAGATCGAGCGCTATATCACGATCCCGATCGAGACCCAGGTCGCAGGCCTGAAGAACATCACGACCATCCGCACCATCTCGCTCTATGGTCTCTCCGACGTCAAAATCCAATTCTCCTTCGCCTATACTTACGAAGAGGCGTTGCAGCAGGTGCTGAACCGCCTGGCGCAGCTGGCGCCGCTGCCGGGCAACGTGCAGCCGCAGATCTCGCCGCTCAGCCCGATCGGCGAGATCTTCCGCTACCGTCTCGTGGGTCCGCCGAACTACAGCGTGCTCGATCTCAAGACCATCCAGGACTGGATCCTGCAGCGCCGCTTCCGCGCCGTGCCGGGGGTCATCGACGTCACGGGGTGGGGCGGCAAGAGCAAGACCTATGAGCTCCAGGTCGACTTCAACAAGCTGGTCGCCAACGGTCTGACGCTGCCGCAATTGCTCCAGGCGGTCGGCAATTCCAACGTCAATGTCGGCGGCAACACCGTGAATATCGGCCAGCAATCGGCCGTGGTGCGCGGCGTCGGCCTGATCCGCTCGATCGACGATCTCGCCAATACCATGGTGGCGCAGACCGGCGGCAATCCGGTGCTGGTCAAGGACGTCGCCACCGTCACCGTCGGTCAGAAGCCGCGCCTCGGCATTGCCGGACTCGACGAGTCCGACGACATCGTGCAGGGCATCGTCCTGATGCGCCGCGGCGAGCAGAGCTCGCCGACCATCAAGCGGGTCCATCAGCTCGTTCAGCAGATCAACAATTCCAGCATCCTGCCGCCCGGCGTGCGCATCGAGCGCATCTACGACCGCGGCGATCTGATCGAGCTCACCACCCACACCGTGCTGCACAATATGGTGGTCGGCATTCTCTTGATCGTGCTGCTGCAGTGGATGTTCCTCGGCGATCTGCGCAGCGCGCTGATCGTCGGCGCCACCATTCCGTTCGCGCTGTTCTTCGCCGTCATCATCCTGGTGCTGCGCGGGGAATCGGCCAATTTGCTCTCGGTCGGCGCGATCGATTTCGGCCTGATCGTCGATGCCACCGTCATCATGGTGGAGGCGATCTTCCGCCGTCTGACCCAGACGACGCCGATGTCCGAGACCGAGCATATGTCCCATGAGACGCTGTTCGGCATGAAGAGCCACGCCATCCTCAGCGCGGCCGCCGACGTCTCGCGCTCGATCTTCTTCGCCGCGGCGATCATCATCGCGGCCTTCCTGCCGCTGTTCACGCTGTCCGGTGTCGAGGGCAACATCTTCGGGCCGATGGCCCGCACCTACGCCTATGCGCTGGCCGGCGGGCTGCTTGCGACCTTCACCGTCACGCCGGCGCTGTCCGCGATCATCCTGCCCGCGCATGTCGAGGAAACCGAGACCAGGGTGATGCGGATCCTGCACCGGTTGTACTCGCCGTTGCTGCGATGGGCGGTCGCCAACCGCAACATCGTGCTCGGCGGTGCGGTCGGCCTCGTGCTGATGACGGTGGCGCTCAGCCGGCTGCTCGGCCTCGAATTCCTGCCGAAGCTGGAAGAGGGCAATCTCTGGATTCGCGCCACGCTGCCGCCGACCATCTCGCTGCAGGAAGGCAACAGCTACGTCAACGAGATGCGCAAGGTGATCCGCGCCCGGCCCGAGGTCGAGTCCGTCGTGTCGCAGCACGGCCGTCCCGACGACGGCACGGACGCCGCCGGCTTCTTCAATGCCGAGTTCTTCGCGCCGCTCAAGCCGATCAGCCAGTGGCCCGGCACCCGCGACAAGGAAGAGCTGACCGCGCAATTGCTCAAGCAGCTCGACGATCGCTTCCCGGGCGTCGAGTTCAACTTCTCGCAATATCTCCAGGACAACGTCTCCGAGGCCGTGTCCGGCGTGAAGGGCGAGAACTCGATCAAGCTGTTCGGCAGCGACCTTCAGGCGCTCACCGACACCGCCAACAAGATCAAGTCGGTGCTGGCCACGGTGCAGGGCGTCACCGACCTTGCGGTGTTCACCTCGCTCGGGCAGCCGACCGTCCAGATCGACATCGACCGCGCCAAGGCCGCGCGCTACGGCCTTGCGCCGGGCGACATCAACGCCACGATCAAGGTCGCGATCGGCGGCGACACGGCGGGCGATCTCTACGAGTCCGGCTCCGATCGTCACTTCCCGATCATCGTCCGCCTCGCGCCGGAATACCGCCGCAGTGCCGAGGCGATCCAGAATTTGCGGATCGGCGCACCCGGGCCGAACGGCACCGTCACGCAGATTCCCCTGAGCGAGGTCGCCACCATCAGCCTCGTCTCGGGCGCGGCCTACATCTATCGCGAGCAGCAGGAACGCTATCTGCCGATCAAGTTCTCGGTGCGCGAGCGCGACCTCGGCAGTGCGATCCGCGAGGCGCAGCAGAAGATTGCCGAGCAGGTGCAGCTGCCGCCGGGCTCGCACATGGATTGGGTCGGCGAGTTCGGCAATCTCCAGGACGCGATCCGGCGGTTGTCGATCGTGGTGCCGATCTCGCTGGCGCTGATCGGCGTGCTGCTCTGGTTCAATTTCGGCTCGATGACCGACACGCTGCTCGCGATGAGCGTGATCCCGATGGCGATCTTCGGCGGCGTGCTGGGCCTGTTGATTACCGGCACTGCGTTCAGCGTCTCCGCAGCGATCGGGTTCATCGCGCTGTTCGGCATCGCCGTGATGGACGGCATCATCATTCTGTCGCAGTTCAACCAGCTCATCGAAGAGGGCATGGACCGCGCGAGCGCGGTGGTGCGCACCGGTGAGTTGCAGCTCCGGCCGGTGCTGATGACCTGCGTCGTCGCCGGCGTCGGGCTGCTGCCGGCAGCGCTGTCCGAGGGCATCGGCTCGCAGGTGCAGAAGCCGCTCGCGGTCGTCGTCGTCACCGGCATGATGCTGGCGCCGGTCGTGATCCTCGTGACCTTGCCGGTCCTGATCTCGTTCTTCTCGCGCCGCGCGCGCTGACCGTCAAAATCCGTAGAGTCGTGCCGGGTTGTCGACCAGGATCTTCTTGCGCACGTCGGCATCCGGTGCCCACACCGGAAGCTGGTTGAGCAGGCGGCCGTCGTCGATCTGATAGAGCGGCGCGATGTCCGTGGCTTTGCGTCCCTCGACACGGCTCGAATCCGGATGCGGCCAGTCGGTGCCCCAGACGACGCGATCCGGGTTGGCCGCGATCAGCGCCTGCGCGAACGGCACCATGTCCTGATAATCCGGCGCGAGCTTGGACGAGCGATAGGCGCCGGAGATCTTCACATAGGCCTTGCCGGACTTCACCAGCGCAGCGAGATCGGAGAACCCCGGCTGCTCCAGGCCGAGCGAAGCTTCCAGCCCGCCGAAATGGTCGAACACGACAGGTGCCGGCGCCGTCTCGACGAGGTCCTTGATCGCCGAGATCATAGGAAGCGTGGTGTAGAGCTGCACGTGCCAGCCACGCGCCTTCATGCGCTCGATGGCGGTGGTGAAGCGTGACCTGCCGACATTGGGGTCGTTGACGCCGCCGGTTGCGAGATTGAGGCGCATGCCGCGGAAACCGTCCGCCTGCATCGCATCGAGCTGTGCCTCGGTCGTCTTGTCGTCGATCACGGCGACGCCGCGCGCATTGGCGCCACGTGCCTTCATGCCGAACAAGGTCGACGAATTGTCGGTGCCGTAGACGCTGGGGGTGACGATCACCACGCGCTCGATATGCAGCGCCTTGTGCAGTGCAGCCATTTCTTCAGGACTTGCCGGCTCGGGCGTGTAGACGCGCCCGGCGAAGAACGGAAACTTCTCGACGTCGCCATGAATATGAGTGTGGCAGTCGCAGGCACGCGCGGGGACGTCGAAATTGACCGGCGTCGCAGGCTGCGCCGCGCGGGCGTGGGCTCTGTTGGTCATGGCTACTCCGGCGGCGAGGGAGGCAAGCAGGACGCTGCGTCGATTGAGCACGGTTTCTCTCCCTGGTTGTTTTATTTGGCAGTGTGTCGGGACGGTACCACATCAGCCGGATCGAAGCTGCGCTTCGTTGCATAGCTGCTCGACAATGTCCGCAAGCAGACGTGAGCCGTCCACGCGCACGACCGAGCAGGGCAGGCCCGCGAGCCATGCTTCATGCTTGGTGAGACTGCGACCTTCGCGATCCCCCGCTTCGTAATGAGAGGCCCATTCGACGAAGTCTTCGGTCTCGTCATGGCGCCAGCCGCCCGGCGCGACGGCGTCAGCGCCGAAATGGGCGGCCTCGCGGGCGCGCAATCGCTTCATCCGGATCTCGCGCGGCGCGGTCACGAAGACGACGAGATCGAAGTACGAAGCGAGCTCCTCACCCCAGCCGGTGACGGATCCGCTCAGCACCCAATCGAGACGCGGCAGAAACATCTCGCGCATCAGGCGCAGGCGGTCGGCGACGGAGCGCGTCGTCTGATAGGGCGGCGCGGTCGGCAGCCAGAAATAGTCGTCGCTATCGTGATGCGGCAGCGCAAGCCGGCCGGCGAGCGCCCGGCCGAGCGTCGTCACGCCGGAGCCCGAAGCGCCCGTCAGATGGATGCGGCGGCTTTTCATGGGCACCGGCCCGATGGATTGAAACTACTGCCCCGACGGCGTGCGCAGCCCGTGCCAGGCGTCGCGGACCTGGTGGTAGTGAACCTCGGGCAGATAATCCGGCGTGTTCAGGCTGAGCGTCTTAACGTCGAGATGGCCGATAGCGCTGAGCAGCGTGTAGGAGGCGATGACGCGGTCGCGGTTGGCGCCGATCAGGCGGGCCTTGGCCTGGATCAGATCGGCCTGCGAGTTCAGCACGTCCACCGTGGTGCGCTGTCCGCCGGCGGCCTCGCGCTGCACGCCCTGGAGCGCGACGGTCGCGGCCTTCACTTCGGATTCCGAGGCCGACACGGTGATCTTGGCGCCTTCATTGGCGACCCATGCGCTCACCGCCGCCGTGCGTGCCTGGTTGCGGACCTGGTCGAGCACGAGCCGGCTCTGCGCCGTGATCTCCTTGGCCTGCCGGGTCTGCGCGGCGGCCTGGCCGCCGTCGTAGATCGGCGCGGTGACATTGGCGACGATCGAGGCCTGGTCCTCGGCGAAGGTGCCGAGGGTCGGGTCGTTGTTGCGGCTCTTGCTGGCGCTGCCCTGGATGGTGGCGCTCGGCAGCAATGAGCCTTCGGCGATGCGGATGTTGGTGGAGGCGACATCGACGTCGAAGCTGGCGGCCATCACCGCCGGGTGCTGGCGGATTGCCATCGTCATGGCGTCTTCGCGGCTCTTCGGCAGATAGCGATCGACGGCCTCGGCGGGGCGAAGCTGCGATGGTGCATTGCCGATCACTTGCGCATAGGTCGCCTGGCTGACGGCAAGCGCGACCTCGGCGGCGTTGAGATCGGCAAGGCCGCGGTTGAGGCGCGCTTCGGCCTGCGCGCTGTCGGTCGGCGTGACATCGCCGGCGTTGAGACGGCGCTGGGTGACCGAGAGCGTCTCGCGCAGGAAGGCGACGTTGGAACGCTGCGCTTCGACCAGCGACTGGTTGGCGAGCACATTGGTGTAGGCGGTGACCGCATCGAGCAGCACGCCCTGGCCGACATTGCGCAGCGCCTCGCGGCCCGACTGCACCTGGAGCTCGGCGGCCCGCACGTTGTTGGCGGTGCGGAAGCCGTTGAACAGGGTCTGCGTCACGGTGACGCCGATGATCCATGGCTTCAAATTGCCGGTCTGGATCGTGTTGTCGGGCAGCAGATTGCGCACCGATTGCAGGCCGGCGCTGAGGCTCGCCACGATCTGCGGCCGGTAACCGGCGAGGGCCTGCGGCACGTTCTCGTCCGTGGCGCGTTGTCGCGCACGTTCGGCATTGAGCTGCGGATTGGTCTGGTAGGCCTTGGCGAGCGCCTCCGGCAGGGCTTCGGCCCAGGCGACGGAGGGCAGGGCGCAACACAGCGCCAGCGTGGTCCATGTCGCAAGTACAGGACCCACGCCCGATCGATGCCGCGTCAACTCGCGACCAGCTCTGGCGGTACGCCCAATCATGTATTCCCGCTTAACCTCGGCTGTCCGCCCCCGCCGACGGTGGCCTCTTAACTGTTTAACCAGCCGAGGTCCCGCAGGCAAACTGCCGCGGGCGAAACCCCCATGAAATCCGTGCTTGTTGCAGCTTCGTCACAGGGTTTCACGGGAACGCGGCCGAGCCTTACACCAGCCTGACCCGTTCCCTGACGTTACCGGTTCTTGTTCACCGGCTTGCGCTTCTCGATGAACGCCGCCATGCCCTCGGAGCGGTCCTCCAGCGCGAAGGTCGAGTGGAACAGGTTGCGCTCGACGCTCATGCCCTCGGCGAGCGTGGTCTCGAAGGCGCGGTTCACGGCTTCCTTGGCCATCGCGGCCGCAGGGCGCGACATCGCGGCGATCTTCTCGGCCGCCGCCATCACTTCGTCCATCAGCTTGTCAGCGGGCACGATGCGGCTGACGAGCCCGCTTCGCTCGGCTTCCGCCGCATCCATCATGCGGCCGGTGAGGCAGAGGTCCATCGCCTTGGACTTGCCGATCGCGCGTGTCAGGCGCTGGGTCCCGCCGATGCCGGGAATGGTGCCGAGCGTGATCTCGGGCTGGCCGAACTTTGCGGTGTCGGCGGCGATGATGAAATCGCACATCATGGCGAGCTCGCAGCCGCCGCCGAGCGCATAACCGGCAACCGCGGCAATCGTCGGCTTGCGGCACCGCGCGATCCGGTCGCCGCCGATCGCGGCGAAATCCTCGGAGAACATGTCGATGAAGCCTTTCGGCTGCATCTCCTTGATGTCGGCGCCGGCGGCAAAGGCCTTCTCGCTGCCGGTCACGACGATGCAGCCGATGGCGTCATCGGCCTCGAGATCGTCGACGGCAGCTGCGATCTCGCGGAAGACGCCGAAGGAAAGCGCGTTGAGCAGCTTCGGCCGATTCAGCTTGATGATGCCGACCGCGCCTTTGCCTTCGACGATGATGTGTTCGAACGTGCTCATGCTCCACCCACGCTTTTGATTGGGCAGGCAATGTGCCCGCTGGCGCGGTGAGCTTCAAGGGGCTAACGGCCGCCGGAACACGCAGCGAGATGCGCGTTCCGGGGAGGTTTCTCAGGCCAGGATCGGGCCCGCAATCACGCCATGAACATGCGCGCGGCGGACGCCAGCGTCAGCAGCGTGCCGACGCCGATGAAGATCTTGCCGATCAGGGAGCTCTGGTCCCAGGCAGAGCTTTGCTGGGCGCTTGCCATCACCGGTGCCGGCCGGGGCTGGGCCTCGGTTGCGGCAATCACCGCCTTCTGCGCCGGCGGGTTGTCCTGTTGCGCAGCGCGGTCGATGTCGTTGAGCTGATCGGGCGCGACGACCTGGCTCTCGGCGCTCGCAGCATTGGTATTATCGGCCGCTGCCTGGACATTGGTGTTGGCGCGGTCCGTCATCGCCGAGGCCGCTGCCGCAGTCGGGGTGTCGGTGGTGGCGACCTGCGCATTGGCGTTGGCGACCGCCGGCGGCATCTGGCTCGAGGCCGGGACGCTACCATCGGCCGTGTTGTCGGCCGCCTTGTTGTCAGACTTGGCCTCGTCGGCCTGGGCCGGAGCGGCGGTCTTGTCGTCGGATTTCTGTGCTGTCTTGCCGCTGGTGGTGGTGCGGCGTGACTCATGGCGCCGGTGCTTGCTCGGCTTGGCCGCGTCGGCCTGCTTGCCCGCGCTGTCCGAATTGCTTGTGGTTGAGCTTGGGGCCGCCTGTGCAAGGCCTCCGAACAGCAACAATAGGCCGGCCAGAACGATCAGGGCCGCGCGCCCGCTGGCTTTCATCATGGTGATGATCTCCCCAATTCCGCCCGTCCCGGAAACGAACAGAGACCCCGGGGCGTGACGACAGCGGGGCAGAAAATGGGAATCTTCGGGCTACACCGGGCAAAACCGGGGCAGACCGGACCCCACGGAGCCAGCCGCCGGGTGCGGGACGGGCCGATCGGTGTTATGAGCCGTCGCAGACGTTTACGGCCGGATCGGTCGCGAGGTCGGGGGCATATCACGAATTCGTGATCTCGTCGGACCCGCGTAACAAATTGAACGGACGGCCGAATTGCATGGTGAGGGGCGCGCGTGCGCGGACGTGAGGACGAATGGACCGGCCTGATGCGGTCGGCCATGGCTGGCGATGATGCGGCCTATCATCGCCTGTTGAGGGCGGTCACGCCGGTGCTGCGTGCTGCCGCGAGGCGAGGCCTGGCACGGGCAGGCCAGCCTCCCGACCAGGCCGAGGATATCGTGCAGGAGATTCTGTTGGCGGTGCATCTGAAGCGGCACACTTGGGACAGCGAAGCCCCCTTCGCGCCCTGGCTGTTTGCCATCGGCCGCAACAAGCTGATCGACGCGCTGCGCCGGCGCGGCAGGCGCGTCTTCGTCAATATCGACGATTTCGCCGAAACCCTGCCGGGCGAGGCGCCCGAGGAAACGGCCTCCGCGGGCGAGGTCGCGGCCCAGCTCAACACCCTGCCGCAGCGCCAGCGCGACGTGCTGCAGTCGATCGCGGTCGAGAGCGCCTCGATCAAGGATACGGCGGCGAAGTTTTCGATGAGCGAGGGTGCCGTGCGGGTCGCGCTGCATCGCGGACTTGCGGCGCTGACGACCAAACTGCGGGATCAGTAGTCATGGACACCGATCAACTCATCCGTTCGCTCGCAGCCGACAACGCCCATCGGGCGCCGCGCGTCGGCACCGTGCTGACCACGGCCCTCCTGGTGGCCGCGCCCTTGTCGATCCTGATCTTCGCGACGTTCCTCGGCGTGCGTCACGACGTGATGAGCGCGATGCACAACCCGTTCTTCGACATGAAATTCGCGGTGACGCTGTCGCTCGCGATTCCCGCCATCATCGTCAGCCTGCATCTGTCGCGTCCGGAAGCCCTGCTGCGCGGCTGGGGCTGGCTGCTGCTGCTTCCCGTCGGACTGCTCGCGGTCGCGATCGGCAGTGAGGCGATGATGGCGCCGGCCATGCCGATGACGATGCGCTTGATGGGCAAGAACTCAAGGGTGTGCCTGGTCGCAATTCCGGCGATGTCGCTGCCGCTGCTTGCGGGGGCGCTGTTCGGCCTGCGCCATGGCGCGCCGTCGCGGCCGGCGCTTGCCGGAGCGCTCGCCGGCCTGGTGTCGGCCGGCCTTGCCGCGACCCTCTATGCCTCGCACTGCACTGACGATTCGCCGCTGTTCGTCGCGACCTGGTACACGCTCGCGACCGCGCTGGTGACCGCGGTCGGCGCGGCGGTCGGGGCGAGGGTTTTGCGTTACTAGCGCGCCGGCCTCACGCCGCCGGCGTCGTGCCCAGCTGCATGCGGTGGAAGCGCAGCACCTGCTGCGCGGTCGAGCTGCGCAGCGCCTCGTAAACGTCGCGCAGCGTCAGCATGTCGGTCTGCGAGCCGCCGGAGAGCTTCTCGCGCATGGCGATGATGGCCCGCACGCTTGGCCAGGACATGCCCGCGACCTTGGCGAGGATCATCACGCCCTCGGTGCGGCTTTCGATCATCATGGTCTCGGCGGTCTCGACCGCGACGCCCGCGAGCGCCGCGAGCCCCGCATTGGTTTCGTCGAACTTGCCCTGCTCGGCGAAACTGGTGATCTGGAATTCGTTGAGACGGCCGTCCTCGTGCAGCGACCTCACCAGCGCGCGCGCCATCTCGGTCTGCTTCGTCATGGCGGCGGCGCGGACCCTCTGGGCCACTTCCTGCACCACGCTCGACACCTCGTCCATGAGTTCCGGATGCGCGGCCTCGAGCTTCCTGCGCACGCTCAAGGACGCCTTCGCGACCAGCTTCAAATAGTGATGGCGCGGCAGGTCCGGTCGCAGCCCGATGCAAGTGGCGAGATCGTCGTCGCGCTCGGCGCGGGTGACGAGATCGGTGAGGCTTCCCTCGGAGAGCCGCGCGCCCGGATTGCCGACGGTCGACTGCACCACGTCCTCGTCGCCGCGCGTCACCAGCACGTCGGTCAGCGCTTCCGACAGCACCCGCCGCAGCGAGATCGCCTTGAGATGCGCCTGACCTCGCGTGCGCGCGATCTCGATCAGGGTCGTCTCGTCGAGCCGTTCCGATTTCGACAGCACGGGGCCGGAGACCTCGATGACCTCGTCGAGCGCGAGCGTGCGCATGATTTTCGGCGGCGCGGCCGCAATCGGTGCGAGGCGGTCGGCGAGCAGCGCCTTGGCCGAGGTCTCGATCTGCTCGATCAGGCACTGGAACACGTCGTCGAACACGCGGATGTGGTCGTCGGAATAATCCACCGCGTTGCCCACGAACAGATCGGTGACGCGGCGCAGCGTCTCGACCCGGCGCGCGACGGTGCCGTGCGAGAGTGCAGCCTGCAGTTCCTCGAGCAAATTCTCGGATGTTTTTGCGGATCTGGATCTCATGGCCCTGTCCTGGAGCGCTCGGTCCGGCGGCGGCTTCTGTCGCAGCGGGAAGAAATGGATTGGTCAGCTCGTTGCAATGCGATTGCGCCCTTGCGCCTTGGCGGAATAGAGCGCGCGATCGGCGCGCGCGAGAAACGTATCGGCAGTATCGACGTCGCGCAGCGTCACGACGCCCGCGGAAATGGTCACGCGCAAATTCAGGGAGAATGCGCTCCAGTCGAGATCGGCGACGATGCCGCGCAAGCGCTCGAGCGTGCGCTGTGCGGCCTCGCCCGTTGTGTCCGGCAGCAGCAGGAGGAATTCCTCGCCGCCGTAGCGGCCGAAGCAGTCGGCCGGCCGGATGTTGGCGAACATGGTGATCGCGAAAGTGCGCAGCACCTCGTCGCCGACGGGATGGCCGTGGGCGTCGTTGATGCGTTTGAACCAGTCGAGATCGATCAGCGCGATCGCGCAGGGCGTCGATGCCCGCCGCGACTTTTCGATCTCGGAGTCGAGAAGCCGCATGATGCAGCGGCGATTGTAGGAGCCGGTGAGTTCGTCGAGCTCGGCCAGCTCCTCGATGCGCTGATAGGCGGCCTTCAGCTCGATGCTGCGCCGGTACAGGATCTTGCGCAGGGTGGCGCCGAACAGGCCGAGGAAGGCGCACTGGCCGATCACCAGCACGAAACAGAGCATCGAGGCGGTTCGCTCCAGCCGGGTCGCAACCGGCAGCCCGATCGGCAGGTCCGAGCCCAGGAAGACCAAAGCGAGCCCGCATGTCGCAAGGCCCCAGGTGACCATCGCCTGGTGAGAGGTCATGCGCAGCGTGCCAAATGCGAAGATCAGGAACAGCACGGCGAGGAAAGCGACCCCGGCCGTCGGCACTGCGAGCAGGAACAGCAGCTGCAGCGCCATATGCGCCGAGATCTGGAAGACGGTGAGGTAATGATCCTCGAACCGGTCGCCGAAGCCGGCTTCCGACAGCACGGTGAACGTACCGATGATCAGGAGGCCGCCGAGCCAGAACAGCGACGGAACGGCCATGGAGACCGTGCCGCCATAGGCGTAGAGCAGCAGGACCGAGGCACCCAGCGAATAGCTCGCCACCTGGCCGATATACATCTGGCGGCGCTGCCGGGCTCGGCGCGCCAGCACTTCAGAAGCCGCCGCCTCGGGCGTGAGCACGAGATCCGCGACCTCAGCGGCATTCCTCTCGGGAAAGGACGTCGCGGCCGTGCTCATGGTCCCGCCAATGGTGATGTCAGCGTAAAAATCTACGTGGCAAGCCTTTAGGTTTGGTATCCTTTGAAACCGAATCCGAACCGTGCAGCGCGGAACAAGGTGCTAGGCTGCTGGCGGGGAAATTTTGCCGGCGATCAGGCATCCGTTTGCGATGCGATCGAGCCTAAGCCGGGCTTGGCGAGACATATGTCGTGCAGGGTTGCTATGGAACCGAACGAGGCCGGGCCGCCTGTGCCGGACAGGCATTCCGCAGGGAAGTATCGCAGTATTATGTTACCGATCTGGATGAAGACGGCCGATGGCCGGGGGTGGGACAAGAAAAATACGCGTATGTGGGGTAGGTCACATAGGCGACCGTACGACTGCGGTAGATTGAACAATTTTGCGCCCCCGGTCGAACCGTCCGCCGCGCCGACCCGACCAACTTTGCGAGACGGGCATTGAGCGTGACACAGGCGGCTTCGGACGAGGTCCTGATCGCCAGGATCGCCCAAGGTGACCGGCTCGCCATGCAGGTGCTGTACGGGCGGCACCATGTCAGGGTCTACAGGTTCGGGCTGAGGCTCGTGCGGGACGAGCAGGCGGCGGAAGACCTCATCAGCGAGGTATTTCTCGACGTCTGGCGTCAAGCCGGCAAGTTCGAGGGCCGATCCGCCGTTTCTACCTGGCTACTGGCAATCACCCGTTTCAAGGCCCTGTCTGCGCTCCGGCGCAGGAAGGATTTCGAACTGGACGAAGACGCCGCCAACGCGATCGAGGATACGTCCGACAATCCGGAAACGGTGGTGCAGAAAAAGGATACCAGTGAAGCGTTGCGGGAGTGTCTGACGGGCCTCTCGCCGGACCATCGGGAAATCGTCGATCTCGTCTACTACCACGAGAAGTCCGTGGAAGAGGTGGCCGAAATCGTCGGGATACCGGAGAACACTGTGAAGACGCGCTTGTTCTATGCGCGCAAGAAACTGGCCGAACTGCTGAAGGCAGCCGGCGTTGAGCGAGGCTGGCCATGATGGCTTTGAGCAAGAAGATGCTGGAGCAAGAGCCCAGTGAAATTGAGCTGCTGCTGCCGTGGCACGCGGCCGGCACGCTGAACGCGCGCGATGCGCGGCGGGTCGAGGATGCGCTGGCGCGCGATCCCGAGCTTGCCAGGCAATATGCCGCAATCCGCGGCGAGTATGAAGAGACCATTCATCTGAACGAGAGCTTGGGCGCTCCGTCGGCGCGCGCGCTGCAGAAGCTGTTCGCCGCGATCGACGCCGAGCCGGCGCGGGCGAGCGGCTCGCTGCCGCTGTCGGCGCGCATCTCGACCTTCTTCGCGAGCCTGTCGCCGCGCACGCTGGCCTGGTCGGCGAGCCTTGGCGCCATCGCGCTGATGCTGCAAGCCGGAATCATCGGCGCCGTGCTGATGAAGAACCAGCCCGCGACCTTCCAGACCGCTTCGCTCTCGACCAGCGGTCCGATCACTCGCGAACTCGGCACCACCGTTCCGCCGGCGCGCGCGCTGGTGCGCTTCACGCCCGAGGCCCGCGTCGCCGACATCACCGCGCTGCTCGACAGCTACCAGGCCTCGATCATCGGCGATGCCAAGGGCGGCATGTTCCGCCTCCAGTTCGACAAGGCGATGAGCCAGGACGAGCTCGCCTCGCTGCTCGGCAAGATGCAGCGCGAGAAGTTCGTCAACCTCGCCGTCGCGGCGCCTTAAGCGCGCCGCTGATCCGATGACAGGTAAGTCCGAGAGCAGGGTGCGCGCCGGGGCCTACGCTTCATCGGTCGGCGCCGCGCTTCTGATCGCCGCCTGCCTCGGCGTCGAGGTTGCGCAGGCGCAGGCGATCATGCGCACGCCGACGATCAGCGTGCCCACGCGAACGCCGACCATCTCTCCGAGCATCGCCCCGCGCATCGGTCCGACCATCTCGGCCAGGGCGGTGTCCGTCGACCGCGGCCCGCGGACGATGGCGACCATTCCCCACACCACGACGTCGCGCCTGCGGCCGACGACGACGGTGCTGCCCTATGCGCGCTACTCGCCGAACCTGTATCCGGCCTGTACCGCGCCCTATCGCGATGCCGACGGCGAATGCCTGGCGCAGCCGAATGCCGGCGGCGGTGGCTCGGGCAAATCCGCCAAGAAGAGCGCCGGCAAGGGCCGCGGCAACGCCACGCCGGCCGCCGCCAATCTTCGCAGCTTCGCCAACGAATTCGTGGCCGAGATCGACGGCACATTGTCGCCCGGTGATGCCGACGCGTTGGCCCGCCGGCACGGCTTGACGCGGATCTCGTCGGAGAGCTTCCCGCTGATCGGGGCTACGTTCGGACTGTTCCGCATCACGGATGGCCGGCCGTACGAGACGGTGCGGCGCGAATTCGCGGCCGACGGCAGCGTGCGCTCGGTCCAGGCGAACTTCCGCTATGTGCTGCAGGACCAGAAATCGCCGCCCCCCAGCGAAGGCGATCCTGCGCAATATGCACTGACAAAGCTCCGCCTGCCGCAGGCGCATATGCTGGCGCACGGCGCCAACGTCACGGTTGCCGTGATCGACTCCGGCATCGACACCAGGCATCCCGAGCTCGCCAATTCCGTCGCCGACAATTTCGATGCACTCGGCAGCGCGGAGGGGCCGCACGTCCACGGCACCGGCATCGCCGGCGCCATCGTGGCGCATGACCGGCTGATGGGCAGCGCGCCCCAGGCGCGCATCATCGCGATCCGTGCCTTCGGTGGCAGCAATGGCGGCGCCGAGAGCTCGTCCTACATCATCCTGCGGTCGCTGAATTACGCCGCCGAGCACGGCGCGCAGATCGTCAATATGAGCTTTGCCGGACCGAAGGACGCGGTAATCGAGCGAGCCATCGCGGCGACCGCCGCGCGCGGCCTCGTGCTGATCGCCGCCGCCGGCAATGCCGGCGCAAAATCGCCGCCGCTCTATCCGGCCGCCAATCCGAACGTGATCGCGGTCAGCGCGACCGACCAGCAGGACAGGCTGTTCACCGCGTCCAACCGCGGCAATTACATTGCCGTCGCGGCGCCCGGGGTCGACATCTTCCTGCCGGCGCCGGACGGCAAGTACCAGATGGCATCGGGAACCTCGTTCTCGGCCGCCTATGTGTCAGGCGTCGCGGCGTTGCTGCTCGAGCGCAATTACACCTTGAAGCCGGAAGCGCTGCGCGTGACGCTGGCGAAGACCGCGCGCGACCTCGGCTCCCCCGGGCGTGACGAGCTTTTCGGCGACGGCCAGACCGATGCGTTTGCCGCGGTCATGGCTGTTCCCGCCGACGGCGCGACGCCGGTTGCGGCTGCGTCCGGTACAACAAAACGTGAAGATGCCGGCAAGCGTCGCGACGAGCCTGGCACCCGCGCGATCGAACAACCTTCGTTGTCGAGTGCGGACGATAAATCCACGATTTCTCAGGCGGATAGGCCGGCGACGCGATAGCGGCTGCGACAAAGATGCGCGCGGGCCGAAGGTCAAAAAATCGAACCCCGCATTGAACGTTCAGCCAGCTGCCACGACCAAATTATGTGGGAGCGGTCATCCCTCCCCATCAGTCATATCAGGCGCGAGCGCCCATCCACCCCAAGCGCCCATATGGCTTGACCCGTCCGGTTGTCCCCCCGGACGGGTCTTTTCTTTTCGGCATCCGATTCTTCAAAGCGTCGCGTTCGTTCAGCTTGCGGTTGATGGGACGCCGCCATGTTCGAGTCGGCTGTTCGCCCGGCGCTTCGCACCTCCGCTATGCTTGTGCGAGGCTTGACTCGAAAACGCAGCAAATCTCCGCACGACTACGGTGATTGACGACGAATGCCGTGTCGTTGCTGGACAAGTCAAAACTTTTCCACAAAATATTCATGTCGCGTCTAAATTGATTCGTGTGCGTTGCGTCCTCCGCGTCCGTGTTTTCCCCTGACGGGCTGGTTCATGACACATCGCCAAGAGTCTAGCTGCACGTCCGATTGGGCGTCTGCGCGTGCTGTGGTTGCTGGCCGCGACGTCGCGGCGCGCTGGTGCGCTCTCGCCGAGCAGCGGCTGCAACATCTCTCCGAAATGTTCGAGACCGGCCGCTGGCGCCGTTATCACTCCGAGATCGCATTCCTCGAAAACATCCAGGAAGCCAAGCGCGCGGTCCAGACCTGGCGCGCGCTCGCGACCGGTGGGGACGTCGCCGAGGCGGCCGCGAGCGTGACGCCGGCATTCGGCTGGTCGCCGGCGACCATGCCCCGCGTGTTTCCGCGCGAGCAACAGGCGCAGATCGTGCAGCCCAAGACCCTACAGCCAAAGGCCGTCCACATCGCCCCCGAGACCGCCGTGCCGGTCAGGCTCGATGCGAAGCCGGACGTTCTCGCCGAGATCACCAAAGTCCCGGTCGCGCCGCTCGCCGCGCCCGCAGCCCCCGCTGCGATGGCGTCGTTTATCGCGCCTGCCGAGATGCCGCCGCTCAAGGCTCCCGCGGCCAGGGCGCCGCTGACCGCACCTGCCGTGAGGTCACCGCTCGCCGTGCCCGCCGCAATGGCGCCGCGCGCTGCGCCTGAAGTGAGGCCGCCGCTCGCGGTCCCTGCCGCGAAGCCGCAGACGGCTGCGCCTGCTGCAATGGCATCGCTCCTGCCGCAGTTCACCCCGCCGGCCGAGGAAATCGTCGCAGCCCCCGAGCGCGTCGTCGAATTCACCTTCAGCCTCGACGGCCTCGAAGCCAAGTACCCGCTGCTCAGGAATGCGTTCTAAGGCCGTGGGTGAGGCCCGAGCAGAGTCGGCCGCCTCTCTCGCCCCGTCATCCTGAGGTGCGAGGCATGGGACGCAAGGCGTCCCATGGGGAGCCTCGAAGGATGAGCGGCCCATCTGCCGCCATACTAAGCTTATGTCTTCGATCTAGGCGCTCCCGCCCGACGCCGCGCAAACTGGCTCACCGCCTTCCAACCCGAACGAATGAGCGCTTCCTTCTTGGCGCGGCTCCCTTGAGCTGACGTTCGGCGGCAATCCCGTCGATGATCCGATCGAAATACTCGGACCACACCAGGACGACGGGACGCCTCGAATAAGTATACCCGGGATAAGCGCCGGCATTATGCTCATCGACACGTTTGGACGTATCCTCACCGGTCGCGCTTCCAATGTAGAAAGAGCCGTCGGCGCATTGCAGCATGTAGATATAGATGCCTACAACATCATCCTTCGAGGCTCCCACGTGGCGCGCTGCGCCACGTGGGGAGCGCCTCAGGATGACGGCAGTGTTTGGGTTGTCAAGTTTGATGCGACAACCCAAAGGCTATCCCGTCATGCTGAGGTGCGAGTTTCGCGGTGCAGAGCACCGCGGAGCGAGCCTCGAAGGATGACCGGCCCGGCTGTCAGCCACGCCTACCTGCGCACCGCATTGCCGCCGAGCACCACCTGCGCGAACCGCTGCGCGCCGTCGGCTGACAGATCCGACGTCACCGCACGCGCATGGTCCAGCCCGACCACGGCACCGCGCGGGGTCTCGGAGATCATGTTGTTGTTGACCAGCGCGATGCCGGCGCCCGGCACGACGGAGACGCCGACGCCGGCGAGGGCCTTGCGGATCACGTTGCCCGTGATCGCGACGTCGCGCAGATATTTGCCCCAGCCGGCGACGATGCCGTAGGACGGTGCGTTCTCGATCACGTTTCCGGTCACCGAGGTATCCGCCTCGATGTAGATGCCGACGCCGGCATCGTCGTCCGGCGCGGTGCCGATCGGGCGCTTCGGAACGAGGTTGCGGATGATGTTGCCCTGGACCACCGCCATGCGGCCGCCTTCGTTGAAATTGCAGACGGAGACGCCGACCGCGGCGCCGTCGACCGTGTTGTTGGCGATCACCGCGGCCTCGAACGAAAACTCCGAATAGAGCGCGACCTCGCGCACGTCGCTGACGCTGTTGCCTGTGATGTGGATGTTGGAGGCGGAGTTGCCACGCACTGCGGAGTAATCGCAGTTCCTGATGCGGTTGCCGCGCACGATCACGTTGCCGGCGCGAAAGGCGTTGATGGCGTTGCCGTACTGGCCGGAGCCGCCGGGGCCGGCCTTGATGTTCTCGATGCGGTTGTCGGCAACCAGCGTTCCGTCGTCGCCGATCGCGCTGCGCAGGATCTCGATGCCATTGTCGTTGGTGCCGAGAATCGTGTTGCGGGAGACGCTGAGACCCCTGGCGTCGAACGAGACCACCGCGGTCACCGCGATGTCAGTGAAGATGTTGCCGGAGATGTCGCCGGAGACCTGCTCGAGCCAGATGCCGCTGCCGCCTGAGTTCGTGATCTCGCAATCAGTGATGCGCGTATCGCGCCCGCCGAGGACATGGATCAGCCCGCGCCGCGCCGGCAGCGGAATGCTGCCGCCGTCAAAAGTGATGCCGGTGAGGCCGATGGAGTCCGAACCGTCGCTCTGGATCGCCGAGGCGCCGCCGGTGAAGACGAGTTTCGTCGCCCCGCGCACACCGATCAATTGCGCGCCGTTGGGCAGCCGCAACAGCCCGGCGCGATAGACGCCGGGTGGTAGCGCCAGCGGCAGCTGTGCGCGTGCAGCTTCGTCGATCGCGCGCTGCAGCGCGCGGGTCTGATCTTCGCTGGTGCCGGGCCGCACGCCGTATTGTGTGGCATCGCGGCCGAGCAGGGATGTCAGTGGTGCCGCGCGCGCGGCGTCGGCCGGCATGGCGAGCGAGCCCGCGATGCCTGCGGTCGAAGCTCCGATCAGATGGCGGCGATTTAGGTCCATGACGCGTCCTCCGGCGGAGGCGGGAGGGCATCCGCGCCGACTAGGTAGCGCAGGGCAGGCGAGGGCGCGGGGATTGTTCGCGGTAGGGTTAAATGTTTACGCAGAGACGGTGCCGTAGGGTGGGCAAAGCGTAGCGTGCCCACGAATTGACGGGAGATGGAACGAGATGGTGGGCACGGCGCAGGGGCGCCTTTGCCCACCCTACGAAGCCGGCGTGTTCCGCCCCTTCCTGGCCAGCGCCACCATCTCCATCACCATCGCTTCCCCCGCATCCACCAGCTCTTCCAGCGTGATCCGCGGCGCACCCTTGCGCCGAACCGCGCCGCTGCGTGCGAGAAGGGGAATGTGGATGAACGCGGCGAGCTGCGGGCCGCCCGCCTTCACGTTCTCGATCGCGCGCCAGCTCAGGTAGTTGCAGAGATAGGCGCCGGCATCGCGCGAGGAGCGCGCATCGATGCCGGTGAGGCGCGCGGCGCGCAGCAGCCTTGCCGTGTGCGGACCGAAATTCATCGCGTCGGCATGGCCGGCGATGCCGCGCTTGCTCGATCGGGTGTTGGCGGCATCGGGCCAGAGCATGGTGACGGCGTTGCGCGCGCGGGTCTCGATCCGCAGGTAAGGCGTGCGCGCGGCGAGGCCGAACATCAACAGCGCATCCGGCTTCACCTTCGCGATCACCTCCGGCAATTGCCAGTCGACCGCGGCATAGGTGACCGGGAAGATGTGACTGGAGATCGCGACATCGTCGAGTGCCGGACGGCGCAGTTGCGCGAGCCGCGCGACCAGCGGCTGGGTCGGGTTATAGGGCGCGCCGGGAAACGGGCCGAAGCCGGTGAGGAGAATGCGGAGCTTTTCGCTCATTTCAGCAACTCCAAGATCTGCTCGGCGGCGAGGGCCGGCGTGAGATGGCCGTCGGCGACCTCGGTCTCGATCTTCCGGACCTTGGTGCGAACCGAGGCCTCGCTGCGCAGCCGCGCCAGCATGCGCTGCTCCAGCATCGACCACATCCATTTCACCTGCTGGTCGCGCCGCCGCGCGGCGAAATCGCCGGACGCGTTCATCGCCTTGCGATGGTCTAAAACCTTCTGCCAGAGGTCGGTGATGCCGGTGCCGGCCAGCGCCGAATAGGTGACGACGGGTGGATGCCAGTGCTCGGACCTGGGGCTGAGGATATGCAGCGCGCCGCGATAGTCGGCGGCGGTGATGTTGGCGCGCTTGAGGTTGTCGCCATCGGCCTTGTTGATCGCGATCATGTCGGCGAGCTCGACCAGGCCCTTCTTGATGCCCTGCAATTCGTCGCCGCCGCCCGGCAGCATCAGCGCGAGGAAGAAATCGGTCATGTCGCAGACCGCGGTCTCGGACTGTCCGATGCCGACGGTTTCCACCAGCACGACGCCGAAGCCGGCAGCCTCGCATAACAGCATCGCCTCACGCGTTTTCGCGGCGACGCCGCCGAGCGTGCCCGAGGACGGCGACGGGCGGATGAAGGCATCGTCCGAGGCCGACAGCCGCGCCATCCGCGTCTTGTCGCCGAGGATCGAGCCGCCGCTGCGAGCCGAGGACGGATCGACCGCGAGCACCGCGACCTTGTGGCCCTGCTCGATCAGATAGGTCCCGAGCACATCGATGGTGGTGGACTTGCCGACGCCGGGCGATCCCGTGATGCCAACGCGAAATGCCTTGCCGGTCTCCGGCAGAAGCCTCTGCACCAGCTCCCGCGCCAGCGCCTGATGGTCGGCGCGCCGGCTCTCCACCAGCGTGATGGCCCGCGCCAGCGCCGCGCGGCTGCCGCCGCGGAGCTCCTTGGCGAGGGTCTTGATGTCGAGCGAGGGCTTCTTTTCAGTCATGCCCCTGCTTTACAATGCCGAGGCGGGGCAGGCGAGGCCCGCCCGCCCGATATCACCGGCTCGTGGCTGCCGCGGCTTGCGGCTGTTTTACCTTGCGCCAGACCCACACCATCACCGGCCAGAGCAGGGCGCCGATCGCCATGGCGGCGAGGATCGCTGCGACCGGGCGCTCGAAGAACGGCAGGATACTGCCGTCCGACTTGATCAGCGAGGTCACGAAGGCCTGCTCGACCATGGTGCCCATGACGATGCCGAGCACCATCGCGGCGACGGGATAGCCGTTCGCCTCCATCACGTAGCCGATCACGCCGAAGGCGGCGACGGTGACGACGCCGAACATGTTGTTGCCGATCGCGAACGAGCCGACCGCACAGCACAGCATGATGATCGGCATTATGGTCGAGCGCGGCGCCAGCAGGATGTAGGCGGCAACCCGGATCATGGCGATGCCGAGCGGGATCATCAGGATGTTCGCGATGATGAACATCAGATAGATCGCGTACATGCTCGACGCCTTCTCGGTGAACAGCGTCGGGCCCGGATTGAGGCCCTTCATGTAGAGCACGCCGATCGCGATCGCGGCGATGGTGTCGCCGGGGATCCCGAACAGCAGCGAGGGCACCCAGCCCGAGGCGATGCTGGCATTGTTGCTGGCGCCGGCCTCGACCAGGCCCTCGACATGGCCGGTGCCGAATTTTTCCGGCTCCTTGGAGAAACGCTTCGACATCGCGTAGGAGACCCAGGCGGCCATGTCGGCACCGGCTCCGGGCAGCACGCCGATGATGATGCCGACGATGTTCCCGCGCGTCATCTGCCAGTGATATAGCTTTGTCAGCCTCCACTGTCCTGCCATGATGCTTCCGAATTTTCGTCGCGGCAGCGGCGGCGGCTCGGGGGTCAGCATCGCGCGCATCACCTGCGCCACCGCGAACACGCCGACCAGCGCCGGGATCGGCTCGATGCCGCCGAACAGATCGGTGAGGCCGAAGGTGAAGCGCGGCACGCCGCCGGGATTTTCGATGCCGATGCAGGAGACCAGCAGGCCGAGGAACATGCCGGCGATCGCCTTCACCGGGGAGGAGCGCGCCACCAAGGTGGCGCACATCAGGCCGAGCAGCGCCAGCCAGAAATATTCGAAGGTCGAGAACGACAGCGCGATCTCGGCAAGCGGCGGCGCCAGGATCATCAGCGACAGCACGCCGGCGATGCCGCCGACCGCGGAAAACCACACGCCGGCCCCGAGCGCGAGCTCGGCCTGGCCCTTGCGCGTCATGGCGTAAGCTTCGTCCGCGTAAGCCGCGGAGGCCGGCGTGCCGGGAATGCGCAGCAGTGCGCCGGGAATGTCGCCGGAGAAGATCGCCATCGAGGACGCCGCGACGATGGTCGCGATCGCCGCGATCGGCGAGAGGTAGAAGGTGACGGGGACGAGCAGGGCGGTTGCCATCGTCGCCGACAGGCCCGGCAGCGAGCCGATCACGAGCCCGTACACGGAGGCCGCGAACATCGAAATGATGACCTCCCAGGTGGAGATCAGCGCGAATGCGTCAAGCAAGGTCTTCAGCATGGGATTACCAGGGCGTCGGCAGCAGGCCGGCGGGCAGCGGCACGCGGAGCAGCTTGCCGAAGATGAGGTGGATGGCGAACGGCGACAGCGCGGCGAGCGGCAGCGCCAGCTTCCACTTCGCACCGAGCGCGGTCGAGGTCACGTAGACCATGATCGCCGCGGTGATGATGAAGCCGAGCCGGTCGGCCGCGGCGACGTAAAACAGCAGCAGCGCTGGCGGCAGCAAAGCGCGCAGGCCGTAGAGCTTGCCCTGCGGCGGAGGAGCGGCCGCCTGGCCGTCCTCCAGCGGGATCAGCTCTTCCTCCTCCTCGAAGGAGTGGCCGATCCCGAACACGATCGCGAGCCCGCACAGCGCAAGGCCGCTGCCGATCACGAGCGGAAACACGTTGGGGCCGACCGGCTGGCCCGGCACCGGCGGCAGGATATAGCCGCCATAGGCGGCAGCTGCGCCGAGCACGACGAGAAACGATCCCGTGACGGAGTCGGGAAGACGCATGGGGAGGAGTCCTACAGGAGGTGCGCTCCCTCTCCCCGCTTGCGGGGAGAGGGTTGGGGTGAGGGGGGCTCGCCGCGGGCGAGGTGAGAGTTGGAGGCGTGGAGAGTCCCCCTCACCCGAATTCGAGCAAAGCTCGAATTCGACCTCTCCTCGCACGCGGGGAGAGGTGATGCAGTGAGCGAACCAACCACGTCAGCCAAAGTCATCTCACGCGAGAGCTGTGAAAGGTCACGCCTTGCTCAAGCCGGCCGCCTTCATCGCCTCGCCCATCTGGGCGTCGCCCTTGTCCATGAAGCCTGCGAACTGGCCGGCATCGCCCCACACGGTGCCGAAGCCGCGATTGCTCATGAAGTCCTTGAACTCGGCGGAGTCGTAGACTTTCTTCAATGCTGCGGTGAGCTTGGTTGCGATCTCCGGTGGCAGGTTCTTCGGGGCGCCGATGCCGCGCCAGGCGCCGGTCGCATAGTCGATGCCCATCGCTTCCTTCAGCGTCGGCACGTCCTTGAAGATCGGGTTGCGCGCGGGGGCCATGATGGCGAGGCTCCTGGCCTTGCCGGCCTCGATGATGGCGCGCGCCTCCGGCACCGAGCAGGTGGTGAGGTCGAGGCCGCCGGCGGCGAGATCCTGCATCGCAGGGGCCGCGCCGTTCGATGGCACCCAGGCGACCTGGTTGGCGGGCAGGCCCATCGCCTGCATCCAGCCGACCAGCGCCAGATGCCAGATGCCGCCCTGGCCGGTGCCGGAGGCCTTGAACTTGCCGGGAGGCGCCGCCTTGATCGCGTCGGCGAGCTCCTTGACCGTCTTGTAGGGCGAGGAGGAGGAGACCTGGATGCCCGGGGGATCCTCGTTCATCAGCGCCAGCGGCGTGTAGCTCTTCGGCGTCAGCTCGGTGAGGCCCTGCCAGTGCATCATCGAGATTTCGACGGTCAGCATGCCGATGGTGTAGCCGTCGGGCTGTGCGGTCGCGATCGCGCTATGGCCGACCACGCCGGAGCCGCCGGTGCGGTTGACCACGTTGAAGGGCTGGCCGAGGTCCTTTTCCAGAAGCGCTGCGACAATGCGCGCGGTCGCGTCGGTTCCGCCGCCCGCGCCCCATGGCACGATCACGGTGACCGGCCGGGCCGGATAGGCTTGTGCGCGTGCGGGCTTGAAGCCGAAAGCGGCGGACGCGGCAACGGCGGCGGTCGAAGCCGCAAAGGTGCGACGCGAAATCTTGGACATTGAATCTCTCCCAGCGGCGCCCGTGAGGTCGGGTGCTCTTCTCAATGTGCCATTCTAGTCGCCTTTGCAGCACCGCCGCAAGGTAGCGCTACCAACGAGATGCCATGTTGTGTGAAACCATGATGCCCATCGGATGGGCAGTCGGAAATCGGGTGGGTTTTGCCCGCGCAATTCGCCAACCTCTGCGCGTAACGAAAGCCAAAGGCAAGCCACCGATGACCCAAGCCTATTACAGCGCCGTGCTGGACCGCCCGCTGAACGAAGTCTGGTCGCTGATCCGCGATTTCAACAACTATCCCGCTTACATCGACGGGGTGAGCGAGAGCGAGATCGAAGACGACAAGCGTGGCGATGAAGTCGGCGCCATCAGGCGCTTCTGCTATCTCGGAAACTGGATCCGCCAGCGCCTGGTCGATCACTCGGATCGGCAGCACACCCTGACCTACGCCGGTCTCGAAGCGCTGCCGTATCCGCAAGATGACGGAAGCCAGACGCCGGCGCCGACGCGCTATCAAGGCACCATGCACCTGCGCCCGATCATCGAGGGCAATCGCACCCTCATCGAATGGTCGGTCGCGCTTGATACCGAGCCGGCGGATGCCGATCGCTGGCAGGCGCTATTCGCGTCCTGGATTCCTGATTGGACGGACTCACTTGCGCGGACGCTGGCGCGGTCCAGTTAGCGACCGCTCACGGCTCCTCGGCGTCGCCCTTCGGCCGCGCGCCGCCGAAGATGCGGGTGCCTTCCGCGGTGAGGTAAGGCTTCAACGTCTCCCATGGCACGAAGGCGACATACTCGCCTTCGGCGTAGGGGCCGACGGCGTAGGGTGGATAGTGGAAGGTCAGCCCGGAGCTCTTGCCCGCTTCAGTCGAGGGCGCGAGCGTCACCGCGCCGACCTTGAGCAGGCTCGGTTTCAGTTCTTTGAACCACTCGTCGGTTGCGGTCTCGCTGGCGTCGCGCTTCGTTTTCTCGGTGCGGAGCGAGGCGATCACGGCCTTCACCATCGCCTTCATCGTCGCCCCGTTATCGGCAGTCTCGGTGAAGAGCGGGCGGATCGAGATGCGCTTGCCCTCGGCCTTGTCCCACAGGATCGTGTTCACGTCCGAGTTGGGATGCGCGCCGCGGGTGTTCATATAATCGTTGCGCAGGACGCTGACGTAGCGGTCGGCGATCACCGAGCGGATCTCGTATTTGCGCTCGAAGTCCCAGCCGCCTTCCCTAGAGAACTGCGGATCGGCTTTGCGCGCGGCGGCAGCTTCGGCGGCATTCTTGTTGAGCCATTTTTTGCCCTCCGCGACGCAATCCGCCGCCAGCGCCGTATCCGCCTTGATCCTGTCGTCGAGGAACATGCGCGCCTCGATGCTCTTGGTCTTGATGATGGCGTCAGGCTTGGGGGCAGCGGCGTGGGCGGGACCGAACAGCGCGCTGCAAACCGTGGCGACGCTGAGCGCGCGCATGAACATTGGCGCGAAAAACATCACGCAAATTCCTTCTTGTCGGGAAATAGACGGCGAAGCTACTCCGCCGCCTCGCTATGGCCGAGCCGCGCATTCAGCTTGCGGATCAGCTC
Organism: Bradyrhizobium sp. IAR9; assembly: GCF_013408065.1. Classification (NCBI taxonomy): domain Bacteria; kingdom Pseudomonadati; phylum Pseudomonadota; class Alphaproteobacteria; order Hyphomicrobiales; family Nitrobacteraceae; genus Bradyrhizobium; species Bradyrhizobium sp. IAR9. The sequence goes on from NZ_JACBZW010000005.1 coordinate 110,556, forward strand.
TTCAGCCGCATCCGCGATCACCGTGCCCGGCGGGAAGATCGCTTCAGCGCCGGCGGCGTAGAGCGCGTCGTAATCCTGCGGCGGCACCACGCCGCCGACGATGATCATGATGTCGTCGCGGCCCTGCTTCTTGAGCGCCGCCTTCAGCTCCGGCACGGCGGTGAGGTGGGCCGCGGCGAGCGAGGAGACGCCGAGGATGTGCACGTCGTTCTCGACCGCCTGCCGCGCGGCCTCATCGGCGGTGGCAAACAGCGGCCCGATGTCGACGTCGAAGCCGATATCGGCAAACGCGGACGCGATCACCTTCTGGCCGCGGTCGTGGCCGTCCTGGCCGATCTTGGCGACGAGGATGCGCGGGCGGCGGCCCTCGGCCTCCTCGAAGGCGTCGATCAGCGCCTGAACCTTCTCGACCTGATTGCCCATGGTGGACGCCTCCCGCTTGTAGACGCCGGTGATGGACTTGATTTCAGCGCGGTGTCGGCCGAACACCTTCTCCATCGCGTCAGAGATTTCGCCGACGGTCGCCTTGGCGCGCGCCGCATCGATCGCGAGCGCGAGCAGATTGCCATTGCCCTCGCCGGCCGAGCGCGTCAGCGCGGCGAGCGCGGCATCGACGTCCTTCTGGTTGCGCTCGCTCTTCAGCCGCGTCAGCTTGTCGATCTGCAGGCGGCGGACATTGGTATTGTCGACCTTGAGGATGTCGATCGGCGCCTCGTCGGTCGGCTTGTACTTGTTGACGCCGATCACCGCCTGCTTGCCGGCGTCGATCCGCGCCTGCGTCTTGGCGGAGGCCTCCTCGATGCGCAGCTTCGGCAGGCCGGCCTCGATGGCCTTCGCCATGCCGCCGAGCTCCTCGACCTCCTGGATGTGGCCCCATGCTTTCGCCGCGAGGTCGCGCGTGAGACGCTCGACATAATACGAGCCGCCCCAGGGGTCGATGATGCGGGTGGTGCCGCTCTCCTGCTGCAGGAACAGCTGGGTGTTGCGGGCGATGCGCGCCGAGAAATCGGTCGGCAGCGCCAGCGCCTCGTCGAGCGCGTTGGTGTGCAGCGACTGGGTGTGGCCTTGCGTTGCCGCCATCGCCTCGACGGTGGTGCGCATCACGTTGTTGAAGACGTCCTGCGCCGTCAGTGACCAACCCGAGGTCTGGCTGTGCGTGCGCAGCGACAGCGAGCGTGGGTCTTTGGGGTTGAAGGGCTTGAGCAGCTTCGCCCAGAGCAGGCGCGCGGCGCGCAGCTTGGCGACTTCCATGAAGAAATTCATGCCGATCGCCCAGAAGAACGACAGGCGCGGTGCGAAGCGGTCGACGTCGAGGCCGGCGGCAAGGCCGGCGCGTAAGTATTCGACGCCGTCGGCGAGCGTATAGGCGAGCTCGAGGTCCTGCGTCGCGCCGGCCTCCTGCATGTGATAGCCGGAGATCGAGATCGAATTGTATTTCGGCATCTTTTGCGAGGTGTACGCAAAAATGTCCGAGATGATCCGCATCGAAGGCGCGGGCGGATAGATGTAGGTGTTGCGCACCATGAACTCTTTCAGAATGTCGTTCTGAATGGTGCCCGACAGCTTCTCCGGCGGCACGCCCTGTTCCTCGGCGGCGGCGACGTAGAGCGCGAGGATCGGCAGCACCGCGCCGTTCATGGTCATGGACACGCTCATCTGGTCGAGCGGAATCCCCGCAAACAGCGTGCGCATGTCGTAGATGGAATCGATGGCCACACCGGCCATGCCGACGTCGCCGCCGACACGCGGATGGTCCGAGTCATAGCCGCGATGGGTGGCGAGATCGAAGGCGACGGAAAGGCCTTTCTGGCCGGCCGCGAGGTTGCGGCGGTAGAACGCGTTGGAATCCTCCGCCGTGGAGAAGCCGGCATATTGCCTGATAGTCCAGGGCTGGTTGACATACATGGTCGGGTAGGGCCCGCGCAGGTAAGGCGCGATGCCGGGATAGGTCTCGAGGAAATCGAGGCCGGCCAGATCAGCCTCGCCATAGGCGGGCTGCACCAGAATGCCCTCGGGCGTCAGCCACGGCTCGGCGCTGCCTGACGGTGCGGCGGTCGTGGCACGCTCGAATGCGACGTCTGCGAAATTGGGAATGCGGCTCATGGTTTCAACCATATCCTCAATCATGATCCGGATGCTGATGGCTGACGATGGTCGCCATCTTCTCCGGTCCGTAATTCTGTTGCGTGGTCTGGCTCGGCAGATTGGCGATGCCCACCACCCAGCCGAGGCGGGATTCGGTGCCGAACTGTCGTGTCGGAATGATCTGGTCAGGACGGTCGAACGCGCCGGTCATGATCTCGATCCGGTCGCCGCCGATGCGGCCGAAGCTCAGCGGCGTGCCGCAGCCGGCGCAAAAGCCGCGTTCGGCGATGGTGGAGGAGCGGAAGAACGACGGCTGCCCCTTGGTCCAGGCAAAGTCCGTCTTGTTGATGTCGGCAAAGGAGGCGAACGGCGCGCCGGCTGCCTTCTGGCACATGCGGCAGTGGCAGATCGAAATCCTGGTTGGCGCCGTCGTGACGCCAAAGCGCACGGCCCCGCATTGGCAGCCGCCGGTGAGAACTGGTTTGCCTGGTTCGGTCATTTCTGTTCCATCCGTCGATAGGCGTCTTGCAGCGTGGCAAGCGCATCGCCTCCGGCGAAGACAAAACCCGTGACGCCGGCGGCCCGCAGCGCCGCCTCGGTCTCGCTCGGGCGGCCTGCCAGATAGATATGTCGACCGCCGGCCGTTTGCAGGGCCTTCGCTGCAGCTTCGGCGTGTTCCGCATAGACCTTGTCGTTGGAACAAAGACAGGCAAGCTCGGCGCCCGAGGCCTTGAACGCTGCAGCCACCTTGGCCGCATCGGCAAAGCCCTCGCTATCGAGGGCTTCGATGCCGCCGGCTTCGAAGAAGCTCTTGGCAAAGGTCGCGCGCGCCGTGAAATCGGCGGCCGTGCCGAGATTGGCCAGGAACACTTTCGGCCGGGAGCCCCGCGCCTTCAGCGCCGCGTCGGATTTGTCACGCAGCGCCTCGAACGGTTCCGCCAGCCGGATCGGCGGCAGCGGATCGAACTTGTATTTCTGCTCGCCATAAGGCGTGAGCGCGACTGGCGTTGCCTTCAGCACGATGGCTTCGCTCTCGTGCAGGTTCGGAAACTCGCTGGCACCGGTCAGCACGTCGCGACGCTTTGCGATGTTGGCGTCACGCGCTTTTCGCGCGGCCGCGACCTTGCCCTGAAACAGGCCTTGCTGAAGCGCGGCAAACGCACCGCCGGCTGTCTCGCTCTCCTGGAATAGGGTCCAGGCCGCCTCACAAAGCTGCGCGGTCAGCGTCTCGATGCCGCCTGCGCCGGCGGCGGGATCAGAGACCTTGGCGAGGTTGCTCTCTTCCAGCAGCAGGAGCTGCGTATTGCGCGCCACACGGCGCGCGAACGGATCGGGCAGGCCGAGGGCCAGCGTATGCGGCAGCACGGTGATCGCGTTGGCGCCGGCCAGCCCCGCCGCGAATGTCGCGATGGTCGCGCGCAGCATGTTCACGTAAGGGTCGCGCTGCGTCAGCATGCGCCAGGCCGTGTCGGCGGCGATGAACAATGGTTTGGGCGTAAGCCCGCACGCTGTTTCGATGCGCGCCCAGAGCAGCCGCAGCGCGCGGAATTTCGCCATGGTCAGGAACTGGTCGGCATCTGCGGCAAGCCGCGCATAGACCATGCCTTGCGCGGCTTCGAGCGGAATGCCGGCGCCTTCGATCGCGCGCAGATAAGCGACGCCGCAGGCGAGCACGAAGGCGAGCTCCTGCACCTCGGAGCCGCCGGCATCGTGGATCACGCGTCCGTCGGCGGACGCGAACGGTCCCTTGAAACCAAGCCCGGCGAGGCCCTTGATCGCGCCGGTGACGGCAGGGGCGATCTCCTCCCAGGAATAGGGACTGTGGCCCCACACCGCGCCCGCCGCGAGCGGATCGAGCCCGAAGCGGATGTTGCAGGCGGCGGGATCGAGGCCGCTGCTCTTCACATATTCCGCGACATGGATCGCGGCCATCCGCGATTGCGGACCGATCTGAAGCTCGAGGCCGATGCCGGCATCGAGATGGATGTCCTTCAAGACCCTTGCGATGGCTTCGGCCGAAGGTTCCAGACCGAACCCGTGAGCGCCGCTGCCGCCGGCGAACACCAGCGCGAGCCCGGTCGCGCCGTTCTCCAGATCCTGCAACGCCTGTGCATTCGCGAGCGCCGCGTCGGGATGGTCGATCCGCTGGATGATTTGCCAGGGTGCGGCGGCTGGTCGACCCACGACGGGCGCGACACCCTTGGCGCGCGGATAGAGCGGATCGATCTTGAGTCCGTCATAGGTCTTGCCGACCAGCTTCTCGAACGGCGCGCCCTTCAGAACGCCGTCGACCAGCTTGCGCCAATCCTCGACGGTCGTCTTGGGAAAATCGGCCGCCAGCGGCAGGTCGTCAGTCACGGAGGTCATGCGGCCAAGGGCTCCCAAACGTATCGTTATTCGCAGGCGAAATTGCCACGGCGGACCGCCCCTGCAAACGGTTGTTTTTGGTTAACCGGTATCCGGAAGCCGCTCAATGCCTTGCGTCGAGACGCTGGCGAGCCCGTCACGCACTGGAATGCCCGAGATCACGCGGTCGGGTGCAATCTCGGCCAGCGGCACCAGGACGAAAGCGCGCTCGAACAGGCGCGGATGCGGCAAGGTCAGGTCCGGCTTCTGCAAGCTGACATCGTCATAGGCGATCATGTCGAGATCGAGCGTGCGCGGGCCCCAGCGCCGCTCCTTGTTCCGCGTGCGGCCGAATTTCTGCTCGACCTTCTGCAGCACGAACAGCAGCGCGTGCGGATCGAGGTCGGTCTCGATCTCGATGCAGGCATTGATGAAGGGGTCCTGCTGTTCGTCGCCCCACGGCGGCGTGGCATAGTCCGAGGACCGCGCGATCAGGGCGCCTTGCGCCATGCCGCAGATGTGCGCGATCGCCTTGGCGAATGTCGCGCGGACATCGCCGACATTGCCGCCGAGTGCGATCAGCACGCTTGCCATCAGGGGTGCCGCGAGCGGGTCAGCATGATGCCAACATCGTCGAAGATCGCGGCGATCGGCGCATGCGGCTTGTGCACGGTGACCTTCACGGCGCGGATACGTAGGAAGTGCGACAGGATGGCGTCGGCCACCGCGCCGGCGGCGCGCTCCAGAAGCTTGTAATTGGTATTCTTGAACGCTGCCGTCGTCGTCGCCACGACGTCGGCATAGGACACGGTGTCGGCGAGCCGGTCGCTGCGCGAGGGCTCCGACAAGTCGGTATAGAGTTCGAGATCGATGACGAAGCGCTGGCCGACTTCGGTCTCGTGATCCATCACGCCGTGGCGGGCGTGGATCGACAGGCCGGTGACGAAGATCGTATCGGTCATTGCTTGCCCTCGATTGCGTTCGCTACCCGCAGCGCCTGCAAGGTCTCGGCGACGTCATGGGTCCGGATGATCTTTGCGCCGCGCTGTGCGGCGATCAGGTGCGCGGCGATCGAGCCGGCGAGCCGGTCCTTCGGCTCCGATGGCGACACCGAAGCGATGAAGCGTTTTCGCGAGGCACCGACGAGGATCGGCAGGCCGAACATCTCGAATTCGCGCAAGCGCGCCAGCGCGGTCATGCTCTGCTCCGCAGTCTTTCCGAAGCCGATGCCGGGATCGAGCACGATCTTGTCGCGCGCGATGCCGGCCTTTGCGGCGATATCCAGCGAGCGCAGGAAGAACGTCTTCATGTCCGTGATGATGTCGATGGCGGGATCGGCGTCGTCGCGGTTGTGCATGACGATGACGGGAACGCCTCTCGCGGCCACCAGCGGCGCCATGGCGGCGTCGCGTTGCAGGCCCCAGACGTCGTTGGCGATCGCCGCGCCCTGGTCGAGCGCGTAGGCCACCACCTCGGCCTTCATGCTATCGATCGACACCGGCACGCCGAGCGCGACCACGCCCGCCAGCACCGGCTTCAGCCGGGCGAGCTCGTCGTCCGCCGTGACGGCCTTCGCACCCTTGTAGGGCCGGGTGGACTCGGCCCCGATATCGATGATGTCGACGCCATCCGCGATCATCGCCCGCGCCCGTGCGAGCGCCTGCTCGGGCGCGATGAACTCGCCGCCATCGGAGAAGGAATCCGGGGTGATGTTGAGCACGCCCATCACCGCCGGGATCGGTCGTTCCAGCAGTTTCCGCAGCGCATCTGGCCCGGCCGAGCCGGCCGGCGGGACGGATGGGGAGGGCGAGGCATTCATGCCGCCCGCTTTGCGCGGTCGGGGAGGGGGAGTCAAGACGGAAGGGCGCAGCACAACCCCGGTCTGAGATCGTCACCCTGAGGCGCGCGTCTCTTCGGCGAGCCTCGAAGGGCGACGGCCCGGCTCTCTCCGTGCGGATGTGGCGGTGGCCGTGCATCCTTCGAGGCTCTCCACGGGGACGCTTTGCGTCCCGTGTTTCGCACCTCAGGATGACGGAGAGAGCAAGTGGACTAATACGTGATCTTCGGCTGCAGCTTCTTCGCCTTGGCGATGATGTCGCCGACCGACTTCTCGGAAGGCAGGATGCGGAGCAGCTTCTTCTTTTCGTTGGCGTCGCGCATGCTCTGGGCGAGCCTTGCCGGATTCCGATAGGCGAGCTCGCGCACGGTGGTGACGCCGGCGGCGCGGACCAGGCCGACCTTGGCCCGACCCATGCCGGGAATACGCATGTAGTCGGAGACGTTGGCCCATTCCAGCAGCAGCTGCTCGCTGATGCCGGTCTTGGCGGAAAGCGCCTTGCGGCCCTTCACCGTGCCGGCCGCCTCGAGCAGCCCGTCGGTGGTGCGGATGCCCTGCGCCTTCAACTTGTTGGCGGCAAAGACCGACAGGCCCTCAATCTCGGAGATCGGATATGTCATGATACTCGATATGAATTGCCAAAGCTTCAGGCGAACTGGCTGAGGCCCGGCGTCCCCGCAATGATCTTGCCCATCTGATCTGCTCCGATTTTGTCTCGGCCGAAGCGGAAAAGTTCACGGGCGACGTTTTGAATCTCCGACATGCCAAGTCCGAGGCCCATCAGGCGCGTGCCGACAGCCATCAAGCCGCCGCCCATCAGCCGCGACAGTCCGCCGCCGCTCCTGGATGCCTCGATCGCGGCTTCCGCTCCGGGGATCTGATCGATCAGGGCCTGCACGCTGTCGGAAGGACCCTCGTTGCGGAGGAAGCCCAGGATGATGCCGACGCTCTTTTCAGCGACAGCACTATCTATGCTGGCGTTTGTCGCCAGCCGCCCGATCAGCTCGTCCATAAGGCCCGCCCCTCAGCCGGTTTGCTTGCCGGAGTATTTCTTTCGAAAATGATCTTGAGCCGGTGTGATGTGAAATTCAAGCGATGAACGCACGCGTCGTCGCGATTCACCTTCGAACGCGCGAAAAGTGTTGCAGCGATGCAAGAGCGGAGTTGGAATCGGCGAAAAATTGCCGCGTTGCGAACGCCTCGTTCCTACTTTCGGCTGATGTCGTCCGTCCGTTTCCGACTATGTCGCATGTTCGGCCGTGTTGAACCGTTTTAATCGGCGCGCAACATGCGTTAAACTACGGAACTGGTGCATTTGAGTTTCAATACGCGAAACCCGGCAGAGAGATCAGAGAGAATAATGACCGCACAGGACAGCAAGCTCGGCGATACCGACGACAAGATCTTCGTCGGCAAGGGAGACGAGCAGGCATGGCTGACGCTGGCGCTCGCCAATCGCCACGGCCTCGTCACGGGCGCAACCGGAACCGGCAAGACCGTGACGCTGCAAGTGATGGCGGAAGGATTTGCACGCGCCGGTGTTCCGGTCTTCGCGGCGGACATCAAGGGCGACCTCTCCGGCATCTCCGAGGTTGGCGAGGCCAAAGACTTCATCCTCAAGCGCGCTTCCGAAATGGGGCTGAATTTCCAGCCCGACCAGTTCTCGACAGTGTTCTGGGACGTGTTCGGCGAGCAGGGCCACCCGGTGCGCGCGACCGTCACGGAAATGGGGCCGCTTCTGCTCGCGCGCATGCTCGACCTCAACGACGTGCAGGAAGGCGTGCTCAACGTCGCCTTCCGCGTCGCTGACGACAACGGGCTGACCCTCATCGACATGAAGGATCTGCGCGCACTGCTCGACGCCATCGTGCCCGATAGCGCGAAGAAGGGCGCGGACGCGGGGGAGGATCCGCTCGCCGCCATCCGCAGGGCCGCGCAGGGGTTCGGCAACGTCACCAAGGCCACCGTCGGCACCATCCAGCGCCAGCTGCTGGTGCTGGAGAACCAGGGCGGCACCAAATTCTTCGGCGAACCGGCGCTGACGCTGAAGGACTTCATGAAGACGGACCGCGACGGCCGCGGCATGGTCAACATCCTGGTCGCCGACAAGCTGCTGCAGAACCCCAGGCTTTACGCGACATTCCTGCTGTGGATGTTGTCGGAGCTGTTCGAGGAGCTGCCCGAGGCCGGCGATCTGCCCAAGCCAAAGCTCGTGTTCTTCTTCGACGAGGCGCATCTGCTGTTCAACGATGCGCCCAAGGCGCTGATGGACAAGATCGAGCAGGTGGTCCGCCTGATCCGCTCCAAGGGCGTCGGCGTCTACTTCGTGACGCAAAACCCGGTCGACGTCCCCGACCGCGTGCTCGGACAGCTCGGCAACCGGGTGCAGCACGCGCTACGCGCCTTCACCCCGCGGGACCAGAAGGCGGTCGCCGCTGCGGCCCAGACCTTCCGGCCCAACCCGAAGCTCGACACCGCCAAGGTGATCATGGAGCTCGGCAAGGGCGAAGCGCTGGTGTCCTTCCTCGAGGGCAACGGCACGCCGGCGATGGTGGAGCAGGTGCTGATCCGGCCGCCGTCGGCTCGCATCGGGCCGATCACGCCCGACGAGCGCAAGGCGATCATGGCTGCGAGCCCGGTGAAGGGAAAATACGACACCGCGGTCGATGAAGAGTCCGCTTACGAGATGATCCAGAAGCGCATCGCCGGCACAGCGGCCACAGCGGACGGCCCGGCTGGCGGAAATGGCGGCGGGCTCCTCGGCCAGATCGGCTCGATCGTCGGCACTATCTTCGGCACCAACGTCAAGCGCGGCCGCCTGTCGACCGGCCAGGTCATTGCGCGGGACGTGACGCGATCGGTCACCAACCAGGTGATCGGCGGGATGGCCGCCAATATCGGCAAGTCGGTCGGCGGCCAGCTTGGCGGCTCGATCGGCCGCACGCTGGTCCGCGGCGCGCTCGGCGGATTGCTGCGGCGGTAGGCGGGCCGCTTTGGGCAATTCCGCTTGCCCCAAAAGGTCGTGGACGCCCAGACCTTCGCCGCGCCGAAGCGGCTTCGGCCGCGCAGGCGGGACAAGCCCGGCCATGACGCTGTGAAAGCTCAAGTACTCTGCTAGTCACCTCATGTGCCGTTGCCCGAGGCCGCCAACGGTACAATTTCAGGTGAGGGGCTCTCCAAGCCTGCGCCGGTCTGCTACGTCCTGTTCGCCGCCGCACAGGACCACCCCGTGACCCCGCCCGCCCCGTTAGCCAAGCCTGACGCGCCCAGACGCCTGTCGCTGCGCGCGCCGCTGGACCTGCTGTTTCTGTTCTGCTGCGTCCTGCTCACCGCCGACGTGCTCGTTCCCGAGATCTTCGGCAGCGGCAAGACCAAGGATTACCCGCTGTGGTTGTGGGCCGGGCAACAGGTCCTGCAGGGTGAGCCACTCTATCCCGCCACGGCCGTCGAGTATTTCGAGTTCATCTATCCGCCGCTGCCGGCGATCCTGCTGGCGATCCCGAGCTGGTTCGGCAAGATCCCGCTCTATGTCGTCCTGTCGATCCTGAATGCCGTGGCGTGGTGGTACACCGGGACGTTCTCCCAGGTCATGGCCGGCTCGGGGCGCAGCCCCGGCCGCTGGCTGGAGGCGCTGCCTGCCGTCGTCACCGTGCCGTTCGTGTTCGACATGTTCGACCTCGGCCAGCCGAACCTCGTCCTGCTGGCCATGATGCTCTACGGTTTCTGGAGCTTGCGGCATCAACGTCCCTGGCTAGCGGGCTTCATGTTCGCGCTCGCCGCTGCCATCAAGGTGTTTCCGATCGCGGTCCTGCCGTATCTGGTCTGGCGGCGGAAATGGGCGGCGGCCGCCGCCACGGTCGCCTTCACCGGCATCCTGCTCTATGTCGTGCCAGCGCCGATCCGCGGCTTCGAGCGCAACGCGGCCGAGCTTGCGACCTGGTATCAGGGCATGGTCGGAACGAGCTCGGAAAAGGGCTTTGGCCAGCGTGACGAGCAGAACTGGTCGTGGGTCAACCAGTCCCTCATCGCCGTCACGCACCGCCTGGTCCGTCCGATCAACTTCAATCTGGAGGATCCCGGCAAGCCGCCGCGCACGATGAACATCATCGACGTCGATTACAGGACGGCGAACTGGATCGTGCTGGTGCTGTCGGCCTTGCTCGGGCTCGGCTTCGTCGCGATCATGCCGCAGCAAGCGCGGCGAACGGCGCGCTCGGATGCCGAGGAGCTCGCCATCCTGTTCTGCCTGATCACGGTGGCCTCGCCTTTGGCTCGGCAATACTACTTCATGTGGCTGTTCTTCCCGATGACGGTGCTGATGCATCGCGCCGCCTTCGACGAGCGGCCGAATGTGCGTCTCGGAACCTGGCTCGCCCTCGGCGCAGCCGGAATTCTCATGCTGCTGGCGCTGCCGTGGTTTCCAACTGTCCTCCAGGCTTGGGGCAACAATCTCCTCGCGACCGCCGTTCTTGCAGGTAGTCTTGCATGGCACATCCGGCATCCGCCCGTTGCGGCTGGCTCCGAGCCCGCGACGGCGCTAAAACCCGGTACCTCTTGAGACTCGAACGTCAGGACCAACGACCATGGCCAATGCGCAGCTTCAATCCGTGCTCGACCACATCGACAAGGATTTCGACAACAGCCTGGAGCGCCTGTTCGCGCTGCTCCGGATCAAGTCGATCTCCGCCGATCCGGCCTTCGCCGGGGATTGCAAGGCGGCGGCCGAGCATCTCGCCAAGGATATCGCGAGCCTCGGCGTCGCCACTGAAGTGAGGCCGACCGCGGGCCATCCCGCCATCGTCGGCAAGACCGGAGCCGGTGGGCGGCCGCATGTGATCTTTTACGGCCATTACGACGTGCAGCCGGTCGACCCGCTCGATCTCTGGCACCGTCCGCCGTTCGAGCCCGTCGTCACCGACCATGTCGACGGCCGCAAGATCATCGTCGCGCGCGGCGCCGAGGACGACAAGGGCCAGGTGATGACGTTCGTCGAAGCCTGCCGCGCCTGGAAGAAGGTGACGGGCTCGCTGCCGGTCGACATCACGTTCCTGATCGAAGGCGAGGAGGAGGTCGGCTCGAAGAACTTCGTGCCCTTCATCGAGGCCAACAAGGACGAATTCAAAGCCGACTACGTGCTGGTCTGCGACACCGGCATGTGGGACCGCAACACGCCGGCGATCACGACCTCACTGCGCGGCCTGCTCTACGAGGAGCTGAAGATCACCGCCGCCAATCGCGATCTGCATTCCGGCGTGTTCGGCGGCAGCGCGATGAACCCGATCCGGGTGCTGACGAAAATTCTGGGCGGCCTGTTCGACGACGACAACCGCATCACGATTCCCGGCTTCTATGACGGCGTGAAGGATCTGCCGCCTGATATCCTGGAGCAGTGGAAGCAGCTCAATCTGACGCCGGAGATGTTCCTCAAACCGATCGGCCTGTCGATCCCGGCCGGCGAGAAGGGGCGCCTCCTGATCGAGCAGGCCTCATCGCGCCCGACCTGCGACGTCAACGGCATCTGGGGCGGCTATATCGGCGAGGGCTCCAAGACGGTGATCCCGTCGCATGCTTCAGCCAAGGTCTCGTTCCGCCTGGTCGAAGGGCAGGACCCGCAAAAGATCCGCAAGGCCTTCCGCGACTACGTGACGGCGCGCATTCCCGGCGACTGCAAGGTCGAGTTCGGCGACCATTCCGCCGCGCCCGCCGTCGCGCTCGACTGGAACATGAAGCCGCTCGCCGCCGCCAGCAAGGCGCTGACGGAGGAATGGGGCAAGGAGACCGTGCTGATGGGCTCCGGCGCCTCGATCCCGATCGTCGCCGACTTCAAGCGCACGCTTGGCCTCGACTCGCTGCTGGTCGGCTTCGGATTGGACGACGACAACATCCATTCACCGAACGAGAAGTACGATTTGAGAAGCTTCCAGAAAGGCATCCGCTCCTGGGCCCGCATCCTCGCGGCGCTGGCGGAGGTGAAGTAGCGCGAGCTGCCGTAGGGTGGGCAAAGGCGCAAAGCGCCGTGCCCACCATCTCTCACCAAACGCGAAAGAACGTGGGCACGCTGCGCTTTGCCCACCCTACGGCTCTGCTGTCGTGGCGACCACCGCCCCAAAATAAAAACGCCGCCCGGAATTGGGCGGCGTTTCATTCCAAAAGGCGTAGAGGTTAGTTGGGAGCTACCCTACACCAAATCCCGAAAATCTCAAGACCGGTAGCCCGGAAGCTCGCGGTCGAGCTTGCGCAGCAGCGGCGGCCACACGAGGTTGGTGGCGCGCAGCTCGGCGCGGTCGCGGTTGGCGAGCAGCTCGGTGTTCTTGTCGATCGCGGTATCGTCGACCGGGTAGACCGGCGTGCCGAGCGCGCGCGTGCGCACCTGCATCGAGCAGGCGCGCTCGAGGTGGTACATGCGCTCGAAGGCGGAGGCGACCGAACGGCCGACGGTGAGCGTGCCGTGATTGCGCAGCAGCATGTGGTTGTGGTCGCCGAGATCCTTCTGCAGCCGCGGCCGCTCGTCGTGATCGAGCGCGATGCCTTCATAGTCGTGATAGGCGAGGTCGTGGGTGACGAGCTGGGCGGTCTGGTTCAGCGGCAGCAGGCCTTCAGCGCTGCTCGACACCGCGGTGCCGTCGAGCGTGTGGAGATGCAGCACGCAGATCGCGTCCTCGCGCACCTCGTGGATCGCCGAATGGATGGTGAAGCCCGCCGGGTTGATGCTGTATTCGCTCTCGGACAGCTGGTTGCCGTGCAAATCGACCTTGACGAGGCTCGAGGCCGTGATCTCGTCGAACATCAGCCCATAGGGATTGATGAGAAAATGATGGTCGGGGCCGGGCACGCGCGCGGAGATGTGGGTGTCGACCAGATCGTCCCAGCCGTACAGCGCGACAAGGCGGTAGCAGGCGGCGAGATTGACCCGTTGCTGCCACTCGGCCTCCGTCATATCAGACGGCACTTCCTTCAGGCGCGCTTCCGCTGGCGACATGGCTGATCTCTCCGAACATCGTTGTTGCGGGGAGGGAGCGTAGTACCGCTCGTGGCAAGCAGCAAGGCGCGACAAGCGCGCGGCAGTCAAGCGTAGCCCGCATGAGCGGAGCGACATGCGGGACCGCTCTGAGAGGGATCCCGGATGTCGCTTCGCTCATCCGGGCTACGCGAGAAGAATATTACGGCGCCGGGATCGATAGCAGGCTGGAAATGCTGCGGCCGCGGATGTCGTAGACGCGGGCGAACACCACGTCGTCGCGCTTGATCTCGACCATCACGGGCGCGGTGAGGCCCTTGCAGTAGAACTCGCCGAGCGTCATCGCGAAATCGGCCGCGTTGGAATCCCAGCCGATGGTGAAGTCGGGCCCGAGCGCGACCTGGGCGGGGCGCTGCGGACCGCAGACCGCGACCTTCCATTTGCGATTGGTCGGCGGCACTTCCTGGCGTTCGACGATCTGCTCGCGCAGCTCATCCGAGGCCTGCTTCAGCGCGAGGCCCCAATAGTCCAGCATGAAGCGGTCGTCGGCGCCGCGCACGGTGCCGGCGATGTGGTTGAAGTGGGTGTACTGATAGGGATGCAGCCGGATCATTTCGGCGAGCGAGAGCGCGAGGCCAAAGCAGAACGTGGCGAGCACGACGGGCTGCCAGGTGCGGTGATTGGCGCGCAGGCGCTCCATGGCCCAGGCGAAGGCGACGCCGCCGAGCACCGCCATCGGCGGGATCACGAACACGAAATGGCGGATGCCGTTGTACAGCGCCGGCCGCTTCACCATCGCGATCGCGAGCGGCAGGGTCGCTGCCAGCGTCAGCATCAGCATGATGGTCTTGCGCCGCGCCGGAACCTCGCGGCGCGGCAGCATGGCGAAGGTGCTGACCACGGCGCCGGCCATCAGCACCAGCATCACCTCGGGCAGCTGCAGCGCGAACAGCGTCGGCAGATAGGACCAGGGCATGTCCGGCACGGACACGATCGCGCCGTCGAACATCTCCTTCCACGGCTTCTCGAAGAAGTGCGAGAAGTAGGTCAGCGCCTCGAAGGGATTGCCGGGCTCCATGATCGACCACGGCCAGATCAGGCCCATCACGAGGTAGCCGAACGCGAGGCCAGGCAGCAGCACATAGACGACATGGGCGAAGCGGCGGACCGACTCGCGCAGGCCCTCGCTGCGCAGTTCCTGCAGGAACAGCGGGATGAAGCCGAGCACGGCGTACACCAGCGCAAGCCCGCCGAGAACGCGGCAGCCCAGCGAAAGGCCGGCACCCAGGCCGACGATCAGGATCGTGCGCGGCGACGGCTTGGGATATTCCTCGGCGAGCCGGACCAGGCCGAGCATCAGGATGATCATGGCCACCGCGAAGGGCGCATCCTTCGGATTCATGAACATGTGGCCGTAGAAGATCGGGCACAGCGCGAGCAGCAGCAGCGAGGCAAGACCGGCAAGGGGGCCGCCGATGCGGCGGCCGAGCCGCCACGTCACCGCAAGTCCGACCACGCCGACGATGGCGCCGACCAGTCGTCGCGTCTCGAACAGCTCGAGCGGAATGATCTTGTGCAGGAGGGCCGCGACCATGTCGAAGCCGCCGCCATACATGTAGAGATTGGCGAAGGAGAGCGCCGCGGTGTCCTTGAAGCCGGAACCGAACATGCGCAGCAGCAAATCGGCATATTCAGCGTGGGTGTAGTCGTCCCAGCCGAGGCCGTAGTCGCGGAACGTCAGGCCCGCAATGACCGCGACCGCGGCCAGCACCAGCATGGCGAGATCGTCGCAAGTCCGTTCGACCGAGCGCCGCAGAGGCGTGTCGATCGCCGAAGTCGTGATGGATGTCATGGCTATCGGTGCCCCGGAATCCCCTCTTGGCCCTGCTGGTGCGCGCGGGCCTCAACCCCGGACTCCCTATAGCGCAGTTCCATTACCAAGTAATTGGGCATTATGGCTAAATTCCTGATGCGACGCAGCAATTCCGGTTACTTGAGAGCAGTCTAAGCAGTAGCGAGCCGTAGCTGAAGGGAATGTGAATAAGTCCCTGATTTCCTTCCCTTTAGGAACGCTACCGACAATTCCTCGTTGGCGTGGAACACCGGATGACGGTATCGTGGCGTAGCGGTTGTCGCGTGTGGATGGCGACCGGGGGTGAGTTCGATGAATCTGGCATTGTTGATCGCGGGGATTTTCGCCGTCGTGGCGGGCTTCCTTTCGATCCTGTTTGGCTTCTCCGTCAGGGAGTTCAGCCTCGGCAGCCCCCTCATAATCTCGGGCACGATCGCCGTCTGCTCCGGATTGTTACTGGCCGGCCTCTATGTCGTGGTCACGGAACTGAAGGGCCTCGCGCGCCGGCTGGCCGGTGCGCCGTCCGAGGTTCGGGTCAGGCCCGTGCTGCCGGGCCTCGCCGCATCCGGGCCGGGCCTTGCCGTGCCAGGCGCTGCTGCGCCCGAGCCGATGCCCGCTGCGGCGGCAAGGGGCGAGGCAAGGATCGAGCCGCCACCGTCGCCGCCGCCCGCCGCAGGCCCGCCGCCGTGGCAGAGCGAAGCCGCCGCGCGCGAGCGTCCGCGTGTCGAGACGCCGCCGGTGCCGGAAGCTCCAACGCCGCCCGCGGCTCCGGAAGCGCCGCGCCGGCGCAACCTGTTGTTCGCCTCGACCTCGCGTAAGGAACGGGAGCGTGCGGAGGCGAAGGCCATCGAGGACGCGCCGCCGCAGCTCCCTGCGGAGCCCGGTGAGGCCCTGGATACTCCGCCTGCAAGCTTCGACGATGCCTGGCCGAAGCCGGACCGCATGCGTCCGCCGGAGCCGCCGGCCGCCTTGCGCCGGCCGCCGCCGCGCTCGCCATCGACCTTTGCGGAGGCCGCTCCGCCTGCGCCCGAGCCGCCGCCGCCTCCACCGCCACCTGTCGAGCAGCCGCCCGTCACCGTGCTCAAATCCGGAATCGTCGACGGCATGGCCTATTCGCTCTATTCCGACGGCTCGATCGAAGCGCAGATGCCGGAGGGCATGATGCGCTTTGCCTCGATCGACGAGCTGCGCGCCCATCTCGACCAGCGGTCCTGAGCTCTGCCGCGCAGAACTAGAGCGCCGTTGTCGCCACCGTGTCGGTCATCGTCTTGTTTCAGCCGAACGTCCTGTTGACACGGAATAGTTCGGCGTCGTCTATCCCGTGAGGCGCAAGTGGAGGGGCGGGCCGATGTCGGACGCTGGGGCAAAGAATTTCATCGAGCTGACGGCGAGCATCGTGTCGGCCTATCTCAGCAACAATCCGACGCCTGCGACGGAGATTCCGAATCTGATCAGCCAGGTGCATGGCGCCCTGGTGCGGGTGTCGTCAGGTCGCACCGAGACCGCGCCGCTCGAGCCGGCCAAGCCGGCGGTCTCGCTGAAGAAGTCGATCGCGCCCGACTATCTGGTCTGCCTGGAAGACGGCAAGCGCTTCAAGTCGCTGAAGCGCCATCTGCGCACGCAGTACAACATGACGCCGGAGCAATACCGCGAGAAATGGGGCCTGCCGGCCGACTACCCCATGGTCGCGCCCAACTATGCGGTGGCGCGCTCGCAATTGGCCAAGCAGATGGGCCTCGGACAGCAGCAGCGGAAGAAGGGAAAGTAGAGTTGCTCGCTCGGCCAGCTCTGGTAGGATGGGCAAAGGCGCGCGCTTGCGCGACGTGCCCACGAATTCTCACCAGTCACACGCAAATCGTGGGCACGCCTTCGCTCTTCGAGCTACGGCGGACAAGCCGCTTTGCCCACCCTACGAGAGCGTCTTACGACGCTTCCGCCAGCGCCTCTTTCGCATCGGTCTTGATGCGCTCGACCATCGAGCGCAGGCCGTTGGAGCGCTGCGGCGTCAGGTGATCGCGAAAGCCGAACTCGTTGAACACCGCGATCGCGTCGGTATCGAGGATCTGCTGCGGCGTGCGGCCCGAATAGAGCGAGAGCACGATCGCGACCAGCCCGCGCACGATATGCGCGTCGCTGTCGCCGCGATATTTCAGGATCGGCGCGCCATGGCCGCGGTCGACCAGCTTCTGCAGCCAGACCTGGCTGACGCAGCCGTTGACCTTGTTCTCGGCGGAGTGTTCCGCCTCGGGCATCGGTTCCAGGGTACGGCCGAGCTCGATGACGTACCGGTAGCGGTCGTCCCACTCATCCAGAAGCTCGAAATTGTCCCTGATTTCGTCGATCGTCGTCATGTTGGCCCGTGTTCCCGTTAGGGCCAATATAAGGATGCGAGGAGATGAAATCGATAGGGTTTGGGCGCTAATTCGCCGCCGCCGGGCCGCGCCATTCCAGCGCGAGGTCGTCCTGGCTCAGGGTATCGCGCGGCGCCTCGGTCGATGCGGCATCGCCTTCGCCGGCCATCGCGATCGAGCCTGTGTGGTCGGGCGCCTTCTTGTCGTTCTTGTCGGTCTTCTCGTTCTTGTCGTTGGAGATCTGCTCTTTCTTGTCGTTGATGATCTGGTAGATCTTGCGCGCCCCGTCCTGGGCGCGCTGGCCGATGATGGTCGCGGCCTGTCCGCCGACCTCACAGGCCGCCGGCTGGCGCTTGCAGAACTGGGTCATGTCGGAGACGGCCGCGGTCGCAGCCTGCACCGCATCGGCGGCACCGATCTGCGGCAGCTTGTCCGATTCGGGCGTCTTGTCCCTGGGCAGGAGCACCAGCACCAGCCCGAGCCAGAATGTGATGCGGAGCAGAAAGCGCATCTTAGCGACCTGTACGTTCGATCCCGTCCACGGCGAACTCCGCGGATGTCGGACCTAGCAACTCTCGATAAATCGCAAGTGATTGCCTTGAGCTTAATTCGCGGAAAATTTACGCAAAATTCTTCGAGATCGACGGTGTCGTAAATTTTCGATTGACGCCGGCGCCCGTGATTTCGCTGGCACGCATATCCACCAATTCGAAACCATGCCGGGAGGCGTGAAACCCTGTGTTCACCATCCTCGCCGAAGACGTCGCCAAATCGTCTAAAAAGCCCCGCGATGTCCCGGCGTCCGGCCGCACACCGAGCCGCCTTAGCACTCGTTTAAGGTCGCTCTGACACGGTGGCTCAACGACAAGGAGGCGTTGCGGCGCGTCTTCCAAAAGACGATTGAGCCGAAGCGCGAGACCCGTGACAGTTTTGAGTATCATCCGCGATTGTCTCGATGCACTGCTGCATCCCTCCGCGCGTTACGATGCGCTGATGCGGGCGCGTCATCGTGCCTTCATGGCGCCGCGGCTGCTCGGCAGCCTGGCCGCCTTTGCCGCATTCCCGGTCTATCTCGCCATGCGTGGCGCGCCGAGCGCGGTCGAGGTCGCCGCGTTCGCCTGGCTGATCGCGCCGATCCTGCTGTCCTGGTTCCTGTCGCGCACCGGCCGCTATGAAGGCGCCCATGTGCTGTCGTCGCTGGCGCTCGCCGGCCTGATCATGGCGGTCGCGGGCACCACGGGCGGCATCGAATCATTTGCCGCGGTCTGGCTGGTCGTGGTTCCCCTCGAAGCCGCGCTGTCGGCCTCGCGCCGCGTCGCGGCCTTCGCATCCTTGCTCGCGCTGTCCTGTGCAGGACTCCTGATCCTCGTCGGCCAGCTCGGCTGGCTGCCGGTTGCAGACACCAGCCCTGCTGAACGCGGCGTGCTGATGGCGTGCGGCGTCGTCTCGGCGACGCTCTATGCCGCCGGCCTTGCCTTCGGCGCCGAATCGCTGGCGCGCACCAGCGTGGCGCTGCTCTCGCGTGAGGAGGAGCGTTATCGCCTGCTCGCCCGCAACATGAGCGACGTCGTCTCGCGGCATCGGCGCAACGGTGCGGTGCAGTTCATCTCGCCCGCGGCGGAAGCGATGCTCGGCACGCCGGTGGCGCAACTGCTCGGGCATGGCCTGTTCGACCGCGTCCATGTCGCCGATCGCCCGGCCTATCTCACCGCGCTCTCCGATGCCGCGCGCGGCGATGTGCGCAGCATCGAGTTCCGGCTGCGGCGAGAGCCCGACGGTTCGGAGCGTGGTCAGGTCGATTTCCTCTGGGTCGAGATGCGCTGCCGCCCGCTCGACCGGGATATCGGCCAGAATCCTCATGGCGACGTCATGCGCGAGGCCGAAGTCGTCGCCGTGATGCGCGACGTCACCGACCACAAGCTGTCCGAGCAGGCGCTGGATCAGGCGCGCAGTGCCGCGGAAGCTGCCGATGCCGCCAAGACGCGCTTCCTCGCCACCATGAGCCACGAGCTGCGCACGCCGCTGAACGCCATCATCGGCTTCTCCGAGATGATCGCGCAGGAGCAGACCCTGATGCTGGGCTCGGCCCAGCGCCAGGAATATGCCCAGCTCATCAACGATTCCGGCCAGCATCTGCTGTCGGTCGTCAACGGCATCCTGGACATGTCCAAGATGGAGTCGGGCAATTTCGAGATCGCGTCCGAGCCGTTCGCGCCGCGCGCCTCGCTATTGCATTGCTGCAATCTCTTGGCGCTGAAGGCGCGGGAGAACGGCATCGACCTCATCACCGATGCGCCGCAGGATCTGCCTGTCATGACCGGCGATCCCAGGGCATTCAAGCAGATCGTGCTCAATCTCGTCGCCAACGCCATCAAGTTCACCGAGCGCGGCGGTCAGGTCTCGGTGACCGCTTCGGTGTCGGGCTCGCAGCTGACGCTGCGCATCAGCGACACCGGCGTTGGCATCGCGCCCGACGATCTCAAGCGCATCGGCGCGCCGTTCTTCCAGGCGGGCAAGACCTATCAGCGCCGTCACGAGGGAACCGGCCTCGGACTTTCGATCGTGAAGAGTCTCGTGGCGTTGCATCTCGGCGAATTGACGGTACAAAGCAGGTTGGGAGAGGGCACCGCCGTCACCGTCAGGCTGCCGCTCGTCTACACGCCGCCGCAAGTCAAGCCGGTCGAGAGCAAGGTCGCGACGCTGACGCCGGTGCTGCGCCAGGACCTTCAGGACCAAACTCACGACCAGTCTCAGGACCAACCCGCTCTGGTGAAGAAAAGTGCCTAAGAAGTCTGCCAAGGACGAAGCCGCTCCGCGCCGCCGTGGCGCGAAGGCCGCGGTCATCGATGTCGAGACCGAGCGCAACCTCGTGATGCGCGTGCTGCTGCACAGCCCGAAGGACACGCTGGCCGGTCTCGTCGCCGTCGCCGCGATCGGCGCGATCGTTGCCAATGCGCTGTTCCTGCAGACCGGCCGCCATCCGGCGCCGATGTTCGGCACCGTGATCAATCTTCCCGCGCCGTCCGCCGTGGCGCTGTCGAACCCAATGCCGCGTCCGCGCCCGGTCGGCGCCGATACCTCGCCGCTGGAGCCGCGCGCGACGGAGTTCCGCGCCGAGCCGAAACCTGCCGAGCGAGCCGCCGAGAAGCCGCCCGAAAAGCCCGTCGAGGCGACCGCATCGACGCCGCGTGCGGGCAGTGATCCCATGACCAATCTGGTCAAGGCGACGACCTCGACGCCGCCGTCCGCCATGCGTCCGCCCGCGCCGATTCCGGTGCCGCAGAGCCCCGCCGCACGGCGTATCGCCGGCGTGCAGCGCGCGCTGTCCGAATATGGCTACGGCAATTTGAAGATCACGGGCACGATGAGCGGTGAGACCCAGTCCGCGATCCAGAAGTTCGAGCGCGAGCACAAGATGCAGGTCACTGGCCAGCTGTCCGACCGGCTGCTGCGCGAGCTCGGCGCCGCGATCGGCCATCCCGTCGAATAACGCGCATCCCGCTGTCATTGACGCCGATCAATTCCGGCCATCGCGCGCCGCAGACCAAGCCGCGCCCGCGCGCGGGCGATTTGCTTGGGATCAATGACGGTCGACAGCGTTGGGGAACATGATCGCTCATCTTCAACGAAGAAGAGAGATTGTCATGTTCAAGGTCTCGGTTCTGGTCTGGATTATGCTGGGCACGACGCTGGCGGGCGTCAGCCTGATCGTCGTGCTGATGGTGCCGAGTTTCGCCGCCGACGCGATCAGGAACATCCCCTATGCAGTCGCCGTGGGATTCGCGCTTGCGATGCCGCTGTCATATCTCGTTGCGCGCCAGATCAACGGCGGGCAACGTGTAAGCAAGGCGTGACAATCGGACGCTGAGACTGGCGGCGCGCGTCACGCTGGCCTATCGTTCGACTCATGCGTTTGAAATCCAACATATGGGTCGCGGCTTACCTGCGCCGGTGCCAGACTGAAGGCGTGTTCGGCGCGGTGCGCCGTCGCGGGGCCGAGGAGGCGGGTGCGGTGTTCGTGAAGGTGTCGTTGCTCGACGGCCATGCGATGCTCTACGCGCCGGCGCCGCAGACCGTCTATGACGACGGCCGTCCCGTCGATCGCTTCTTCGTGCCGGTCGCGCAGCAACCCCTGCCCGAGCACACGATCGAGGAGCGTCTCGCCAAGGAAATCCGCTTCGATCCGGACGCCTGGATCGTCGAGACCGAGGATCGCGGCGGGCGGCATTTTCTGGAACTGGCGAAGACGTAACTGCTGCTCTTCCGTCGTTGCGAGCCCAACGCCTAGCCTTGTAGCCCGGATGGAGCGAAGCGTAATCCGGGACTTCCGCCACGAGTGACGGAGACCCGGATTACGCTGCGCTCCATCCGGGCTACGGGCTAAACCGTCTGCGCTACCGCTCCGATGACCCGTCGGTGCCGGTGCGGCGCGGCACCGCGCCGGGCTGCACGCCCAGCCGCGTTTGGCTTGCCCCCGCGCGGGCGCGCTGGCGTTCGCCATCGTGCAGTGACGGCTGGTACTTTGCGCGCGTAACGGCGAGCGTCGAGCCGCGCCAGGCTGCCAGCATCACCAGCGCCGAACGGTCACTGAGGCGGTCGTAGAGCCGCGACAGCCGGTACACCTCGTTCACGGACGTGCCGATCTCCGGCTTGAAGAACAGCAGGATGCGCTGGAAGTTCGGGCTCGGCATGTCGAGCGCGCGCGCGGCGACCGCGAGCGCCTCGCCGCCGGCATCGTCGACGATCTGGGCCGCGACGCGCGAGGGCAGGATCAGGCTGTCGCCGAGCTCGAGGGTAAAATTGTCGACGTCGCCCGCGATCGCCGCCATCTCCAGGATCTGAATCGCGCGCTTGGCGCGCACGGTCGGAATGCGGGGCGCGGCCTTCAGCGGGGTCTGCGCCAGGTTGTGCAGGATCAGCGCGCGCTCGGAGGCGCCGGCGCGGAAGAACATGTCGTGGATCTCGGCGGCGTCCGTCGGCTGCATCGCCATGTTGGCGGCCATGCGCAGCTCGGCATCGGTCGGCGTGCGGGCCGGCGAGGGGGCGGGTGCGGGCGTGGCGATCTCGCGGGCGAGCGGAACCCTGCGGCCTTCCTGCGCGGCGACCAGCCCGAGCTTTTGCAGGACCGGGACGGGCGTCGACGGATAGATTGCGAGCTTGGCCTTGATGGCTGCGCGGGTCGCATCGTCGACCTGGTCGATCAGCCGCGTTGCAAGCTCGGTGAACTGGCGCTGCTCGTCGTCGCTGTGGATGCGCGTCTGCACATAGAGGTCGGTCAGCACGCGCAGCAGCGTCGGCCGAACATCGACGCCTTGGCGACGGGAGAGGGACATCAGCCCGTCGAATCCGGGAAACAGCGACTTGGTCATGGAGAGATACGCGACCTGGAAGAGATACTGCTCGCCAGCCTATCGTAGGCTCCTTTAAAGGCTCGTTAAGGAAAACGAGGCGTGAAGCCGAACGCTCGATTTGTAGCGATCTCGTGCCGCAGCGGGACGTCGCGGCCGGCCCGTGCGGCTACGGTCCGACCGCGACGTTTACACCCCGTTAACCATGAACTGATCTTAATGAATGCATGTTGCATGAGCGCGCCTGGTCGCGCGGCAATTGAAGAGAGCTGACATGGGGACCATCATTGAATTTCCGGCCGGTCGCCGGGTGGGCTCGTCGGGGGATGTCGCTCCGCGCGCGGACATGGGAACGATCCTGATCCTTCCCGTCATCCGTATCGAGCGCGAGGTAGACGAAACCAGCGGCGATCACGGGCCGGAGCAGGGCACAGCGCCGGGGCGCCGTCGTCGCCGTCGCTGATTTCGGGCTTTTGCAATGCCGGACACCATCCGCCAGATCCGGTCTGTTCTATCGGCCGTCCTGCTCACGCTCCTGGCTGCGACGCTCGGGGCCTGTAGCGGCGGCGATTTCGGCCGCACCCGCGCTGACATGCGCAGCGACGATATGCATCGCTGGTTGGGGGCCGAAGCCACCGGCAGCGTCGGCCTGGGTCCCTCGCAATTCCAGCTCACCGACGAGGAGCGCCAGCTGCGCGACCTCGCCTATCCCATGATCGAGCCGCCGCTGTCACGCCCCGCATGGAAGAGCGTGTTCGGCGACTACAAGGCGATGCCTTCGCCCTGGCGGCAGAAGATCGTGTTCGACCGTACCATGTATGGTCGCACACTGATCGACGAGCCGCACCGCTCGCATTCCTCGCGCTATGCGCAGCTGATCGAGGACGTGCGCAACGACATCACCCGCTTCGAGCCGTTCTTCGCGTCCGCGATCCGCGTCATCGATCTCGACCGGAAGCGCGACGCCAGCATGGCGCGCGTCTCCGCGCTCTCGCCGAGGGAGAGGGACGACGCGGTGGCGCGCATGCAGGAGAACTCGCTGATCGTGCAGTGGGTGCAGCAATGCCTGGAGCAGCGGATCTCTTCCTACCGCTGGGCGTTGGAGCGCTTGGTGATCCATGCCCCCGACGGCATGGCCGCCGACGCCGACCGCCTGATCGGCGAGCTCGCCGCCCAGACCGCCAACCCGCCGGTCCAGGCGCAACCGCCCTATGGGCGTGCGGTCATCTCGAAGGGCTGAGCTTTTTGCGCGCGCCGACCCGGCGCTTGGTTCGATCCGGCCGCCGCTGCTTCTGCAGCTTCCCGACAAACTCCTTCAGCGCATCCGCCAGCGGCACCGAGGCGCGGTAGGCGAGGCCGACCTCGCGCTTCACCTTGACCTCGATCTCGCGCACCGCGACATCAAGATTGCCCTTCGCCACGCCTTCCGGGACGATGGCGATGCCGACGCCGGCGGCGACCAGCGCGATGGCCCAATCCTCCGATTGCGCGATCGCCGCGGTCTGGCGCCGCTGCGCATTGCGGCCGAAGAATGCGTTCTGTTCACAATGACAGCGGTCGATCAGCGGCACGCCGGCGAGGTCGGCAGCCCGGAGCTTGTCCTTCAGCGTCAGCGGGTGCGACGGCGGCAACGCGGCGACATAGCGCTCGCTCCACATCGCGACGAAATGCTCGTCATCGCGCACCATGGTCTTGGCGATGATCCGCGCGTCTGCGCGCTCTTCGCTGCCGACGAGGCGAAGCGCGATGTCGCTACGCGCCGTCAGCGGTTTCAAGAGCGCGATGGTCCGGGGCACGTCGAGCGTGCGCATCAGGCCCAGCGTCACCGTGGTCTTCGCGCTAGGCTTTTTGAACAGGCTGCGCGCGGCATCGGCCTCGTCGATAATGCGGCGCGCCAGCGTATGAAACTGCTCGGCCGAGGCGGTGGGCGCGACGCCCTTCTTGTGCCGAATGAACAGCGTGGTGCCGAGCTCCGCCTCCAGATTGGTGATCGCAGTCGAGATCGACGGCTGCGACACGAAGCAGGCCCGCGCCGCCGCGGTCAGATTGCGCTCGCGGTAGACGGCGGCGAAGTAGCGAAGCTCGCGGATATCCATAGGATTGGCCTAGAGATAGTATCAATATTCAATATTTTACCTATGGATCGAGCCATGACAAGAGCGTCCTGCTCACGAACACCGGCAGGGATACGCGATGAAGATCCACCATCTCAACACCGGCACGATGTGCCCGATCGGCCGCCGCCTGGTGAACGGTAGCGGCAGCTTGTTCCAGCGCGCCCGCCTGGTCTGCCACTGCCTGCTGATGGAGACGAATGACGGGCTGGCTTTGGTCGACACCGGGATCGGCCTCGATGACATCGCATCGCCTGAGCGGCTGGGGCGGCGCTGGGTGCGGCAGACCGCGCCAAAGCTGGATCCCGCGGAGACGGCGGCCGAGCAGGTGAGGGCGCTCGGCTATTCACCGAACGACGTGCGTCACGTGCTGCTGACGCATCTCGACCGCGATCATGCCGGCGGCGTGCCCGACTTTCCCGATGCCGCGATCCACGTCCACCGCGCCGAATACGACATGGCGGTGCTGCGCAAGCCCGCGCCTCCGGAAGGCCGCTATGTCACGGGGCAGTGGAGCCACGGTCCGCGCTGGCAATTCTACGGTGAAGCCGGCGAGGACTGGTTCGGCTTCAAGGGCGTGCGCGCGCTCGGCGACAAGGAGGCGGACATCCTGATGATCCCGCTTGCCGGCCACACGCTCGGCCATTGCGGCATCGCGGTGCGCTCGGGCGATGGCTGGTTGCTGCATGCCGGCGACAGCTACTTCCACCATGCCCAGCTCGACGCGTCGCCGCGCATGCCGTTGATGCTCGGCTACTTCCAACGCCGCGGCGACATGGACCGCGACATGCGGATCGCCAACCAGGAACGGCTGCGCGCGCTGAAGCGCGATCACGGCGATCGCGTGAGCATCATCAACAGCCACGATCCCGCCGATTACGAGCGCTGCCGCTGCGGCGCGCACTGAGTGCGCGCCGACACCTCACCGCTGCCCGTCATGCACGGAGATCTCCGACGCCTTGAGGCCGCCGATGCGCGCGTGCGGTCGGCTGCCGGTTGCCATCACGAGGCCGAAGGCGATCTCGTCGCGCCGTGGCGCATCCCACAGCGTCATCTCCGCGGTGCCGAAATGGCTGCGGACATAGGCGGCATGGATGTGGCCGAGCGGTACCATCAGGCGCGTGCCAGGACCGCCGATGGTCTTCGCGGCCGGCACGATCGCCTTCGGCTGGCCCAGTACCTCGCGCATGCCATGGCCGCCGGCTTCATGCCAGACGGCGCCTTGCTCGAGCTCGCCGTCCTCGCCGACGATGATGCCTTTGCCATAGGCTTCGATGCGCTCGGCGCCGCCGAGCTGTGCGATCAGCGCGCTCGCAAGCTCGCGCCCGAGCTGACGCAAGGACGCCTGGAACGGCATCAGGTCCGGCTCATAGCGGCCGGCGAAGGGATTGCGGATCACCGCGACGGCGGTTCCGACCAGCAGCGGCTTTTCCAGCCGGGGCCCGCGCTCATGCCAGATGGTCTCGACGCCGAGCGCGGTCTTGCGAATATCGTAGGACATCGGCGGCCCTACGCTTCGTTCACGACGGGATTGCTGAGCACGCCGATGTTCTCGATCTCGACCTCGACCACATCGCCGGCTTTAAGGAAGATCGGCGGCTTGCGGGTGAAGCCGACGCCGGCCGGCGTGCCGGTCGCGATGACGTCGCCGGGGACGAGATCGAAAATGGTCGAGCAATATTCGATCAGCCGCGGGATCGAGAAGATCAGCATCGAGGTGTCGGAGGACTGCACGGTCGCGCCGTTGACGCGCGTCTCGAGCTTCAGCTTGGTGGGATCGCCGATCTCGTCCGGCGTGACCAGCCACGGTCCGAACGGGCCGGTGCCGACGAAGTTCTTGCCCGAAGCGATTTGCTGCGCGTGGCGCTGCCAGTCGCGCACGCTGACGTCGTTGTAGATCGAATAGCCCGCCACATGATTCCATGCGTCGGCCTGGCTGATGTGACGGCCGCCCTTGCCGATGACGACGGCCAGCTCGCCCTCCCAGTCGAAATTGTCCGAGACCTTCGGCCGGATCACCGGCGCGTTGTGCGCAACTTGGGAACGCCACACCCGCAGGAAGATCGGTGGGAATTCCGTAATCTCGCGCTTCATGCCGAACGCCACGGCTTCGTTGTGGTGGTCGAGATAGTTGCGCACGGCGCAGACGATCTTCTCGGGCCGCGGAATCACCGGCAGGTATTTGACGTCGCTCAGCGCCAGCGTCGGCTTGTGCCCGGCGACGATCGCCTCGCGCTTGGCGTAGTCATCGCTGCCGAGAAAATCCGCAAGCGTCGGGTACTGAGGCAGGGCGCGGCCCAGATCCACCACGCGGTTTTCGACAACGGCGCCCCAGCTTTCCCGATTTCCATCCAAGAACGACAGCAGCTTCATGGTTTCGCCCCCAAGGGTTCCTATTTTCGATAGAGTGTATTATTTTCGAAAATGAGGCCGGGCGCAAGCCCGCCATGTGAAAATGCAGGTCGCCTATTCGGCGTCGAGCAGATGGCCGGCGTATTTGGCGACGTTGTCGGAGGTCGAGCGGATATGCGCTTCGATCAGCTGCACGGCGAGATCCGCGTTGCGCGAGATGGCGGCCTGCATGATGGCCTGGTGCTCGCCGGCCTTATCGCGCGGGCGCGGCCTGAAATTGGCGGAGAGATGCCGGTAGCGTTCGGCACGATCGAACAGCTCGGCGCGAATGGCGAGCAGCGTCGCCGAGCCGCAGGCGGAGACCAGCGCCTGATGGAACTGGCGATGCGCGATCTTCCACTCGGGATCACGCAAGGGATGCTCGGGATCGCGCTGCTCGATTCGCTTCAATCTGTGCAGGGTGGAGATCACC
The DNA here is from genome assembly GCF_013408065.1 of Bradyrhizobium sp. IAR9. NCBI lineage: Bacteria > Pseudomonadati > Pseudomonadota > Alphaproteobacteria > Hyphomicrobiales > Nitrobacteraceae > Bradyrhizobium > Bradyrhizobium sp. IAR9. The sequence goes on from NZ_JACBZW010000005.1 coordinate 138,271, forward strand.
GCGATTTCCCAGTCGTCATCGCCCCGCTCGATCGAGCGGCGGATCAATTCCATCTCGATCAGCACCCGCGCATCGGTGACCTCCACCAGATCCTGGCGGCTGACCGGCGCGACGCGAAAGCCGCGCTGCTCCTGGGCGTCGACCATGCCTTCGGCGGCGAGCGCGGTCAGCGCCTCGCGCAGCGTCGTGAAACTCGCGCCGAACCGCTCGCGCAGCACGTCGAAGCGCAGCGGCTCGCCGGGCGGAAGCGCGCAGGCAATGATCTCCTCGCGCAGCCGATGCGTGATGTCGGCGGCGATGGTCTTGCCGAATTCCTTGCGGGGGCGGATGGCGCTCTCGGGCATGGGGATCTGTCGCTGAATCGATGCCTCAACATGCCGCGCTAACGAGCATCTTGCAATAATTTTCGTAAACGGTATGATTTTCGAAAATATGGTCTAGGGAGCACGTGAAGTCATGAGGGCGGTGCTGGTGCGTCAGCCGGGTGGGCCGGATGCACTCGAGGTGGTCGAGCTTCCGGTGCCTGTGCCCGGAGCCGGCCAGGTGCAAATCCGGGCCGAGGCGTTCGGGGTCGGTCAGCCCGACGTGCTGATCCGGCGCGGCGTCTACAAATGGATGCCGCCGTTGCCGGCCAATCCCGGCAACGATGTTGCGGGGCGCATTTCTGCGCTCGGGTCCGGCGTCGAGGGACTTGCCCTCGGCCAGAAGGTGCTGCTCAGCGCCCGCGATCTGTCCCAGCGCGGCGGCTGCTACGCCGATTACGTGGTCGCGCCCGCGGATGCCGTGCACGCGCTGCCCGACAATGTCGATCTGCAGGCGGCCGTGTGCCTGTCGAACTATCAGGTCGCTTACGCACTGCTGCACGAATGCCGTCATCCCCGCGCGCCCGCAAGCGCGCTCGTGATCGGCGCAGCCGGCGGCGTCGGCACGGCGCTGGTGCAACTGGCCAAGCTTGCCGGGATGACCGTCATCGGCACGGTCTCCACCGAAGAGAAGGCTGCATTCGCCAGGGGGAACGGCGCCGATCATGTCATCTTCTACCGAAGCGAGGATGTCGTGGCGCGCACCCGCGAACTGACTGATGGCGAGGGCGTCGGCCTCGTGCTCGATCACGTCTGCGGGCCCGAGTTCACCTCTTATCTCGGCGCGCTCGGCAAATGGGGCACGCTGCTGTCGTACAACGCCTTCGCCGGATTGCCGGAAGAGAATCTGATGGCGGCGATGCGCGATCATCTCGACATCTGTCCGGCGATACGCTGCTTCTCCTTCCACATCTACGACCACGATCGTGACGGACGTCGTGCCCTGATGCGCAGCGTGATCGAGGCCTTGAGCCGCAACGCGATCAAGCCGGCGATCTCGGCGGTACTGAAGCTCGACGAGGTCAGGAAGGCCCATACGCTGCTCGAGCAGGGCTCCGCGCTCGGCAAGATCATCATGATTCCATGAGGGGGTGACCCGCACGATGAGCACACAAGCACCCATTGCACGCTTCACGCGGCTGCGACACGCGACCTTCACCTCGCCCGATCCGGAGCGGCTGCTCGACTATTATCGCGGCGTGATTGGACTTGGCCTCGTGGCCCGCGATGGCAACCGCCTGTTCCTCGCCAGCGATTCCGAGCAGCTCTCGCTCGTGATCGAGCCCGGCGATGCCGCGCTGAGCAGCATCGCCTTTGAGATCTCCCCGGAGGTCCAGATCGAGGCGCTGGGCGCCGCGCTCAAGCAGGCGGACTTGCGGCCCGAGCTTCGGAGCGATCCCTCGCCTGGTGTGTCCCGGCTGCTGTCGTTTAGCGATCCCGAAGGCACACGTTTCGAGTTGATCCAGGGCTGGACGCCGACGCCCGCCCAGGAGCGGATCGGTGGGCTTGCTGTCGCCAAGCTCGGCCACGTCGCGCTCCGCACGCCCGATCCCAAAGCCGCTTCGGAGTTTTACGCGAACGTGATGGGGCTGCGGGTCTCCGACTGGATCGAGGACCGCTTCGTCTTCATGCGCAGCGGCTTCGAGCATCACACGCTCAACTTCGCGCTCGCGCCTGACCGCGGTCTGCATCACTTTGCTTTCGAGCTGCGCGGCCCCGAGCACATGCATCGGGCCTGCGACCATCTCGCGCGTCACAAGCTCCCGGTGCTCTGGGGACCGGTGCGTCACGGCCCGGGCCACAACACGGCGATCTATCACCGCAATCCCGATGGGCATCTGGTCGAGTTGTTTCATGACCTCGACCGGATGGTGGACGAAGAGCTCGGCTATTTCGAGCCGCGTCCCTGGCATCGCGATCGTCCGCAGCGGCCAAAAGTCTGGGTCGGGCTGCCGCGCGACGTCTGGGGCATGCCGCCATCGCCTGAATGCACGGAGTTCGCGCGCTAGCGGATTTGAGTTCTAACGGAAGATCGCCGCACGCGCGGCCAACGACATAACAATCAAAGGGAGGATGCATCCATGCGTCGGATGAAGCGGCTTGCTGCGGCCATTTTTCTGCTTGGTGGTTGTCTCGCGACCATCCCGGCATCGGCGGACAATTATCCGTCGCGCCCGATCCGCCTGCTGCATGGCTTTGCCGCCGGCGGCGCGGCCGACACGCTCTCGCGCATCATTGCCGACGGGCTGTCGAAGAAGCTCGGGCAGCCCATCATCGTCGAGGCCAAGCCGGGTGCCGGCGGCAACATCGCGGCGGATGCGGTCGCCAAGGCGGCGCCCGACGGTTATACGCTCGGCCTCGTCACCGGCGCGCACGCGATTTCCGCGGCGACCTACAAGAGCCTGGCCTATCAGCCGGCCGAAAGCTTCGAGATGATCTCGACGCTGGTCTACTACGCGCTCGTCATCGCCGTGCGCAACGATTACCCCGCAAAATCGCTGAGTGAGCTCATTGCCATGGCCAAGGCAAAGCCGGGTTCACTCAGCTTCGGATCGGTCGGTTTCGGCAGCACGCATCATCTTGCCGGCGAATTGCTCAACGCCACCGCCGGCATCGAGATCGTGCACGTGCCGTATCGCGGCGATTCCCAATCCGTCACCGCGCTGCTCGGTGGCGACGTTCCCGTCATCGTCGGCACGCCCGTGCTGCTGGCCCCGCAGATCCAGAGCGGCGCGATCCGTGGCTTGGCCGTGACTTCGCCGACGCGCACCGCGCTGTTGCCTGATGTTCCGACCGTGCAGGAAGCCGGCATCAAGGGCTACGACGTGCGCACCTGGGCCGGCCTGCTGGCGCCCAAGGGAACGCCGCCTGCCATCATCGCCGCGCTCAATGCCGCGACTCTGGAGGCGCTCGGGGATCCCGAGCTCAGGCAGCGTCTGGAGACGGCCGTCGGCGGCGAGGTCCGCGGCAGCTCGCCGGAGGAGATGAAGAAGCTGATCGGGACCGAGATCGCCAAATGGACCGGCGTGGTGGAGCGGGCGAAGATCCCGAAGATCTGAGCCGGGCCGGCGGCAGGGCCGGTACCGGCTGGCCCTGCTCACGAATGCTTGATCCGGATCAACAAGCGCCACCGTCACTGGGATATGCTACGAGGGATACGCTGCGACCTTGATAAGGTAACTCGATAAAGATGCGCCTCGTTCGTACCATCCTGGCATTCGCAATCGCCATATCCCTGGCGATGCTGCCCGTTGGCGCGTCCGCATCCGGCCTTGCCATGTCGTCGGACGACATGCCGGCGACCATGCAGATGGGCAACGACGCCGGGATGGCGGTGGACGATTGCTGCCCCGACATGAAGGGGGCGCCCTCGCAGACCGGCGGCTACAAATGCGGGATGGGCTTCTGCTGCGTCGGCGGCACCATCGCGCTCGATGCCATCAGGCCCGTCGTCTTCGGGCATTTCGCCGTAGCGGTGAGCACGATCGCCATCCCTGAGGATCAGGTCGTCTCCGTCCGCGGCAGCAGTCCTCCCTTCCGACCTCCTCGAATCTGATCTCGCAACAGCCGAACGCGCGCAGCACGTTTGCGCGCGACGACGACTGACGTGTGCGCGCCATGCGCCGCGGCGAAAGATCAGATCATGAGGACAGGACAATGCTTTCCAAATTCACCACCGCGGCGCTCGCCGCCACCCTTTCGCTTGCCGCTTCCGCTGCGATGGCGGGCGCCGGCGATTACGCTTTCGAGCCGGTCACTGCGCAAATGAAGAAGGGCGACGACGTTACGCTCTCGGTTCGCCTGACCAACAAGCAGACCGGCAAGCCAGTGGCGGACGCCGTCATCTTCAAGACCCGCGTCGACATGGCCCCGGACGGGATGGCCGAGATGGAATCGGCGGTGGCGCCGCTGCCGTCGAAGGAGCCGGGCGTCTACGCCTTCCGGACGGACCTGCCGATGGCCGGCCGCTACCAGGTCACGCTGTCGGCCAAGGTCCAGGGCGAGTCCGAGACCGTCACCGGCAAGGTGATCGTCACGGCGACCAAGTGAGCGTGCGGACGCCGCGAGTGGCGTCCGAACTTCTCTGTCCCATTCACATGGATGCGCGCACGCCGCGCGAAGGCACACCATGAAGACGCTGCGTCTCCTGACAACACTCGCGCTGGGCGGCGGCCTGGCTTTGGGTGCGTACTGGTTCTCGAACGACGGCCACTGGTCCGTTCATGCCGAGGCGACCCCGGCTCCGGCCCAGGCGGACCGGACCCCGCTCTACTACCGCGATCCCAGCGGCGCGCCGCTCTGGTCCGCTGGTCCGAAGCAGGACGACCGTGGCCGGGATTATCTGCCGGTCTATGAGGACGGTCAGGCGAATGCGGCGGCACCAAAGCCACCGCAGGCGGCTTCCTCGCGAAAAATCCTCTACTACCGCAATCCCATGGGCCTGCCCGACACCTCGCCGGTGCCGAAGAAGGACCCGATGGGGATGAACTACGTCCCCGTCTACGAAGGCGACGAGGTCGACGATGGCACGGTGAAGCTGTCGCCGGGCAAGATCCAGCGCAGCGGCGTCAAGTCCGAGCCCGTCCGGCGGCGCGCGATCCGCGTCGCGGTGAGGGCGCCCGGCACGATCCAGCTCGACGAGCGCCGCGTCTCTGTCATCGCGATGCGCGCCGAAAGCTTCGTGCAGAAAGTCGCAGACGTCACCACCGGCACGCGGGTGAAGGCGGGCCAGCCGCTGATGGAGATCTACAGTTCGGCGGTGGCGTCCGCGGCGGCGGAATATCTGGCAACGATCACCTCGAAGACGGTGGGCGGCGTCGAGCTGTACGGCCGCGGCTCGCGGCAACGGCTGGTCAATCTCGACGTGCCCGAGCAGGTCATCGCCGAGATGGAGCGGACGCGCGTTGCGCCCGTCACCGTGCATTGGTCGGCGCCGCGCGACGGCATCGTGCTCGAGCGCAACGCGATCGACGGCATGCGCGCCAATTCCGGCGAGGTGCTGTTCCGGATTGCGGACACCTCGGTCGTCTGGGCGTTGGCCGACGTCGCCGAGCGCGATCTCGGCAACATCGCGGTAGGGCAGTCCGTGGTGGTGCGCGCGCGCAGCTTTCCCGGCCGTATCTTCAGCGGCAAGATCGCCGTGGTCTATCCGCAGGTGAACCGCGACACCAGGACGGTTCGAGTCCGGATCGAGCTCGCCAATCCCGATGCGGTGCTGCTGCCGGACATGTATGTCGATGCCGAGATCGACACGGCCGATAGCGCGCCCGTGCTGGCGATCCAGGATAGTTCGGTGCTCGACACCGGCACGCGGCAGGCCGTCCTCGTCGACAAGGGCGAAGGGCGCTTCGAGCCGCGCGAGGTGAAGCTCGGCCGGCGCGGCGGCGGCTACATCGAGGTGCGCGACGGACTTGCCGATGGCGAGGCGGTGGTCACATCCGCCACCTTCCTGATCGATGCGGAAAGCAATCTGAAGGCCGCGCTCAAGGGGTTTGCGGAGGGAGCGCCTCAGCCGTCAGATGCGGGCCATGCGACGGGAGAGCACAAATGATCGCCCGCATCATCGCCTGGTCGGCGCGCAATTTGCTGCTGGTGCTGTTCGGCACCGGCTTTGCGGCCGCCGCCGGCCTCTATGCGCTGATCCACCTGCCGCTCGATGCAATCCCGGATCTCTCCGACACCCAGGTCATCGTCTACACCGAATATCCCGGTCAGGCGCCGCAGGTGATCGAGGACCAGGTCACCTATCCCCTGACCACGGCAATGCTGACCGTGCCGAAATCGAAAGTGGTGCGCGGCTTCTCCTTCTTCGGCGCCTCGTTCGTCTATGTGATCTTCGAGGACGGCACCGACATCTATTGGGCGCGCTCACGCGTGCTGGAATTCCTCAACGGCGCCTCGTCGCGACTGCCCGCCGGCGTCACCCCGACCATCGGCCCCGACGCCACCGGCGTCGGCTGGGTCTACCAGTATGCGGTCCTGTCGAAGGAATTGAACTTGGCAGACACCCGCACAATCCAGGACTGGAATCTGAAATTCGCGCTGGCCAAGGCCGAAGGCGTCGCCGAGGTCGCCAGCATCGGCGGCTTCGTCAAGCAGTACAATGTGGTGCTCGACCCGCAGCGGATGCGCGACCGCGGCATCAGCATGCAGAAAATTCGTGAGGCGATCCGCGCCAGCAACGCCGACGTCGGCGGACGCACCGTCGAGCTCGCCGAGTTCGAATATGTCATCCGTGGCAAGGGCTATATCAAGAGCATCAACGATCTCGGCAACATCGTGCTGAAGACCTCCGGCGGAACGCCGGTGCTGCTCCGCGACGTCGCCAATGTCGAGCTTGGGCCGGACGAGCGCCGGGGCATCACCGAGCTGAACGGCGAGGGCGAGGTCGCCAGCGGCATCGTGCTGCAGCGCTTCGGCGTCAATGCGCTCGACGTCATCGAGAACGTCAAGAAGCGCTTCAAGGAGATCGCGAGCAGCCTGCCGAAATCGGTCGAGATCGTGCCGGTCTACGATCGCTCCAACCTGATCTACGCGGCCATCGACACGCTCAAGCACACGCTGTTCGAGGAGAGCGTCGTCGTCGCGCTGGTCTGCATCGTGTTCCTGCTGCACGTCCGTAGCGCGCTGGTCGCGATCCTGATGCTGCCGGTCGGTGTGCTGATGGCGTTCGGTGCCATGAAGCTGCTCGGCCTCGGCTCCAACATCATGAGTCTCGGCGGCATCGCGATCGCGATCGGCGCCATGGTCGACGCCGCGATCGTCATGATCGAGAACGCCCACAAGCATCTCGAGCGCGCCGGGCCCGGCCAATCGCGCGTGCAGATCCTGATCGACGCCGCGTCCGAGGTCGGCCCCGCGCTGTTCTTCAGCCTGCTGATCATCACCGTGTCGTTCATGCCGATCTTCACGCTGGAATCGCAGGAGGGACGGCTGTTCAGCCCGCTCGCGTTCACCAAGACGTTCTCGATGGCGGCCGCGGCCCTCTTGTCGGTCACCCTGGTGCCGGCGCTGATGGTGATCTTCGTCCGCGGCCGGATCGTGCCGGAGAGCAAAAATGTCATCAATCGTTTCCTGATCTGGATCTACCGGCCCGTGATCAAGGGCGTGCTTCGCGCCAGGACGCTGGTGATCCTGGTCTCGGTCGCAGTCCTTGCCGTCACGATCTGGCCGGCCCGCCAGCTCGGCACCGAGTTCATGCCGGCGCTGAACGAGGGCACGCTGCTCTACATGCCGACGACGCTGCCCGGCATCTCCGTCACCAAGGCGGCCGAACTGATGCAGATTCAGGACCGCATCATCAAGTCGTTCCCCGAAGTCGTCTCCGTCTACGGCAAGGCCGGACGGGCGGCGACCGCGACCGATCCGGCGCCGACCGAAATGTTCGAGACGGTGGTCAATCTGAAGCCGAAGGAGCAGTGGCGGCCCGGCGTCACCGTCGACAGTCTGATTGCGGAGATGGACAAGGCGCTGCAGTTTCCCGGTGTCTCCAACGCCTGGACCATGCCGATCAAGGCGCGCATCGACATGCTCTCCACCGGCATCCGTACGCCTGTCGGCGTCAAGGTCATGGGCACCGACCTCGTCGAGATCGACCGGCTGGCGCGGCAGGTCGAGCGGGTGATCAAGACCGTCCCGGGGACCTCGTCGGCCTACGCCGAGCGTGGCATCGGCGGCTACTATCTCGAGATCGTTCCGGACCGCGAGGCGCTCGCCCGCTACGGCATTTTGATCCAGGACGTTCAGGACACCATCGCGGCCGCGCTCGGCGGGCAGACGGTGACGACGACCGTGGAGGGCCGGCAGCGGTTCACGGTGAACATGCGCTATCCGCGTGACCTGCGCGACAATCCCAAGGCGATCGCTGGCGATATCCTGGTTCCGATGCCGGCGGGCGGCGCCGTGCCGCTCGGCGAGGTGGCGAAGGTCGAGCCGGCGCGCGGGCCGACGTCGATCCGCACCGAGAACGGCCAGCTGGCGACCTACATCTATGTCGACATCCGCGACCGCGACATCGGCAGCTACGTCGCGGACGCGCAACGCGCGGTGACGGAGAGCATCCAGTTTCCCGCCGGCACCTATGTCGTCTGGAGCGGCCAGTACGAATATCTCCAGCGCGCCGCAGCGCGCCTGAAGATCGTCGTGCCCGTGACGCTGACGATCATCTTCCTGTTGCTGTACCTGAATTTCAGGGCACTCACCGAGACGCTGATCGTGATGCTGTCGCTGCCGTTCGCGCTGGTCGGCGGCATCTGGATGATGTGGTGGTTCGGCTTCAATCTGTCCGTCGCGGTCGCCGTCGGCTTCATCGCGCTCGCCGGCGTTGCCGCCGAGACCGGCGTCGTGATGCTGATCTACCTCGATCACGCGCTGGCCGAGATGAAGGCGAGGCGCGAGGCCGAGGGCGGGGTCTTCACTCGGCGCGATCTCCATGACGCCATCATGGTGGGCGCGGTCGAGCGCGTCCGGCCCAAGATGATGACGGTGGTCGCCATCATGGCGGGCCTGCTGCCGATCATGTGGAGCACCGGCGCCGGATCGGAGATCATGCAGCGCATCGCGCTGCCGATGATCGGCGGGATGATCTCCTCGACACTGCTGACGCTGATCGTGATCCCGGCGATTTTCGGGCTGGTGAAGGGGCGGGGGCTGCCTGATGGCGAGCAACCGGCGCTCGTCGACGAACATGCCGTTGAAATGGAGAACGGCATGCGCCCTCCGCAAGCGGCCGAATAGGATCGCGAGACGCCGTCCGGCTTCCCGGGCTTTGGCTCAGCCGGACGGTGTCTCCTGGCTCCGCAGCAGGCGGTGCGTCACCGTTCGTGCGATCGCCGCCGGCGCCTCCTCGGGGATCGCAAAGCAGGAGCTCGCGTTGATCTCGCACAGCACGTAGGTGTCGGCGCCCGCCGCATCGCGCGGCCCGTACAGGAAATCCGCATCCCAGATCACCGGCAGTGACGATTCATCGATGCCGAGCGTTTCCACCATCTGCGGCGTCCATTCATCCTCCATCGACCTTCGCAGCGCCCGGAACGGCGGGGCATCAGGGCCGTGCATGATCCGCGGTCCGGGCTGCGCCTCGGGCGCGTCGGGGCCTTCCGGCGGCGGTGGGATCAAGGCCTTGATCAATTGGTGCCCAAAGCCCGCGACCCTGGCGCCGCTCATGTAGCAGCGGATCATTCCGTCGGGCAGGCGAGGTTGAAACGCCTGGTCGATGATGCAGCCGCCCCAGCCGAAATACGGCGCGCAGCGCGCCACCAGATCGTCGAACCTGATGTCCTCGGGCCGGCTCCCGCGCTGGGCATGGAGCACACGAACCGTCTCCGTCGTGTTCGGAAGCGCTTCGACCTTCCATACCCCCTGGCCGCCATTGCCGCGATTTTGCTTGAGCACGCGGGGGCCGTCCGCCCGAAGGCGCGAGGGAAATTCGGCGCGGAACGCCGCGGCGGTGTCATAGCGATGGGTGTCGGTCCCCCAGCCCAGGTGGCGCGTTCGGTAAAGCACCTCCTTGACGCCCATCTTCAGGATCACGTCGGGATGGGCGCTCACCCAGGGACCTCGCGCCGCGACGTCGCGCAGCAGGATATCGAGCTCGGCGCGCGTCTTGCCCTGGTGGATCGGATCGACCCAGACCAGCACGCCGTCGGCCGCGAGCAGTTGATCGCGGACTGCGTCGGCAAAGCTCTCGTCGTAGATCACGGGGCGCGCGTCGATGCCGAACGCGGCGAGGGCTTCGAAGACACGGACGAAGCGGCTGTTGTGCGGCGTTGCGGCCGCTCGCGCGGCGGTGTCTCCGCGCGAGAGGATGGCGATAACATTGCGGGAAGAGAAGTCGGTGTCCATGCGCAAGCTCCACGAATGGCGTGCTGCGCAGAGCTTGGACCGGGGTCTCACGGGGAGTCTGCTTCGTCCCCACGTGACGAACCCTAATGAGATCGCCCGATCGTTTCAAGATGCCGGTTGGCGCGGTTCCGTTCCGAGTGAACTCTTCGTGACGCGCCTCGGCCTTGCGCCGGTTGACAGCTGGGCCACCCGGGTTTCTATTCGACGTGACGGGGATTTGCGATCTCCCCGCGAGGCGACATGCCCAAGCATCGCGTCCTGATCACCAAGGGCGCAGCATGTCATGGTTTCCCAATCTCATCAGACAAATCGTGATTTTTCATTCCTGCGCGGCGGCCGCGCCGAAGCGCGTTGGCGTCATCTCGTCGCGCCGCGCCGAAAACGACTTCACCTGGGGCAGGAGACGCCAGGAGAATGTCATGCGGAGAAGGGTCATCTTTCACACAATCCTCTTTCTGGCGATCGCCAGCGGGCTGTCGAGCGCACGCGCTCTGACACAAGAGGAGGTCGTCGCCAAAATCCAGGCGGCCGGCTACACGCAGGTCAGCGACATCAAATCGACCGCCGAGGGCACGACCGCAAAAGCCGTGAAGAACGGCAAGGAGGTGCGGCTTGTCATGGATAGCAGCGGCCAGATCAAGGAGCAGAAGTGAACCCCGGGGCACAGGAGCCTGAAATCCAAGCTTAGGGAGCAGTTCAATGCGAAAGACAATTTTGGCGCTGATCGGCGTCGGTGCCTGCTTCATCGCGGGCGCCCATGCGCAGGACCTCGACTGGAAGAAGGTCGATGAAACACTGGGCCGCAAGCCCGTCGTTGCCGACGATGTCCACCGCTACGGCTTTCCTCGCACCGATCTTTCCGTGACCTCGGACGGGGTGACGATCAAGCCGGCGCTGGCGCTCGGCGGCTGGCTCGCGTTCAAGCCCGCGCATGGCGGTGCCATGGTCATGGGCGATCTCGTGCTCCTCGAGACCGAGATCAATCCCGTGATGGCGAAGATGATCGCGAGCGGTATCGAGATCACCGCCGTGCACAATCATCTGCTGCGCGCGAGCCCGGCGACGTTTTACATGCACGTCGCCGGACACGGCGATCCCGTCAAGCTGGCCTCGGCGATCCACGATGCGTTGGCCGAAAGCAAGACTCCCTTGACGGTCGCGGCGCCGGCGGGGCCGCCGCCTGCCATCGACCTCGACACCGCCAAGCTCGATCAGGTCATCGGCGTCAAGGGGCAGGCCAACGGCGGCGTCTACCAGTTCAACGTCAAGCGGCGCGACCCGATCACGGAGGACGGCATGCTGCTGACCCCCGTCGGTGCGATGGGCGTTGCGATCGCCATCAACTTCCAGCCGACCGGAGCAGGCAAGGCTGCCATCACCGGCGATTTCGTGCTGACCAGCGACGAGGTGAACCCGGTCATCGTGGCGCTGCGTACGCACGGCATCGAGGTCACGGCGCTGCACAGCCACATGCTGGACGAGCAGCCGCGGCTGTTCTTCATGCACTTCTGGGCCAATGACGACGCGGTCAAGCTCGCGAACGGCATGCGCGCCGCGCTGGACAAGACTGCAAGCACGAAAGGCTGACGGCGGGGCCGAGCCGGCGATGATGTCTCGCGCTTACGGCTGCGGCGGAAAGCGCTCGAACGTCGGCAGTTCGTGCGCGTGCTCCATCCAGCGCAGGCGCTCGGCGACCTGGATGTGCATCGTCGGCGGCACGGCCTCGGGATCGTCATAGGTCGCGCTCTGGATATCGATGATCCCGGGCATCAGGCTGGCATTGTCGTAGAACAGGCCGGTGCCGCAATTGGCGCAAAAGTGCCGCCGGACATGTTCAGAGGAGCGGTACACCTTCGGCTCGCCCCTGGTCACCTTGAGAGCGCTCTCCGGATACATCGTCCAGCCGACCACCGGAGCGCCGGCGTGGAGCCGGCAATCGCGGCAGTGGCACAGCGCATGCACGATCGCCTCGCCCTCGACCTCGTAACGGATTGCGCCGCAGTGACAGCCGCCGGTGATGGTGCTCATGCATTCCTCCGATGGAAGGCGGGTTTGGTGGATCGATAACTCGCGAGACGCGCGGCTTCAACGGCGCAAGCGATTTGAAGTTGCGTCCTACTGTCGCCTGACAGCTGCTGCCATGCCAGGCCTTCGGTGCCACGCCAAGCCCTCGGCGCCGCGGCTTCGCCACGGGATCTTCAGCCTCGGTTTTCCACACCCACGACCCGCAGTATCGAATTGCGGATCCAACCTACTAGCGATCGATAATTTGCCAGCGCCGTCGGGCGCAGCTTTGATGACGGCATGAGCACCAAATCACGCGAGGTCATCTGGGGCGGCCGGATTCTGGGTGCGGAAATTTCGGCCAAGCACGCGCGCGAGGAGGCCAGGAAGGCGGTTCGCGAGGCCGATCGGGCCGAAGCCGAAGCCTGGTCGGTCCGCATGGAAGGTTACGGTGGTCCCTCGCAGCCCTCGCCGACGATCGGCCAATGCCTGAACGGCGGCATGGGCTGGCTCGAGGTCGAGTGCAACAGGTGCAAGGCGCGTGCGAGCCTGCCGCTCGACGCAATCCGCCGTCCCCGCGATACGCCGATCTGGAAGCTGGAAGCCTCGCTCAAGTGCCGGTCGTGCCGAAAGGGACGTTCCGCGCCGCCCGTCCACATGATCAAGCTGACGGCCACGCAAAGCATCACGCCCTACAAATGGGTGCATCCGACCGAGGAGCGGTAATCAGGCGCTGCGACGACAACAGCCCGCGCGCCTTGTCGACCTCTGGCCCTGGCGCCGGATGTCGTTCCTCGCTTTGGCGTCGGCTCTTCGGGCTAAACCGGTCATCGTCACGGTCAAATCTGCCTCGGCAGAACCAAACGCGAGTTCAGGCTGGATCGATAGAAAAGATATCGTCGACTTCGAGACGCATGGTGTCGCGGCATTCGCACGCCACCTCTGCGAGCCGCGATGGGTCGATCTCGATTTCGCCTCGCCGCTCAGATCTGATCGCTCCGGAAGCACGCAGATTGCGCATCAGGAGCGTCACCGTCGTCCGTCGCACACCCAGTATTTGCGAAAGCGTCTCCTGCGTGAGCGGGAGGACGTCGTGGTCGACGCGGTCGTGAAGATGGAGCAGCCAGCGTGCCATGCGGGCTTGGACCGGATGCAGCGCATTGCAGGCTCCACCGATTTGTAGCTGTATCAGCATTGCCTTGAAGTGAAGCTGGACAGCGTGGCGGATCGCGGGGCTACGGCTAAAAGCCGCGTGGAATCGCGATACGGGGATCCGCGAGGCGGTGCCGGCGGCACGAACGATGGCGGTAAGGGCCGCAGGGGACGGCCCCAGCACGGAAAGGGTGCCTACTGCTCCCTCGCGCCCTATCGCAGCGCTGGCGACCGTCTCCCCGTTCGCCATGTCGATCATCACCGAAATGGCCCCACTATGAGGGAAGAGGACGTGCTCGGTCTGGTCACCCGCCCGCGAGATGACCGCGTCCCGATCGAGCGCGACCATCTCCAGCTCGGGTGCTAGCAGACCGAGATCTGCCGCCGGTAGGGCGGCGAGAAGTCGGTTACCAATTCCGCTGGGATGCGTCACGGTAGCCCACCGCGAACCGCATTTCGAGCGGCATAGGACGGCAAACTCGAACTTTGTTTGAAACCGCGTACGCTTCGCGCTCCGAAATCCAATTCAGCTGCGGAAGCTCTCAATTTCAAAAATAAAATTCCGAACACACGCGACCGCGAGGCGCGTTTTGCCTTACGCCATCATTCAGGACTTAGATTCAAGCGCTATGTGGCACAATTGCAAAATGCGTATGGGTAACACCATAAGGGGTTCCAATTTCCGGAGCGCGGCAAACGCAGCGGTGAGAGAGTTGGGCGAACCATGCCTTTCACCGCGATCGGCGCGATCTACGCGATGATGAGCACAAGCTACTGAAAGGGCCGTTCAGGAACTCCGCCAGCACACTCCGCCGGTTTCGTTTGTCCGAAAGTGAGCGATAGGCAGGGTGAAGCAGAAGGGCAGGCGGCTTGAGGCTTGAAAGCTACCGTTGCAGGCACGTCGCGTGATGTCCGTTCTTGCGCAACGTAGCGCATCCCAACGCAGCCAGCGCGGGGCTCCTTTGCAAGGCTTGCGCTAAGGAAGGAACTTCCTGCCCCTCGCGATATCCCTGTTGTGCACAGTCATTCGCCCGACATACCTTCGTCTGTGTTGACAATCTCAAAAAAAGTTTGAGCGAGAGTCACAAACCGAACCGACTTCCCGCTTCTCGCAGCACAAAGTCGTGGCGGGTCGGGGCTAGATCAAGGCTCATCCAAAATCTGATCGAACACAGAGCGTGAGCTCTCGTGACGCAAGCGAGCGTTGCGAGGAGTGCTTTCGCTTGAGAAAGGAAATGTTGCGTGACTGAAAGCCAAACGAAACTGCCGCCGAACGGAACGAACGTTTTCGCGATGCCATGGTTGGATTTCTCGAAGGTCGTGTTGCCCGGCGTGGGGCGCGAGCTTGCCGAGCAGGGCCTCGCCCGCGCACGGGAAGGCTGCGAGAAGATCAAGGCCGCATCGGAAGAGATGACGCAGGCGCTGCGTGAGACCTATTCGAGCAATGCGAGATGCACGACCGACTACGGGCTCAAGGTGTTCGAAATCTCAAACGCCAATGCCGCTTCTGCGCTCGATTTCTTCGTCGATCTGTTCGGCAGCAAGTCCGCGACCGATGCCTATACATTGTCGGCGGCGCAAGCGCGCAAGGCGTTCGACACCGCCTCTGACCAGAACAGGGAATTGTGGGCGCTTGCCCAGAAGCTCGCGACGGAAACAGGTGAGCCGATCAGGAAGCATTTCACCAGGGTCCTCCACCCAGGCGGCTAAAAGCGCGTTCAATTTCACATTCGGATTCGTTTGAGGAGGAGATCCGGCTGGTTGGAGCACGCCCAACTGAGCGAGCACGCCCCACTGCCCCATGCTCGACCAACAAGGTGCGCGATGCCTCTCAGGCCTCGCACCGACGAGAGGCGCATTCCAACCGGCCGGTGCTTTTCTGCAAACCACAACAAAGACAAATCGCAAGGGAGGGCAACATGGGAATGGTCATGGTCAAATGTCCACAAACCGGACACGCGATTCCCACCGGCATCAAGACTGATCGCGAGAGCTTTGGACGCCGCGCGGTGTTTTTCTCCCGCACCCGGTGTCCGATCTGCCGCACCGATCACGCATGGTTCGCGCGGGAAGCCTGGGTCGACGAGCCGGCCACCCGCGCTGCGAGCTGGCGTCTGGCACCGGAATATGGATGAAATGGTCGCCGGCGCCCCTCATTGAAAGGCACCGCGTCAAAGACGACATGACGCATGAGTTGGTGCTGGCGGACCACAGCTCAGGGTCTTGATCTTTCCAGCAGCGTTAAATGCCAAGACCGCGTTCACTACATTTTTCTCGCTGATGTAGCCGGTACGCGCGGACTGGCGCGGTTTCCTCCAAATGGTGAACTCTTCGTGACGCGCTTACCGCCGCCGTGACGCGGTCGTTGCCGCAGACCGCCCGGCGATGGGTGCCGCCGCTTTGGCGCGCGACTTGGCATAATCGGCCGACATCGCCAGCGCGGGGTCGCGGTCCCGGAGCTCCTCGGCCACGATCGTTTGAAGCCATCGCACGGCGGGTTCGTTGTCCATCCGCCGGTGCCAGTGCTGCTTCAATTCGATGAGAGGTATCGAGACCGGCGGGGGCAGCAGCTTCAGCCCCGCGTTCGCGTACCAGGCCCCGAGCGAGAACGGCACGGTGGAGATCATGTCGCTCGTCGCAATCAATTGCGGCACGCTCATGAAATGCGGCAGGTGCAGCACGACGCGGCGTTGCAGCTTGAGCTCGCGAACGCGCCTTTCGAAGATCTCCTGACTGCGCCCCTGCTGGTTTACGACGATATGGTCCGCGGCGAGAAACTGTTCGAGCGAGAGGGTGTCACCGATCGTTGGATGGTCCTTGCGGACGATGCTGGTGAAGGGATGATCGAACAGATCCTCCGTCACGATGTTCGGACCGACGAGGTCCGGAAAATAGCCTATCGCCAGATCGATCTCGCCGCTTTCGAGCGCGTCTTCCAGGTCCTCGTGCGACGTCGGCAGGCACCGCAAGCTCGCTCCGGGAGCCATGCTGCGAATGCGTTGGAGGATCGGCGGGATGAAAATCAGCACGCCGATATCCGAGGTTGTGACCGTGAACACGCGGTCGCTGTCTTCCGGCACGAAACGCGGCTTGCGCAGTATCTGCTGATCGACGGTGGACAGCACTGTCCGCACGGCTTCGGCGATCGATTCCGCGAAGGGCGTTGGCCGCATGCCGCGCCCGGTCGAAAGAAATAGCGGATCGCCAAAGAAATCCCGCAGCTTGCGCAGACCGGTGCTGGCCATTGGCTGGCTCATTCCGAGCTCACGGGAGAGCGCCGACAGGTTCTGGGTGCGGAAGAGCCCGTCGAGCAGCAGAAGAAGGTTCAGGTCGAGCCGTCTGATATCCATCACATTGATAGCTTGTATTGAATAATACCGGATTTTCAATGACGGCTTTATGCGCGATGGTCTCCTGCAACGCCCGCAGGGCGACTTTGGGAGTGAAATCAAAGCCGTAGGTCGCCGGCCGCACAGGCTGGTCCGGTCCCCTTCCTCAGTCCGCCTCTCAACCTTTCCCACATCCGCTCACCCCGTCGGTGCGTCGGAGCACGACCGCGCGTGGCGCGAGGAATCGTCCGCAGATGCAGCCTGAACTTGCTGGAAGCTCTCAATACATCCTGACCCTGTCATGCCGCGATGTGCCCGGGATCGTGGCCGACGTTTCGCGCTGTCTGTTCGAGAACGGCGGCAACATCATCGAGGCGGCGCAGGTCGACGAGATCATGAGCGAACGCTTCTTCATGAGGGTCGGTGTCACACTGTCGGACGAGGGCGCGCAGAAGGCGCGAGCAGGCCTTGAGATCATCGCCCGAAGGTTCGGCATGGAGTGGAAGCTCCGATCCCAGGCCGAACGCAAGCGCGTGCTCCTGTTCGTCTCCAAATTCGATCACTGCCTGGGCGATCTCCTCTATCGCCACAGGCTCGGCGAGCTCCAGATGGACGTCGTCGGGATCGTTTCCAACCATCCGCGTTCGGCCCTTGCCGTGAGCCTCGTCGGCGACATCCCTTTCCATCACCTTCCGGTTACGAAGGAAACGAAGATGGAGCAGGAAGCGCAGATCAAGGCGCTTGTCGCGACGACGAATGCCGATCTCGTCGTTCTCGCGCGTTACATGCAGATCCTCTCGGACGATCTCTCGCGCCATCTCCATGGCCGTTGCATCAACATCCACCACAGCTTCCTTTCGGGGTTCAAGGGCGCAAAACCCTACCACCAGGCGCACGCGCGTGGCGTGAAGCTCATCGGAGCGACCGCGCACTTCGCAACGAGCGATCTGGACGAAGGTCCGATCATCGAACAGGACGTCGAGCGCGTCAGCCACCGCGATACGCCGGACGATCTGGTCCGGAAGGGGCGCGACATCGAACGGCGCGTCCTCTCGCGCGCGGTCCATCTCTTCCTCGAGGACCGCGTCATCATCAACGGCGATCGAACGATCGTCTTCTCCAATTGAGAAACGGAGCACGACAATGTTGACCCCCAAGGGTATGCGCAAGACCCCCGAAGGCTATTTCACCTCGCGTTGGGGCCTTCCCGAATACACCGACTGGATCGACGAGAGCATGTCGTGGAAGGAGACCTGCGCCATCGGCGACTGGTCGTTCCTCTGGGAGCGGCGCTTCAAGGGACCCGATGCCCTGAAGCTTTTCTCGGATACTTCCGTCAACAGCTTCCAGAAGTTCGACATCCGTCAGTCCAAGCACGTCGTCCATACGACAAAGCAGGGAAAAGTCATCGCCGAGGGCATCCTCACGCGGTTGTCCGAAGACGAGTTCATGTTGTTCGGGCGCGGCACATTCTGGGTCGACTACATCCGCCGGCACGGCGACTACAAGGTGACGTCCGCAGCCGATGACTGGTTCAATTTCCAGGTCCAGGGGCCGACATCGCTCGCGCTCCTTGAAAAGGTCGCGAAGCAATCGCTGCGAGACGTCAAGTTCATGCATTCGGGCGAGATCGAGATTGCCGGCTGCAAGATGCTCGCGCTGCGGCAGGGCATGTCCGGCGAGATCGGCTTCGAGCTTCAAGGGCCGATGGGGCAGGCGGCGGCCGTCTACGACGCCATCGTCGCTGCCGGCCAGGAGTTCGGCCTGCGCCGGATCGGCGGCCGCGCGATCTTCATCAACCATCTCGAGGCCTGCTTCCCGACCATCGTCACCGACTACATGCCCGCGATCTTCGACGAGGACATGAAGGAGTATCAGGATGAGTTCCGCGCAGCGATGCCGGGGTTCGCCTCGACCTTCAACATCGCAGGCAGCTTCCAATCGGACGACGTCCGCGACTGGTACCGGAGCCCGGTCGAGCTGGGCTGGGCCAAGAACATCAAGTTCGATCATGACTTCATCGGACGCGCGGCGCTCGAGGACGAAGTTGCCCATCCAAAGCGCGTGATCCGCACGCTCGTCTGGAACGGAGACGACGTGGCCGACGTGCACGCCTCCCTCTTTCAGAAGGAGCATGAGCCGTACCAGTACATGGAGATGCCTCGCGACCAGCGCGGCTTCATGTACGCCGACCGCGTGCTGAGTGGCGGAAAGGACGTCGGCGTGACGACGTCGCGGGGATATAGCTACTTCTTCCGCGAAATGTTGTCGCTCTGCACCATCGACGTCGATCATTCCGAGATTGGCAATGAGGTCGTCGTTGTCTGGGGCGAGCCCGGACGTCGGCAAAAGCAGATCCGCGCCAAGGTGGCGCCGGCGCCCTACAAGAAGGACAACCGGCGCGCTGATCTCTCCAAGGTCTGACCTGCCCATGTCCGCGCGCATCATCGATGGAAGGGCGCTCGCTGCCGAGGTCCGGAATGACGTGGCCAAAGGCGTCGCCGCCCTGGTTGCCGGCGGCGCGGCGGTCCCGGAGTTGGCCGTCGTGCTGATCGGCGACGACCCCGCCAGCCACGTCTATGTCTCGAACAAGGTGCGGCAGACCGAAGCTGTTGGCATGCGATCACGCCGGTTCGTGCTCGCTGCGGACACGCCGGAGCGACTGTTGCTCGACCTGATCGAGCAGTTGAACCGCGATCCCGCGGTGAGCGGGATATTGGTTCAGTTTCCGTTGCCCTCGCAGATCGATGCCGCACGCGTCGTGACGGCTATTCGGCCCGACAAGGATGTCGATGGATTCAATCCGTTGAACGTGGGGCGGACGGCCGCCGGAATGGAAGGTGCCCTGGTTCCGTGCACGCCTCTAGGCATCCTGCGTTTGATCAAATCGGTGCACGACGACATCGCCGGCTTCGGAGCACTGGTCGTCGGAGCATCGAACGTCGTGGGCCGGCCGATGGCGCGGTTGCTGTTGCAAGAGATGTGCACGGTCTCCATCGCGCACGTTCGGACCACCGATCTGGAACGGCGCTGCAGGGAAGCCGACATCCTCGTTGTCGCAACCGGCGTCCCGGGCCTGATCCGCGGTCATTTCATCAAGCCGGGCGCAACGGTCATCGACGTCGGCATCACTCGCATCAAGTCCGGTTCAGGAGCCGAGAAGCTTGTCGGCGATGTCGCTTTCGACGAGGCAATTGAGGTCGCCGGCGCGATCACGCCCGTCCCGGGTGGCGTCGGGCCGATGACCATCGCGTGTCTGCTCGCCAACACGCTGGGCGCGGCCCGAATGGAAGCCGCCCGGTCGAAGGCGAATGAGGCGGACGTGACGACGGCTGCCTGACTGCAACCGCGGACGAACGTGCCTGGCGAGAATCGGGCGGCCGAGTTGCGGCCGCCCGAGCAGAGATATTCGAAAGCGTTTACAAAAGGGGGAGAACGAACGTGACGACACAGGTCCTGGACGCACCGCAGCAGCGGGTTATCGACATCGGTTCGCTCGCAGAGGAGGGGACGTGGAACGCCTCGCGAAAGCAGGTGCTGCTCCTCTGCGCTCTCGCTATCGTCCTCGATGGTCTGGACAATCAAATTCTCGGCTTCGCCATACCATCGATGATCAAGGAGTGGAGCGTCACGCGCAGCGATTTCGCTCCGGCCCTCGCGTTGGGCTTCGTGGGCATGACGATCGGCACCCCGATCGGGGGCGTCGTCGGCGACTGGCTCGGACGCAAGGTTGCCCTCATCGCATCCGTCTTCCTGTTTGGTGCGGCGACCTTCGCGATTGCGGTCGCTCATGGTGTCGGCGAGGTCGGCCTGTATCGTTTCCTGGCGGGCCTTGGACTTGGCGGTGCCCTTCCGGCGGCGACCGCGTTGATCGCGGAATTCACGCCTAGGCGAAATCGCAGTCTTTCCGTGATGCTGGGCATTGTCTGCATCCCCATCGGAGGCATGATTGGCGGCCTGATCGCCGCTCAGCTGCAGCCCGAATATGGTTGGCGCATGCTCTTCGTGGTCAGCGGCGTGTTGCCGGTGATCGTCGCCGCGATCCTGACGTTCGCACTGCCGGAATCGCCGCAATATCTGTTGGCGCGTGGCGCCGACATGGAAAGGGTGGCGAAATCCGTTCGGATCCTGGACGAGCCCGCTGCCGCTTCCAAAGCCTTCATCGACCGGCGCGACGTCGGCGTCGAACGTGCTTCGCTCACCGCATTGTTCGCTGCCGGATTTCGTCGTACGACGACCGCGCTCTGGATCGCGTTCTTCTTCTGTTTGTTGCCGGTCTACGTCCTCTACGCGTGGGCTCCCACTCTTTTGACCGGCAAGGGTTTTGACGTGCAGACGGCGAGCTTCGGTCTGGCACTGTTCAACTTCGGGGGCGTCGGTGGCTGCATCGTCACCGGTTGGGCGATCGGCAGGTATGGGACGCGCGTTGCGATCCTGACTGTTGCCGGCGCAGCGATCATCGGCGCGATGATCCTGGCATCGATACCGCTATCGACCGAAACCCAGCCGTTGCTCATGGCTCTCTTGTGCATCGAAGGCTTCTGTCTGCTCGGCGCGCAGGGCTCTCTCTATGCGCTGGCGGCCCACATCTATCCGACCAACGTCCGGTCGACCGGTGTCGGTGCGGCAGCCGGCTTCGGCCGGGCGGGGGCCATTGTCAGCGCTTATGTCGGCACATTCGCACTCAACTACGGTGCGACCGTGTTCTTCGCCGTCATCGCTTTCTGCGTCGCGATTACGTTCATCGCGGTGGCGATCATCGATATGCATCAGGCGGCGATGAGAGCCGAAACGGCGAGTTCCGGCATCTGAGGGAGATGCCCCTGCTACTGTGCATGGGGTTGTTTTCTCGCTTTTGTTTTGCGAACGCCTAAACAGCCCCGCTCAGCGCCGGCCGTGCGGGGCCTCGGCCTTGACCCGCGTTGACGAAGTAATCGAATAGAAGAGGATTTGCCGCGATGCCGAGCCCGGAATTGGCCCGTGGCTGCCGTTACCCCCCAGAGCAACGAAGACGCCTGCTTCCGACAGGTGACCCGACCAAGCTCATGCTGGCCGGCTAGGCAGCGCCGCACGAAACTTCTCGATGAAGCCGTCGAATTCCTTCTGCAAGGCAGGAGAAGCGACGGCTTTCTTCGGCGCCTGGGCGACGCCCGACGAGACACACTGACTGCGCTCCACTCCGGAGGCTGCGCCGCTTTGCCCCGTCCCGGTCCCATACCAATTCTTGCGAATGCCATCGCTTGGGAGCAAGCTTGAGCTAGCTGTCTGGTCGGTCGCGGACTTCGGCCTTGAGGGTCAAGTGCCCCAGTTTTCGAGTTTACTGATTTTGCACAAATTGATGGCGGCATTTGCCGCCGTGGTAGCGGTCATATTCGTGAGCGGCGCAATAGTCTACGACAGACTTAGCCTGATCGAAGAGGCCAAAAACCGGCGGGTCCATACCACTGACGTGTTGGACACGTTAGAGGCGGCAGTAGCCGCAGCGCTGGATCAACAAACTAGTTTACGCGGCTATTTGATCAGCGGCGACGAGAAGTTCTTGGACCCGTACCGCAGAGGCGGCGCTGACTTCAGCGCGGCAATCCGAAAATTAAAAGAACAGACTTCGGATAACCCAGACCAGCAAGGTCGTCTAGATGAATTGAACAAGCTGGCGATGACTTGGCGCGTCGAGACCGCCGAGCGGGAGATCGCGCTGATGGCGCATCCCACGACTCGGGAGCAGGCGCGCACGTTGGAGGGGGCGACCGGAAAAGCTGCCATGGACGCAATCCGCGCCAAGGCGAGGGAAATCGAGCAGGTTGAGCGCGATCTGTTGGCAAGGCGTGACGCCGTCCAGAAGTTGGCATACGCTACTGCATATACGGCAACCGTGATGGGCGCCGCAGCCTCGCTCATGATCGCAGTGTTGATGGGCATACTACTCACACGCGCGATCGCGCGGCCGATCACAGGCATGACCGGGGCTATGGCGGCACTTGCCAAGGGAGACACGAGCATCGACGTGCCTGGAATTGATCGGCGTGACGAAATCGGCGCAATGGCGGCCGCGGTCAATGTTTTCAAGAAAGGCATTATCGAACGCCAGAAGACACAGGTCGAGCTCGCTCATGTCAGTCGCGTAGCCACAATGGGGCAGCTGACGGCCTCGATTGCCCATGAGATCAATCAGCCGATCTCGGCTGCGCTTACTAACGCCGACGCCGCCTTGAACTGGCTCGCCGCGGACCCACCAAATCTGGACAAGGGGCGCGAGTCCCTCCACCACATTGTCACAGATTGCCAACGAGCCGGCGACATCGTCCACCGGATCCGCGCTATGGTCAGGAAAGCGCCGTTGCCCAAAAGTCGGCTCGACGTCAACGCAGCCGTTCTGGACGTCATCGCCATGGTCCGGAGCGAGGCGGTGAGGCATGGAATCTCGGTACAGATACAACTCGCTGAGGACCTGCCGCAAATCGAAGGTGAGCGCATTCAGCTGCAGCAGGTGCTCCTCAATCTGATCCTCAACGCCGTGGAAGCCATGAACAGCCTTCAGGATGGCAAGCGGGAGTTGCAGATCAGTACCGAAAGGGATGTTGCAGGCGGCGTGCTCGTCGCTGTACGGGATTCGGGCCCGGGGCTCGAGCCGACGAATGCGGAACGTGTTTTCGACGCGTTTTACACGACCAAGCCCAACGGCCTAGGCATGGGGCTTGCCATCTGTCGGTCGATCATTGCGGCTCATGGCGGACGATTGTGGGTCACCCTGAATACACCGCGGGGCGCCGTCTTCCAGTTTACCCTCACTCCCCTTCATGACTAGGCCACTTGGCCTATTGCAAGGGCGCTCAGGTTGTCCTCGAGCACGTCGCCGAGCTTCCGGATCAGCTTGCCGCCTCTATCCGCCAGCGCGGCGCGCCATGTGCCTGCGGGATGAAGTCACCTTTCAGGCTTTCAACTCGATAGGGGCCGCAGATTTTTCGAGAGATCTAGAACCTTTGAGCGCCCATGCTCGATTGGTCAAGGCGACGCCTCCGCCCGATCCGAAGCTACCGGAACCAACAATGTCCTCCGGACGATCTCGCAAAGCCAGCGATGCGGCCCATCAACAGCCGCAACCGATGCTGCTCTCCGAAGGTTCGATACGACGAGGCCTCGCGATCAAGGCATGAATGTTTGCGTAGTCGCCGCAAAGCACAACGAGCGGAGAGCTAATTGTTCTCAGGCCGACGCCCATTGAGCATAGTCTGGAAGATCGCCAGCTAGACGTTTGTTGGTTGGAGTTGCTACCTGAAATCAACGCCCACGTCGCAGAACCTGCGTGTCTCAGTTCATGCGGAACTCCAACAATTCGCGGGTTTGGAACGCCACATCACAAAGCCTGTTGTCCGTTCAGAAATGACTGTGTGGTCGCCCCCCATATTCTTTGGAGCGTCAGATGAGCAAACGCAAACCGCCACCAGCGTCAAAGCGCGCCCCCAATCCGAAAACGGCCGCGCGGGCCCAACGGAACAAGCAGGCCATTGTTAAAAGCTCGAAAGAGAATGGACCTCGCTCTGTTGCGGCAACCTCGATTGAACCACCTCTTAAGCTTCATAACGATCCTAGACCCGAGGTTCCTGTCATTGAGTCTCGGGTGGATGCCCTGCCAGATGACCTCAGTCGGAGAATGATTAATAGCGATCCAATGAAAGGCTTTGCCTTAGCCACGGCAAACATGCAGGCGTACCAAGCAAAGCTTCTCGAGATAGCTCAGGCCAACGTGCAATTTGCTTTCGATTTCGGCCTGAGACTTGCGACGATCAGGTCACCAACTGAATTTTTCCCCGTCATTATGGAGTTTACAACCAGACGGGTCGATATGTTCGGGCAGCATTCGAAAGAATTGGCGGCATATCCGTTCTGGCGCATCGAGCCGCTCCGAGAGCTCACGGCTCTGCCGGGACGATAACTGCAAGCCGTGCCCGCTGCGGCAAAGGATGGACGCAACGCGGATCACGCACGGGGCGATCACGGTTCTTTTGGCTAGAAGGGAGCGAATCAGCAGCCCTTGGAGGGCGCGATGCCGCCAATCCGAGGGACCCGCGATCGGGAATGGAGGTTGACACCATGTCGACAACTGAAGCCGTTCTGCTGATCGTTTTGGCAGGACTTGTCGTTCTGATCCTCTGCAACATCACGTTTCAGGTGACAGCGGAGCGAAGGAATCCGCCTATCGGCGTCTTCACCGTGTGCGACGGAGTGCGCCTTCACTATATCGAACGGGGCGATGCCGCCGCGCCTTGCGTGGTCCTGCTCCACGGAAATGGCACCATGGTTCAGGATCTCGTCCTGAGCGGGTTGGTCGACCGCCTGGCCCGCAACTATCGCGTGGTTTGCTTCGACCGGCCAGGGTTTGGCTACAGCGACCGTCCGCGCACGCGCATCTGGACGCCCACAACGCAAGCTTCCTTGTTCGCGAAGGCCCTTGATCAGCTCGGAGTGCGCAATCCCGTGGTGCTCGGCCACTCCTGGGGAACGCTGGTGGCAATCGCGCTGGCGCTGAGAAGCGGTTATGCCGTGAGCGGGCTGGTGCTTGTGTCCGGCTACTATTTTCCAACCTCTCGGATGGACTTTTGGCTCATGTCAGGTCCGGCACTGCCGCTGCTGGGCGATCTTATGCGCTACACGATCTCGCCGATCATATCGTGGGCTATCGCGCCGAAGCTGATGCGCACGCTGTTCGCGCCGCGTGCCATTCCGCCGGAATTCAAGAATGAATTTCCGATCTCGTTGGCTCTCCGGCCCAAGCAGTTGAGGGCGGCAGCCGAGGAGAGCGCGTTCCTTATTCCCGCTGCTGCGCAATTGCAGCTTCAGTATCAGGGTATCCGGTGTCCCGTCAGGATCGTGCATGGGAAGAGTGACCGGCTCATCGAGGCCGACCAGTCGCGCCGCCTGCACGAGGCGTTGCCCCGCTCCATGCTACACTTGGTGGAGGATGCCGGTCACATGGTTACCTATGCAGATTCGCCGGGAATAGCGGATGCCGTGGCGGCGCTGGCGCTCACCGCGCCGCTGAAGACCGCATAGGGTTTCCTGTTGCAATGCGGGCGTCCCGGAAGTGGCAGTTCAGTCGCGGCCACTTTCGCGCCGCTGTTGGACACTGAGCCGACATTTGGGCGCCGGGCGCGCTTAGGAGCCCACGCACAAGCCCGATGATCTCAACGTCCCTACTGTGCATGGGGTTGTTTTTCAGATTTTTGTTTTGAGGGCCGCCGAACCAGCCGCGCTCAGCGCCGGCCGCGCGGGGCCTCGGCCTTGGCGGGCTGTTCGGTCTGCGGGCCGCAGCTCGCGGCTGCAAGCGTTGCCTGCGCCTGCTGCATCAGGCCGGGCTCGGGGGCGAGCGCCTTCATCACGATCAGGCCGGTGGTGCTGGGGGAGTCGATGATCAGGCGGTCGGCCGCAGTGACCTCTTCGTCCTCGGGCAGCTCGTTGTGCTGCGCTTCCGTCATCAGGTCGAGTTCAATCACCTTGCGGCCCGCCGAGCGGTCGTTGATGGCGTAATAGGCGATCTCGTTGCGGGTGTAGAACGACACCGAGGTGTAGGCCTGGCTCACCGGCACCGTCAGCTTGATCGGTCCGCTTGTGAGGTCATAGCGGCAGATCGCCAGCGCAAAGGCCGGGTCCATGAACGGCATGGGTGAAGTGTTGG
Organism: Bradyrhizobium sp. IAR9; assembly: GCF_013408065.1. NCBI lineage: Bacteria > Pseudomonadati > Pseudomonadota > Alphaproteobacteria > Hyphomicrobiales > Nitrobacteraceae > Bradyrhizobium > Bradyrhizobium sp. IAR9. The sequence goes on from NZ_JACBZW010000005.1 coordinate 164,634, forward strand.
GATCGGCGAGGGGAAGCTGGCTGACGCCATTGAGCTTGGTCATCGGCGTGAGTCGCGAATAGGCGTCCTGGGTCGCGATCCGCGGCAGCGCCAGCACGCTGACGAGGTGGACCACGAGGCCCAGCACCACGCCGGCAACGACGGTGAACAAGAGGCGGATCATGAGCAGCCCACCGTCGAAATCGTCGGCATCGGCGCATCGCGCTGGGTGCGCGTCGCAACGCCGACCGGGGTGTCGTAGAGGCGCAGCATCAGCGCGTAGCGTTCGATGCCGCCGGTCGGCAGCCAGTTGCCGGCGCGCGAGCGCGAGGCGATGCGGATCTCGAACGAGCCGTCGGACTGGCGCACGATCTCCTGGCTGGTGAAGCCGTAGCGGGCCAGCGAATTGGCGACGAGGTGGCCCTTGCGGTCGTACAGCGTCAGCGTCCAGAACCGCGCCGGCGGCGTCACGCCCGAGACGATCACGTCGCAGCGGCCGTCGAGCGCCTTCTTCTTGTCGTCGGTGGTCGCGGTGAAGGCGACGCCGTCGCCGGTGCCGATCGGCAGCTCGCCGTTGCGCACGATGGTGGCGCGCGAATAGGGATCGACGTCGGCGGTGCCGGTGCGCGGCCGCGCGGTCCAGGCGCCGATGGTCAGCGCGCCGATCTCGGTGCCGCGCGTCGTCGTCATCCAGGTTGCGCCGAGGCCCACCACCGTCGCGAGCAGAAGGGCCGTCAATGTGATCAGGATCAGCCGCACTTGTTTCGATCAGTTCTTGCGCGGGGCGGAGGCGTTGGCATTCTCTTCCGCATAGTTCTGCGGGAAGGCGAGCGCGCTCGTCGCCGAGGGCGGCCTGGCCGCCTTGGTGTCGGCATCCGCCGATTTCTTTGCCGTCTTGGCGGCGTCATCCAGCAGCTTCTCGACGCGCACCAAAATATCGGCGCCGCGCTTGGTCAGCACCGGCGGAGGACCCGGCTTGGTCTCCAGCACCTTCGGCGCCGCATTGGCCTGCGCGTTGCTCACATGCTGCGGCGGCAGCTTCTGGCCCATGCCGATGCCGGGGATCTCCCGGACCTCGACGCCCTGATGCGCCGCGAGCATGATGTCGTGCCAGGTCTGCGCCGGCAGCGAGCCGCCGGTCATGCGGTTGGTCGGCGAGTAGTCGTCGTTGCCGTACCAGACCGCGCAAGTGAAATTGCCGGTGTAGCCGACGAACCAGGCGTCGCGATACGCATTGGTCGTGCCGGTCTTGCCCGCGGTCGGAATGCCGTCGAGCGCGGCGCGGCGCGCGGTGCCTTCGCTGACGACGTGGCTCATCATGCCGGCCATGTCGGCGGCGACGGAGGCGGGGATCGCCTGCCGCGGCTTCGGGCCGTCGCGGTCCCAGCGCCAGACGAGGTCGCCGGCACCGGTGCGCACTTCGAGCACCGAATGCGGCGTCACCGCCTTGCCACGGTTGGGGAAGGTCGCGTAGGCGACGGCGTGCTCGAGCACGGTGACTTCGTCCGAGCCGATCGGCAGCGACGGCGTGTCGGGCAGCGGCGCCTTGAGGCCGAAGCGGCGCGCGACTTCGACGATCTTGGCGCGGCCGATCTTGGCCGGGTTGGGTGCCTTCGGCTGCTCCTTCTGGCCGATCGCGATCGACAGCTTCACCGGCACCACGTTGATCGAGCGCGTGATCGCCTGCGTCAGGGTCACCGAGCCGGAATAGGAATGGCCATAGTTCTGCGGGCACCAATTGCCGATGCAGACCGGGCCGTCGACCACGATCGAGTTCGGCGTAAAACCGTTCAGCAGCGCGGTGGTGTAGACGTAGGGCTTGAACGAGGAGCCCGGCTGGCGATAGGCGTCGGTGGCGCGGTTGAACTGACTGGCGCCGTAGTCGCGGCCGCCGACCATGGCGCGGATGCCGCCGTCGAGATCGGACACCACGGTCGCGGCCTGCGTCGCGTGATAATCGCGGCCGAACTGGCGCAGCTGGTTCTCGACCGCGTCTTCCGCGGCCTTCTGCACGTTGGTGTCGATCGCGAGGCGCACCACGAAGACGCGCTCGGTGTAGGACTTCGGGAAAGTGTCGACCAGCTTGCGCATCTCGTCGAAGGCGTAGTCGAGATAGTAGTTCGGCGAAGCCTCGTCGCGGCGGTCGACCGCGAAGGCCGGGTTGCGGCGGGCGCCGAACACCTGGCCCTCGGTCATGAAGCCGGCATCGACGAGGTTGTCGAGCACGACGTTGGCGCGGGCGCGGGCGGCGGGCAGGTTGATGTGCGGTGCGTATTTCGTCGGGGCCTTGAACAGGCCGGCGAGCATCGCGGCTTCCGCCAAGGTCACGTCGCGCGCGGATTTGTTGAAGTAGAAATGCGCCGCGCCGTCGACGCCGAAGGTGCCGCCGCCCATATAGGCGCGATCGAGATAGAGCTTGAGGATCTCGTTCTTGGTCAGGCGCCATTCCAGCCAGACCGCGAGGAAGGCCTCGTTGACCTTGCGCTCGATGGTGCGCTCGTTGCTGAGGAACAGATTCTTGGCGAGCTGCTGGGTGATCGAGGAGCCGCCCTGGCGAACGCCGCCGGCTTGCGCGTTGGTGACGAGCGCGCGCGCGGTGCCGGCGATGTCGATGCCGAAATGCTCGTAGAAGCGGCGGTCCTCGGTCGCCAGCGTCGCCTTGATCAGCACGTCCGGAAAATCTTCCAGCGGGATCGAGTCGTTGTGCTTGATGCCGCGGCTGCCGATCGGGTTGCCGTAGCGGTCGAGGAAGCTCACGGCGAGATCGGATTTCTTCAGCCAGTCCTCGTCCGCGGTCTCGCGGAAGGCGGGGATGGCGAGGGTGAGCATCACGACCAGGCCGCCGAGGCCGAGGGTGGCGGCCTCCGACAGCGGCTCGATGAACACCCAGCGCTTCCAGCGTCCGACATAGAAGCGGTCCATGAAGGTCGAGTAGCGCTCGTAGAGCTCGCGGATGCCCTTGGCCGAGGAGAACAGCGAGGAGTCGATGCGCGCATCGAGGTCCAGGAAGAAATTCCGGACCTTCTGCTTCCAATGCGGTGGTATGATCTGGCGCACCTAGAACCCTTGAGGCTTGGTTCGAAAGCGTTCAAGCACCCGGCCGGGGGCGGCATCGAGACGTCTTGGGGGAATGTTGCGGCAAACCCAAGGCGCCCGGCCAGCATCCGAGGACTTGCTGTTCCTTCTAGCCGAGCGGGGCCCATAAACCAATGGTCAGGCTCGCGATTTTGAACAACAGGCCTAATTGACCCCGGGTCATTACGGGCCTCAAAGGCGCCTTGCTTGCACCACCCCGGCCGCACGCCCTAGATGGCTTGAGCCGTAGCTCTTTCGAACCTTTGTTGAGGCGCATGACCGCAGTTCCCAAACGACCTTCAGGCCAGGAGGGATTCTTCTGGAAAACCAAGACGTTGGAAGAGATGTCGGCGGGCGAATGGGAGAGCCTGTGCGACGGTTGCGGGCGCTGTTGCCTGAACAAGCTCGAGGACGAGGACACCGGGCAGATCTATTTCACCCATATCGGCTGCAAGCTGCTCGATGGGATGAGCTGTGCCTGCAAGGACTATCCGAATCGCTCCGACAAGGTTCCTGACTGCGTCCGCCTGACCCCGGCCAATGTCCGCACCCTGAACTGGCTGCCGCCGAGCTGCGGCTACAAGCTCGTCGCCGAAGGGCGCGATCTCTATTGGTGGCATCCGCTGGTCTCCGGTGATCCCAACACCGTGCATGACGCCGGCGTCTCCGTGCGCGGCCGGGTCGAAGGCAGCGAGGACGAGATCCCGGACGAGGAGCTCGAGGACCACATCGTGCAATGGCCGGCCCTGCTGCCGAAACGGGCCCGCCTGAAGCGACGTCCGAAGGACTGAACCGTCGTCAGGTCTTGCGCGGTGATCACGTCTTCGGGATGGCCCGGGGGCGGGATGCACCCATGCGCCGCGGCGTCTGCCTGGGACAAACTTTGCTGTCTACATTGGGCTGCATAGAACGAATCCTTTGCGGCGTTGCGCCGCCCCACGACGTCCGAGCGAGATGAACAAGTTCGACCGGCAGAGCAGTTCTGCCGACATCCAGACTTTGCCTGACGATATCGCCGAGGAGCTGTCCCGGCTTCCGAGCGAAGTCATCAGCGTCGATGATGCGCCCTCCATCGCGCCGCCGGTGCCGCTGTCGCAGGACGAGGTCCGCACCATCGTCATCAGCCTGATGCTGACGATGTTCCTGGCGGCCCTCGACCAGACCATCGTGGCGACCGCGCTGCCGACCATCGGGCGCCAGTTCCAGGACGTCTCCAATCTCTCCTGGGTCATCACCGCCTATCTGCTCGCCTCGACCGCAGTCGCGCCGGTGTTCGGCACGCTCAGCGACATCTACGGCCGCCGCGTCATGATCATCATCTCGCTCAGCCTGTTCGTGGCGGGCTCGGTGCTGTGCGCAGTCGCGCCGAACATGCCGATGCTGATCCTGGCGCGCGGCCTTCAGGGGCTTGGCGGCGGCGGCATCATGCCGGTCGTGCAGACCGTGATCTCGGACGTCGTCTCCCCGCGCGAGCGCGGCCAGTACCAGGCCTATTTCTCCAGCGTCTGGATGGTCGGCGGCATTTTGGGCCCGGTCATCGGCGGCGTGTTCGCCGAGCATCTGCACTGGTCGATGATCTTCTGGATCAACCTGCCGCTCGCGGCTGCGGCGATCGTGATGCTGCTGCCGAAGATGAAGAAGATCCCGGTGTTCCACCGCAAGCGCAAGGTCGACTGGCTCGGCGGCGTGCTGCTGATGGCCTCCGCCGTCGTCTTCATGCTGGTGCTGACCTGGGGCGGTTCGCGCTACCCCTGGCTGTCGCCGACCGTGCTGGCGATGGTGGGAGGCGCCGTCGCGCTCGCGGTCAGCTTCGTGTGGCACGCCCGGCGGGCCGACGAGCCGTTCCTGCCGCTGAAGCTGCTGACCGGATCGGTCGCGCCGTTCGCGCTGACCGCCGGCGGCTGCGGACTCGGGGCGATCACCGGCCTCACCGTGCAGCTGCCGCTGTATTACGAGTCGGTCTACCATTTGAGCGCAAGCGAGGCGGGTCTCGCGCTGATTCCGCTCGCGGCGGTCTCGACCGTCGGCGCGGCCGTCGCCGGCCGCACCATGGCCCGTGCCAAGCACTACAAGCGCGTCGCGATCATCGGCACCTCCTGGGCCGCGCTGTGCGGCCTCGGCCTCACGCTCACCACTTTGCCGCTGTGGGGCTTGCTGACGCTGATGGCGGCGTTCGCGCTCGGGCTCGGCACCACCTTCCCGGTGTGCGTCGTCTCGCTGCAGAACTCGGTCGCGCGCCCGCAGGTCGGCACCATCACCGGCGCGATGAACTTCTTCCGCTCGCTGATGTCCTCGTTCACGGTCGCCGCGTTCGCCGCGATCCTGCTGATCGCGCTCGGCATCGACGTGCCGCTCGCCGGCGAGCACCACGCCGCAGGCGCCGTCGCTATCCCCGCTGACGACATGCGCCACGCCTTCCGCTACGTGTTCGGCGCCGCCACGGCGTTGATGACCATCGCCGCGCTGTGCCTGATCGCGATGGAGGAGCGGCCGCTGGCCGGTCCCGCCACGGCGCCGCCGGTGGAGATGGCGGAGTAGGCGCCTAAAGCGCGATGCGATGAGGATGAATCGTCATCGCGCTTTAGGTTGTTGTTTAAGCATGATCTCTTCGGAAAACCGCTGCGCACTTTTCCGGATCATGCTCTAGCCGCCGCGATCGGGATCGTCGTCGGCATTGCCTGCGCCTGTCTTCCGCGCGTTCGCCGCGAGCTGCTCTTTGAGCTGCGCCAGCGCGCCGGCAGACCAGTCATGGACATCGGTCACTGCGATCCAGGCATCGACATAATGCTCGGGCGCATAGACATGGCCAAAGCCCATCGGCGTGTTGGTCGCAACCGCCATGTCGAGGGCGAGCTGGAGCATCGTCACGATCGGATACCATCGCAGCTCCGGTGACACGTCCGGCCCGCGCGGCGCGCTCATCCAGGCCGGGGCCCGGTAGGCATCGCGATAAGCGAAGAATGTGATCGCGTCGCTGGCATATTGCAGGTAGACGACGCGCATCGGACCCCACGGCGCGTCTGCCGGGACCGTCGGTCCGTTCTGGTTCATGAAGCGCACGAAGCGGTTGTCGCGGAATTCCGGCAGCCACGCCGGCGATCCCGGATTGCGGTTCGCCGTGATCGAGCGCCAGAAGCGGCTCTCGAACGGCGCCCCGCTCCATAGCGCGCCGGCGATGGGATCGCCGATCATCTCGAACAGCTCCGCGGATTTCTCCGAGTTCATGGCGCCGAGGCTGAGCCCGTGCAGATACAGCTTCGGCCGCCCGTCCTTCGGCAGCGTCGTCCAGTAGCCGTAGATCTCCGCGAACAGCGCGCGCGCCGTCTCCGCGCCGTATTCGGGCTGAAACAACAGCGACATCGGGCTGTTGAGATAGGAGTACTGCATCGCGACGCTGGCGACGTCGCCATGGTGGAGATATTCGACGGTGTCCATCGCAGCAGGGTCGATCCAGCCGGTGCCGGTCGGCGTGACGACGATCAGGATCTTGCGATCAAAACCGTGCTGGCGCTTGAGCTCCTCGAGCGCAAGCCTGGCGCGCGCCTGCGCGGTGGCGCCGCCGGCGAGGCCCACATAGACCCGGATCGGGTCCTGCGCCGGCCTTCCGCTGACGGCGCTGATCTCGGTTGCGGTCGGACCCGAGGCAATGAAGCGGCGCCCCATGCGCCCGAGCTCTTGCCACTTCACCAGTGATGCCGGGCTTCCGGTCCGACCGGGATCAGTCGGCTGCGGCCGCTCGGGCTCGAGCAGGACGTCGAGTTCGCGGAAGGAGGAGTCGAGCGCGTTGAACGCCGTGCGGATCAGGACATTGCTGGCGATCGACCAGAACAGCAGGCCTGCGGCGAGCACGCCGATGACGTTGGCGAGCTTCCGCGGAATGACGCGCCTCGTATGCTCGGCGAGGAAGCGGGCGAGGAGCGTGAACAGCCGCCCCAGCACCAGCAGCACGACGAAGGTTATCAGGGCGATGATGCAGACCTTGAGCGGATGCGCGGTCTCGACCGGCGCCATCTTCATCACGGCGCGGATCGAGTTCTGCCATTCGGCTGCTCGCCACAGAAAGACGATCACGACGAGCAGGCAGGCGGCTGCCGCCAGCGCATTCGCAATCGATCTGGCGCGCGCCGAGGGCTCGGGCAGTTCGAGATAGTGCCACAGCCGCCGCCACAGCACGCCGGCGAAATAGCCGATCGCAAAGCAGCCGCCGGCCAGGACGCCTTGGGTGAGATAGCTCCTGGGGATCAGCGTCGGCGTCAGTGCAGCCGCGAAGAACAGCGCGCCAAGCATGAGGCCGACGCCGGATAGCGAGAGGAGTTGCCGCCGAATGAACCGCGCCAGATTCATCAAAACGCCTCCCGGGCGAACTTGTCCTCAGGGCTTATCTGAAAAGCTGCTCTTGCGCGGCAGCACGATCGTGAATTCGGTGAACTCGCCGGGCGCGGTCGCGACGTCGATCGTGCCGCCATGCTGCTTCACCACGATGTCGTGGCTCATCGACAGCCCGAGGCCGGTGCCTTCGCCGGCCGGCTTGGTGGTGAAGAACGGATTGAACATCTTCTCCTTCACCTCGTCCGGGATGCCGGTGCCGTTGTCGCGGATGCGGATCTCGACGTGATCGCCTCGGTCGCGGGTCGCGGCGGTCACGACCGGCTCGTAACCGGCCGCCTCGGTCTCCGCCTTGCGCTTGGCGACCGCATGGAATCCGTTTCCGATCAGGTTCAGCAGCACCCTCGTGATCTCCTGCGGGAACACGTCGGCCGAGCCTGCCGCCGGATCGAGCTCGCGTTTGAGCGTCACGTCGAACTGCGGCTTCTCGGCCCGTGCGCCGTGATAGGCGAGGTTGAGGCTCTCCTCGACCACGGCGTTGACGTCGCTCAACCGATGCTCGCCGCCGCCCTCGCGCGAATGAAGCAGCATGTTCTTGACGATGGAGTCGGCGCGCCGTCCGTGCTGGACGATTTTCCCGAGATTGTCCTTGAGAAGCCCGGTGAGCTCGTCGACTTCGCCGCGGATATCGTCCGCGAGCGTCACGGGCGCGAGCACCTCGTTCAGCTCGTCGGTCAATTCGGCGGACAGCGAGGCAAAATTGTTGACGAAGTTGAGCGGGTTCTTGATCTCATGCGCGATGCCGGCGGTGAGCTGGCCGAGGGAAGCGAGCTTCTCGGTCTGGATCAGGCGATCCTGCGCCGCGCGCAAATCGTCGAGCGACTTCGCAAGCTCCCGGGTGCGGTCCTGCACTTCGTCGAAGAGGCGCACATTCTCGATCGCGATGACGGCTTGGTCGGCGAAACTGGTAACGAGTTCGATTTGCTTTTCGCTAAACGGCCGGATCGCGCGACGTGCGAGAACAATAGCGCCAACGGTGCTGCCTTCGCGCAGTAGGGGCACACCCAGGAAGCTACGCGGATTGCCGCTCAATTCCTGGCCTTCAAAGGAGTAATCGGGGTCCTCGAGCACATCGGTGACATGAACAACCTTGTCGCCGAGCAGAGTCCTGCCCGTGATGGTGCGCCTATCCGGCCGGACCGGAAGGTCTCTTACATATTCGACGAATTTGGCTGGAAAGCCGTAGGAGCCCGCCCGGAAATAGGAGCTGCCGGATTTGCGGGTAATCGCCGCCATATCGGCTTCGCATAGTCGCGCCGCCGATTCGACCAGCGTATCGAGCACGGCTTGCAAGTCGAACGCCGAGCGGCTGATAACCTTGAGCACGTCGGCAGTCGCCGTCTGTTGTTGCAGCGACTCGGTCAAATTCTCGGTGCGCTGACGCAATTCACTGAGCAGCCGCGCGTTCTCGATGGCGATCACGGCTTGCGCCGCGAACTGGTTCAGCAGGGTGATCTGCTTCTCCGAGAACGGTCGGCTCTCCTGCCTGAAGATCATGACGTTGCCGACCACGCGCTCATCCTGAAGCAACGGCACCGCGAGCATGCAGCGGGCGCCGCCGAGATCGACCAGCGCCCGACCATTCGGCTCGCCGCTGCGATAGACGTCTGACTCCAGCAGGTCGACAATTTCGACGAACGGTTCGCCCTTCAAAAGCCGCGCGGGCGCGGTGGCTGGACCATAGTTGAGGGGCGCCTTGCGCCGGTATTCATCGTAAGCGGGGGGCAGTCCGTAAGTGGCGGCTGTGCGGAACTGCGTGCCGTCGTAGGTATTGAGCACGCCGAAGCTGGCGCCGCAGAGCTGCATTGCCTTGCTGAGCATCGCCTCGAATACCGGCGCGAGATCCCCGGCCGATCGGCTGATGACGCTGAGCACCTCCGATGTTGCAGTCTGCTGCTCCAGTGACTCTGCGAGTTCGTGCGTCCGCGCCTGCACCTCGTTGAACAGGCGCGTGTTCTCGATCGCGATCACGGCCTGGTCGGCAAAGGTCTTGAGCAGGTTGATGGCCTTGTCCGGGAAATGGCCGGCTTGCGGCCGCGTCACGGCGATGGTGCCGATTGCGACGCCGTCGCGCAGCATCGGCACCGCGAGGATGCTGCGATAGCCCCGCGTCCGCGCCAGCTCCTTCATGGCGTCGGTGAGATCAGGCTCGTTCTGCATGTCGCTGCGGAAGGCATATTCTCCGCTTCGAGCCACCCGGCTGTGAATGCCTGGCGACGACAGCGGTGCGGGGAACGAGGTGAGCAGATCGGCATTGCCGGCTGCATTATCCGTGGTGAAGGCGGCCAGATGCAGCTTGTCGTCGACCACGCGGGTGACGGTGGACGAATGTCCGCCGATCAGCGTCTTGGCGCTGTCGGAGATGGCCTGGAACACCGGCGTGACGTCGGCAGGCGAAGCCGCGATCACCTTGAGGATGTCGGCGGTCGCGGTCTGACGCTCCAGCGCCTCCCGCGTCGCATTGAACAGGCTGACATTCTTGATGGCGATCACAGCCTGGTCGGCGAAGGTCTGCAGCAGCCGCACATGATGCTCAGTGAAGGCGCCGGTCGCACGGCGCGTCGCGATGATGATGCCGATCGCTTCGCCCTCGCTCATCAGCGGCGCGAACAGCATGCTGCGATAGCCGCGGGCGCGGGCGATGTCGCGGGCGGCCGGCTCGAGCTCGGTGTCGGGCAGTTGCGCCGCCGCACCCTTGGCCACGAGCTGGTAGGGCGGGAACTGCGCGAACGGCACCGGGAACGAGGCCTGCAGCACGTGATCGCCGGCCGGATCGGTCGGCGTGAACGCGGCAAGGTGCGCAGCGCCGTCGACATAGCGCAGCACCGCCGTGGAGAAGCCGCCGATCAGCCGGTTGGCGTTGGCCGCAATGGCCTCGAACACCGGCTGCTCGTCCGACGGCGAGGCCGCCATCACCTTCAAAATGTCCGCCGTGGCGGTCTGGCGCTCCAGTGCCTCGCGCGTTGCGTTGAACAACCGTGCATTCTCGATCGCGATAACGGCCTGGTCGGCCAGGGTCTGGAGCAACTGCACGAGGTCGGGCGCGAACGCGCCAGGCTCGGCGCGGGTGACGCTGATCATGCCGACCGGCGTGCCCCGGTTCATCAGCGGCATGAACAGCACGCTGCGGAAGCCGCGCAGCCGCGCCAGATCGCGGTTCAGCTGCGGCACGTCGGCGGCTTCGCTGTCGGGAAACTGGATCGTCTCGCCGCCGCGTACCAGCGCAAAGGTCGGAAACTCCGTGATCTTGCGCGGGAACGACGCCTTGAGCCCTTCGTCCGCTTCCGGACTGGTCGGCGTGAACGCCACGAGATGCAGCTCGTCGCCGATGAATTGAAGCACGGTGGCGGAGAAGCCGTCGAGCAGGCGCTTGGAACTCGACGCGATCGCCTCGAACACCGGCCGGGCATCGGAGGGCGAGGCCGCGATGGTGCGCAGGATCTCCGCGCTGGCGCTTTGGCGATCCCGCGCAGTTGCCAGCGCGTTGCGCAGCTGCGCATTCTCGGCTGCGAGCTCATCGGCGATGTCATGGGAAAGGTTGGTCATTTGCAATCCGGCTTGATGCCGCGACAGGCGCGGCACCGAGGCGGATTATCACATTCCCTGCGGCCGGAGCCAGCGTCTGGCTTGCCTCACGTGCCCGGCCGCGACACCTCCGTCTCCTTGCTGGTGATGAACTCCAGCAGCACCGGGATGCCTTCCTTCGTCTTCTCGATGCCGCGTTTGATCGCGGGGATGATGTCCTCCGGCCTCGTCACCCGCTCGCCATAGCCGCCGAAGGCGCGCGCCATTGCGGCGTAGTCGCCGGAAATGTCGGTCGAGCGATATTTTTCGGTCGAGACCGGCATCACCTTCAATTCGATCGCCATGGAGAAATTGTTGAGCAGGATCGACATGATCGGGATGCGCTCGCGCACCGCGGTCTCGAAATCCATGCCGGTGAAGCCGATCGCCGCATCGCCCCAGACGTTGATGCAGAGCTTGTCGGGCTTTGCCAGTTTCGCCCCCATCGCCAGGCCGAGGCCGTAGCCGAGCTGCGTCGTCTTTCCCCAGCCGAGATAGGTGAGGGGTTTTACCGATTTCCAGAACGGCGAGAGCTGGTCGCGCGGACTGCCGGCATCATGCGTGATGATGGTGTTCTCGATGTCGACGGTGTGCTGGAGATCCCACAGCACGCGATACGGGCTGAGCGGCGCGTCGTTGCTGGTGAGCTTCGGCATCCATTTCGCCAGCCACTCCTTGTGCGAGGCCGCGATCTCGGCCGCGACCGCTGACGCATCGCGATCGGCAGTGACGGTCTTGCCGATCTCCTCCAGCAGCGCGTCGAGCACGAGCCCGGCGTCGCCGACCAGGCCGATCTTCGCCTCTACATCCTTGTTGAGATGGTTGGGATCGAGCGTGGAATGGATGATGGTCTTGCCCTTCGGCATCGCGATGCCGAAGTTCGTTTCCGTGAAGGAGCAGCCGATGCCGAAGATGATGTCGGCCTCGGCGAGGAATTTTGGCACCGCGCGCGGCACCGCAAGTCCGCCGGAGCCGAGCGAGAGCGGATGCGTTTCCGGAAACGAGGATTTGCCGCCTAAGCTGGTGGTGACGGGGATCGCCAGCCGCTCCGCGAGCCGCTGCAACTGCGGCCAGGCCCGCGCGTAATGCACGCCCTGGCCGGCATAGATCACCGCACGCTTGGCGTTGACGAGCAGGGCTGCCGCCTCCTTCACATGCACGGGGTCGGCGCCGTAGCGGGTGCGCAGCACCGGCGTGTAGTCGAGCGGCTCCGGCACCTCCTCGTTCCACATGTCCGAGGGGATTTCGACGATCACGGGACCGCCGCGGCCGTTCTTCAGCTTGGTGAAGGCGCGGCGGAAGATGTTGGCGACCTCGGCGGCCAGAATGATCGGCTCCGACGATTTCGCGAACGGCTTCATCGCCTCGCTGGAATTGAAGTTCGGCTCGACATGCGCAAGCCTGCGCTGATAACCCATCGGCAGCACCAGCACGGGCACGGATTCGCCAAAGCACTGTGCGACGCCGCCCATCGCATTCTCCGCACCGGGCCCATGCTGCATGCAGAACGCGCCGATGCTGTGCCCCGAGGTCACGCGCGAGATCGCATCCGCCATGTGGATGCCGACGCGCTCCTGCCGCACCATCACCGGACGGATCTCGGCCTTGGCCGCATGCTCGATCAGATGGTTGACCGGATAGCCGCAGAGGATCTCGATTCCCTCGCGCCTCATGATTTCCGCAATGGCGGTGCCGAGCTTCATGGCGTCTCTCTCCCTTGAGGCTTGACCGGTTGATCCGGCGATTACGGGGAGAGGATCAGGAAATTCAGGAGGCGTAAAGCGCGGTGGATCACACCGGCGGGGAGGTCAGCCATGCAGAACGCGCGCGCAGGACGGGGCGCCATCGTGACGTTGAGATTCGCCGCGCCGTCTCACCATTGATCAGAATGTCGCGACGAGACGTACTCATGCGCTGCGCTGCTGTCGCAATAGGGAACTCACCGCATCCGGCTTGCTTCCGAATTGGCATCTGTAATCGTTGCCGTGCGAATTTGAAACCGCGCACCGATGCAAAGGGGATTCGGTTTGACAGTCACGGATGCTCGAAGCACGCTGGCGTCGACATTGCGAAGGGGCATATCGACATGATCGAGCTCAGGGTGAACGGGATCAACCGCAGCGTCGACGTTGTTCCCGAGATAGCCGGGCAGCCCTGTCCGAACTGATGCGTTCCCCGCGTCGCACCAGCGCGACCCCACACGGCGTCATCGAAAGGAAGAAAACGTGACCCAGCATGTCCTCTTCATCGTCACCAACGCAGCCGTGATCGGTCCGCATAGCCGCAAGACCGGATTCTTTTTCGCCGAAATCGCCCATCCTTTCGAAGTGCTTGACAAGGCCGGGGTCGCGGTCGAGTTCGCATCCCCGGCCGGGGGATGGACGCCCTACGATGCGTATGACGAGAAAGATCCCGCCCAGAGAGATTTTCTCGCGAGCAAGGCCTTTCGTCGCCTGAATCACAGTCGCAGACTGTCCGAGGTGGACGCTGCCGACTACGACGCCATCCTGGTGCCCGGCGGTCTTGGGCCCATGGTGGACATCCAGCGCAATGCAACGGTCCAGAGTGCCGTCGTGCGCGCCTGGACCACCGGCAAGCTCGTCGCCGCTGTTTGTCACGGGCCGTGCGCGCTGCTCGGCGTCAACCTCGGTGATGGCATCCCGTTCGTGCGCGGCAAGAAGCTCACGTCCTTCTCGAGGAAGGAAGAATACGACTACGCCCGCGATGATGTGCCTTACGAGCTCGAGGACGCGTTGAGGGCCGAGGGCGCCGAGTACTCGTCGGCCGCCAATTGGCAACCTCACGTCGTCGTCGATGGCCGGCTCATCACGGGGCAGAACCCCGCTTCGGCCGGACCGTTGGGAAAAGAGTTGCTGTCCGCCCTTAAGGATCGGTGACGTCCTATCTGCAGCCCTGGCAGATCATCAGCTTTCGCTTTAACGCCCCATCTTCCTGATCGGGGCCATCCGCATCCGCATGGGACCCGGTGTTCTTTGCGGCGCGTGACCTCATTGGCGGCGTCGCCTGGTGCGGGGCGTCATTGTCATCGACGGTGCCGATGCTGAAGCCGTCGTAGTCGACGGCCGGATTCGGTATCGCTTGAGGCCGGCCTATCGTGGGTGTCGAAGTCTCTCTGCCGGACGCCGCCGGCGGAGCCCTGTTTGTCGTCACGCGTGCCGGCTTGGTGGCACCCGGACGCGGCGACGCATCGGGCGCAGCAAGCGAAACCGGCGGGGCGACCGAAGTCTGGCTTCTCGCGTTCTGGTGCGGCCATGCGACGACAAACATGAGGCCGAGAGCCAGGAGCGTCACGCGTCTCATCCGCATCCTTTCGGCAGCTCAGGTTCAACGATCGATGGCATGGCCCGCCGAACCACGACGCGGACAGAGTATCAGGACCAGCCTTGCCGTCAAAGCGTCATGGCCCGGACAGCGCGCTGCGCCATCCGGGCGGTATTCGGCTGCATGGCCCGACAGGCAAGACCTGCCGGCGCCGGGCGAAGCGCGCCTCGTCGGCTCAGATCAGCGTGCCCGCATGGAAGCTTGCTTGGGCGAGCAGCGATTGAATCACGACATTGTCGCCGGGACCGCCATCCAGCACGTCGAGGCCGCCGCCGCCGATCAGCACATCGTCGCCGACCCCGCCGAGCAGCGTGTCGTTGCCGGCGCTGCCGATGAGCACGTCGTCGCCGCCACCGCCGTCGAAGACCAGATGCGGCCCGCCGGGGCCGACGCCCGACGCCTCGATCACGTCGTCGCCGCTGAGGCCGTTGATGGTGATGGTGTCGTTGAAGTCGAAATTCTCGATCACCATTTGGCTTGCCAGGCCGTCGATCACCAGCGCGCCGTTGCTGTTGAGCGACAGCGTGATGACGTCGTCGCCGGTGGTGCCGTTGATCACGATGTTGTCGGCCGCGCCGTCGCCGCCGGGAGTGCCGGGGACGCCGCCAAGGTCGATCTTCACCTGCGTCACGTCGGTGCCGCTCATGTCGCCGACAATGATCTTGTCGGCGCCGCCGCGGGCATTGAACGCGATCGTCTCGACGCCGCCCGTGTCCATCGTGATTGAGGCGACGTCGCGCGTCAGCTCGGCGCGGGAGCCGCTCGCGAAGATGTTGATGGTTTCCGCGATGTTGGCGCCGTTGAACAGCAGGGTGTCGCTGCCGGCCTGGCCCTCGATCGTGTCGTTGTCGTCGCCCGGATTCCAGACGAAGGTGTCATTGCCCGCGCCCATCAGCGCGACATCGTTGCCGTCGCCGCCGTTGATCAGGTCGTCGCCCTGGCTGCCAATGATGGTGTCGTTACCGATGCCGCCGTTGATCGTCAGCTGCAGCACGCCGGCGGCGAGCCCGCCGGCGTCGATGGTGTCGTCGCCGGCAAGGCCATTGAGCGTCAGCTGATCGGTTGCGTCCATTGCGGTCAGGTGGCTGGCCGCGTGCAGGCCGAACACCGTGACGCCGGCGGCATTGCCGCTGACGCCGAACGTATCGGCCCCCTGGGTCGCATCGACCGCGACGGTATCGACGGCGCCGTCGGGCGTTCCGGCCGAACCGCCGAGGTCGATGTTCACCCGCGTCACGTCGGTGCCGATCAGATCACCGACCGTGACATGATCGCTCCCGCCCAGCGCGTGGATATCAACCTGCTCGACCCCGTGCAGGTCCATCGTGATGTTTGCGACATCGCGCGTCAGCAGCGCGCGATCGCCGTTGGCGGCAATGGCGATGTTCTCGGCAATGTTGGCGCCGAAGAACCGCAGCGCGTCGACGCCGGTGCCGCCCTCGACGGTGTCGCTGCCGTCGCCCGGATTCCACTGGACGATATCGTTGCCGGCGCCCAGCAGGGCGACGTCGTTACCCTGGTTGCCGTCGATGAAATCATTGCCGTCGCCGCCGATCAGCGTGTCGTTGCCGGCGCTGCCGAGGATCGTATCGTTGCCGGCGCCGCCATCGATCGTCAGGTGCACGATCCCTGCGACCAATGCCGCCGCCGAGATCGTGTCGTTGCCGCCGAGGCCTTGGATGAGAAGCGCATCGTTCGCGCCTTCCGCACTGGTGATGGCGACATCGGCCGGCAATCCCGTGATCGCAACCGAATTGCCGGAGCCGGACACCTCGATGGTATCGGCGCTGCGGGCGCCTTCGAGCGTCACGGTATCGGCCGCCCCGTCTCCGGTGCCGCCTGATCCGAGATCGATATTGACCTGCCTGACGTCGGTTCTCGTCAGGTCGCTGACGACGATGTTGTCGCTGCCGCCCTGCGCGTTGATGGTGACGGTTTCGATGCCGTCGAGGTCCATCGTGATGTTGCCGACATTGCGGGTCAGCAGCGTGCGTCCGTCATGGGCAGCGGACAGGGTGATCTCCTCACCGATGTTCGAGCCGTTGAACAACAGGGTGTCGGTGCCTGCCTGTCCTTCGACCTTGTCGCTGCCGTCGCCGGGATCCCACTGGAAGGTATCGTTGCCGGCGCCGAGCAGGGCGGTGTCGTTGCCTTGATTGCCGTCGATGAAGTCGTTGCCATCGCCGCCCAGCAGGCGGTCCGCGCCGTTGCCGCCGAGGATCGTGTCGTTGCCGGCCCCGCCGTCGATCGTCAGATTGATCAGTGCGGCGAGATTGCCAGTTGCGGTGACGACGTCGTCGCCGCCGCCGGCCTTGAGCACGAGGTTCTCGGTGGTGCCGATGTCCAGCGAGAACGGGGCCACATCGACCCGGTCGAAGCGCACGCGTGTGCCGTTGGCCGTGATGGCGAAGGTCTCGCCGCCGTTGCCGCCGTTCACCTCGGCGGTGTCGGTGCCTTCGCCGCCTTCCATCAGGTCGCTGTCGTCGCCGGGGTTCCAGATCATGCGGTCGTTGCCCGCTTCGCCGAACATCTGGTCGTTACCGTCGCCGCCGATCAGCACGTCATTGCCGGAGCCGCCGAACAGCAAATCGTTGCCGCCCTTGCCGAACAGCGTGTCGTGACCGGACTGGCCGAACAGCATGTCGCCAGCGGATCCGCCGGTCAGCGTATCGTTGCCCGCGCCGCCGAACAGGTTCGCCGCAGGCATCGCGTCGTTGCTCTCGTCTATCGTGATGATGTCGTTGCCGTCGAGGCCGAAGGCCTGGATCAATTTGGTGTTGGCGACCGTCGCGGGGCCACCCTTGATTGCGACCGTGCCATGGTTGACAACGATCGTCCCGGCTGCGTTGCGGCCCAACAAGACCGTGTTGTTGTGGCCGTTGCCAACGACGCTGAGGATTCCGGCAGAAAAATTTGCTGTGACAGCCATGTGCACTCGCTTTGCGTGATCGAAATGGGCCGTGCGGCGGTATTGCCGAGGCGAACGGCAGACGATCTCATCTGTAGGCCGGGATGCCGGTTCCGGCTTGACGAAGCTCTTCCGAGGGCCTCCTGTTTTTCTTGAGAACAGCTTGATTTTCGGAAGGAGCGCGGGTTTCGGGGCGCTCGACCACCCCAACCACCATTCGTTGTGTTGCCCGACGGGCAAAACACACCAGCGGTGGGTCCACCCCCTCGCGTCAAAATATTCGTATTTACAGAAATTCCGTTTTCCCGTACAAGCCGAAACATTCCGCCCGCCACAAGGGGCGTTTCGCGATCGTCACGGGACGCGGGCCGGGATGCGGTGGCCGCGACGGCGTCGGCGCGTCATGTTGGTTGCAGGGCGGGGAAACCCGTGAGCGGCGACAGGCGCGATACGACACGGCGCTGACAGCGTCTCTGTCCAGTCTCGATGGCGAGCGCACGCCAGCCGTGGAGAACCCAGCGAAGATGTGCGCGGACGGAGAAGTCGTGTGGTCCTGACGCCCGGGGTCTGTGCGTCAAGTCCTGCGGAGATGTCGCGCCAACCGGCGCGCATCGATCATTCCCGCAAGGCGACGGGGGCAATAGTGCATCGCTCCCCGGGGAGAGCACGAAGGACACCGTGAAAACCATCCGCGCAGGGAAGGCCGGGATGTCCCGGCGTCACCTGTCGTCCACCCCGTGCGCGCTTCTTTAGCACACGCGGGACTTCGGGTGCCAGCCGGCGCCCGGCCTTCCCTGCGCCCTTGCTTTTGACGGGGGCGGAAGAAGACAGCAAAGCTCGGGCGAAACCAGCCGCGAGGATGAGCAGCCATGTCTATCGTCTATCGCAAAAAAATCGGTCTCGTGCCCCGGACGCAGCGCAACGCGCCGCGTCTTTGCGGCGTGGTGCGCTGCAGAGCCGGGGCCCATGCACCAGCGGAACGTGTAGCTTCTGGGTCCCGGCTCTGCGCGGCAGCGTAAGAACGCTGCAGCGCGTCCGGGACACGAGACAGACGCACTATGGCCGCACGCTCGCTTCCGCACTCCGCAACGACGAGTCTGCGACGCTTTGCGGTCAAACGTCATTCAGCCTCCCGCTACGCCTTCTCCTCCAGCGCGCGGCGCAGCCTTCGGATGATGACGCCGCGGGCGCGGTCGTCGGCGGCTGCCCCAACCCTGTCGTTGATGTCGAGCATGAGCTCCGACATCTCGTTGTGCCAGTCGAGACGGGTCACGGCCTCCGGTGCGAGCCGCCGGCGGTGATCGACGTCGAGCACGCGCGGTTCGGCAGCGGCGAGCTCGTAGATATCGTCGAGCATCGGCTGGTAGACCCTGGCCGCCGGAACGATGCGCTCGGCGACGCGTTCGGCGAGGCCCGCGATCGCGCCTTCCTCGCCATGGACCAGGAACAGCCCGCGGGCGATGGGCCGGCGCGCCGCGATCCAGCTGGCGATGCCGGCGCCGTCGGCATGGCCCGAATATTCGTCGATCATGCGGATGCGGGCCGCGACCTTGATCTCCTCGCCCTGGATCCGCACGGCCTTGGCTCCGTTCTGGAGAAAGCGGCCGAGCGTGCCGTTGGCCTGGAAGCCGGCGAGCAGCACGGTCGCGCGCTCGTTCCACAGCCAGCGCTTCAGATGATGGCGAATGCGGCCGGCGTCGCACATGCCGCTCGCGGCGATGATGATATGGAATCCGGACAGGCGCATGATCGCCTTGCTCTCGTCCGCGGTCTCGGTGAATTTGAGATGCGGCGAGTTGAGCAGGCGCGCAGCGTCGACGGATGGGTCGAGGCTCTCGGCATGGCGGCGGAACACTTCGGTGGCGCGGATCGCAAGCGGAGAGTCGAGGAAGATCGGTGCGGTCGGAATCTCGCCGTGCTCCATCAGGTCGACGAGGTCGACGATCAGCTCCTGGGTGCGCTCGACCGCGAAGGCAGGCATCAACAGCGCGCCGCCGGCCGTCGCGGCATCGCGCACCTCGGCCGCGAGGTGCTTGCGGCGGAGATCAGGTGTGGTGGGCTCGCGCAGCCGGTCGCCGTAGGTTGCTTCCGAAATGACGTAGTCGAAATCGGCCGGCGCTTCGGGATCGGGCTGCAGCAGCTTGGCCTCCGGCCCGACATCGCCGGACAGCAGCACGCGCAGCGGACGTGGCGCGCCCCGTTCGGCGATTTCGAGCTCGATCGAGGCCGAGCCGAGCAGATGGCCGGCGTTCCAGTAGCGCGCACGGACGCCAGGGATCACGTCGGTCCAGCGTTCATAGTCGACGGCGCGAAACGATTGCAGCGATGCGATGGCGTCGGCCTGCGTGTAGATCGGCTGAACCTCCTTGCGCCCGCGCGAGGCATTGCGACGGTTGAGCTGCGTGACTTCCGATTCCTGGATGCTGCCGGCGTCTGGCAACATGTAGGAGCAGAGGTCGATCGTGCCGCGCGTTGCCAGGATCGGTCCGTCGAATCCTGCGCGCACGAGCTTCGGCAACAGGCCGCTATGGTCGATATGGGCGTGCGTGAGCAGCACGGCATCGATATCGGCGGGGCGGAACGGAAAGGCGCCGTAGTTGAGCTCCTTCAGCGTCTTCTGGCCCTGGAACAGGCCGCAATCGACCAGGAAGCGGCCGGTCGCGGTCTGGAACAGATAGCTCGAACCGGTCACGGTGCGGGCGGCGCCGCAAAATCGAACGGTGATGCTCATGGCGTCGTCTCCGGAAGATGTATCGCGGTCAGCTCGGACCGCAAGGCGGCCGCGAGACTCTCGTCGAGCGCAATCGCGTTGGTCGGATGCGGCACGCTGTCGGTCGAGCGGATCGAGCGGATGCCGGCTTCGGTGAATGCACCGATCATCGCAGGCGGAAACAGCGCGTGCGTGATGACCGCATCGACGGAGGTGGCGCCCATCGCCGTCAGAGCCTTCGCCGCGGCCATCAGCGTGGTCCCGGACGAGACGATGTCGTCCACCAGGAGCGCCGGCCGTTCCGAGAGCAGGCCGGGATCGGCAAAGCTGATGGCCACGGAACGATCGCCGTGCCGCGTCTTTTGCGCCACCGTGTGCTGCAGTCGCAGCCGGCTCGCGATGTCGCTCACCCAGGGCTCGGACTCCATGTCGGGCCCGATCACGATAGTCGCGGGGTCGATGCCGCTTGTGGCCAGCGCGTTCGCGATCGCTGGCATGGCGGATAGGTTCTCCGCTTCGATGCCTGGAAAGACGGACCTGATGTCGGGGGTGCGGTGCAGGTGCGCATCCACGGTGACGATGCGATCCACGGTCGTTGCAAGCAGACTGCCCATGGCACGCTGGCTGATGGCCTCGCCCGCATGAAATGCAGCATCCTGCCGCATGTAGCAGAGATAGGGCGCGACCAGGACCAGCCGCTTCGCACCGTTGCGTCGCAGCGCCTCCGCGGCGAAGAGCAGGGCGATCAGCTTGTCGTTGGGTTGGTCTAGCGGGGCATGGAGGATTGTGGTGTCGGTCGCCGGCGCGACGGCAACGCGCAGCTCGCCGTCCGGAAAACGATGCACGGCGATCTCGCCGCAGGAAAGCCCAAGCCGCGCCGCGAGGTGCTTCGCCGCATCGCTGCCGCCGGGCAGTGTCTGGAGCGCGATCGTGCTCACGACGCTGACTTGCCTTGCGGGGTCTCATGACCATTGACGACGAACCCGGTCTCCTCAGTGGCGGCATCGGCGGCCAGATCGTGCTCAGGGCCGTCGAACGTGTAGACGCGATAGAGTGGCTCGCCCTGCTCGACGCGATCGCCGATCTTCTTGAACAGGCGGATGCCGGCGCCCTTGTCGAGCGGCGCGCCGGCGGTGCGGGCGAGGCGGTTCAGACGCAGGCAGTCGATCGCGGACACGGTGCCGTCATGCGCCGCCTTGACGTCGAAGCTGAGCGATCCGAGCTCGCTGCTGCATGTCGACGGACCCTGGGCGTCGATGATCTTCTGCATCTGCTTCAGCGCCGCGCCGCTGTCGAGCAGTTCGCGCGCCCTCGCATAGCCGGCGCCGCCGCGCAGCTTCGGATCGTATTCCAGCAGATGGGCGGCGAGCCGGAGCGATTTCTCGCGCAGGTCGCGCGGCGCGTCCTTGTCGTTGCCGAGCGCGGCCATGACGTCATTGGCCTCGAGCACCGGCCCGATGCCGTTGCCGATCGGCTGGCTCCCGTCGGTCGTGATCACCTCGACCGTGCGGCCGAAACGGTCGCCGACGAATTCGAACAGCTTGCGCAGCCTCATCGCCTCGACGCCATTGGTGACCTTCGCGGTCGGGCCGACCGGAATGTCGATCAACAGATGCGTCGAGCCTGCCGCGATCTTCTTGGACATGATGGAGGCGACCATCTGCTCGCGGGTATCGAGGCACAGCGGACGCTCGACCGAGATCAGGACGTCGTCGGCCGGCGACAGGTTCACGTGCCCGCCCCAGATCAGGCAGCCGTTGCAGGCCGAGACGATCGCCTTCATCTCCTCGACGCCGACATTCACCCGCGCCAGGACCTCCATGGTGTCGGCGGTGCCGGCAGGCGAAGTGATGGCGCGCGACGAAGTCTTCGGGATCGGCAGGCCATGGGCGGCGACGATCGGCACCACGACCATCGAGGTGCGATTGCCGGGAATGCCGCCGATGCAATGCTTGTCGACGACGACAGGCGTCGGCCACACCAACTGCGTGCCGGCCTGCGCCATCTCCCCGGTGAGGGCGAGCAGCTCGTCGCTGGTGATGAAGCTCGCCGAACCGATCAGGAAGGCGGCGATCTCCATGTCCGAGTAGCGATAATGCGCGAGGTCGTTGATGATCGCGCCGATTTCGGCCTGGCTCAGGGTTCGCCCGCGGATCTTCGCGCGCACCGCTTCCAGGCTCTCCGGCGGCGCGGCGGGCCTGACCGTGACCAGCGTGCCGGCGCCTTGCGCGAAGCGCCGCAACGCGGGTTCAGAGAGTCCGATCTCGTCCGGGGCCACCAGCGTATCGTCGTCCGTGATCAGCAACGTCGCGAGCAAGACCTTGCTGCCCTGACGCAGCTCGACGCGGCTGAAGCCGCGGAAGATCTCGGCGCGCAGCGCCTTCGACTGCCTGGAGACGACGACCACGTTCTCGCGGCCGGTATCGAGCCGGACGCGGCGGATCTTCAGTTGGGAGTGCGGAAGGTCTGGATGCATGAACAGGCCGGCAGGGAGGAAACACGGCCTCCATGCTTAGACATCGCCGTTCTGATGCTGTTGACCCAGATCATGGCCCGCGCGAGGGACATGGGTGGGCTGTTGCGGGCCGTCACGCAGGCGCGCTGCTGCAGGCGCGTCGGTCTGGAAATGACAGGGGAAGCCGAATGCCGTGGCGATATCGCCGATGTTGGCCGGCCAAATCGTGGATCGGGCTACTTTATCCCCGTGCTGATCGCGACAAACTTGTTGTTGAGGAGGGCGCCGCCCATGGTGTTCACGGCCGTTATGATCGCGAGCGCGATGCCTGCGGCAATGAGGCCGTACTCGATCGCGGTTGCACCATTCTCATCGGCAAGGAAGGACCTAAGCAAACGCATTGCCAACTCCCGTTCATCCGATCCAACGTATGGTCGCGTCGTTATCGGACTTGCAAAAGGATCGAATAAGTATTTATGCGCGCCAAAAGAATTAAGCCCCGGCGAACGCGTTCCTGCTCATACGACGGCATTCATTAAATTAAGGTTCTATCGATCCGTCCAAATGGATTCATACCGGCAGGGCTCCGCCGGGCTGCGCGGGCGCAGCGCCCGTCAGGGCGCGATCGTGCGGCCGCTTAACCGATTGTTGAGCCTGTTCGTCAACGGGCCGGCAAGGACACCATGGCGCTCATCCGCGCCGGTCGTCCGCATTCAACGCCCGCAACATGGCGATGCGGGCGAACATCACCCAGCCGCCGCCCGTCTCGGCCGCATTGATCAAGGTCTCGATGGCGGTCTGCCAGCGCGGCTCGTGCTGGACGTCCTCGGGCAGCCGCATGATGTAGTCGGCCGCTTCCTGAAGCGTCAGCAGCTGGCGCTTGTTGCTCACGCGAACGGGATCGTCGAACGCCGTCGACCAGGGCATGTCAGGCCGCCTGATCGGCGAGGGGTGGCATCACGGCGCAATCGCGGGGGGGGGATGCGGCTAGCTGGCCTTCTTCGCCCGAGCAGGCGCGCGCACCGGCTTGTCGGCCTTCTTGGAAGTTTCCCTGGTCACCGTCTTCGCAGCAGCGTCCTTGCCGCCCTTGCCGGCGATCGGCAGCAGCATCTCGCGCTGGCCCGCGACGCGCTTCTTGGGCTTCTTGGCTTTGGCTGCTTCCTTGGCGACCTTCGCCGCAGGCGCGGCGTCCTTCTCGTTCGCGATGCTCTTCTTCAGCGCGTCCATCAGGTTGATGATGTTGCCGCCGCTCTTCGGCGCGGCCTTGACGGTGATCGGGGCGCCGCTGCGCTTCTTGTTGATGAGATCGATCAGCGCGGTCTCGTAATGGTCCTCGAACAGCTCAGGCTCGAACGCGCCGGATTTCTTCTCGACGATGTGCTTGGCGAGGTCGAGCATGTCCCTGGTCAGCTTCACGTCCTGGATGTCGTCGAAATATTCGGTCTCGCTGCGGACCTCGTAGGGATAGCGCAGCAGCGTGCCCATCAGCCCGCTCTCGAGCGGCTCGAGTGCGATGATGTGCTCGCGGTTGGTCAGCACCACGCGGCCGATCGCGACCTTGTCCATGCTTCGGATGGTCTCGCGGATCACCGCATAGGCGTCATGGCCGACCTTGCCGTCGGGCACGAGATAATAGGGGCGGATCAGATAGCGGTTGTCGATGTCGGCCTTCGGCACGAACTCGTCGATATCGATCGTGTGGGTCGAATCGAGCGCGATGTCGTCGAGCTCGTCCTTGGTGACCTCGATATAGGTGTCGGTGTCGACCTTGTAGCCCTTGACGATGTCCTCGGAGGTCACCTCGTCGCCGGTCTCGGCGTCGACCTTGAGGTACTTGATGCGGTGGCCGGTCTTGCGGTTGATCTGGTTGAAGGAGACCTTCTCAGTATCCGAAGTGGCCGGATAGAGCGCGACCGGACAGGTCACGAGCGACAAACGCAGAAAACCCTTCCAATTGGCGCGGGGGGCCATGGGCTACTCCAAACGCAACAAGGACAGACTTACGAGGATACCATCGGGCAACAGCGAATCATAGCAAGGTCGGGCGTTGATCTTGCAACTGCGTTAACCGGCCGTAGGGCGTTGGGTTGCTGTCCCGATCGGGTGGCAAAAGCCGGAACATCACATCGGATCGGGCGTTGGCTCCGCATACACGGCTGCGAGGAGGTCGCGGTCATCGGAGGCGACACGCAGAGATTGAGGGCATCATGGCAACCACGCGAGAGCAGCGTCAGATCGTCGAAACACCAACCGAGGCGCGTCAGGGCGAACCTGGGCCGTCAGTTGCCGCATTGCTCGCCATCTCGACCGGGCTTGCGATCCTGATCCTCGCCGTCATCTGGTTCGTGTTCTTCCGGACCTGACGGCCGAATTCACGGGAAGGGCGGACCTTCCGACCTGCCGCGGCACACTGCGCCCGCCATGTTGCCGGCTCGTCCGGTCGCATGGCGGGCGCAGTCGCATCGGCTGCTGACCTATCGTATATGACCAAAAAGTAACGCGCCCGGTTCCCCGCGTTCATATTCAGTTCACGCCGGAATTGCTCATCTGGTGTGGTGTTGATGCGGCCTATGTCTGGAGAGAAGCGTGCGCCTGCTCGTTGTTGAGGACGACCCCGATCTCAATCGCCAGCTCACCAAGGCGTTGACCGACGCCGGCTATGTCGTCGATCGCGCCTTCGACGGAGAGGAGGGGCACTATCTCGGCGACAACGAGCCGTATGATGCCGTCGTGCTCGACATCGGCCTGCCGAAGAAGGACGGCATCTCGGTGCTGGAGGCCTGGCGCCGCAACGGCCGCACCATGCCGGTCCTGATCCTCACCGCACGCGACCGCTGGAGCGACAAGGTGCAGGGCTTCGATGCCGGCGCCGACGACTATGTCGCAAAGCCGTTCCATCTGGAGGAGGTGCTGGCGCGCATCCGCGCGCTGCTGCGCCGCTCGACCGGCCATGCGCAGAGCGAGCTGAGCTGCGGTCCCGTCACGCTAGACACCAGGACCGGCCGCGTCAGCGTGTCAGGCAACCCGGTCAAGATGACCTCGCACGAATATCGGCTTCTGGCCTACCTGATGCACCATTCCGGGCGCGTGGTCTCGCGCACCGAGCTGGTCGAGCACCTCTACGATCAGGATTTCGACCGCGACTCCAATACGATCGAGGTGTTCGTCGGCCGCATCCGCAAGAAGCTCGACGTCGACATCATCCAGACCGTCCGCGGCCTCGGCTATCTCCTGACCCCGCCGGCCGCCTGACGCGTTCCGGGGCTTGACGGGCAGCCCGGCAGGGGCCTTGGTCCGGTCATGAGCTCTGACGCCCCGCCATCCTGCGCCTCCCGGGATCCTTCCGATGGCCGCTAGTTCGCTTGCGACCCGCCTGTTCCTGTCGGCGACCGCCTGGCTCGTGGTGATCCTGGCCATCACCGGCGTGGTGCTGTCGTCGGTCTACAAGAACGCCACCGAGCGCGCCTTCGACCGCCGGCTCAATCTCTATCTCCGCACCCTCATCGCCGAGGTCGCAACTCCCGACGAGCCGCCCGACCGCCAGTTCCAGTCGCTGGGCGAGCCGCTGTTCGAGCTGCCGCTGTCCGGCTGGTACTGGCAGATCACGCGGACCGACACCGAGAAACCGGAGGTGCGCTCCTCGCGCTCGCTCTGGGACAAGAAGCTGCCGAAGCTGGAAGAGCAGGGCGCCGAGCTCACCGCCGCCGGCATCCGGCTGGCCTATGTCGACGGGCCCGAGGGGCAGAATCTGCGCATGGTCGAGCGTCCCGTCGATCTCGGCGCCGACGGCAAGTTTCTGGTCAGCGTCGCCGGCGACGACACCGAGATTTTCGACGAGACGCGCAGCTTCGACTATTATCTCGGCGGCACCTTCACCGCGCTCGGCATCGTGCTGCTGCTGACGACCGTGTTCCAGGTCCGCTTCGGCCTCGCACCGCTCAAGCGCATCTCGGAATCGATCGCCGACATCCGTTCCGGGCGGGCGGAGCGGCTCGAGGGCGAATTCCCGGTCGAGATCGCGCCGCTGGCGCGCGAGACCAACGCGCTGATCGATGCCAATCGGGAGATCGTCGAGCGCGCGCGCACCCATGTCGGCAATCTCGCCCACGCGATCAAGACGCCGCTCTCGGTCATCGTCAACGAGGCCGGCGCCCACATCACCGATCCCTTCGCGGCCAAGGTGATGGAGCAGGCCGATGTGATGCGCGACCAGGTCGCTCATCACCTGGAGCGTGCGCGCATCGCCGCGCGGGTCTCGGTGGTCGCGACCGTGACGGAAGTGGCGCCGGCCATCGAGGCATTGCGGCGGACCATGGAGAAGATCCATCGCGACCGCGGCATCGTGGTCGAAGCCAAGGCCGATCCGTCGGCAAAATTTCGCGGCGAGCGGCAGGATCTGGAGGAGATGGTCGGCAATCTCGTCGACAATGCCTGCAAATGGGCGGCCTTGCGCGTCTTCATCGAGGTCCTCGTGGAGCCGCCGCACCAGGCGGGGGTGGGCCCGCGGCTGCGGATCATCGTCGATGACGACGGCCGCGGCCTGTCGGAAGCCGAGCGTGCGCAGGTCTCCCGGCGCGGCCAGCGGCTCGACGAGTCCAAGCCCGGCTCGGGTCTGGGGCTGTCGATCGTGACCGACCTCGCCGCGCTCTATGGCGGCAGCCTCTCGCTCGGTGGTGCGCCGACCGGCGGCCTGCGCGCCGAACTGGTCCTTCCCGGCATGTAATCCATTGTTCCGACGAGGTTATTCGTCCTCGTCGATGCCCGGCCGCAGCAAACTGGCGGGATTCGGTCCGACGTCCTAAACGGCTTCTTAAGTGGGGGCCTCCTATGATCGCGCCGGACCCATCCCATGTCCGCCATTTTACCGTGCATTACCCGGGCGCATGAGCCAGACATCGATCGAGCGGCTGAGGGAATATCTCGCGCAGCTCCCGCCGCAGGCGCAGGCGCTGCTGATGCGGGAGTTCGAGCGCGCGCTGGAGCGCGGCCAGGACACGGCTGTCGCGACCCTGGTGCTCGAGCAGTTGCGCAAGATCGTCCGCAAGTCCGAAGCCGATGAAGCTCCGCCGCCGCGCACGGACGATCTGTCGCGGCTGCTGTTCCAGGCGTTGGAACCGTTCCTGATCGAGGCTGGCGTCCCGCTGCGAGTCGGCCAGATCCGCCGCACCTCGCTCCAGCCGATCTGGCAATGGCTCGGCCGCGACGGCGCACCGGGCAAGGTGAACGAATTCGAGGCAGCGCTGGCGCGGATGCCCCCCGATAGTGCGGGGCAGGTCGAGGCCCTCGCGCAGAAGCTCCAGGGGGTGGCTGCGGATGCCATTTTCGAGCTGACCGGTCCCGGCGGCGGCGACAAGTCGCGCGCGCTGGCCCGGGTCGGCGCGCCCAACGTGATCGAGGACCTCTATTCGATCGGAGCGGTGCTTCAGGTCCGGGAGGCCATCGCCGGCCTGAACGAGAAGCTGCCGCGCACCTTGCGCGCTTTCGGCGATCCCCAGATCGCCTCGGTGACGTCGGCGCTCAACATTCCGGTGCTGCAGACCCCGCAGATGCTGCCCTTCGCGCTGTCGATCGTGGTGCAGCGGATGACTGCGCCGTGGCAGATCATCCGCCTCGCCATCAAGATTGCCGCGTCCGACGACGAGATCCGCGTCGCGGCGACGCCTTACGGCGTTGCCGTCACGATCGCGCTGCACGACCTGTCCTGTGTTGCCGCCACCCTGCGCATGGACATCAAGCGCGGCCATTTCGACAATGTTGCCGGCAACCTCAAGGCGTTGCACGATGGCGTGCGCGGCCTGCGCACCGAGCTCGACCTGCGCAACGATTCCGCCTGGGGCAAGCAACTGACCTCGATCCGGGCCGACATCTCCAATGCGCTGCAATCCGAGATCGACAGCGTTCCCGGCCGCGTTCGCCGCATCCTGCGCCAGCGCCCCGAGAAAGACATTCCGCCGGGTGCGCGGATCGACAGCACCGAGGTGGAGGAAACGGCGGCGCTGATCGATTTCGTCGCGACCTGCCGCAATTATGCGAGCGAGCTTGCGATCAACGAGGTGACGCTGCGCACCTATTCCGACCTCCAGCAATATGTCGAACGTTCGACCGAGCAGCTGGTGCAGTCGCTGCGCGCCGCCGATCACAAGGTGCGCACCTATCGGCAGCAGCAGGTGCAGGCCGCGATTCGCTTCTGCCAGGTGCTGTTTGGCGATGATTACGCCTCGTTGATGAGCCGGGCCGCGGAGAACGCAGCGACCGGCGAGCGCAAATCGTCGCGCGCGAGCTAACCTAAGCGCATATTTTCGTGATCACAATTTGTGGTTGACGGTGCCAGTGGTGCGCCGTACGGTCCCCGTGCAAGTCCGGGGAACTTCTATTTGTGGGCGCATGAAACCCGTTATCAGCTCCATCGAAATCGAGAACCGCATCATTGTTGCCAAGTATCAGAGACTGATGGTCGGTGCCAAAGTGGTGCTGGTCGAGAAGGCAAGCGGTCGGCAACTCTCCGAGACAATCACGAGGGTTGCATCCCCGGTTCCGGTCGGAGCGCTGCGCATCAGATTGCCGGACGCAGTCAAGCCGGGAACATACTTCCTGAGGGCCTTCAACGGCCACGGTGAGGACGCCGCGCAAAGTACGGACTTCGAGATCGGCTAAGCCGTTGGATTTTCACCGTTTCGAGACCGCGCGCGGTCGCGCCAAATTGACAATTGTCAATTGCCGCATCGTCCGGCCGTGGTGTAAAGCCACCTATGGGCGCGGTTCGTGCGCTGCCGGAAGCTTGCCAGATGACGCTATGGTTCGTGTTCGCGCTGATGACGGTCGCGGCGATTTTCGCCGTGCTCTGGCCGCTTGGCCGCAATGGACGCGCGCAAGACCAGGGCAGCGAGGTCGCGGTTTACAAGGACCAATTGGCCGAGATCGAGCGTGATCTCGCCGCAGACTTGATTCCCGCGGCGGACGCCGAGGCTGCGCGCGTCGAGATCAGCCGCAGGCTGCTCGCTGTGGCCGCCAGCGAGCCAGCCATGGCGCCGAAATCGAATCTCAAATGGCGCCGCGCGGCGGCCGTGCTGGCGCTCGCGGGCCTGCCGCTCGTTGCGATCGGCATTTATATGCCACTCGGCTCGCCCCGGCTTCAGGACTTTCCCCTGGCGCAGCGCGAGCGCGGATCCGGGTCCGGCGTGGCGCAGTCGCTCGAGAATCTCGTCGTGCAGGTCCAGCAGCATCTGGAGAAGAATCCGACCGACGGGCGCGGCTGGAATGTGCTCGCGCCGGTGCTCGAGCGGCTCGGCCGTTTCGACGATGCGGTGCGTGCCTATCGCAACTCGCTCACCTATAATGGCGAGAGCGCGGAGCGCCGGTCCGATCTCGGCGAAGCGATCTCGGCTGCCGCCGGCGGTGTGGTGACCGTCGAGGCCAAGGCGGAGTTCGAGCGTGCGCAGGCCCTGAACGCGGACGATCCCAAGGCGAACTACTTCCTGGGCCTTGCTGCCGAGCAGGATGGTCGCAAGGGCGATGCAGCCACGATCTGGCGCGCGCTGCTCGTGAAAGCGCCCGCGGATGCGCCATGGCGTGCCCTGGTGCAGTCCTCGCTGGCGCGGGTCGGTGGCGGGACGATGCCGGCTCTGTCGGACGAGACGATTGCTGCGTCCAAGGATATGGCCGAAGGCGATCGCAACGCGATGGTGCGCGGCATGGTCGATCGTCTGGCCACCCGGTTGAAGCAGAACGGCGACGACGTCGATGGATGGTTGCGCCTGGTGCGCGCCTATCTCGTGATGGGCGAGCGGGACAAGGCCATGGGGGCATCGGCCGATGCCCGGCAGGCGGTTGCCAGCGACGCCGAGCGGCTGCGCCAGCTCAACGAAGGCCTCAGGACTCTCGGGCTCGGTGGATGACGATGTCGGAACGAGCGAAGCGGAGAACGGATACGCCATGACGCGCAAGCAGCGACGTATGACCATCATCGGCGGCTCGCTCGCCGTGCTCGCGCTCGCGGCCGCGCTGGTGCTCAATGCACTTCGCGACTCCATCGTGTTCTTCTCGACGCCGACCATGGTCGCCGAGAAGCACGTCGAGCCAGGCAAGCGGTTTCGCCTCGGTGGACTGGTGCAGCCCGGCTCGCTCCAGCGCGGCGACAATCTCACGGTGACCTTCGAGGTTGCCGACGGCAATGCCAAGCTGCCGGTGGCCTACAAGGGCATCCTGCCCGACCTGTTCCGCGAGGGGCAGGGCGTCGTCGCTGAAGGCGCGCTCGACGCCCATGGCGTGTTCAAGGCCGATACGGTGCTTGCCAAGCACGACGAGACCTACATGCCCAAGGACGTCGCCGACGCCCTGAAGAAGCAGGGGCACTGGAAGGACGATTACGGCGGCAAGCCGTCTGACAGCGGCAAGACGTCTGACGCGGGCAAGCCCGCGGCGACGACCGCGCAGGGCAATCCGCAGGGAGCAATGCGGTGATCGCAGAATCCGGACATTACGCGCTGGTGCTGGCACTTGGGCTCGCACTGATCCAGTCGATCGTGCCCCTGATCGGCGCGCGCCTGAACGATGCCGCGCTGATGAATGTGGCGCGCTCCACGGCGCTGGCGCAGCTGCTGTTCGTCGGTGCCTCGTTCGTTGCTCTCGTGATGCTGCACGTGAACTCGGACTTCTCCGTCGCGAACGTCTACGAGAACTCCCACTCGATGAAGCCGCTGCTCTACAAGATCACCGGCGTCTGGGGAAACCATGAAGGCTCGATGCTGTTGTGGGTGTCGATCCTCGCGCTGTTCGGCGGGCTGGTCGCAGCGTTCGGCAACAATCTGCCGCTGTCGCTGCGCGCGCACGTGCTCGCCGTGCAGGCGTGGGTCGCCAGCGCCTTCTACCTCTTCATCCTCGTGACATCGAACCCGTTCCTGCGCATCGCCACCCCGCCGGTCGAGGGCCGCGATCTCAATCCGGTGCTCCAGGACATTGGGCTCGCCGTGCATCCGCCGATGCTCTATCTCGGTTATGTCGGCTTTTCGATCTCGTTCTCCTTCGCGATCGCGGCGCTGATGGAGGGCCGGATCGATGCGGCCTGGGCGCGCTGGGTGCGTCCGTGGACGCTGGTCGCCTGGATATTTCTGACGCTTGGCATCGCCATGGGCTCGTACTGGGCCTATTACGAGCTCGGCTGGGGCGGCTGGTGGTTCTGGGATCCGGTCGAGAATGCCTCGTTGATGCCGTGGCTCTCCGGTACCGCGCTGCTGCATTCGGCCCTGGTGATGGAGAAGCGCAACGCGCTGAAGGTCTGGACCATCCTGCTCTCGATCCTGACCTTCTCGCTGTCACTGCTCGGCACCTTCCTGGTGCGCTCAGGCGTCATCACCTCGGTGCACGCCTTCGCCACCGATCCCACCCGTGGCGTGTTCATCCTGCTGATCCTCTGCCTGTTCATCGGCGGCAGCCTGGCCCTGTTCGCGGGCCGCGCCACGTCGTTGAAGCAGGGCGGCCTGTTCGCGCCGATCTCGCGCGAGGGTGCGCTGGTGCTGAACAATTTGCTGCTCACGGTCGCCTGCGCGGTCGTGCTGTTCGGCACGCTCTATCCACTCGCGATGGAAATGCTCGCCGACTTCAAGATGTCGGTCGGTGCGCCCTTCTACAATCTCACCTTCGCGCCGCTGTTTACCCTCTTGCTGCTTGCCGTGCCGTTCGGGCCGATGCTGGCGTGGAAGCGCGGCGATCTGCTCGGCGTGACGCAGCGCCTGTTAGCTGCGGGCGTTGCCGGGCTCGTCGCCGTCGCCATCGCCTGGGGCTGGGCCAGCGGGGGCAGCACGCTGGCGCCGCTCGCGATCGGGCTTGGCATCTTCGTCATCGGCGGCGCGGTCACCGACATCGTCGAACGGACCGGCTTCGTGCGGCTGCCGTTCGCAACGGTGCTGCACCGGGCGCGCGGCATGCCGCGCTCGGCCTGGGGCACGGCGTTCGCGCATGCCGGCCTCGGCGTCGCACTGATCGGGATCGTGTGCGAAACCACCTGGAATAGCGAATATATCGCGACCATGAAGCAGAACGACGTCGCCCACATCGCCGGCTTCGACGTGAAGCTCGACGGATTGCTGCAGCGTCAGGGCCCGAATTACCGCGAGATGATCGCCGAGTTCAACGTCAGCCTCGATGGCAAGCCGCTCAGCGTCATGACGCCCTCCAAGCGCAGCTTCACCACCCGCGGCTCCTCGACCACCGAGGCCGCGCTACTGACGCGCGGCGCGAGCCAGCTCTACATTTCGCTCGGCGAGGCCAATGCCGAGGGCGCCATCGCCGTGCGGATCTATCACAAGCCGCTGGTGCTGCTGATCTGGTGGGGGCCGGTGCTGATGGCGTTCGGTGGCGTGCTGTCGCTGTCCGACCGGCGCCTGCGGGTCGGCGCGCCGAAGCCGGCGCGGGCCAAGCAGCGCCTCCAGCCGGCGGAGTGATCCGATGCGCCGGATGATGGCCGCGTTCGTCCTGCTGATGCTGCTGGCCTTGCCGGCGGCCCACGCCGTGCAGCCCGACGAGATCATGCCGGATCCCGCCAAGGAAGCCCGCGCGCGGGAGCTGTCGCGCGAGCTGCGCTGCATGGTCTGCCAGAACCAGTCGATCGATGATTCCGATGCGCCGCTGGCGCGCGACCTGCGGCTCCTGGTGCGCGAGCGCATCGGCGCCGGCGACAGCAACTCGCAGGTGCTCGACTTCCTGGTCGCGCGCTATGGCGAGTTCGTGCTGCTGAAACCACGCTTCGAACGTCAGACCCTGCTGCTGTGGCTGCTCGGGCCGCTGCTGCTGATCGGCGGCGGCGTGGCGCTTTGGCTGCAAATCCGGCGTCGTGCGCGCAGTGGTGCAGACGTACCTGCTCCGCCGCTGACTGCGGACGAACAGGCGCGGCTCGCCGCGTTGATGTCCGATGATGCGAAGTCGTCCTAGGCTACGTAATGATACTTAAGCCGCTTGGCGCAGCTTGTTTCATGCTCTGTTGACCTTTGTCTGGAAGCTTGTCGCAAGATTCGATTCCAGCCTTTGGGTCCCCCATGTTCGCGAACAGCAATCTGACGATCCGCTTCCTGGTCGGCGCCGTCGTCGCTGCATTATTGTTTCTGCTGGGCATCGGCGGCGGCACCGGCTTCATCGCGGTGCTCTATCTCAACAACGAGATCACCAGCCTGTCGGCGGACTTCGCCACGCTGAGCGGCCCCGCGCGCGACCACGCCATGCAGATCTACCAGCAGGCGCAGACTGCGTTCTCCTATTTCCTGATGGCCTGCGGCGTGATCGCCGTCGTCGCCGTCGCGATCTGCTTCACCACCTGGTTCGCCGTGCGCAACGGCATCCTCAGTCCACTGGCCGCGATCGTGCACGCCATGCGCGAGGTCGCCGACCAGAAATTCCAGACATCGGTTCCGGGGCTTGGCCGCACCAACGAGATCGGCTTGCTCGCCGGTGCGCTGGAGGTCTTCAAGACCAACGGGCTCGAGCGGCGCCATCTCACCGAGCAGCAGCTGCGCGAAGCCCAGCACCAGGCCGAGCGATCGAAATTCCTGGACGACCGGATCAAGCGCTTCAACGATCTCGTCGCCAGCGTCGTCGACAGCGTGGCCTCATCGGCCGTGCATCTGAAGAGCAACGCCGAGACGCTGTCGCGGACCGCCAACGACACCAGCACCAAGGCCAATGCAGTCGCGAGCGCGGCGAGCCAGGCCAGCGCCAGCGTGCAGACGGTCGCAGGTTCTGCCGAGGAGATGACGAACTCGATCGGCACGATCAGCCGCCGCGTCACCGACGCGACCCAGCGCGCCGAGGGCGCAGCGTCCCAGGCGGAGAAGAGCCGCGACACCATCCACACGCTGTCGGATGCCGCCGACA
This sequence comes from Bradyrhizobium sp. IAR9, assembly GCF_013408065.1. Classification (NCBI taxonomy): domain Bacteria; kingdom Pseudomonadati; phylum Pseudomonadota; class Alphaproteobacteria; order Hyphomicrobiales; family Nitrobacteraceae; genus Bradyrhizobium; species Bradyrhizobium sp. IAR9. The sequence continues at coordinate 198,915 of NZ_JACBZW010000005.1, forward strand.
AGATCGGCGAGGTCGTGCAGCTCGTGCAGGCGATCGCATCGCAGACTAATCTGCTGGCGCTGAACGCCACCATCGAGGCGGCGCGGGCAGGGGAGGCCGGCAAGGGGTTTGCGGTGGTCGCCTCCGAGGTGAAGAATCTGGCGCACCAGACCAGCAAGGCGACGGAGGAGATCACCTCTCATGTCGCCAGCATTCAGGGCATCACCGCGGAGACGCGCGGCGCGATCGACGGCATTTCCAAGACGCTGTCGGAGATCTCGTCCATCATGTCCGGCATCGAGGTCGATACCGCCCAGCAGCGCAACGCCACGCAGGAGATCACGCGCAGCGCCCAGAACGCCGCGCACGGAACCCTCGACGTCTCCAACCATATCGTTCAGATCACCTCGACCTCCGCACAGACCGGCCGCATGGCCGCCGAGGCGCGGGATTCCGCGCTCGACCTGTCGCAGCAGGCCGCGACCCTGAAGCGCGAGGTCGACGAGTTCATCGTCAGCGTCAGGGCAAGCTGAGCGCGCCAAAACGCGCTTGCGACGCCATCACGGGAACTCGGTTAAGTTCCTGTGAGGCCACAATTTTCGGTCTGCGCTGAACTGCCGCATCGGACCTGGCCCTTCATTACAAAAGTTTAACCCCGCCGCCAGCGCACGGTAAGGCGGGAGCCCCCATCTTCAGGACCGTAAGGTGCCGCCATCGGGCACCAAATGGATTTCAAGGCCCTGGAGATCTCCGCATGACCGACCGTCCCGACCTCTCGAACCTTCCGTCCTACCGGCAGCCGCGCCGGTCGGTGTTTTCCGCGCGCAAGTTCGCGCTGATGGCCTCGGTCGTCGCCGGTCTCGGCGCGGCCGTCTATGGCTTCAGCCCCTCGACCTCGCCGGCCGACCTGTTCTCGACCCCGGCGCATGCGCAGGTCAACAACGAGGTCCGCAAGGTCGAACGCCCGGTCGGTTTCGCCGACATCGTCGAGCGTGTGAAGCCGTCGGTGATCTCGGTGAAGGTCAACATCAAGGAGAAGACCGCGAGCAACGACGACGGCGATGATTCCTCCTCGCCGTTCCAGCCGGGCTCGCCGATGGAGCGCTTCTTCCGCCGCTTCGGCGGTCCGGATGGTTTCCCGGGCCTGAAGGGCGGCCGTGGCCGCGTCGTGCAGGGTCAGGGCTCGGGCTTCTTCATCTCGGCTGACGGCTTTGCCGTGACCAACAACCACGTGGTCGACGGCGCCGACAAGGTCGAGGTCACCACCGATGACGGCAAGACCTACACCGCCAAGGTGATCGGCACCGACCAGCGCACCGACCTCGCTTTGATCAAGGTCGAGGGCAGCTCGAACTTCCCGTTCGCCAAGCTCGCCGACGCCAAGCCGCGGATCGGCGACTGGGTGCTCGCGGTCGGCAATCCGTTCGGCCTCGGCGGCACCGTGACCGCGGGCATCGTCTCGGCGAGCGGCCGCGACATCGGCAACGGTCCGTACGACGATTTCATCCAGATCGACGCGCCCGTGAACAAGGGCAATTCCGGCGGTCCCGCTTTCGACACCAACGGCGAAGTGATGGGCGTCAACACCGCCATCTACTCGCCCTCGGGCGGCAGCGTCGGCATCGCGTTCTCGATTCCCGCGAGCACCGTGAAGAGCGTGGTCGCCCAGCTCAAGGACAAGGGCTCGGTCAGCCGCGGCTGGATCGGCGTGCAGATTCAGCCTGTCACCTCCGACATCGCCGAGAGCCTCGGCATGAAGAAGGCCGAAGGCGCGCTGGTGGCGGAGCCGCAAGCGAACGGTCCGGCCGCGAAGGCCGGCATCGAGTCCGGCGACGTGATCACGGCGGTCAATGGCGAGTCGGTCAAGGACGCCCGCGAGCTTGCCCGCACCATCGGCGGCATGGCACCCGGTGCGACCGTGAAGCTCAACGTGCTGCACAAGGGCCAGGACAAGGTCGTGAACATGACGCTCGGCCAATTGCCGAACACGGTCGAGGCCAAGGCCGATAACGACAATGACAGCGGCAAGGGTGCGAGCAAGGGCACCGACGTGCCCAAGCTCGGCATGACCGTTGCGCCCGCCAATTCGGTGGCCGGCGCCGGCAAGGAAGGCGTCGTGGTCACCGAAGTCGATCCGAAGAGCGCCGCGGCCGAGCGCGGCTTCAAGGAAGGCGACGTGATTCTCGAAGTCGGCGGCAAGAGCGTGGCCACCGCCGGCGAAGTTCGCGATGCCATCAACATGGCGCGGACCGACAACAAGAACAGCGTCCTGATGCGCGTGAAGAGCGGCGGCCAGTCGCGCTTCGTCGCGGTGCCCCTCGCCAAGGGCTGAGGCTTCAGGAGGCCTACGAGATGAAGGGTGTCGCCGGCATCAGTCGCCCCCGCCGACGGCGCCCTTCTGGGAAGCAGCGCAACGTTCGCTTCCCCTGTCTACCTTCCGGTGGAATTACGCCCCCCTCCGTCGGAAGGCCTAGGGCGGTGAAGTCCCCCCAGCTTCACCGCCCGCCTTTTTCTCGATGCCAGAGTCTCCCCCTCGGCTTGCATGCGATTGCCGCTCGCGCCATGTTTAGAGAAGGTTGACCTCCTTGACCGCCGCCGAACGCACGATGCGCCTCCTCATCATTGAAGACGACCGCGAATCCGCCGATTACCTCGTGAAGGCGTTTCGCGAAGTCGGACACATTGCCGACCACGCCGCCGACGGCGAGGAAGGCCTCGCCATGGCTGAGAACGGCGATTACGACGTGCTGGTGGTCGACCGCATGCTGCCCAAGCGCGACGGCCTGTCGCTGATCGGTGCGCTGCGCGACCAGGACAACACGACGCCGGTGCTGATTCTCTCCGCGCTCGGACAGGTCGACGACCGCATCAAGGGCCTGCGCGCCGGCGGCGACGACTATCTGCCAAAACCCTATTCCTTCGCCGAGCTGCTGGCCCGGGTCGAGGTGCTGTCGCGCCGCCGCGGGGGACCTGCCGAGGACACGCTCTACCGCGTCGGCGATCTCGAGCTCGACCGGCTCTCTCATCGCGTCGCCCGCGGCAAGGACGAGCTGACGCTGCAGCCGCGCGAATTCCGCCTGCTCGAATATCTGATGAAGCATGCCGGCCAGGTGGTGACGCGCACCATGCTGCTCGAGAACGTCTGGGACTATCATTTCGATCCGCAGACCAACGTGATCGACGTGCACATTTCGCGGCTGCGCTCCAAGATCGACAAGGGCTTCGAGCGGCCGCTGCTGCACACGATCCGCGGCGCCGGGTACATGATCCGTGACGGAATAAGATAAGATGCGGTACCTACTGCAGTTCTTCAGTGGGCTTGGTTCTTGATTGCCAATTTCTTACCGAATCCTTTTGCCGTTGGCTCAAAATAGAAGCCCCGCCTAAGCGGGGCTTTCTACAATCGGCTTCCGGGCGTCGGGCAGTGTTCCCAGCCACACTCTCAAATCTTCGGGCAAGATGATCGTGCGCCTCCCGTGCTTCTTAGCCCTAAGTTTGCCGGCGCTGATCGCTTCGCGAATGGAAGTCAATCCGATCCCGGTGAGGGCGCTTGCCTCCTCAGGTGACACCGCGAATCGTTCCGAGAGCGGTACCTCACCCTTCTGTCCGAATTCGTTCATCTCAAAGCTCGATCTTTTGCGGAGTCACGACAGTGTGGCGGATCCAATCGGCTTACGCTTCGACCTATGTTGCCAACGCTGGTGCCTGCTTGGTTCGCCTACAGTGCGGTTGACGGCCATGAAGCACTGCAAACATTATTTCTGTTGGTGGCTCAACACCAAGGAAAGCAAACTTGCTGCACCGTGCGCCTAGATCGCGATGGATACGTCATCCTGATACGGCTCGCCGCTACTACGTCGAACGGATCATATTCGTGTTATCATCGCATCTGTCGAGCTAAATCATCGTCAGCGTGGCAGCCCATTGTGCGGAGGTGCATTGCGAACTTCGCGGCACCACGTCAGATTCCCCTGTAAGGAACACCAGCACACACTTCGAGCGCGTCTGAAAACGTTGAACGAAGCAAAATATGCGCCGGCCTTGGCTATGCCGGACACGCACCACTAGCTTTCTTCTTCACCGAAGGTGGTGGACGACCTTTCCGGTAATTGGCTGCAATCGAACATCGATTGCTGGAGTCAGCTCGAACTCTCCAATGATGGACTGGACTGATCCGCGCTAGCTCACGTTGCCTGGTACTGGATGAAGTCGACCTGCGGCCGACCTTACGGAGTAAACGTGCTCCAGGTCGCGTGTTCGCTCGTAAGTCTAGCAATGGCGAGAGGCACCCTTCCTAGTGGGGCGATCAGTGATTGGTTCTTATTCCCGCTACCAATCGGCTCGGCCTAAATATTTATTCGTGTGAGAAGTTGTTCTTGGGGTTGTTGGTATTTCTGTTGGTATGGGCCAGACCCGTCGCAAACAAACGCAACGATTTCAGTTAGCTAGGTGCCAATATCCGTTACCTCGTGGGTAATGGAAGGGCCGAAATCGGCATGATAGGTTTCTGGTCATGAACGCACATGCATCCACGGCACAAGCCGACCGCAGCCAGCCGGTTCACATCGGCGACCATTTGCGCGAATGGCGGCAGCGCCGCCGCATGAGCCAGCTCGATCTCGCGGGCGAGGCCGAAATTTCGGCGCGTCACCTAAGCTTCGTCGAGACCGGCCGCGCCGCGCCCTCGCGCGACATGGTGCTGCGGCTTGCCGAGCGTCTCGACGTGCCCTTGCGCGAACGCAACGTGCTGCTGGTCGCCGCCGGCTATGCGCCCGCGTTTCAGCAGCGCCCGCTGGAGGACCCGGCCTTGAAATCAGCCCGCCAGGCGATCGACCTCGTGCTCAGGGCGCATGAGCCCAATCCCGCGCTCGCGGTGGACCGGCACTGGAACCTGGTATCGGCGAACCGCATGGTGGCGCCGCTGCTCGACGGCATTCCGCAGCGGCTGCTCGGCCAGCCCTTCAACGTGCTGCGGCTCGCCTTTCATCCCGAGGCGCTGGCGCCGCGCACGGTCAATCTCGCGGAGTGGTGCGGCCATCTTTTGGAGCGTCTGCACCGCCAATGCGAGGTGACGGCCGATCCTGAGCTGATCAAGCTCTACAACGACCTCAAGAGCTATCCGATCCCGGCGCGGACGGGGCCGCTGTCGAGCGACAACGTCGCGATCCCGTTCAAGCTGCGTCACGGCGGTGAAATCCTGAGCTTCTTCTCCACCACCATGGTGTTCGGCACGCCCGTCGACATCACCCTGTCGGAGCTGGCGCTGGAGACCTTCTTCCCGGCGGACGAGCGCACCGCCGAACGGCTGAAGCAGATGGCGGCCGGGCTGCCATAGCGCCGTTTACAGGCAGCAGCGATCCCCGCATAATCCGTCGATGGACACACGCTCGTTTCGGCGATTGCGCCCGGCCAATCCCGTCGGCGATCTCTTGCGCGCCTGGCGCATGCGCCGGGCGTTGAGCCAGGCGGAATTGGCATTCGAGGCCGGCATTTCGGTCAAGCATCTGAGCTATGTCGAGACCGGCAAGGCGGCGGCAAGCCGGGACATTCTGCTGCAACTCGCATCCGCTCTCGATTTGTCGCTTCGCGACCGCAACGCGCTGCTCGAGGCCGGCGGCTTCGCCCGGCAATATGGCGAGCGCGATCTTACCGCGCCCGAGCTTGCCGATGCGCGCCGGGCCATCGATCTTCTGCTGCGGCGGCACGAGCCGTTTCCCGCGATCGTCACCGACCGGCGTTGGAACGTGATGCAGGCCAACCGTGCCGCATCGCGCCTGATGACGATGCTGCTCGGACCTGAGCGCATGCAGCGGCCGCTCAATCACATGCGCATGTTCCTGGCGCCGAACGAGCTCAAGCCGTTCGTCGAGAACTGGACCATGGTGGCCGCGGCTCTGCTGTCGCGCGCGCGCCATGAGGCAATGGCCGCGCCGCTCGACGAAGCCTTGCAATCGACCTGGCGCGAATTGATGCGGCTGCCGGAGCTTCCCGCGCTTGGGATCGAGGACAACGCCGCGCCGGGGCCGCTCTGCGAGGTGCGCCTGCGCAAGGGCGACGCCGGCGTCTCACTGATCGGCGCGGTTTTGACTTTAGGCACGCCGCAGGACGTGACGCTGCAGGAGCTTCGCGTCGAGATGTTCATGCCCGTTGATGCCGCCTCCGAGGCGACCCTGGTCGCGCTTGCGGCTCAAGATGCCTGAGCTTGCGCGGCCTCACGCCGCTCGAAGCTCATGGCCTGCATCACCTCGGCAAACGGACCCTTGAGATCGCTCAAGGTCGCCGTGGTGAGGCCGGCGCCGTTGGCGCCAACGCGCGTGGCGGCGCGGATCAGGATCCATTCGCTCTCGGGCGGACGGAAGAAGTAAAGGCTGATCTCGGGATTGATGAAGGTCCAGTCGCGCATGTCGACGATCTGCGCGACCCCGCTGGCGAAATCCGCGGCCTGCACCGCCTGGAGCAGCGGCGTGTTCGGCTCGCCCTCGACCAGCGCCGCGTCAAGCCGCATCCAGGCCGCCGCCGGGCCCGGCTTCTCCAGCGCGCCCTCGATCAGCCGCACCGACACGTTCTGGAAATAGCGGCTCCATTTCTGCGCGAAGGCCGGCGGCGGGCTGCCCGCCTCGGGCGCCTTGTCGAGCGCCATGGGGCTCGCAAAGGGATCGGTGGGGGATTCCCCGCTCGGCGCCGTCAGCAGCGCCGTGCAGCGGCCGATCTCGGTCTCGCCGTCCATCAGCCGCACCTGCAAGGTCTTGGCCTTGCGGCCGTCGCGCAGCAATTCGCTGACGGGCCTGAAGGCGCGCAGGCCCGCCGGTCGCCACAGATCGAAGGTCAGGCGTCGCACAACAAAGCCGGATTCGACGGCAAGACGCTCGACCTCGCGGGTCATCAGGGCAGTGGTGGCGCTTCCCTGCAGCATGTCCGGAGACCAGGGACCGCCGGCATGCTCCGTAGCCCGGAACTGTTGGCCTTCCGGCCTGAAAATGGCGCTCATCGCGGTCTCCTCTCGGACTTGATTGTGGCCGCGAGTATCGGGGCGGGGTGCAGCGGTCACAATAACCGCAGAGGTGAAGTCGTGAGCCATGCAGGACCGGCGGCTTGCGCCGCCCCCGGTTCGGCTTATCTTCCGGCGAACCCGTGACCCGCCCGAAGGAGGCGCCTGACATGAGCACGCTGAAACCGCTCCAGATCGATGTCGTCTCCGACGTGGTGTGCCCCTGGTGCTATATCGGCAAGCACCGGATCGAGAGTGCGCTGGCGCTGGTGCCGGACGTTCCGGTCAAGCTCAATTTCCGCCCGTTCTTCCTCAATCCCTGGGTGCCGCGCGAGGGCATCAGCCGCGAGGCCTATCTCACCCAGAAGTTCGGTTCGGTCGAGGCCTATAAGGGCATTGCCGGACGCGTCGTTGCGGCCGCGAGCGAGGAGGGCCTTCTCTACAAGCCCGAGCTGGTGGCGCGGCAGCCCAACACCACCGACTGCCATCGCCTCATCCTGTGGGCGGAAGCGATCGGCAAGGCGCCCGAGATGAAGCAGCGCCTGATGGAGCTGTATTTCCGCGACGGCGGCGATCTCACCGATGTGAACGTGCTGGTGCAGGCGGCCGCCGATGTCGGCCTCGACGCCGAGGACGTGCGCCGGCGCCTTGCCACCGACGAAGACGTTGCGCGCGTCTCGGCCGATGCGCAGGAGGCGGCCGAGAAGGGAATTTCCGGCGTACCGACCTATGTGTTCGCGCAGAAATATGCCGTCTCCGGTGCTCAGGACCCGAACCTGCTCGCGCGCGCCATCCGCCAGGTCTCGGAGGAGATCAACGCCCAGGCGGCGGAGTAGCTTTCGCTTATTTGCGGAGCCGGCGGACCACGTGTCGCGCGCCCTCGTGCGCGGCATTGAGTCCGGCTAGTGCTGCGTGAATCAGCGCCACGACCGGATCGTGCCGCCGCAGCGGGATCAGAACGTCGCCGACCGCGAAGCGCCCGCGCCAGATCGGGTTGATCATGGGGTGATCGGCGCTCGCGGTGGAATCCGCGCTGGTGATGGCGGGATCGGCGCAGAGGTGGCGAGTGAGATCGAGCGTCAGCTGCACGCCCGGCGAATATCTTGCAAAGCGCTCGTCGATGCCGAGCTTGAAGAAGAAGGCGCGATCCTGGTGGCGCAGCACGATGCCCGCGGCCACCGGTGTCGTCCCGGCGCGAAGCGTGACGATCTCGCACTGCGCGGTCTCCGCCAGCGCCGGCACCGCGCGGCGAATGAAGGTCGCATCGCCGGCATGCTGAACCAGCGCGGTGCCGCGCTTGCCCTTCCAGCCGCTGGCTTCGAGCTGCAGGAATGTTTCGAGCGCGGGCCCGATCTCGTCAGGCCGGCGTGCGACGTCGAATGTAACAGGGCCGTGCTCTTCGAGGCGGTGGCGTTGTCGGCGCAGCTCCTTGAGCTTCTTGGTGCCCAGTGCGTCGCGCAGCAGCGTCTCGGCATCCTGCGTCGCATCGAGGCTGGCGCGGATGTAGGAGGAAAGGACGCGCGGCCTCAGGCCGTCGCGGATCAGGACCTGCTCGAGCGCAGTCATCGCGGCGCCGTCGAGCGCGACGTCGTTCAGCACGAGCGCATGCGCGCCGGCCTCGCGTGCCCGCTGCAACAGCTGCGTGGCCGCCTCGATCGGGGCGTCGCGGTCGATCAGCGGGCTGCACAGCGTGCCGTAGGGATGCGCGCTCACCAGCGCGGGCAGGGGAATCTTCAGGGCGTGCCACAGCGGGACCACCGGCATCAGCCCGATCAGCCGCGTCGACGTGCCGTCGAATGCGGGCAGGGCCGAGGCGTTCGTGCGGCCGCGCGCGGTGGCGCTGACGGCGAGCTCCCAGGCGGGCAGGTAATATCCGTTCGGCTCGATCGCCCGCTGCGCGAGCGCGCGCCATTGGCCAGGATCGATCGCCGCGAGCGGGACGCGCGCCGCCGTGGCATCCTCTGCCGATGCCGCATGGATCGCTGCCTGCTGCGCGATATCGACCACGTCCCCTCGTCCCGTTCACGCGGGCAAATGCCGCGTCACGTGGTCATGCTTAGCGCAAAGATTGGAAAATACCGTTGGGAAGCGGCTCCAATTCGAACGGTAATGTTAACGTTTCGTTGAGCATCCTGCGCCGGATTGCTCAACGCAGACCTTACTTGTCGCCGGGCAGGAAGTGATCACGGGCGCTTGCCCGTCCACCGCCGGCGGTATCGGTTATCGTGACCTCGACATCGCGCGAGGTCTTCGGCAGATCGGCAGGCCCGACCTGCACCGACAGTCTGACCTCGCGGGTCTGGTCCTGTCCGACCTCGACGACGGGAGCGGCTTCGATGCCCGCAATCCGAATGTTCGCGCCGGGCAGCCCGGAGACCTCGATCGCAAACGATCGCTGTGCGCCCTTGTTGAGGATGCGCACGGTGTAATCGTTACGCACGCCGCCGTCCGAGAGCTGAACGAACAGAGGATTGCGCTCGTGCAGCACGTTGACGTCCATGGTCGCGCGCGTGGCGAGGGTGTAGACCATGATGGTGCCGACGATGCCAATGGCTGCGGTATAGATCAGCGTGCGCGCGCGAACGATGCGATAGATCGGCGGCTTGCCTTCGCGCCGGCGCTGCATGTTGATGTCGGTGTCGTAGCCGATCAGGCCCTTGGGCCGGCCGATCTCGCGCATGACGTTGTCGCAGGCATCGATGCAGAGGCCGCACTGGATGCAGCCGAGCTGGATGCCGTGGCGGATGTCGACGCCGGTCGGGCAGACGTTGATGCATTGGTGGCAGTCGACGCAATCGCCGGCGAAATCACCGTGGGCGCGGGCGGCTTCCGCCTTCTTCACCGACATGCGCGGCTCGCCGCGGTCGCGGCGATAGGTGACGTTGAGGGCCCATTCGTCGGTCAGGGCCGCCTGGATGCGCGGCCACGGGCACATGTAGATGCACATCTGCTCGCGGGCGTGGCCGGCAAAGACATAGGTCGTTGCGGTCAGAATACCGATCCAGAGATAGGCGATGAGCGGCGCCTGGAAGGTAGCGAGCTCCTTCACCAGCGTCGGAGCGTCGTCGAAATACAGCACCCAGGCGCCACCGGTCCACCAGGCGATCATGATCCAGAGGAAGTGCTTGAGCGCGACCTTTCGGATGTGGTCGAACGTCCAGTAGCGCTTGTCGCCCTGCATGCGCTCGCGCCGGTCACCTTCGACCCAGCGCTCCACGGCATAGAACAAATCGGTCCACACCGTCTGCGGGCACAAATAGCCGCACCACAGCCGCCCCGCGACTGCGTTCATCAGGAACAATGCCATCGCCGCGATGATGAGCAGGCCGGTGAAGTAATACACTTCCTGCGGCCACAGCTCGATGAAGAAGAAATAGAAGCGGCGATGCGGCAAGTCGATCAGCACGGCCTGGTCGGGCAGGCCTGGTCCGCGATTCCAGCGCACGAACGGCAGGAGATAATAGATCCCGAGCGTGACGCAGAGGATCGCCCATTTGATGCGGCGGAACGGCCCGTGGACCGATTGCGGATAGACCTTCCTGCGCTTCTCGTAGAGAGGTCCTTCGATGAAGGTGTCGTCGGTCATGCCGCGCTCCCGCATTTGCGCCGGCGAAGTTTTAGGGTGCGCAGAAGAGGCGGTACAGCGTCTCCAGCACCACGCGGACTTCCCGGCTCGCGATGCTGTAGTATATCGTCTGGCCGTCCCGCCTGGGTTTGACCAGGCTCAATGCGCGCATCTTGCCGAGATGCTGCGATAGCGCCGCCGAGGACAGGCCCGCGATCTCGGCGAGTTCGCCGACGGACTTTTCGCCCTCCAGCATGTTGCAGAGAACAAGCAGGCGCTTGGGATTGCCCATGGCGGTGAGGAGGCGGGAGGCCTCTTCGGCCTTCTCCTCCAGAGCGATCAATTCCTGATTGCGGGGCTTGCGATTCATGGTCGGCCTATATATTAGTGTATTCGAAAATAAGAAACAACTGAAATAAAGGTATTCGCCGCCCGTGAAGGGCGCTCTCGGTCCGGAGGGTCGAATGGTTGCAACGTCTTTCACGCCAATGGCTTCGCTTGTGGGCGGCGTGCTGATCGGCCTGTCCGCCGTTCTGCTGATGTGGGCGAAGGGACGGGTCGCCGGCGTCAGCGGCATCGCGGCACGGTTGTTTCCGCCCTATGAGGACGGCGAGTTCGCCGGTCGGCTCGCCTTCGTCGCCGGCCTTGTCGCCGCGCCCGTGCTGGTGCGGCTCGCCACGGGAAGCCTGCCGTCGCAGACGATCGAGGCGGGAACGGCAATCCTGATTGTCGGCGGCCTGCTCACCGGCTTTGGCTCGGTGTGGGGCAGCGGCTGCACCTCCGGCCACGGCGTCTGCGGCCTGTCGCGGCTCTCCACGCGTTCGCTGGTCGCGACCGTGACCTTCATGGCAGCCGGCATGGCGACCGTCTTCCTGACGCGGCATTGGAGCTGACGCCGATGGCCATTCTCGTTCAATTCGTGATCGGCCTGATCTTCGGTCTCGGCCTCATCGTCTCCGGCATGTCCGACCCGGCGAAGGTTCTGAACTTCCTCGACGTCGGCGGCATCCCGGCGGGGACATGGGATGCGAGCCTTGCCTTCGTGATGGCCGGCGCGGTGGCGGTGACCTTCATCGGCTTCAATCGCGTCCTGCGGCGCGCCCGTCCGTTCTTTGCCGAACGATTTTTCCTCCCGACGCGAAACGATATCGATCCCAGAATCGTCGCAGGTCCGGCGATCTTCGGTATCGGCTGGGGATTGGCCGGCTTCTGTCCGGGGCCGGCGCTGACCGCGCTCGGGTTCGGGTCTTCTTCGGCCTTCATCTTCGTCGCGGCGATGTGTGCCGGTATGGTGCTCGCACGCTTTGTCGCCCACCTGCCGTCGCTGACGCGCTTCGTCGCGCCGGCCGATCCGCTCGAAACCTGAAGTCACTGCAGAGAGTAAAGATCATGGACAAGAACTACCCCGACATCGTCAGGCAAATCTCCGCCAACATGCGCAAGCTGCGGAGCGACATTCCCGAGACCATGAAGGGATTTTCCGCACTCGCCCAGGCTGCCACGCACGAGGGTGCACTGGACAAGAAGACGAAGGAGCTGATCGCGCTGGCGCTCGGTGTCGCCGCGCGTTGCGACGGCTGCATCGGCTTTCACACCGAAGCCCTCGTCAAGCTCGGCGCGACGCGTCAGGAGGTCGAGGAGACGCTCGGCATGGCCGTCTACATGGGCGGCGGACCGTCGCTGATGTACGCCGCCGATGCGATCGCGGCCTTTGAGCAGTTTCAGCAGCAATCGGTCGCCGCCTGACTTGGCGATCTGATGAATCACGCGACGGGACCGGGCGAGTTGTCTCGTCCGGTCCCGTCCGTGCTCGATCTATCAACTACCAGCGGTCGCCGACACCGACGCCCACGCTGACGCCGGGTGTCCGGATGCCGACGCCGGCACGCGGACCATCGTCCCAGTCGCGATAGGTGCGTCGCTCATAATAGCGATCGCGCGGCATGGTCGCGTAGGAGTCGCGCACGATCACGCGCGAGCCGCCGCGGGTGCGGTAGCAATTGCCGGCGTCGTCGCAGACAAGCCGGACTTCCTGAATGAGATCGGGGTTCGTGTATTCGCTGGTCGAATAGATGTCCGCCGCCTTGGCACCGGTTGCCGCGGCCAGCGCGCCGACACCCGCCAACAGCGCAATCGTAAATGTCTTCATCGTGTCCTCCACCGAAACTGCCCTCGGCGGTAACAAGAAGGGGAGGCGGCGATCGTTCCCGGTTGCGATGCTGGTTTTTCCCGGAACCGGAGCTTTGTTACGCAGATTCGCTGCTAGATCGGCTCGTAGGTTTCCGTTCCGCAGATGTCCTCGGCTTCTGCCCGGCGGCGGTCGACCACTTTTCCGCCTGATATCGTCACGATGTAGCTCTGGGCGCCGAGCGAGGTGCCGGTCGCAGAGGTGAGCTGGGCCCGGACGCAGGCGGTCCAGCCCGGCCCGCGCACCTCGCGGTGGGGCGCAGCGACGTGCACCTCGCGCGGATAGGAGGTGGCAAGGAAGACGACGTCGATCTGCTCGCGCACCACGCGCTTGACGTCGGGGGCGGGTTCAGGCGGCGGCTGCTCGGTTTCCTTCAGGCGCATGAATTCCGGCACCGGCGCGCGGCTGTCGGCAAAGCCGCAGGCGCCGAGCGCGAGCGCGCCGGCGAGCAGCGCCGCATGAGCAATGATCCGTAACATCCGTGAAGGTCCCCTGCGGGCCAACAGATAGGCAGGAATGCGATCCGGCGAAGTCCCCGGCGATCAAGATTTGCTGAAGTCTCCAGGAGGTCTTGGAACTCGCGGCATTTCATATTCCGGAATTGCAGGCTAAGTTTGTACCCCAGACGAGGGGGGTTGCATCAATGAGGATTTTGGTCATCGCGGCTGCGGTCATGGCGCTGACGGTTGCATCGGCGCAGGCGCAGGGCCGGCGGCCACCCAATGAGGCAGCTAAACCGGCGGACAACAAGCCCAAGGTCGACGAGAAAGCCTACAAGGCCGCGCTTGAGCGCATTCCCGAGCCCAAGGACAAGTACGACCCGTGGGGCGGGGCCCGCCCGAGTGAACCCGCCAAGAAGCCGAAATAGGGCGAGGCGAGCGTTGCGGACCGGCCTGCGATTTCCGATCGGGCTCGTTGCGCTGCTGCTGATTGTCGTGCGGCCAAGCGCGGCCTGGGAGAGTTGGGGCGGCGACGCCGGCGGCTCGCGCTTCTCGCCACTGCAACAGATCACGCCCGACAATGTCGGCAATCTGGTTCGGGCCTTCGAATTCCGCACCGGCGATCTCGCGGTGCGCCCGCCGGAGGTGATGCGGCGAACCAAATTCCAGGCAACGCCGCTGTTCGTCGAGGACAGTCTGATCTTCTGCTCGCCCTTCAACGAGGTGATTGCGCTCGATCCCGGCTCGGGCGCGCAGAAATGGCGTTATGATCCGAAGATCGCGACCAATCAGCGTCCCGCCAATCGCTACGTCTGCCGCGGCGTCACCCATTGGACCGACGATGAGGCGCCCGCGAATGCCGCCTGTCGGTCGCGCATTTTCATGGGCACGAACGACGTCCGCCTGATCGCGCTCGATGCGAAGACGGGAATTCCCTGTGCCGGTTTCGGCAATAGTGGCGAGGTGAAGCTCGATATCGGTATTGCCCTGGAATGGCCCGGCGAGTTCCAGATCACCTCGCCGCCCGCCGTTGGCCGGGGTGTCGTCGTGGTCGGCTCCTCGATCTCCGACAACCGACGCGTCGATGCGCCGAGCGGCGTCGTACGGGCGTTCGATGCGCGCACCGGCCGGGCGCGCTGGAGCTTCGAGCCGCTCAAGCGTGACGGCATCGAAGCCGGGCACGGCAATGTCTGGGCGCCGATGTCGGTCGACACGGCGCGCGGCCTGGTGTTCCTGCCGACGTCCTCGCCGTCGCCGGATTTCTGGGGCGGCAAGCGGCCGGGCAACAACGAGCATGCCAATTCTGTGGTCGCATTGCGCATCGAGACCGGTGAGCTCGCATGGGCATTCCAGACGGTGCATCACGACGTCTGGGATTACGATCTGGCGGCGCAGCCGACGCTTGCGCGCCTCGATGCGGGAGACGGCCAGCGCGACGTCGTGATCCAGCCGACCAAGCAAGGTTTTGTCTTCGTGCTCGACCGCGACAGCGGCAAGCCGGTCTGGCCGGTGGAAGAACGCGCGGTGCCGCAGGGCGGCGCGGAAGGGGAAACGTTGTCGCCGACGCAGCCATTTCCGACGCATGTGCCGGCGCTGACATCACAGGCGATCTCGACCGACGACGCGCTCTCGCTGTTGCCGGAACTGCGCCCCTCGTCCTGCGAGCGCCTGTTCACGGAGGCGCGCAACGAGGGTCTGTTCACGCCGCCTTCCGTGCGGGGCACGCTGGAATTTCCCTTCACCGGCGGCGGCGTGAACTGGGGCAGCGCGGCCTTCGATCCGGTCCACCAGATTCTCTACGCCAACACCGGGCGCGCCGTTCATCTCATCAGGCTGATCCCGCGCACGGAGGCTGCCGGATTCAATCCGCCGCCGGGGCATGATTTCGGCCAGCAGCGCGGCGCGCCGTTTGCGATGTCGCGCGCGGTGGCGATGTCGCCGCTCGGTCTGCTCTGCAACAAGCCGCCCTGGGGCGAGATGGTTGCGGTCGATCTGAAGGCCGGCAAGATCCTCTGGCGTTCGACCGTCGGCACCACCGAAGATCTGGCGCCGCTCGGCGCGCCGCTGCCCTGGGGCGCGCCTCTCGTCAACGGAGTGGCGGTCACGGCAGGCGGCCTCGTCTTCACCGGCGCGATGGATGCTTATCTGCGCGCCTTCGATGCGCGAAGCGGCAAGGAACTGTGGCAGGGACGGCTGCCGGTGCCCGGCGTCGCCAATCCCATGACCTATCTGTGGAAGGGCGAGCAATATGTCGCGATCGGCGCCGGCGGCCACTCCGAAGTCGGCACCTCGATCGGCGACAGCGTGGTCGCGTTCCGCCTGGCGCGGCCGGGCGAGGCGCCGACATTGTGGTCGCGCACCATCGATCGTCCCGGTGGACGATTTTTCGGAGCATCCGCGGCGATCGGAATCGCAATCGCCGCGCTCGTGATCGCAAGCCTGCGCTGGCGTCGCCGTCGTCGTATCACGCAATCATAATCGTGTTGTGGATGCGATGCGAACGTTCGTTCACATCGCGCGCGCTATTGCACGAAGGCGAGGCCGACGCGCTTGTCACTGCGCCAAACTGTGCGACAATTCCGCACGAAATCGTCGCGCGCGATCGATAGCGTGAACGATTGCGGCAATGTGACGGGGGTGTCGAGGTCGATCGCCGCGCCGCCCGCCGACATGTTTCGCACGGTGCAGGGGATGCCGCTGCTTTCGAAGGTGATCGTTCCACCCTTGAAAACACGGTGCCGCTGCGCTGCACGCTTCTCGATCATCCGCGTTGGTCCAACATGATGATTGTGAAGTAATGCATAGAAATTACGTTGAACTAAACTCAATACTGGCGCTACTTGCACAGCGCTTCAGACTTCGTTTACGACGTTGACGCGGAGAATCTCTCCGCCGACTTTCCCCACACGCACTTCTTTTATGGCGCTACGCGCCGATGGAGATACTGATGAAGACCACGCTTTCGATTTTGCTCGCCGCCGCGTTCTCGCTGTCGTCGATGCCCGCCCACGCCGTCAAGTGGGACCTTTCGACCATGAGCTGCAAGCAGTTCCTCGAGAGCGGCGAAGACAACATCCAGGTCGTGCTGACCTGGATGGACGGCTGGTACAAGGGCGACGAGGACAACGCGATCATCGACACTGACGTGTTCATCGAGAACGCCAAGAAGTTTGGTGCCTATTGCGGAAAGAATCCGACCGCCAGCATCGTCACCGCAGCCGACGAAGTGCTCGGCAAGTAATCTTTGAAGCCACCTTTGAAGCTTGCCGACTGAAGCGCGGACGCAATCGTGCTTTCCGTCTCTCGCTTTGATGAAAACGTCATCGAGAGCCGCGGTGCGCTTTGCGCCCACGCGGCTCTCTTCTTTTGAGATGCTGCTCAGCCCGGCAGCATCGCGAACGCGCTCGATACCATCGCGATCGGTTTGTTGTCGGTCGCCGAGAGCAGCGTGACGCGGCCAAAGCTCATGGTGCGCCCGAGCCGCACCACGCGCGCGTCCGCCAGCACGTCCGACGAGGAGGCCGCGCGCATGAAATGCGTGGTCTGGTCGACCGTGGTCATGGGGCGGTAGCCGCGATTGGCCGCGAGGTTCGCGATCACCATCGCGGTGTCGGCGAGCGCCATCAGGGCCTGGCCGCAGACCATGCCGCCGTTCCGGCACAAGCGCTCCGAAAACGGCATGCGCAGGAGTGCGCCGGGCTGCCAGTCCGGCGCATCCGCCGGCTGCACGTGCTCGAGGCGCTCGACCGCGAGATTGAGATCCTGGACCCAGGGCGCAATAATCTCGCCGAGGATGCGTCTGGCGTCGGAGAGGCCGAATTCGGTGTCTGGCTGCATTTGCATTGCTGGCGCGCTCTCCTGTATTGCCGGATGTTTCGGCCCATTGTGCGCGCATCGGCGCGGCAAAGTCACCCGGTCTGGGGCCGGTCCCATCGGCTTGAAAATGCCTGACTTGGCCCGATATGATGGCTTGCTCGGGGTATGGGTGGATGATGTTGCGTCGGTGTGTCCTCCTCTTTTGTATGGCCGCGCTCGGCCTCGCGCTGAGCGGGTGCACCAAATGCGGTCCGATCTGGGACGACTGGCTGCATGCGCCGAAATCGTGCAGATCGGATCGGCTCTAGGGGGCCCCGGACGGTCTCGGCGGTCGCGACCGGCCGCGACAAGGATGACCAGGCGCGGCGAACCGTGCCTCCATGGATGATCAAGGAGTAGACGATGAAGCTTTTCCGTTTGGCCGCGGTGCTGGCCGTGCTGGCGGGACCTGCCTATGCGCAAATGCCCAATCTGAATTTGCTGCAGGACGCCCCGAGCAAGACCCCCGAGGAAAAGGCCGCGGAAGCCGAGCGTGACAAGGCCTATAAGGAAACGCTGAAGAAGATCCCGGATTCCAAGACGTCCAACGATCCCTGGGGCGGCATGCGCGCCGATCCGCCGAAGCAGCCGGCGGTGCCGAAGGCCTCGGCTGCAACCAGCGCGCCGAAGAAGTCCAAGAGCGGCACCGCCGCCAACTGACCGCAGCTCCGTATGGGGGCAGCACAACGCCTTCGGGACGGGACTCCTCTTCGTCCGGCCCACGCCCTACATTGGGCTGAGCGTAGCGCGTAGAGGAGGAGGACATGGCCGATCGTCCGCGGGATCTCGCCGAGCGGATGGCGGGCCGGCGCAAGATCGCCGGCAAGCCGGGCCAAACGGTCGGCGACGGCTATCTGCGCGAGACCTTCACGCTGCCGCGCGCGGCGGCACGGGAAAGGGCGCAGGCCTTCTTCGCCCGCTACCCCAAGGCCGGCTATATGAGCGCGGTCGAGACCTGGCGCGAGCTGCCCGGCGGCGACATCGAATTTACCATGCGGCGGCTGCCCAGCGCGGATTGAAGCTGCTTGCTAGTCGAGGGTTTCGGCAACGATGCGGATCCGGAACACGGGCTCCTTGGCCTCGTCCAGCAGCTCCATGTGCCATTCGGAATTTTCCTGGAGCTTGCGGGCAATGCCGGCGGTCATGTCGGCGCAGACATTGGTCATCTCTTTCCAGGCCGAATCGCGATCGGCGAATTCCGTCGCCTGGTCCGCGCAGCCCGAATAACGGCCATTCCGGATTCGAAAGAAATACAATGGCATGGCTGGCACCGATCGCGCGCGTGATGGCCTTGCCCCCAGGGCCATGAGCGCGCGCAGTCCAATCCCAAACCACTGTCAGATCAATTCCGGGCGGCTACGGATGATGTTCCGCCGCCAGCCGCGGCGGCACAAGGCGCCATCCGACGCCGACCTTCATCCGGCCGGTTCAGTCGGCCCGGCCGATCGCTTCAGCTCCCGATCGATGCGCAGCTGCACGCGCCGGATCGCCAACAGATCGATTTTCGTCTCGGTCTTGCCGGTCTTGACCTGCTCGCCGATGCGGAACTGCCATTGCCAGATTCCGGGAATCGCCGTCTTGGCGACAGTGAATTCGATGCCCCTGTGATTCATGGCGACCTCCCCACGTTCACTCTCCATGTCTGCAAACATGTTGGGCGTCCCAATATTCCGGAGACAAGCAAATTCTGTCGGTAAGCCCCGGATAGTTCGGGGATATCTCGAAAGCGCGCGTGCGCCGAAACAAGCGGAGCCGGCTTTCGAAAGACGCCGGGCCGTGAGACAGTAAGGCTGTCGCATACCCGTGGTTCTCCGACCATGAACAAAGTTCCTGGGCTGCACCCGGCTGCGCCGGTACGCCGATCGGACGGGGCCGCGGGGGGCCCCGCCGAGGATCACTGATTTCCCTGCAAGCGGCGGCATATGCCTTGCTTGGTCTGAACGACGGCAAGAAACAACATGGGCCCGGTCATGCTCGGCATTCCCCGCCGCTACAGTCATTTCGTCTTCGGAATCATCCAGTCCGGACTGACCTCGCTGATCGCGGCGGGGATCGCCAGCTTGCCCGCCGGCAGCGCGATGAGCTTCGTCGGGCACTGGATGGTGTCGTGGCTGATCGCCTGGGCCGCGATGCTGCCGATCGTTCTGCTGGCTGCGCCCGCGATCCGCACTTTCTCGCTGCTCCTGACCCAGGAGGAGAGAGATCCGCGAACCGCCCGGCAGGGATGAAAAAGCCCCGCCTGGGGAGAGCCAGACGGGGCAAAAAGTTATTGGAGGCTGAGGTGCTGGGCTGCAACACCATAGCCACATCATCCTAGCCGGCTGCGCTTACGGCAGCCTGACAGGCGGCGGATTTCCGGGCCGAGCGTCGAGGCCGCAGACTGGCCCCGCACCGGTCCCAATTTCGACATCCGTTCGCACAACTGCGGACACACCGGTCGGCAAGATTCCACATCGTTCGGCGCAGCCATGGGGGAAACGTGGCACGCCGACCACGGGGTGGCATCATGGATAACGTAGAGCGGTCATTCGCCGCCGCGACAGCGGTTGGCTTCGTGGTGCTGGTGATCGGCCTCGTGCTGCTGGCGCTGCTTTAAAACAGGCGCGCGAGCGGCAGCCTTTCCCCGGATGACGGGTTACGGGGCGTGCCGCATTCTCAAAAACTGGAAAACAACCCCATGCACAGTAGGCGGCATGCAAATTCGGTTGTTCATTCAGCGACTTATGAGTAGTGTTTAGATACCGTCATTGCGCGCGATGCGCCCCGTGGAGCCGCTCAAATCGACTCGAGCTGCGCTTCCGACACCTTGCGACTGCTTCCCGCCGCCGCCAGCCACATCGCCAGCGCGCCCTTGTCAGCTTCCGAAGCCGGCCCCGCGCCGTGTTTAGTGGATCTTGATTTCGTTCAGGGGAAGGTGGAGCTCGGCGGCGCGCTCTTGGCGGTCCTTCTTGCGGAACTCGTTTTCCGCGCGCTCGAACTTCATCAGCTCCTCCTGCGCCGCCTCCAGCAGGGGATTGCGCCTGATCGTGTCGCGGTTCGTGTTGTCCGTCATGACTGAGGTCCCCAAAGTTGCGGTCCCATCCTGGAGAAGGCCCAAGACCGCGAAAAAAGTTCGGTGCCGCAGGATTACGGAATTCTGACGGCGGCCGGGCCATGCGTCTTTGATGCGCGTCAGCTTCGGCCGGGGAATGACGTTGCGGCAGCCCTGTTATTTCGGCGGTTGCAGCCCGGGGGATATGACCCAGTCGTGCAGATGATTGGCGACATCGGCCTGGCGGGCCTTCTTGAACAGGGCGTCCCGCTCGGGCCCGGGCGGAAGCCTGGAGGCCTGCTCCTCGATCTGCTTCACCCAGGCGGAGAGTCGATCTTGAAGCGTCAGCTGCTGCTTGAAACGTCGCCGCTTGAGCATGGCGCGCTCCTTTCCGTGCGAGGAAGGCGGGAGCGCAATCGGGCGTTCTCATCACCGATAGTGGCCACGGTTCGTGCGGTGATGGCCCATTAAGACCCGTTCACGGGGCCGGGTCTGTTCAGTTGTGTGCACAGCGGCGAATGGGGAGAGCAGGGGCTTGGGGATTTGAACTTGGAGGAGCGCGGCTTTAGTTGGGCGCGAGCAATGCGAAGCCACAAGGGCGACCAGCGCATTGTTGCGCGTCTAAAGATTATGAGGAGGCTGTTTGCGACCCGAAGCGTGTATCGAGGTTGGCTTTCCACGCGGGATGTTAAAATGAAAGAGGCCGCCAACTGAGGCGGCCTCGGGTGTTCACGTGCTGCGGTAGACTAGTTACAGCTAGCATTTCCGTAGTTTCGTATCGATGTGAAGGACTGCCCATTCGGACACTGCGACTGCTCATAGATCACCTTAGGCTGCTCACCTGCGTTCACCGAAAATGGCACTTGGATATTGCAGTAGCCATTTTGCGTATTCATTGCCGCTTGGAAGCCGCAACTTACGGGCCACGGAGGTCCGCCCTGAGGTGAGCAAGTTACTCGCAGAGTGCCGTTTTGCTGGAAATAAGATTGGCAATTAGCCGCGCCGGCGAAAGCCGAGTCTGCCACAGGCATCATCGACACGAATGCGAACGGAATCGCGAGAGCCCTTAAATGCATTGCAACACTCCATGGTTGTTAAATGTCAAGCAACGGCCGATGGTAGCAAATCGCCATTAGGTTGAGTGATGTGGCAATGCGTCACTAAGCGCGAATTAGGACGCTCCCAAAATCAAGTTAGGACACTCCGGGTCACATACGAGACAGCACCAAAATCCGCAAAAGAACATATTGCGAACCTAGAACAAATGGGGTACGCTACTTTTATCGACGAGCCGCCTCGCCAATCGTTTGTCCCTCACGCGAATCCTCGCCATAAGGAGCACGACCCAATGTCCGCCACTGCCCTGCGTATCGTCGAAGGATCTTCCATGGACAAGAGTAAAGCTCTGGCCGCCGCGCTCTCTCAGATCGAGCGCCAGTTCGGCAAGGGCTCGGTGATGAAGCTCGGCAAGAACGACCGGTCGATGGACATCGAGGCGGTGTCGTCAGGCTCGCTCGGGCTCGATATCGCGCTCGGCATCGGCGGTCTGCCCAAGGGACGCATCGTCGAGATCTACGGGCCGGAATCGTCGGGCAAGACCACGCTGGCGCTGCACACGGTGGCGGAAGCGCAGAAGAAGGGCGGCATCTGCGCCTTCATCGACGCGGAGCATGCGCTCGATCCGGTCTATGCCCGCAAGCTCGGCGTCAACATCGACGAGCTTCTGATCTCGCAGCCCGACACCGGCGAGCAGGCGCTGGAAATCTGCGACACGCTGGTGCGCTCGGGCGCGGTGGACGTGCTGGTGGTTGATTCGGTCGCCGCGCTGGTGCCGAAGGCCGAGCTCGAAGGCGAGATGGGTGATGCGCTTCCGGGTCTGCAGGCGCGCCTGATGAGCCAGGCGCTGCGCAAGCTGACGGCCTCGATCAACAAGTCCAACACCATGGTGATCTTCATCAACCAGATCCGCATGAAGATCGGTGTGATGTACGGCTCGCCCGAGACCACCACCGGCGGCAACGCGCTGAAGTTCTATGCCTCCGTCCGGCTCGACATCCGCCGCATCGGCGCGATCAAGGAGCGCGACGAAGTGGTCGGCAACACCACGCGCGTCAAGGTGGTCAAGAACAAGCTGGCACCGCCCTTCAAGCAGGTCGAGTTCGACATCATGTACGGCGAGGGCGTCTCCAAGATGGGCGAGATCCTCGATCTCGGCGTCAAGGCCGGCATCGTCGAGAAATCCGGCGCCTGGTTCTCCTATGACAGCCAGCGTCTCGGCCAGGGTCGCGAGAACTCGAAAGCCTTCCTGAAGGCCAACCCCGACATCACCGCCAAGATCGAGACCTCGATCCGCCAGAACTCCGGTCTGATCTCCGAGCAGATTCTGGCCGGTACGCCCGAGAGCGACGCCGACGGCGAGGAGCCGGCAGACGAGTAAGACGAACCGCGAAAGCTTTTCGCGAGGAGCGGGCGCTGAAGACGTTGAGTTGCCGACGTCGTCAGCGCCCGTTTCGTTTTGCGTTGTCGGGATCTGGTGGTGGTGTGATGAAGCGTCTGATCCTGACCAGTGCGGCCGGCGCCAATCTCGCCAAATCGAAGCTGGCCGAGATCGTCGTTCTGTTCTTTCTTCGCTTCACGTGGGGGCCGTTGCCTTCGTCCGACTATTTCGCAGCCTATTTCGGGGCGCAGTCAGGGACGCTCAGGCCGGGCGATCATTGGTCGGATTGGGGTACAAAATGGCCCTCCAAGTTCAAGGAACTCAGGAAGCTACCCTTTGCCGATTTTTGCGAGCGCTATGACGAGATCGAACTTTGGTTCGATCCGAGCCCAGACGATCAACTGCAGCTGATCTGGCTGCTCGACTATCTTGCCTCATACCCTGAGCTGCTGAAAAAACTCAGGTTGCGTCTGCTTGCATCCGATCTCTTCGATCTGAGAGACCGAGTTTCCGAAGCGTCCGCGTCGCATATTCCTATGGTGGATGTTCAGGCCCGTGAACTTAGCACTGCCAGAATGGCCTGGCAGGCCTATCGCACGCCGACGCCCGAGGCCTGCGCCAACCTACTTTGGAGCGATCTGAGCGCCTTGTTGATGTTGCGACCGGCATTGCAAGAGCTGTTGGCAGAGCTACCGTCATCCTCGACGGGTCTTGGTGCGACCGAGATGCGATTCCTGGAGCTGCTTTCCAGAGGATTTGCAAATACGAACGCCCTGTTTCATCTGCGCTCGCAGCGGCGCACGTACGTGTTCAGCGAATTTGATTTGGGTTCGCTGTTGGAGGGGCTCGCGCTTGGCCCCAGGCCCGCCGTAGCCGGTTTGGGCGATGAACTGCGTACAATCGACCACGGCAATCTAAGGGCTCGGCATGAGGTCTATCTCCGCAGCCGATTGTCGTTGACCGAGTTCGGGAAGGCTGTCCTGGCCCATCAGGAGGATTTCAGCCGATACAATCCGATCGACCGCTGGTGGGGCGGCACGCATCTGACCAATGATAAGCTATGGCGCTACGGCGCAGTCCTGACGAAACCCTGAGGATCCCGCATGACGCGGCTCATCGTGACGACCGATTCGTCCGCCGCCGGCGCGATGCAAGGCGCCGGCCTTGGCGATCTCGTCCTTGCGATCGAGCGCCGGCTCGTCTTGGGGCCGCTGCCGTCTGATGCGGAACACCGGGCATTCTTCTCCCCGCGAACGACCCAAGCGCTCGGCCTGCACTGGCTGGACCACACCCCGGCCTGGCGTCTGGAAGGGTCTGGGGTGAGGGGGCGCGGACTGGTCGACCTGTTGTCCGAATGCGACACGGCCGAACTGTGGATGGGATCAGAGCCAAATGCACAGTTAATTCTGCTTTGGTTGCTCGATCATTGCAGCACCGAGAAAGCGGCAGTTTCCAAGCTCTCGATACGTCACCTGGACTTTGCCGTGGGTGATGTCGCGCGGGAGCAACTTGTGAAGCTGAATCCGCCAATAGGAAAACTTGCGGAAGATCACCTTGAACTGGCCGGTCGCGCATGGTGCGCTTATTGCGGCCCCACGCCGCAGGCCTGGTTCAACCTGCTTGAAGCGGACTTGAGTCCGCTTCCGCAGCTCGAGCATTGCGTTGTTGACCTGCTCGAAGAGCTTCCAAACGTGACCAGCGGCCTCGGGACCACGGAGACACGGATGCTGCAACTCATCGCGCCGGGCGAAGTGCAGCCCTTTCACGTCTTCCCGGGACATCAGAAACCCAACGACCGGCGAGTGTACGATTACTGGGAGGTCGGCGCGCTGCTCGATGGACTCGCGCGATGTCCAGTGCCGGCCGTAGCCGGGCTAGAGGAGGGGCCATTCACGCTCGACATGCATGACGATGCTCGCCGTTTCGCGCAATACAAGCAGTCCCTAATGTCGCTCACCGATTTCGGGATGGCGGTGCTGACGGGAGAAGAGGACTTTCGGCGCCATAATCCGTTTCGCCGCTGGTGGGGTGGCACACTTCTCACCAGCGAACGGCTTTGGCGATGGGACGCCGAGCACCGCGCGTTGATCGCACCTGACTAAGGGCGCGCATGGCTCTCAGCGTTCCTGTACGCGAATCAATTTTTAAGAGGCGACCGTGTCTCATTTGATCTTATCCACGAACCACCTTGACGAAGACGTGCTTGCCCAGTCGCGCCTCGCGAATGTCGTGGTTGGATTCAATCTACGCTTTGTGTGGAGGAAATTGCCTCCCGAGGAACAACTATTGCTTGGGCTGGAGCGCCGATCGGCGAAGCACGGCAATCCTGGCGATCATTGGCTCGATGAGGCTTGTCGCGGCTCGCTGGAGGGGTTCGGAACGCGTGATATCGGTTTCTTCGAGCTGTGTGCGAAGTTCGACTCAATTGAAATCTGGGTCGACCCTCGACCAAACGATCAGCTTGTGCTGATCTGGCTGCTGGACCTGCTTCGCCCCTACAAGGAGATTACGACGAAGCTCAGTCTGGTGCACACAGATGATCATGTTGCGGACTATGCTCCGGAATCTGTCGCAAAATGGAAGCTGCCGGCCGTCAAGGTGACCGAAAACCATTTGGCCTTGGCACGCCGCGCCTGGCAAGCCTATCGGGCTGAAACGCCAAAGCCCTGCTTCGATCTTCTCATGACGGATCTGACGGCCCTGCCGAGACTTCGGCCGGCGCTCATCGCGTTGCTCGAAGAGCTTCCGGACAGTGTGACGGGCCTGGGTGCCAGCGAAATGGATATTCTGGAGTTTGTGAACGATGGGCACACCGACCCGAGGATCGTCGAGGGAGCGAGGTGGCTTCGCAATGTGTTTGACGAAAACGACGCGTTTGATGCCTTGCTCGAACTGGGGGCGCACCCGGCCCCGCCGATCCTGCTGGGCGATCCGGCATTCGACAATGAGGATCGCTATTTCGGCAGGAGCGAGTGGAAGGTCACGCTCACTGAACTCGGGCGTTCAATTTTTGTGCGCGAGGATGATATGTGGCGCCACAACCGGATTTATCGCTGGTGGGGCGGGACCGAACTCACCAACGAACGGCTCTGGCGCTGGGATCGTGAAAGCCGGTTGTTGATTGCGCCATAGCGGCGCATCCGGTGCCGTAGGGTGGAAAAAGGCGCGCAAGCGCCGTGCCCACCATTTTCAACAAGCAAGAGGTGGTGGGCACGCTGACGCTTTGCCCACCCTACGAGAGCTCCGCCGACGAGACCTCCGTCGTGGCTTACTCCGCAGCTTGCGCGTAATCGCTCACGGGCGGGCAGGAGCATACGAGGTTGCGGTCGCCGTAAACGTTGTCGACCCGGCCGACGGGGCTCCAATATTTGTCGGTGCGAGAGGTGCCCGCGGGGAAGCAGCCTTCGGCGCGGGTGTAGGCGCGCTTCCAATCGTCGTCCGCGATGTCGTGCACGGTGTGCGGGGCGTGGCGCAGCGGCGAGGCTTCGATCTTGAAGCGGCCGGCCTCGACCTCGGCGATCTCTTTCCGGATCGCGATCATGGCATCGCAGAACCGATCCAGCTCGGCCTTGGATTCCGACTCGGTCGGCTCGATCATCAGCGTGCCTGGCACCGGGAAGCTCATGGTCGGGGCGTGGAAGCCGTAATCGATCAGGCGTTTTGCAATGTCGTCGACGGTGACGCCGGACGTCGTCTTCAGCGGACGGGGGTCGACGATGCACTCATGCGCGACGCGGCCCTTGGCGTTCTTGTAGAGCACCGGGAAGTGCGGATCGAGGCGCGCTGCGATGTAATTGGCGTTGAGGATCGCGATCTCGGTGGCGCGCTTCAGGCCTTCGCCGCCCATCATCAAAATGTAGATGTAGGAGATGGTGAGGATCGAGGCCGAGCCGAACGGCGCCGCCGAGACCGGGCCGACCGAAGCATCGCCTTGGGTCGCGGGGTGACCGGGCAGGAACGGGGCGAGGTGCGCCTTGACCCCGATCGGGCCCATGCCGGGGCCGCCGCCACCGTGCGGGATGCAGAAGGTCTTGTGCAGATTGAGATGGCTGACATCGGCGCCGTAATCGCCGGGCCTGCTAAGGCCGACCTGCGCGTTGAGGTTGGCGCCGTCGAGATACACCTGGCCGCCATGGCCATGCACGATGTCGCAGATCTCGCGGATGTGCTCCTCGAACACGCCGTGCGTCGAGGGATAGGTGATCATGACAGCGGCGAGGTCGCTCGAATGCTTCTCCGCCTTGGCGCGGAGATCATTGACGTCGACGTCGCCGTTTGTCTCGCAGGCGACCACCACCACGTCCATGCCGACCATCGCGGCCGAGGCCGGATTGGTGCCGTGGGCGGAGGAGGGGATCAGGCAGATCTTGCGATGGCTCTCGCCGCGCGCGGCGTGATAGCCGCGGATGGCAAGAAGTCCGGCATATTCGCCCTGCGCGCCGGAATTCGGCTGCAGCGAGATCGCGTCATAGCCGGTGATGTCGCACAGCCATTTTTCTAGCCGCGCGAACAGCGCGTGATAGCCTGCCGCCTGCTCACGCGGCACGAATGGATGCAGCGAGCCGAACTCCGGCCAGGTCAGGGGCATCATCTCGGTGGTCGCATTCAGCTTCATGGTGCAGGATCCCAGCGGGATCATGGCGCGATCGAGCGCGAGGTCGCGGTCACTGAGCTTGCGCATGTAGCGCAGCATCTCGGTCTCCGAACGATGCGCGTGGAAGACGGGATGGGTGAGGAAGGAGGTCGCGCGCTTCAGTGCCTCCGGCAGCGCCTCGCGCGTGGTCGCCTCTAACTCGGCATAGGCGAGCTTGCCGCCGAAGGCGCGCCAGACCGCTTCGACCGTCGCGGGCGTTGTGGTCTCGTCGAGCGCGATGCGCAAGCTGGTGTCGCCGACGCCGAGATTGATCTTCTCGGCCGCCGCGCGCGCGACGATCTCGGCGCGCCTGGCGCCGGCATCGACGCTGAGCGTGTCGAAGAAATTCTCGCTGTCAGGCGCAAAGCCGAGCTTGCGCAGGCCGCTCGCGAGCACGGCGGCGCGGCGATGCACGTTGCGCGCGATCTGTGAGAGGCCCTCGGGCCCGTGATAGACCGCATACATCGAGGCGATCACGGCGAGCAGCACCTGGGCGGTGCAGATGTTGGATGTCGCCTTCTCGCGGCGGATGTGCTGCTCGCGGGTCTGCAGCGCGAGGCGGTAGGCCGGTGCCCCGCGCGAATCCACGGAGAGGCCGACGATGCGGCCGGGCAGCGAGCGCTTCAGCGCATCGCGCACTGCCATGTAGGCCGCGTGCGGTCCGCCATAGCCCATCGGCACGCCAAAGCGCTGGGCCGAGCCGATCGCGATGTCGGCCCCTAACTCGCCCGGCGAGGCGAGCAGCGTCAGCGCCAAAAGGTCGGCGGCGACAATCGCGAGTGCGCCCTTGGCCTTCAGCGTGGCGATTGCGGGCCGGAGGTCGCGCACCGCGCCGGAAGACCCCGGATATTGCAGCAGCGCGCCGAGCACGTCGGCCTTGTCGAGATCGGTGAGGGGATCGCCGACGATCAGGGTCCAGCCCAGCGGCTCGGCGCGGGTGCGCATCACAGCCAGCGTTTGCGGATGCACGTCCTTGTCGACGAAGAACGCTTGCGCTTTCACCTGCGAGTGACGCTCGGCGAGCGCCATGGCTTCGGCGGCCGCGGTGGCTTCATCGAGCAGCGAGGCGTTGGCGACGTCGAGCCCGGTGAGGTCGCAGATCATGGTCTGGAAGTTGAGCAGCGCTTCCAGCCGGCCCTGGCTGATCTCGGGCTGGTAGGGCGTGTAGGCCGTGTACCAGGCCGGGTTCTCCAGGATGTTGCGCTGGATCACCGCGGGCAGGATCGTGCCGGAATAGCCTTGGCCGATCAGCGAGGTGAAGACCTGGTTCTGCCGTGCGAGCTCGCCCATATGCGCGATCGCCTCGGTCTCGCTGAGCGGCTTGCCGAGGTCGAGCGGGGCGGCCTGCCGGATCGAGGCCGGCAGCGTCTCCGCCATCAGCGCGTCCACACTCTTGGCGCTGACGGTTTCGAGCATGGCGGTGACATCGCGCGCCGATGGGCCGATGTGGCGGCGAACGAAACTGGCGGCGGTGTCGCCGTTGGTCTTGCGGTGCGCGGTCATCGCTTGCTCCATCGTCCTTAAGCCGTGTGCGCCTTGTAGGCGGCTTCATCCATGAGGCCGCCGAGTTCGCTTCTGTCGGCCATCTTGATCTTGAAGAACCACGCCTTGCCTTGCGCGTCCGAGTTCACCAGCGCCGGCTCGGCCGCGAGCTCGGCGTTGGTCTCGAGCACTTCGCCTGTCACGGGCGCGTAGACGTCGGAGGCCGCCTTGACGGACTCGACCACGGCGGCGGCTTCCGCCTTCTTCAGCGTGCGGCCGACCTTGGGCAGTTCGACGAACACGACGTCACCGAGCTGCTGCTGGGCGTAGTCGGTGATGCCGACGGTGGCGACGTCGCCCTCGATGGCGAGCCATTCATGGTCGGAGGTGTACAGCGTCGTGGTCATTCTCGAATCCTCAGCGTTTATAGGTGTTCTTGACGAAGGGCGTGGCCGCGACAGCGACCGGCAGACGCTGGCCGCGCACCTCGGCGAAGAGTTGTGTGCCGAGCGCGCTCGATGCGGTGGGCACATAGCCCATCGCGACCGGCGCATTCAGGCTTGGGCCGAAACCGCCCGATGTGACTTGTCCGATCGGCTCGCCGCCCGCGTCATTCGCAAACAGCAGCGCGCCCTCGCGCACCGGCGCGCGTCCCTGGGCGAGCAGGCCGACGCGGCGGCGGGCCGCGCCGTTGTCGAAATGGGCGAGGATTTTTTCGGCACCGGGAAAGCCGCCGGCGCGCGCGCCCCCGCTGCGGCGGCTCTTCTGCACCGACCATTCCAGCGCGGCCTCGACCGGCGTGGTCATGGTGTCGATGTCGTGGCCGTAGAGGCAGAGCCCGGCTTCCAGCCGCAGGCTGTCGCGGGCGCCCAGGCCGATCGGCAGCACGTCGGGATTTTCGAGCAGCGTTTTGGCGAGACGTTCCGCATCGGCCGCGGGAACCGAAATTTCAAAACCGTCCTCGCCGGTGTAGCCGGAGCGCGAGACGAAGCAGTCGAGGCCGGCCACCTTGCGCGGGCCGGAATCCATGAACTTCATGGCGGGCGCCTCTGCACACAATTTCGCCAGCGCCCCCTCGGCCTTCGGCCCCTGCAGCGCGATCAGCGCGCGATCTGCGAGGGAAGCGATGATGCAGTCGTCAGAGAGATTCGCGCGCAGATGCGCCTCGTCGGCGTCCTTGCAGGCGGCGTTGACAACCAGGAAGAGGTGATCGCCGAAATTGGCGACCATCAGGTCGTCCAGAATGCCGCCGTCGGCGTTGGTGAACTGGGCGTAGCGCTGCCGTCCCGGCGCGATCGCCACGATATCCTGCGGCACCAGCCGTTCCAGCGCGCGGGCGGCGTCCTCGACCCTGCCGGATTTCGGCCGGAGCGCGATTTGGCCCATATGGGAGACGTCGAACAGGCCGGCGGAGGCTCGGGTGTGGAGGTGCTCCTTCAGCACGCCCGCAGGGTATTGCACGGGCATGTCGTAGCCCGCGAACGGCACCATCTTGCCGCCGAGGGAGACATGAAGCCCATGAAGGGGCGTACGTTTCAGGGAATCTTGGTCGTCGCGCGCTAGCATCACAGGGGCCCTCGGCGGTTCCCCCGGGACGATTCCCTGAGGACACCAGTCGAAGCCCCATCTGTCGCTGTGCCTGAGAGTATTATCCCGTCGGCGGGAGCCATCCGGGTCTAAACCCGTCGGCGCCTCTTTCCAGATGCTGTCAAAGCCACGCGGTCCTTTTGCCTGAGAGTTTCCGGGGCGGTTGCTCCTTCGGCGCCGGCTGCCTAAAGCCGGTCTCTCCCGACGTGGCCGTACGATACAGATGGGTACAGACCACAGCGGGGCCAAGCCTGTCAACGCGTCCGCTTGCCCTATCAACGGGATTGCAGCGGGGATTGAGCGGCTGCGGCAACCCTCTGATCTCCTTGCACAGTTTCTGGACAGCGAAGCTGGCCTTGTCTAAAAGCGCTGTGGCCCGCAGATATCAGCCTAAATGTCAGGTTTGGATGGCCTATAGCGGGTCCAAGCACACCCGATTGGATGAACATGAGCGGCGTCAACGAGATCAGGTCGACCTTTCTGAACTTCTTTGCCGAGAACGGCCACGAGATCGTGTCGTCCTCGCCATTGGTGCCGCGCAACGATCCGACGTTGATGTTCACCAATGCCGGCATGGTGCAGTTCAAGAACGTCTTCACCGGCGTCGAGAAGCGGCCCTATCAGCGCGCCACCACGTCGCAGAAATGCGTGCGCGCCGGCGGCAAGCACAACGACCTCGACAATGTCGGCTACACCGCGCGCCATCTCACCTTCTTCGAGATGCTCGGCAACTTCTCGTTCGGCGACTACTTCAAGGAGCGCGCGATCGAGCTCGCCTGGAAGCTGATCACCAAGGATTTCGGCCTCAACAAAGACAAGCTGCTCGTCACCGTCTACCACACCGACGACGAGGCGCACGGGCTCTGGAAGAAGATCGCCGGCTTCTCCGACGACCGCATCATCCGCATTCCGACCTCCGACAATTTCTGGGCGATGGGCGACACCGGTCCGTGCGGCCCGTGCTCGGAGATCTTCATCGACCGTGGCGATCACATCTGGGGCGGACCTCCGGGCTCGCCGGAGGAGGACGGCGACCGCTTCCTCGAATTCTGGAATCTCGTGTTCATGCAATATGAGCAGGTGACGAAAGAGGAGCGCGTGGATCTGCCGCGTCCCTCGATCGACACCGGCATGGGCCTCGAGCGCATGGCCTGCATCATGCAGGGCGTCGACAGCGTGTTCGAGACCGATTTGTTCCGTCATTTGATCGATGCGACCTCGTCCGCGCTCGGCAGCGGGCCGAATGAGCAGACCGTCGCCTCGTTCCGCGTCATCGCCGACCATTTGCGTTCCTCGGCCTTCCTGGTCGCGGACGGCGTGCTGCCCTCGAACGAGGGCCGCGGCTATGTGCTGCGCCGGATCATGCGCCGCGCGATGCGCCATGCGCAGCTGCTGGGTGCGAAAGAGCCGCTGATGCATCGGCTGGTCTGGGCGCTGGTCCGCGAGATGGGCCAGGCCTATCCCGACCTGATGCGCGCGGAGAACCTGATCGAGGAAACGCTGCGGCTGGAAGAGACCCGCTTCCGCAAGACGCTGTCGCGCGGCCTTGCCATCCTCGACGAGAAGAGCGCGTCCTTGAAAAAGGGCGACATGTTCGACGGCGACGTCGCCTTCACGCTGTACGACACCTACGGCTTCCCGCTCGACCTGACGCAGGACGCGCTGAAGTCGCGCGGCATCGGCGTGGATCAAGCTGCGTTCACCGACGCAATGGAGCGCCAGAAGGCCAAGGCGCGCGAGTCCTGGAAGGGGTCCGGGGAAGCTGCGTCAGAGGCGATCTGGTTCCCGCTGCGCGAAAAGCTCGGCGCCACCGAATTCCTCGGCTACGAGACCGAGAGCGCCGAAGGCGTGGTGTCGGCGCTGGTGAAGGACGGTGCAGAGGTCGCCAGCCTGAAGGCCGGCGACACCGGTGCGATCGTGCTGAACCAGACGCCGTTCTACGCGGAGTCGGGCGGCCAGGTCGGCGACACCGGCGTGCTTACGGGCGAGGGCGGCATCAAGTTTCGCGTCACCGACACGCAGAAGAAGCTCGGCGATTTCTTCGTGCATGTCGGCAACGTGGAGAGCGGCGAGCTGAAGCTCGGCACCGCGCTGCAGCTCGAGGTCGATCATTCCAGGCGCTCCTCGATCCGGGCGCATCATTCGGCGACGCATCTCATCCACGAGGCGCTGCGCCAGGTGCTCGGCGACCACATCGCCCAGCGCGGCTCGATGGTCGCGCCGGATCGCCTGCGCTTCGACTTCGTGCATCCGAAGCCGATCACGGCGGAGGAGCTGGCCCGCGTCGAGGACATCGCCAACGACGTGGTGCTGGAGAATGACGAGGTCACCACGCGTGTGATGGGCGTCGACGAGGCCCGCGAGGCCGGGGCGCGCGCGCTGTTCGGCGAGAAATACGGTGATGAAGTCCGCGTCGTCTCGATGGGCCGGACCGCGCGCGAGCGCGGCGCCAATGCGCTCGGCTGGTCGGTCGAGCTCTGCGGCGGCACCCATGTCAAGCGCACCGGCGACATCGGCCTGATCACGCTCACCGGCGAGAGCGCGGTTGCTTCGGGCGTGCGCCGCATCGAGGCGCTGACCGGCAATTATGCGCGCAGGCACGCCAACGAGACCATGGCGCTGGCCAAGACCGCGGCGAACGAGCTGCGCACCTCGCTCGACGACGTCCCCGCGCGCATCACCGCGCTGATGGAGGAGCGCAAGAAGCTCGAGCGCGAGCTGTCCGACGCCCGCAAGAAGCTGGCGATGGGCGGCGGCGCTTCGGCCGGCAGCAATGGCGCAGCTTCAGGCGTGCGCGAAATCGGCAACGTCAAGCTGATGGCGCGCGCGGTCGAGGGCATCGAGATGAAGGATCTCAAGAGCCTCGCCGACGACGGCAAGAAGCAGATCGGCTCCGGCGTGGTCGCCATCGTCGGCGTCACCGAGGACGGCAAGGCCGGCATCGTGGTCGGCGTCACCGCGGATCTCACTGCGCGCTTCAACGCGGTCAACCTCGTGCGCGTTGCCTCCGAGGCGCTCGGCGGCAAGGGCGGCGGTGGCCGGCCCGACATGGCCCAGGCCGGCGGCCCTGACGGGGCCAAGGCGACCGAGGCGCTGGCGGCGATCGAAAAAGCAATGGCAGGCGCGTAAACGGCCATGCGCCCCGGTCTGCGAGGGCGTGGACTTCGCGATCCCAATTTGAGGGATCGCCTCTACGAATTGCTGGAGCACGATCCGCTGGCTTATTCAGCCGGATCGCGCTTCATCCAGCTCGTCATCGGCGTCATCGTGCTCAATGTGGCCGCGATGATCCTCGCCTCGGTGCCGGAGCTGGACGCCCAGTTCGGCACGGTGTTCTCGGCCATCACCGTCCTGTCCGTGATCGTGTTCGCGCTGGAATATCTGGCGCGGCTGTGGACCGTGGCGGGCCACACCCAGCGCAAGGGCTCCGCGCTGTCCGACCGGCTGGGCTACGCCTTCTCCGCGCTCGGCATCATCGACCTCATGGCGTTCCTGCCCGCTTCTATCGTGCTCGCCACCGGCCGGCACGCGACGCTGGCGGCGCTCGGGGTGCTGCCGTTCTTCAAGCTGATCCGCTACTCGCCCGCGATGCGCTCGTTGCTCGCCGCCGTGCATGCCGAGCGTCGCGCGCTGATCGGCTGCATCGTCATCCTGATCGGCGCGGTCCTGACCTTCGCCTCGCTGCTCTACGCCATCGAGCGCGACGTGCAGCCGGACAAGCTCGGCACCATCCCGCAGGCGATGTGGTGGGCGATCGTGACGCTCGGCACCGTCGGCTATGGCGATGTCGTGCCGGTGACGCCGCTCGGCAAGCTGGTCTCCACCTTCGCCATCATCTCAGGCTTCGCCATGATCGCGCTGCCGGTCGCGATCATCTCCACCGCCTTTGCCGAAGAGGTGAAGCGGCGCGACTTCGTCGTCACCTGGGGTATGCTGGCGCGGGTGCCGCTGTTCTCGCATCTGTCGGCCGCGGAGATCGCCGACATCATGCGGCTGTTGCGCGCGCGCACCATCGAGCAGGGCGAGATATTGGTCCGCCGTGGCGATGCGGCCTCGTCGATGTATTTCATCACCGCCGGCGAGGTCGAGATCGCGCTGCCGAGCCAGCATGTGCACCTCACGGACGGCACCTTCTTCGGCGAGATCGCGCTGCTGCATAAAACAAAGCGCAGCGGCACGGTGACGGCGACGCGCAAGACGCGCCTTTTGGTGCTCGACGCCCAGGATTTTCACGCTTTGATCGAACGGATGCCGACGCTCGCCGACCACGTCCACACCACGGCCAAGGCGCGACTCGCCGACAGCGGCGATCTCGCGCTGGCGGAGCTGGCGCAGGCGGAGAAGGAAGAGACCGACCGCTGAGCGGTCAGCCTTTCTTCAGGAAAACATACTCGGCCGAGTAGGGTGCGCTCCTGAACTCGCCGGCCTTGTCGCACGCGCCGTCGAGCTTGCCGCCATGGGTGTTGATGCGCTGGACGGTGGCGACCGGCGTCAGGGTGCCGCTGCCGCGGCGGGCGGTTACGTCCAGCTTCAGCCAGGGGATATCGGCGGCCGTTGCGCCCGGTGCGTTGCCCGCGGCCTTGGCGGTCACCGCGCTGCCGTCGGCGAGCTCCCAGTTGGGGCCGGCATAGTGCCGGCCGATTGTCTTGCCGTCCGAGAGAAGCGTCGCGATCGGTTCGCGGAAGCTCCAGGCGAGCTTGCCGTCGGTGCCGGCCTTGCACTCATACACCTGCGCGCCCTCGGCGTGGACGCTAAGCACGACGCTCTCGCCCGGCGCGGCGATGGCGTCGGGGAGCGGCTCGGCAGCCCCGGCCGGTCCGATCAGGGCCGCGAGCAGCATGGTGGGGCCGGCAAGCTTGATGAACATGGTGGCATCTCCGCGCAAGGTCTCAAAAAGAAACGGGCCGCGCTGTTGCGCGGCCCGTGATGATGTCTGGCCCAGTCGGGCGAAATTGCGGTCGGCTCAGGCCGCCAGCTCCTTGGTCAGGTTCTCGGCGACCTTGTCGAGGAAGCCGGTGGTCGAGAGCCAGCGCTGGTCGGCGCCGACCAGGAGCGCGAGGTCCTTGGTCATGTAGCCGGCCTCGACGGTGTCGACGCAGACCTTCTCCAGCGTGTTGGCGAACTTGGCGAGCTCGGCATTGTTGTCGAGCTTGGCACGGTGGGCGAGGCCACGGGTCCAGGCGAAGATCGACGCGATCGAGTTGGTCGAGGTCTCCTTGCCCTTCTGGTGCTCGCGGTAGTGGCGGGTCACCGTGCCGTGGGCGGCTTCGGCTTCCACGGTCTTGCCGTCGGGGGTGAGCAGCACCGAGGTCATCAGGCCGAGCGAGCCGTAGCCCTGCGCGACCGTGTCGGACTGCACGTCGCCGTCGTAGTTCTTACAGGCCCAGACATAGCCGCCGGACCATTTCAGGGCCGAGGCCACCATGTCGTCGATCAGGCGGTGCTCGTAGGTCAGGCCCTTGGCGTCGAACTCCTTCTTGAACTCGCGGTCGAAGATGTCCTGGAAGATGTCCTTGAAGCGGCCGTCATAGACCTTCAGAATCGTGTTCTTGGTCGAGAGGTAGACCGGATAATTGCGCAGCAGGCCGTAATTGAACGAGGCGCGGGCGAAGTCGATGATGGAGTCGTCGAGATTGTACATCTCCATGGCGACGCCGGCGCCGGGCGCCTTGAACACTTCCTTCTCGATCACGGTGCCGTCCTCGCCGACGAACTTCATCGAGAGGGTGCCCTTGCCCGGGAACTTGATGTCGGTGGCGCGGTACTGGTCGCCATAGGCGTGGCGGCCGATGATGATCGGCTTGCTCCAGCCGGGAACCAGGCGCGGCACGTTCTTGCAGATGATCGGCTCGCGGAAGATGCAGCCGCCGAGGATGTTGCGGATGGTGCCGTTCGGCGACTTCCACATCTGCTTGAGGTTGAACTCCTTCACCCGGGCTTCATCCGGGGTGATGGTGGCGCACTTGACGCCGACGCCGACCTTCTTGATGGCTTCGGCGGCGTCGATGGTGACCTGATCGTTGGTGTGGTCGCGGTACTCCATGCCCAGGTCGAAATACATCAGCTCGACATCCAGGAACGGGTTGATCAGCTTGTCCTTGATGTACTGCCAGATGATCCGGGTCATCTCGTCGCCATCGAGCTCGACGACGGGATTGGATACCTTGATTTTTGCCATGATCGGGGAAGCCTCTTGGGAACGGCGCTTTTGGCGCGCCACGGGAATATCCGCCGCCTCTTAGCACCCAGACGCGGCGGGCGAAAGCCAAGGGATTATGCACTTTTAGCTCATCCAGCTTCCCAAGACGTGGGGGCAGGGCCGCCCTGCCGCAGGGCCGGATCCGAGGATCCAGTGGAGATTCAAAAGTCGATTCCAACCCGTTATTTCCCTTGAGAATTTCGTCAGGACAGGCAAACGAGGCGGACAGCGCCGGCCCGCCCAGGGACGACTTGGGAAAGGCTGGCTTGAATCAATTCCTGAGAGTGCCCTGGCAAGGCCTTGAGACGAAGAGTGAAAGCGAAACGAGATGTCGGGGACTGACAAGAGCAAGGCGGGTTTGTCCCTCGACGGTCCCATCGTGATCCTGGTCGAGCCGCAGCTCGGGGAAAACATCGGCATGGCCGCGCGCGCCATGGGCAATTTTGCGCTCGGCGCCTTGCGCATCGTCAACCCCAGGGACGGCTGGCCCAACATCGCGGCACAGCGGGCCGCCGCCGGCGCCGACCACATTCTGGAAAAGGTCGAATTGTTCGCCACGGTCGAAGACGCCGTCGCCGACCTCGACCTGCTGTTCGCCACCACCGCGCGCCCCCACGACCAGGCCAAGCCGGTGGTTGGGCCGGAGGCAGCCGCCAGCGAGATCGCGGGTCACGTCGCGACCGGCGGCAAGGCCGGTATCCTGTTCGGCCGCGAGCGCTGGGGGCTGACCAACGAGGAGGTCGGGCTCTCCAACCGCATCATCACCTTCCCGGTCAACCCGGGCTTCGCCTCGCTCAACCTCGCCCAGGCCGTGCTGCTGGTCGGCTATGAATGGTTCAAGCGAGCGACGTCGGGCGAGCTGCCGCACGCCATGCCGGAGCGCTCCGAGCGCGCCTCTCAGCACCAAATGCAGGCCTTCTTCGACAACCTCATCCGCGAGCTCGACAAGGTGGAATTTTTGCGCCCGGCCGAGAAGCGCGACACCATGCTGGTGAACCTGCGCAACATCTTCAGCCGCATGGAGCCGACCAAGCAGGACATGCACACCCTGCACGGGGTGATCATGGCGATCGCCGAGGGACGCAAAGGCCCGGCCAAGGGCGGCGTGCTCGATGGCGAGCAGGCGACGCGCCTGCGCGCGCTTTTGGCCGAGCACGGGCAGGGCGGCGGCGTCCCCGACAGCGGCTCGACGGTGCGGGGCCTCGCCCGTCTGCTCCGTCGCAACCCGACCGACGCCGAGCGTCTGCTCTGGCAGGCTTTGACCCGCGACCGTCGCTTCGCCGGCCAGTTCAAGCGCCAGACCCCGGTCGGCCGCCACATCCCGGACTTCGTCTCCTTCCCGCATCGGATCGCGATCGAGCTGGTCAATCCGGGCGAGGGGGAAGCGATCGCAGCGGATCGCGCATCGCGGCGGGCCTGGCTCGAGGCGCGGGACTATCGGGTGCTCGACATTCGTGCCGCGGATGTGGAGCGGGATCTCGAGGCGGAGCTGGCGCGGCTGCAGGGGATGATCGAGCAAGCGATGTAGGTGCCGTAAGGCATAGCTCTCGTAGGGTGGGCAAAGCGAAGCGTGCCCACCATCTCTCGCTGATCATCAAGAGAAGGTGGGCACGGCGCTTACGCGCCTTTGCCCACCCTACGGCACTTCCTGCTGGTCGGCAGCGGATGACGTCAGCGCTGAAACACGACCTTGCCGCCCACGAGCGTCATGTCCGCCTTGATGTCCTTGATCTGGTCCTCCGGCACGGCCGTGTAATCCGCGGAGAGCACCACGATGTCCGCAAGCTTTCCGGGCTCAATGGTCCCTTTACGTGCTTCATCGAACGTGTAGCGCGACGCCGCGCTGCTGTAGAGCCGCAGGGCCTGCTCGCGCGTAATGGCTTCTGCCGCGCCGTAGACGTTTCCGTTGGGGTCCTTCCTGGTCACCATAATGTACATGTTGAGGAAGGGGTTGATCGGGTTGACCGGAAAGTCCGTCCCGGCGCCGAGACTATTGAGCCCCATTTTTTCGATTAACGTCCTGGTCGGTACGGCGCGGTCAGCGGTCGCTTTCCCGAGAAATCGTTCGACGGTCGCTGCCTTATCCCACATGAAAGCGTTCTGGAAATCGACACGGGCTCCCAGCTTCTGCGCCCGCTCCATCTGTTCTGGCCGGATCAGGCTGGCATGAATGAGGACGAAGCGACGGTCTCGGATCGATTTCTCCTTATCCGCGGCCTCGAACGCATCGAGCACCTGGTCAATACCAAGGTCACCCACCACGTGGACACCGACCCGCCAGTCATATCGGTGGCAGATGGAGACGAGTTGTTTCAATCGCTCAGGTGTCTGCTGCGCAACGCCATGATAGTTGTCATGTGAATCGGGATACACCTCGCGCATGAGCGCTGTCTTCAGCGTCATGCCGCCGTCGTAGAAGATCTTGATTCCCGCGAACTTCAGCCAATCGTCGCCAAAGCCTGAAGAGGCCCCATTGCCTGCCATGATCGCTTCCCACGCGGTCAGATCGGCCGGGGGCTCCGGTCGAAACATCACGCCGGTGCGCAATGTGGCTTTCCCGGATGCGACATGCTTCTGCAGCATGCGGATATCGCGTGCCTCTGTCGCGCCTTCGACCACGCTCGTGATACCGAAGCTGTTCAGCACACTTTCGGCAATCGTGAATTGCCGCATCTCATCGTCTTCTGTCCAGGGCGGTACGGCCTTCTCGACCCGATCGATCGCCGTCTCCACCAGCACGCCGGTCAATTCACCGGCCGCGTCGCGCTCAAACTTTCCCCCGTTCGGATCCGCGGTGGTCTTGTCGATTCCGACCCGCTGTAGAGCCATGCTGTTCGCCATCGAGAAATGCCCGACGGTGCGAAGATAGACCGGATTGTCTGGAGCAACGCTATCAATCTCCTGCCTGGTCAGATATCGCTTCTCGGCCAATTGTGAAGGCGGATGCCACGCGCCACCTACAATCCACTCGCCCGGCTTCTTCTTCGCAGCGAATGCCTTGATGGCCTCGAGCGCTTCGGCGACCGTCTTGGCTCGGCCCATGATGACGACATAGTCGCCAAGACCAGCGGCCTTGAAGTGAGCGTGTGTATCGATCAATCCGGGGATGACGGTCTTGCCAGCCACATCGAGCACGCGGGTCCGGGCGCCGGCGAGCGCCTTTATCGAAGCACTGGTTCCGGTTGCGAGAATCTTTCCGTCTGCAACGGCCACTGCTTCCGTCATCGTCGATCGCTCATCCAGCGTCAGAACCTTGCCATTAATGAGGACCAGGTCAGGTGCGCTGAACTCCGGTTGCTGCGCCGCGACACTTGCGATGGCGGCG
This sequence comes from Bradyrhizobium sp. IAR9, assembly GCF_013408065.1. NCBI lineage: Bacteria > Pseudomonadati > Pseudomonadota > Alphaproteobacteria > Hyphomicrobiales > Nitrobacteraceae > Bradyrhizobium > Bradyrhizobium sp. IAR9. Next base: position 238,624 of record NZ_JACBZW010000005.1, read on the forward strand.
ATCCACATGCTCGTGGCAACGATTGCAGATGCCGTCAACTTGCGAACCATGACGTCCCCCTTGAATCTTGTTTTTGCTGGACGAAGATTTTCAAGGGTATCGTCGATCGAACATCGGTTCAACGCTTCTGAGGCTTGCCAGCGTCCACATGCTGGCAAAGTGGATCGCGCTCTGTGTTAGTCTCGTAGGGTCGGCAAAGCGAAGCGTGCCCACGACGTCGATCAACAACGGCGCGGCAGACACGTGGGCACGGCGCTGCGCGCCTTTGCCCACCCTACGAGTTGGCAGGCGTGGCGGCCACGCCCAGGCAAGCGAACGGCGCTGCGCCCAAGACCATCCCGCCTCGTTGATGCATGTCAAGGAACATGGAACTCAGCCCGTTACGGTTTTGAGGCAACAGGGAGGGTTCGATATGTCAATCAGCCGTCGCCAAGCACTGGCCGCCTTCAGCGCCGCAGTATCGGCGCTCGCGATTTCCCGCACCGCACGCGCCGAGTTTGATGGTCTTGTCGTCAGGGCTCTGGAGGGCGGAGAAGATTTTTGGCTTGCCCAGGACGCCTATATCTACGGATATCCGCTCGTGACGATGGAGATGACACGCCGGGTCATGACCAACGTTGCTGCGGTGGAAGGCACGCGCGGGCCGATGGGGCAATTCGTCAAGCTCCGCAAGTACCCTGATGCCACCTTCAAGGACGTCACGGCACCCAATGCCGATACGCTCTACACGACGGCCTGGATCGACGTGGGAGACGAGCCCTGGGTCCTGAGCATGCCGGACATGAAGGACCGCTACTTCCTGTTTCCGATGCTGGACGGCTGGACCAATGTCTTCCAGGTGCCTGGCAAGCGCACCACCGGCACCAAGGCGCAAACCTATGCGATCACCGGCCCGGGGTGGAAGGGAACGCTTCCCGCCGGCGTCAAGGAATACAAATCACCCACGGGCATGGTGTGGATCCTGGGCCGCATCTACTGCACCGGTACGCCGGAAGACTACGCGGCCGTGCACGCCGCGCAGGACCAGTTCAAGCTCGTGCCGCTCAGCGCATACGACAAGTCCTTTACGCCCCCGGCAGGCAAGGTCGATGCGTCGATCGACATGAAGACGGCGGTTCGCGAGCAGGTCAACCGCCTGGACGCCGCAGCCTATTTCACCCTTCTCGCGCAATTGATGAAGCGCAATCCGCCGGCCGCCGCCGACGCGGCCGAGGTCGCCAAATTCGCGAAGATCGGTCTTGTCCCCGGCAAGGATTTCGACGCGAGCAAATTCGATGCTGCCTTCGCCAAGCGGGTCCCGCAGGTGGCATTCGACCGCATCATGCTCCAGTTCAAGGTCAACAAGGCAATCAAGAACATCAACGGCTGGGCCTTCGACAGCGAAGCCGGCATTTACGGGACCAATTATCTCAACCGTGCGCTTGTCACGGCCATCGGCCTCGGCGCCAACCGGATTCAGGATGCGTGCTATCCGACATCCCAGAAGGACGCCGATGGCAAAGAGTACGTCGGCAGCAACAAATACGTCATGCGTTTTCCGAAGGGGCAGCTTCCTCCGGTCGGCGGCTTCTGGTCGCTCACGATGTATGACGAGAACTATTTCTTCGTCGCCAATCCGATCAACCGCCAGTCGATCAGCGCCCGCCAGAATCTCAAAGCCAATCCCGACGGTTCGGTCGACCTCTACATTCAGAAGGACAACCCGGGCCCCGACAAGGAGAGCAATTGGCTTCCCGCGCCCGCGGGCAAGTTCGTCCTGATGTTGCGCATGTACTGGCCGAACGAGAAGTCACCCTCGATCGTCAACGGGACCTGGAAGCCGCCGCCCGTCCGGCAGGTGACGAGCAGCTAGGGAGCACGGCGCTTCGCGCCTTTGCCTACCCTACGCACCGTCACCGGCGCCCGAGCAGTACCTCGCGCTCCACCGCAATCCATGTCGTCCGCGCCAACGCCAGCAATCTGCCGGCTTCATCACGAAGCGCGGCGTCGGCCGTGCGCTTGCGGCCGTCGCGGCCGGTGGGCCAGGCGGTGATGATGCAGCGCTCGCTGGGGTGGGGGCGGGCTTCGATGCGGGCTGACATCCGTCCGAGCAGCAGCGGGGTCTTCTCGAAGCTGCCGCTCTGCTGATCGTAATTGCAGGCAAACCCGGTCGGGCAGTCGAGCGCGGACCAGAGAAATTCGGGCGCGATGAGGCCATCCTCGGCGGCGAGATTCGGATCGGGTGCCCAGCTCGCCGCGAGAACGGCGTTCCGCCCATGACGGCGGAGCGGGCCGGCGAAGATGCGCAGGCCGTCGCCTTTCGCCCTTGCGGGACCGCAGACGAAGCAGTTCGGCAGCGGATGCTCGTGCGGATTGAACAGTGCGAGCAATTCGGCCGCGCGGGCTTCCGGCAAGTTAGCTGTCTCGATCTGCGCAAGCTCGACGCTCACGGCGCGCCCTGTCGCGACTGCCTTGTCGCCGTCGCGGAGCTCCCATGTGTCGCCGTCTGTCGCGACCGCAGCGAGCGGCGTGTCCAGAGGCGGCGGCGCGCGCAGCGTCACTTCCGCAGGCCCCGGAATATGACGGGCGAGCCGGCCGCAGACATAGCCGCCGTTGCCGGAATTGGGAGGGCCGCAATAGCGTTTGTCGATGATGATCTCTGTCATGGCGCGCATTCTACCTGATCTTGAGCACAATTCGCCCCAGAACCGTGCGGTTGGCCACGGCGCGCATGGCCTCGCCGGCCTGCTCCAAAGGAAGGACGCGGTCGATGTGCGGGCGGATCTGCCCGGCCGCCAACAACTGCATCAGCGTGTCGTTCATCTGCGCGCTCTCGTCCGGGCATTTCTCCGCCCAGGCACCGGCAAAGACCCCAATGATGGAATAGTTCTTCAGCAGCGGCAGGTTCATCGGGATGGACGGAATCTCGCCGCCGGTGAAGCCGATCGGCATCAGCCGTCCGCCCCATTTCATCAGCCGGGCCATCTGCTCGAAGATCGCGCCGCCGACATTATCGAAGCCGACATCGATGCCTTCGCCTGACGTGATCGCCTTGATCCGGTCGCGCAGATCCTCGCTGCGATAGTTGATGACCGCGCTGGCGCCGTAGTCGCGGACCAGGGCCGCCTTGTCGTCGGAGCCAACCCCGGCGACGACGCGCAGGCCGAGATGGCGGCCGAGGTCGACGGCGGCCAGTCCAACCCCGCCGGCAGCGCCTGTGACGAACAGCGTTTCGCTACGCTTGGCTCGCGCCCGCTCGACCAGTGCATAATATGCCGTGCCGTAATTGTGCAGCACCGTGGCCGCTGCTTCGAACGCGACGCCGTCAGGCAGGCGCACGCTCTTCGACTCCTTCGCGATCATCCGTTCGGCGTAGCCACCGGTCCAGCTGCTGCAGGCCACGCGATCGCCGGGCGCGAACTTTGTCACCTTGTCGCCGACCGCGACGACGGTTCCGGAGGCTTCCGTGCCGGGCACGAAGGGCGTCTGCGGCCGCATCTGGTAGAGACCCGAGACCAGCAGCTGGTCCATGAAGCTGACGGAGGCCGCGTGGACGTCGATCAGGATCTCGTCGCCGGCGGGCTTGGGGACATCGATCTCAGCGAGGCGCAAATCGCCGGGTCCAGTGAACGAATGGCACAAAACTGCTTTCATTGTGGCGCTCCCGTTTTGCGACAGGCGAACATGCGCGGCAGCGGACGTGCGAACATGACGATCTTCCCTTAAGGTGTCGGCGCAAATGGCGCAGCATGCAGGAACTGAACCCTTCGCTCGCGAGCGGGCTCGATCCGGTCCGACACCTACCAATGGACCGTCCCCTGTGCGTCCCCCGAACGGCGCGATGAGGACGAGAGGATTTTCATGACGGTCTTCTCGCTTCACGCGCTTGGATTTCCCGAGGTCTACGCTGGCGATCGCCCGATCAAGCTGAACCTGCGCAAGGCTCTTGCGCTGCTGATCTATCTCGCGGAGGCCAGGGGCGCCGTTGCGCGCGAGGTCCTGGCCGCGCTGCTGTGGCCGGAGACGTCAGCCGAAACCGCCCGGGCGCGGTTGCGGCGGCTGCTTCATCGCATCGAGCTTGCACTTGGCCGGGAGGTTTTCGAGGCCGACCGCGCCAGCGTGCGATGGTCTGCGGCGGTCGAGATGACGATCGATACCCATCTGTTCGAGGGCGCCTGCGACCGCGGCGCCTTCGAAGAAGCCTGTGCGATCTATCGGGACGACTTTCTCGCAGGGTTCGCTCTCGACGATTGTCCTGCATTCGACGATTGGGCGTTCTTTCGCCGCGAGGCGCTGAGAGGACGGCTGATGCATGCACTCGAGCGTCTCGTGCAGGACAAGAACGCCGCCGGCGATCATTTTGCCGCGACCGCGTATGCGGCGCGCCTGGCCGAGCTCGATCCGCTCAGTGAAGTCTATGGGCGGTATCTGATCCGCAGCCTGCTGCTATCAGGCGACCGCAGCGCGGCCGAGCGTCACCATGCGGCCCTGACACAGCGGCTGCGGGAGGAACTCGGGATTGCGCCGGAGGCCGAGACCGAGGCGCTCATGAGTCCCGCAACGGAGCTGCACGCTGTTCCGACCACGCGCTATGTGAAGGGTGCCGGCGTGCATCTGGCGTATCAGACCTACGGAAGTGGCCCGCTCGATATCCTGGTGATGCCCGGCTTCGTGTCGCATGTGGAGCGCGCCTGGGAGAGCCCTGCAAGCCGGACGTTCCTGGCGTCGTTGATGAAGCTTGGACGGCTGATCATTTTCGATCGTCGCGGGATCGGGTTGTCCGACCGGGTCGGATCGGCTCCCGGCATCGACGTCACCGCGGAGGATATCGGCGCCGTGCTGCGGGCAGCGGATTCGCGCCGCGTCGTGCTGTTCGGCGCTTCCGAATGCGGGCCGGCCTGCATCAAATTTGCGGTCGACGAACCGCGCCGCGTCGCCGGGCTCATCCTGTTCGGCGCGCTCGCCAAGGGCTGCTGGTCGGAGGATTATCCGCATGCCCTGCGCGCCAGCCAGTATGACGCCTGGAGCAGGCAGCTCGTCGCGCAATGGGGCGGCCCGGTCGGCATCGAGACCTTTGCGCCGAGTCTTGCCGGCGATCCCCGGGCCCGCGCCTGGTGGGCCGGGCTATTGCGTGCGGCCTCCAGTCCCGGCGGCATCTCGGCCGTGCTCGAGGCCTTTCGCGATGCCGACGTGCGGCATCTCCTGGCGCAGATCGCGGTGCCGACGCTGGTGCTGCACCGGCGCGGCGACCAGGCGGTGCGGATCGCGGCCGGCCGCGATATCGCGAGCCGGATCAGCGGTGCGGAGTTCGTCGAGCTCGACGGCAAGGATCACTGGTTTTTTGCGGGTGATCAGCAGCCGGTGCTCGAGGCGATCGCACGATTTATAAAGGGCTCGATCTTGTAGGGTGGACAAAGCGAAGCGTGCCCACGACGTCGTTCGAGAAGGACCGAGGCAGATCGTGGGCACGGCGCTTTGCGCCTTTGCCCACCCTACGAAGTCATCGTAGCCCGGATGGAGTAATCCGGGACAGTGTCCCCGCCTTCCGCTTTGCTCCGCGGGCTACGACGTGAGAGCGATCATACCGCCTCGAGCTCACGCTTCTTCTTCGCCTTGGACTGGCCGAGCAGGGGCCCGGCCGTGAGTGCCGCTGTATCGGCCACGCCCGGGTCGCGCGAGATCATCGCGGCGACGATGGCACCGTCGATGATGAGGCCGAGCTGATGCGCGAGCATTGCGGGCTCGCTCGAGCCCAGCTCGGCGGCGAGCTTCTCGATGTGGCCGAGCACGATCTTCTTGTGCTTCAGCGCGATGTTGCGGAATTGCTTGGCGTCCTTGTCGTGCTCGCCGACCGCGTTGATGAAGGGGCAGCCGTAGAAGCGCTCCTCGGCGAACCAGCTCTTCAGGGCCGGGAAGATGCGCGTCAGCTTGGCCTGCGCGTCGCCGCCGCCATCTTCCATGGCGCCGATGAACCATTCGCGCCATTGCTTGCCTTCGCTTTCCAGCACCGCGTTGACGAGGTTGGTCTTGGAGCCGAACAATTTGTAAAGCGTGGTCTTCGCAGTGCCGGCCTCCTCGATGATCGCATCGATGCCGGTGGCGTTGATCCCGTTCTTGCAGAACAGATGCGAGGCGGCGCTGAGCAGGCGCCCGCGCGCGGATTCGTCATCGCCGGCGCCTGAATGCGGCGCGTTCTTCTTCGACGACATCTTGTTCAGTGAAGGCTTGTTCAGTGAAGGTTTGGCCATGGATTGCAACTTAATCGCAGCCGCGTGGTATCATCAAGCCGCATCTGCTCCGCGCTAAAAAGATTCGCATTGGCGATCTCATCTGCATCGCCTTTGAGCAGAGTGCGGCTGATCAATCCGCAGGCAGCCATCGCTAAGCGGCTCCAATGCCTCGCATTTCGTTTTCGATCTCGTCTGGCACGCTCCATGCAAGGAAACAGACCGTTCGGTATCCTGCCGTTTTCCACGGCTGCCAGGGAGAAGATGATGACTGCCGTCGTTCAAAAGACAGTGCTGACGGGGTGCCTTGCGCCCATCGACAAGAATGGCCTCGAGCAACTGATCGCGAGCGGCAAGGCCGATCCGAAGGTCGTCAAGACCTTGAAATGCAAGACGGTCGCGGAAGGCAAATTCCGCCACGCCAACTACATCCGCAATCTGCAGCCCTATATCGTCGACGAGCCGCCGGGGCTGCTGGGCGACGACACCGCGCCCAATCCGTCGGAAGCCTCGCTTGCTGCGCTCGGCTCGTGCCTCGCCGTTGGCCTGCACGCCAACGCCGTGCATCGCGGCTGGGTCGTCAACAAGCTCGAGCTCGAGCTCGAAGGCGACCTCAACATCACCGCGGTCTGGGGCACCGGCGATACCTCGGACAAGCCGGTCGGCTTCACCGATGTCCGCGTCAAGGTCGACATGGAATGCGAGGGCGTCTCGCAGGACGAGATCAACGCGCTGGTCGCCCATGTGAAGAAATGGTCGCCGGTCGCCAACACCTTCACGCGCCCGGTCAATCTCGAGGTCGGCATCTAGCTGTTAGCAACCAGGACAAGGTGCGGGAGACGATCATGGGGTCACTGGCTTTATCGCGGGCCGAGGTTTTGGATCAGCCCGCACCGTCCATTGCAGGGGAGGTGGCGCGGATCGCGCGCGAAGATCTCGCGCCGCTTGCCGCCGGCATCGACGACAGCTCGGTCTATCCGGCCGAGGTGCTGCGCAAGTTCGGCGCGGTCGGCGCCTGGGGCAGTCACGTGCCGCACGAAGGTCCCGCAGATCTGCGCTGCGCGATCCAGGCGATGGCTGCGATCGGCGAGGTCTGCGGCGCCACGGCCTTCATGGCCTGGTGCCAGAACACGCTGGTCTGGTACGCGGCCAACTCGACCAATCTGAAGCTGGCAAAACGTTTCGGCGATGCGTTCTCGACCGGCCGGGTGCTCGGCGGCACCGGGCTCTCCAACCCGATGAAGAGCTTTTTCGGCATTGAGAAACTGAAGCTGAAAGGCAAGAAGGTCGAGGGCGGTTATATCGTGCGCGGCGCGTTGCCCTGGGTCTCCAATCTCGGCCCCGATCATTATTTCGGCACCATCTTCGAGCGTGAAGATGATCAGGGCATCGCAGGTGGCGAACCGGGTACTGTGATGTTCCTGGCCGACTGCTCGGATCCCGCGATCGCGCTGACGCCGTGCAAGCCGTTCCTCGCCATGGACGGCACCGGCACCTATGGCGTGCAGTTTCGCGACGTCTTCGTGCCGGACGAGCTGGTCCTCGCTGATCCTGCGGCGCCCTTCGTGAAGAAGATCCGTGCCGGCTTTATCCTGCTCCAGGCCGGCATGGCGCTGGGAGTGATCCGCGATTGCATCAACATCATGGACGAGGTCGGAAGTCCGCTCGGCCATATCAACCGCTATCTGCCGCAGCAGCCGGTGCATTTCCGCGATCTCGCTGCCGAGCTCGAGGCCGAGACCATGGCGCTGGCGCGCGATCCCTACAACGAGGACGAGACCTACTGGCGCAAGGTGATCGCGCTCAGGCTTCGCGCCGGCGAGGCCAGCGTCGCGGCGGCGCATGCGGCGATGCTGCATTGTGGCGCACGCGGCTATCTGAGGAGTCACCGCGCGCAACGACGGCTGCGCGAGGCCTATTTCGTCGCGATCGTCACGCCGGCCACCAAGCAGCTGCGCAAGATGCTCGCCGATTACTGAGCTTCACGAGTCCACCCCAGAAGACCACTTAACCTCAACGGAGAGGCTGCCAATGACGGACGTTCTGATCTCTGCCAGCGAACTTGCCGATCTCTTGAAGCTCGAACCCTGTGTCGTCATCGACACCCGCAATCCCGACGCCTATGGCGCCGGGCACCTGCCGGGCGCCGTGAACGTGCACGAGATCTTCACGTTTCTCGCGACCTCGACGCCGGAAGGCATGAGCGAGCTGAAGACCAAATTCGCCGACGCCTTCGGCGCTGCCGGTCTCTCCGGCAAGGAGACCGCGGTGATCTACGAGCAGTCGATGAATTCCGGCTTCGGTCAGTCCTGCCGCGGCTACTATCTGCTCACCATGCTCGGCTATCCCAAGGTGAAGGTACTGCATGGCGGCTTCGACGCGTGGTTGGCCGCGGGTCTTCCGGTGACGAAGGATGTCCCGGCGCCGGCGAAGGCCTCGTTCGCGGTCGTGCCGGAAGCCGGCGATATCCTGATCGATGCGAAGACCATGCTCGCCGCGGTCGGCAAGCCCGGCATCGCCATTCTCGACGTGCGTGATGTCGACGAATGGATCGGCGACAGCTCTTCGCCCTATGGAAAGGATTTCTGCCCGCGCAAGGGTCGCATCCCCGGCGCGGTGTGGCTGGAATGGTACCGCATGATGAAGCCGACCGCGGAAGGGCCCCGCTTCAAGTCCAAGGACGAGATCCTGGCCGAATGCGCCACCGTCGGCATCTCGCCGACGACGTCAGTCTATCTCTACTGCTTCAAGGGGGCGCGCGCCTCGAACACCTTCCTGGCGCTGAAGAATGCCGGCGTGAAGGACGTGCGGATGTATTTCGGCTCCTGGAACGAATGGTCGCGCGATCCATCGCTGCCGATCGAGCAGGGATTGCCGATTGCATCGGGGGTGACGACCAAGGCGGCGTGAGCGCGCTTCCATCCAGCCTGACTAGATCGGGCCGTGTTGCCACGAAGGAAGTGCACTGCCTCTCCCGCTTGCGGGGGAGGGTTGGGGTGGGGTGTCTCCTCAGCGGGATTCCCAGTGTGGAGAGAGCCCCCACCCGGCGCTTCGTGCCGACCTCCCACGCAAGCGGGAGAGCTGAAATGAGCCCGTGGCCAGCATCGAAGCTGATCGCTTCATGCCAAACCGTTGAGGCCAGTCCGCGAACGCGGCGCAATTCCCAGCGCCTTGATCCGCGAGGCCAGCGTGGTCGGCTTGATGTCCAGCATCTCGGCCGCGCCGCCGGGGCCGAAGACTTTTCCAGCACAGGCCTCGAGCGCGGCCAAAATGTTGGCGCGCTCGTGGTCGCGCATTTCCGACGACGTCATGACCGCGGGACGCGCGTCGAGCTTCTGGCGAGCGGCACCGCTAGGCGCTTGCGCGCCGGAGGCGTCAGGCAGATCGATGCGCAGGCGGCCGTTCTGCGACAGGATCGCGGCGCGCTCGATCACGTTCTGCAGTTCGCGGACATTGCCGGGCCAGTCGTAGCGGGTCAGCCGCCGCGCGTCGCCCTCCGACAGGCGCAAATTCGACTTCAATGCCTTGCTCTCGCGCGTCAAAAAGTGCTGGGCGAGCAGCGGAATGTCCTCGCGCCGCTCGCGCAAGGGGACGGTCTCGATCGGGAACACGTTGAGGCGGAAATAGAGGTCTTCGCGAAAGCGGCCGCGCTGGACCTCCTGCTTGAGATCGCGATTGGTCGCGGCGATGACACGAACGTCGACCGCGCGGGTACGCGCCTCGCCGACGCGCTCGAAATGGCCTTCCTGCAGCACGCGCAGCAGCTTACCTTGGAGTTCGAGCGGAATCTCGCCGACCTCGTCGAGGAACAGCGTGCCGCCGTCGGCGAGCTCGAAGCGGCCGATGCGGTCGCGCGTCGCCCCGGTGAAGGCGCCTCGGACATGGCCGAAGAACTCGCTCTCGAACAATTCGCGCGGGATCGCGGCGCAGTTGACGCGGATCAGCGGCCGGTCGCTGCGGGTGGAGTCCTCGTGGATGGCGCGCGCGATCAGCTCCTTGCCGGTGCCGGATTCGCCGTTGATCATCACCGCCGCGGTGGTTGGCGCCACCAGCTTGACCTGCCGCAACGTCTTCTGGATCGCCTCGCTTCCACCGATGATGCCGCGCGGATTGGTCTCGATGCGGATTTCTTCCTGGAGATAGGCGTTTTCCAGCTCGAGCCGTTCGCGCAGGCGGTCGACCTCGGCAAGGGCGGCGTGCAGCTTCTCGTCGGCCTCGCGGCGCTGGCTGACGTCGCGAAACACCACGACGGCGCCGACCACGACGCCGCGATCGCGGATCGGAGTCGATGTGTATTCGACCCAGGCGGGCGAGCCGTCCTTGCGCCAAAACACCTCGCCGTCGACCTGGTGCACGGCGCCATCGCGGAACGCCGCATAGATCGGGCAATCGTGGTTGTGATAGTGGCGGCCGTCGTGATGGGTGTGGTGGACGATCGGGTGGATCTCCTTGCCGACCAGCTCTTCGGCGGTCCAGCCGAGCATGCGCTCGGCCGCGGGATTGACGAAGGTGGTCTTGCCTTCCGCGTTCACGCCATAGATGCCTTCGCCGGCGGCGCGCAGGATCAGTTGGTTCTCGCGTTCGATGTCCTGAAACACGCGCTCGACCCGCTGCCAGGTCGAAATGCCGCCGCGCATGTGGTCTTCGGCGGCGGCATCGACATTGCGCCGGCGGCGCGCTTCGAGATCGGTCAGCGTCAGCAGCAGCAGCGTGCGGCCGTCATGCGGCAGCAGGCAACCGGCATATTCGAGCCGGAGATCTTGCCCCGTCGCATGTCGGGGATTGAGCGCCGTGGTCCAGTAGGCTCCCTTGTGCAGCACGGCCTGGGTGAAGACGGTGAGGGCGGCAAGCTCGCCGGCGTGGAGCGTGCTGGGCCTGGTCTGCCGCAGCAGGGCGCGGTCGTAGCCGAGAAGAGCACAGGCGGCGGGATTGGCATCGACGATCTGGTCGCCGTAGGGGTCGACCAGAAGCGTCGCCTCGACGGAGAATTCGAACGCCGCAATGCGCGGGTCGATGGCGGAAGCCACATCATCGTGGACGGGCACTGGCGTCGTTGCCATTACGAAATCTCGTCATTGAACTACGAAAATTCGTTTATCACGAGTTTTCGTGGTGGCCAAGCGCAGGCGAAATTACTGTGTCATCAAGGCACTGGCCGCTTCTAGGGTCGTGGCATGCTCCTTGCGTAATTCCTCCCCGCAATGACGCGCAGGAGGGCCGATGTCTACGTTCGACAATCCGTTTGATCCCGATCGCAACCTTCGAGCCGGCTGTATCTGCGGCCAGCATCGCTCTGCGGCGGAGCACGAGCAGGTGATGGCTCTGCATTGCGAACCGGTCGAAAGCCAAGAGAAGCGTTACGAGGGCGTGGTCGCCTCCGCGGTGATGCGCGCGATGTTTCCGCAGGACGTGGCTCGGCGTGCATTCCTGAAGTCGGTCGGCGCATCGACTGCGCTTGCCGCACTGTCGCAGTTCTTCCCGCTCAAGACGGCGACCGAGGTGTTCGCGCAGGCCGGTACGCCCGAGAAGAAGGACCTCAAGGTCGGATTCATTCCGATCACCTGCGCCACGCCCATCATCATGGCGGCGCCGATGGGCTTTTACTCCAAGCACGGACTCAATGTCGAAGTGGTCAAGACCGCCGGCTGGGCCGTGATCCGCGACAAGACCATCAACAAGGAATACGACGCCGCGCACATGCTGGCGCCGATGCCGATCGCGATCTCGCTGGGCCTGGGCGCAAACGCCATCCCGTTTGCGGTGCCCGCGATCGAGAACATCAACGGGCAGGGCATCGTGCTGGCGGCCAAGCACAAGGACAAGCGCGACCCCAAGGATTGGAAGGGCCTGAAATTCGCCATCCCGTTCGACTATTCCATGCACAATTACCTGCTGCGCTACTATCTCGCCGAGCACGGTCTCGATCCCGATGCCGACGTGCAGCTGCGCTCGGTGCCGCCGCCGGAGATGGTCGCCAATTTGCGTGCCGACAACATCGACGGCTTCCTCGCACCCGACAACATCTGCCAGCGCGCGATCTATGACGGCGTCGGCTTCATGCATCTGTTGTCGAAGGAGATCTGGGACGGGCATCCCTGCTGCAGCTTTGCCGCAAGCCGCGAGTTCATCACGTCAGCGCCAAACAGCTTTGCGGCGCTGACCCGCGCCATCGTCGATGCCACCGCCTATGCCTCGAAGGCGGAGAACCGCAAGCAGATTGCGGAGGCCATCGCGCCGGCCAACTACATCAACGCGCCCGTCACGGTGCTCGAACAGGTCCTGACCGGCACCTATGCCGACGGTCTCGGCGGCGTAAAGACCGACGCCAAGCGCGTCGATTTCGATCCGTTCCCCTGGCAGTCCTTTGCTGTGTGGATGCTGACGCAGATGAAGCGCTGGGGCCAGATCAAGGGCGACGTCGACTACAAGGCGGTGGCCGAGCAGGTGTATCTGGCCACCGACACCAAGAAGCTGATGACGGAGATGGGGCTGTCGCCACCGACGAGCGCGTACAAGTCGTTCGCGGTGATGGGCAAGACTTTCGATCCGGCCAAGCCGGAGGACTATGTCGCGAGCTTCAAGATCAGGAAGTCGTCGTGATGGGCTGCGCTTTCTCCCCAGCGTCGTCCCGGCGAACGCCGGGACCCATAACCCCAGGGAGACGTTTGGCGAAGACTCGTCGTTCGGTATGCCCACCGATTGCGATCGATAGATTCCGCGGTATGGGTCCCGGCGTTCGCCGGGACGACATTGGGAGAGGGAGATGACCAGCTCCTCCCTCCGTCTCCGCGCCGGTCTCGTTTCCATCGCGCTGCTCGCCGCGTTCCTCGGCATCTGGCATCTCGCCACGCGCTCGACGGGCCCCGTCGCCACGATGAGCCCCGAATATGCCAAGCTGATGGGGCTGACCGCGACGCAGGGCAAATCGGCGATGCCGGGGCCGCTCGACGTCGGCGCCAAGCTGTGGGAGCATCTGAGACGGCCGTTTTACGACAACGGGCCGAACGACAAAGGGCTCGGCATCCAACTTGGCTATTCCATCGGGCGCGTCGGCACCGGCTATCTGCTCGCGGTGCTGGTCGCGATCCCGCTCGGCTTCCTGATCGGCATGTCGCCGCTGCTCAGCAAGGCGCTCGATCCCTTCATCCAGGTGTTGAAGCCGATCTCGCCGCTGGCCTGGATGCCGCTCGCGCTCTACACCATCAAGGATTCCTCGATCTCGGCGATCTTCGTCATCTTCATCTGCTCGATCTGGCCGATGCTGCTCAACACCGTGTTCGGCGTTGCCAGCGTGCGCAAGGAATGGATCAACGTCGCGCGAACGCTCGAGGTCGGCACCGTCAGGCGCGCCTTCACCGTGATCCTCCCGGCGGCGGCGCCGACGATCCTGACCGGCATGCGCATCTCGATCGGCATCGCCTGGCTCGTGATCGTCGCTGCCGAAATGCTCGTCGGCGGCACCGGCATCGGCTACTTCGTCTGGAACGAGTGGAATAATCTGTCGATCACCAACGTGATCATCGCGATCCTCCTGATTGGGATCGTCGGCATGCTGCTCGACCAGATTCTGGCGCGCTTCACGCGCATGGTCACGTTTCCGGAGTAGGGGCGATGACCGACAAATTCATCTCCATCGAAGCCATCGCGAAGCGCTATCCGGGGGCCGGCGGCGCCACGACCACCATCTTCGAGAACCTGTGGCTCTCGATGGCGCGGGGCGAGTTTGCTTGCGTGATTGGGCATTCCGGCTGCGGCAAGACCACGGTGCTCAACATCCTCGCCGGCCTCGATGCGCCGAGCGAAGGCGCCGTCATCGTCGACGGGCAGGCGATTTCGGGCACCAGCCTCGACCGTGCCGTGATCTTCCAGAGCCACGCGCTGTTGCCCTGGCGCACCGTGCTCGGCAACGTCACCTATGCCGTGAGCTCGAAATGGCGCAGCTGGAACCGCGCCAAGGTGAAGGCGCACGCGCAGAGCTTCATCGACCTCGTTGGTCTCACCGGCTCCGAGCACAAGCGGCCGTCAGAGCTGTCCGGCGGCATGAAGCAGCGCGTCGGCATCGCACGTGCGCTCTCGATCACGCCGAAGATCATGCTGATGGACGAGCCGTTCTCGGCGCTGGACGCGCTGACGCGCGGCACGCTGCAGGACGAGGTGCGGCGCATTTGCCTCGAGACCGGGCAGACCGCGTTCATGATCAGCCATGACGTCGACGAGGCGATCTACCTCGCCGACAAGATCTTCCTGATGACCAACGGGCCCGGCGCGGTGCTCGCGGAGGTCGTGGAGAATCCGCTGCCGAGAGACCGCGGCCGCACCGATCTGCACCGCCATCCGCTCTATTACGCGCTGCGCAACCACATCATCGATTTCCTGGTGACGCGCAGCAAGACGTTTACCGCCGAGACACCCGGTCACGATCCGCGGAATGTGCCGCTGGTGCATATCGGCAAGCCCGGCCTGACGATCGCGACCAGTGGTGACGAGCAACGCCAGACCTTGATTCCCGGGACCAGTCCCGGACTGACTGCCTGAAACGGAGACCTGACATGAAACGCGAAGACCTCACCGAGAAGCTGCTCGACATCAAGCGCGAGAAGGGCTGGAGCTGGAAGCACATCTGCGACAAGATCGGGGGGTATTCCGAGGTCCTCATCGTCGGCGCCATTCTCGGTCAGATGAAATTGACGAAGCCGCAGGCCGCCAATGCCGGCGAGCTGTTCGGTCTGTCGAAGGCGGAGACGGCGATGCTCAACGAAGTGCCGATGCGCGGCGCCGGCACGCCGATGCCGCCGACCGATCCCTTGATCTATCGCTTCTACGAGATGGTGATGGTGAACGGCCCGGCCTGGAAAGCGCTGATCGAAGAAGAATTCGGCGACGGCATCATGTCGGCGATCGACTTCGACATGGGAATCGAACGCGTCGCCAACCCGAAGGGCGACCGCGTCAAGATCACCATGAGCGGCAAATTCCTGCCGTACAAATATTACGGCGCGAGCGGCAACGTGCCGGAATACGGCTTCAAAGAGGAGTGACCGCGGCGAAGGCGGCGCGCAGGTCCTTGATCGGTGCCATCTCGCGAACATAGGTGAAGGAGCCATTCTCCTTCATCTCGCGCGCGCTCTTCAGGAAGGCGGCCAGCGCGTATCGCGACATGGCGCCACCGACGCTGATGCGCTTGACGCCGGCCGCGGACAATTGCGCGAGCGTCAGCGTCGGATCGGCAAAACCCATCACGAGGTTGAAGGGTTTTCCGACCGAGGCGACGACCGTCCTGATCGTGGCAAGGTCGTGGACCCCGGGGGCGTAGAGGACATCCGCGCCCGCCGCTTCGTACGCCTGAAGCCGCCGGATCGTGTCGTCGAGATCGTTGCGCCCGTGGAGAAGGTTTTCCGCCCGCGCCGTCAGCGTAAAGGGAAACGACAGCGAGCGCGCCGTCTCGACGGCCGCCTGCACGCGCTCGACCGCCAGTGAGAAGTCGTAGATCGGCCGATCGCGATCGCCCGTCGAATCCTCGATCGAACCGCCGACCGCACCGGCCTCGGCGGCGCGCCGGATCGCCTCGGCCGCGCGTCTCGGATCGTGCGCGCCGCAGTTTTCCAGATCGACGCTGACCGGAAGATCGGTGGCCTGCGCGATCGCGCGGCAATTCTCGAGGATCTCGTCCAGGCTGACGGTCGAGCTTCCCTGCATGTTGGCAAGGCCGAGGCTCGTGGTTGCGAGCGCCTCGAAGCCGGCCGCGGCGAGCAGTTTTGCGGTGCCGGCATCCCAGGGGTTGGGAATGATGAACGCGCCGGGCCGCTCGTGCAGGGCGCGAAATGCTTTCGCTTGGTCCAATTGGCTCGTCATGGCTCGTCTCCGCTTGACCTTGTCTGCCGGCAAGCCTTAGGGGCGTTCTCGCCATCCGCCAAATTTGTTATTCCTCTTATAATCATCAGTTTTTTGCATGAGGTGTCCGCCATGGACAGCGATGCCCTCAATACCTTCCTGACCGTTCATCGCAGAGGCGGGGTCTCGAATGCCGCGAAATTCCTGCATCGCTCGCAGCCGGCGATTTCGCGCCGTATTGCGCTGCTGGAGCAGGAGCTCGGCGTGCCCCTGTTCGAGAGGATCGCGGGCCGTACACGGCTCAGCGACGCCGGGCGCGTGCTGATCCCCTATGCCGAGCGCGCCGTCGCGGCGGCGCAGGACGCCGAGCAGGCGATACGCGCGCTGACAAAGCAGACTTCGGGGCCGGTTTCGCTGGCCGTGACCGGCACGCTCGCCGACGGCCGCCTGTCGGGCATCATGAAACGGTTTGCCGCGGATAATCCCGCGGTCGCGCTTGCCCTGCGGACCGCGACCAGCGCGGAGGTCTCTGATCTCATCCGGCGCGGCGAGGCCACGATCGGCTTGCGTTACAATACCGACCGGGCCGGCGATCTCGCCTGTGAGCTGATGCTGAGCGAGGCGTTGCAGGTGGTCTGTGCGTCCGACCATCCGCTCGCCAACAAGCGCGTCAAGCGGCTTGCCGAGCTTCGCGGCGAGCGCTGGATCGCGTTTCCGGAAACGCGCGGCCGCCGTGAGATCGCAGCGGCTCACGTGTTCGCGCTGTTCCTGACGCAAGGCCTCGGGGACGTGGAGTGGACGGCGGTGGACAGCCTCACGGCGCAGAAGCGGCTCGTGGAGGCGGGCTTAGGCCTTGCGCTATTGGCGCGGAGCCATGTGGCGGAGGAGCTGCATGCGGGAGCGATCTCGACGATCACCGTCGGCGATCTCGCCGCGGACCAGCACATCATCCTGGTGACTCGTCTCGGCGGCTTCCTGAGTGCTGCCGCTCAGCGTCTGCTGGAGACCATCCGCCGCGACTACGCCACGTTCGACGGCCCGGCCAGGCGGGGCGCCCAAAAAAGACCGCCGGCGCGCAAGGTCATTGCGCGCCGGCGTCGGGCCTGAACGTATTATTTCCCCGCCTTCACCTCGGCGGCCGCTACCGCGAGCAGCTCGCTCATCTTGGCGCGAATCGCCTGCTCGGTGACGGCGACGTTCTTGGCGGCGAAATCGGTTGTCAGCTTGCGCAGGACGTCGGCATCGCCGGCCTCCTCGAAGTCGGCCGCGACCACTTCCTTGGCATAGGCTGTGGCGGCATCGCCGGACATGCCGAGCTTTTCGGCCGCCCACAGCCCGAGCAACCGGTTGCGGCGGGCCTCCGCCTTGAATTTCTGCTCCTCGTCGAGGGCGTATTTCTTCTCGAAACCTTCCTGGCGCTTGTCGAACTCGCTCATACCTGTTCCAAATCCCCTGCTGAATGGAGCGGGAGCCTTCCGTTGCGGCGACCCGACTGCATGCCTACATAGATAGCACGAATCGGCAAAACAACGGGCCGTTAAGCCGCAGGCAAGACGGTATAAGTTGGCGCCGGACGGCCGGATCGATTGTGCTCGGTCAGCCAATCGGATAGGTTGCCTGAAGGCATGGTTCCCGTTCTGTTTCCAAGGGTTATGGACGGGTTCCGAGCTGTTCACGGCAGCTCCGCTGTGGGTCGTAATCCTAGTAACCGGAGCACACCAAATACATGGATTTCAACAAAACACGGTACATCCCCATGAGCCGTCGGCGTCGCATTTATGAAGGCAAGGCAAAGGTTCTGTATGAAGGCCCGGAGCCCGGTACCCTGATCCAGCACTTCAAGGACGACGCGACCGCGTTCAATGCGAAAAAGCATCAGGTGATCGAGGGCAAGGGCGTCCTCAACAACCGGATCTCGGAGTACCTGTTTCAGCACCTCAACGACATCGGGGTGCCGACCCACTTCATCCGCCGTCTCAACATGCGCGAGCAGCTGATTCGCGAGGTCGAGATCGTGCCGCTCGAGGTAGTGGTGCGGAACGTCGCTGCCGGCTCGCTGTCACAGCGCCTCGGCATCGAGGAGGGCACCCAGCTGCCCCGTTCGATCATCGAATTTTACTACAAGAACGACCAGCTCAACGACCCCATGGTGTCCGAAGAGCACATCACGGCCTTCGGCTGGGCGACGCCGCAGGAGATCGACGACATCATGGCGCTTGCCATCCGTGTCAACGACTTCCTCACCGGCCTCTTCCTCGGCATCGGCATCCGCCTCGTCGACTTCAAGATGGAATGCGGACGCCTGTTCGAGAACGAGATGATGCGCATCATCGTCGCCGACGAGATCTCGCCGGACAGCTGCCGCCTGTGGGACATCAAGTCGAACGAGAAGCTCGACAAGGATCGTTTCCGCAGGGATCTCGGCGGCTTGCTCGAGGCCTATACTGAAGTTGCAAAACGCCTCGGCATCCTCATGGAGAACGAGCGTCCGCAGGGCTCCGGCCCGGTGCTGGTGAAGAGCTGAGGGGATTTTTGACGTGAAGGCACGTGTCACCGTTACCTTGAAGACGGGCATCCTCGATCCGCAAGGCAAGGCCATCGAAGGCGCGCTGAAGTCGCTCGGCGTCGACGGCGTCGCCAGCGTCCGCCAGGGCAAGGTGTTCGACATCGAGCTCGCCGGCGCCGACAAGACCAAGGCGGAAGCCGCGCTGAAGGAAGCCGCCGACAAGCTGCTGGCGAATACCGTGATCGAGAATTATCGGGTGGAGCTGCTTAGCTAGGCCCGCCTTTGTAGCCCGGATGGAGCGAAGCGAAATCCGGGGCTATCCGCTATGGCACTTTCCCGGATTGCGCTTCGCTCCATCCGGGCTACGGGGTGGTTCGCTCACAACCACCCGGCGCGGCGAAACCGCCAATACAGCGAGCCGCATGCCGTCAGCATCACGCCGAGCAGCATGAAATAACCGTACTCCCATTCCAGCTCCGGCATGTGCTTGAAGTTCATGCCGTAGATGCCGGCCAGCGCGGTCGGGATCGCGATGATCGCAAGCCACGAGGCGAGCTTCTTCGACACCGCCGTCTCCTGCGCCTGGCCGACCAGCAGGCTGGCCTCGAAGGCGAAGGCCAGCACCTCACGCATGGAATCGATGCGCTCCTGGATGTTGCGGACGTGGTCGGTGACGTCGCGGAACAGCGGCTGCATGGCCTGCCGCACCATCGACAGCTCGTCATGCTCCAGCCGGCGGCAGACCTCCACCAGTGGCCCGATCGCGTTGCGCAGCCGCAACAGGTCGCGGCGCAGCATATAGAGCCGCTCGATCTGGGCCTTGCTGATCGGCTTGGACAGCACGTCGTCCTCGATGCCCTCGACCTCGTCGTGAATGCTCTCGAGCACGGGCGAGTAATTGTCGACGATGAAATCGAGGATCGCATAGAGGATGTAATCCTCGCCGCGCGCGAGTGCCCGCGGGCAGCTTTCGCAGCGTTCGCGCACCGGCGTGTAGGACGTCGAGGCGCCGTGGCGCACCGAGACCAGATAACCTTCGCCGACGAAGATGTGGGTCTCGCCGAAGGCGATGCGGCCCTCGACCAGCTGCGCCGTCCGCGCCACGATGAACAGGGCCTCGCCATATTGCTCGATCTTGGGTCGCTGATGGGCGTGGTTGGCGTCCTCGATCGCCAGTTCGTGCAGGTCGAATTGCTTCTGCACCGCGCCGAGCAGCGCCATGTCGGGCTCGTGCAGGCCGATCCAGACCACGTGGCCGGGCTTGGCTCGCCAACTCGAGGCCTCGCTGATGGCGATATTGGCGATACGGCGTCCATCGACATAGGCGCCGGCGGCGACGACGCCCTCGGTGGACACGGGCTCGGAGTGGGATGTGGGCAGCGACGGGACGTTCATGCTTCAATCCCGGGCAAGATCGCGGGCAAAAGTGCCTCGGCTATGGCCTGTGTACAAGGCCGTCCGGCAAGGCTAGCACTGGTAAAATCCCCGTCAAATGGCTATGTCTCTTCACGAATTGGCCCTTTGGCCAGCCCGATTCCCATCACCGTCGGAACCCGAACATGAAAGCCGCCATCCTCGTCTTTCCCGGAATCAACCGCGAACGCGACATGGCGCGTGCACTGAGGATGATCTCGGGCAGCGAGCCGGCGATGGTCTGGCACGCCGAGACGGCGCTGCCTGCGGGGACGGATCTCGTGGTGGTGCCGGGCGGCTTCTCCTACGGCGACTATTTGCGCTGCGGCGCCATTGCCGCACGCGCGCCGGTGATGGACGCGGTGCGCGACTATGCGGCCAAGGGCGGCCTCGTGCTCGGCGTCTGCAACGGTTTTCAGATCCTCTGCGAGTCCGGCCTGTTGCCGGGCGTCTTGATGCGCAACGAGCGGCTGAAATTCATCTGTCACGACGTGCATCTGCGCGTCGAGCGGTCCGACACACCGTTCACCCGCGGCTACAATGCCGGACAGGTGATCCGCGTGCCGGTCGCCCATGGCGAAGGCAATTACGAGGCGGACGAAGAGACCATCAAGCGGCTCGAAGGCGAGGGGCGGGTGCTCTATCGCTACTGCTCCGCCGCCGGCGTGGTCGACGATGACAGCAACATCAACGGCGCGGCACATTCGATCGCCGGCATCGTCAACGACAAGGGCAACGTGCTCGGCATGATGCCGCATCCGGAAAACCATGTCGAAGACATCATGGGCTGCACCGACGGCCGCGGCCTGTTCGCCGGCCTGACCGCGCATCTGGAAAAGGCCGCGTGATTTCGTTCGGGCTGAAGCGGTCACTCGCCGCGATCGCGGCGCTGTCGCTCGCGTCATTTTCGTTCGCAACTGGCGCGTTCGGGCAGGATTATCCCAAGCGTCCTGTTACCATGATCGTGCCGTTCGCGGCCGGCGGCACCTCGGACGTGATCGCACGCGCCGTGGCCGAGCAGATGGGCATCGCGCTCGGCCAGACCATCGTGATCGAGAACGTTGCGGGGGCCGGCGGCTCGACCGCGCTGGCGCGCGCCTCCCGCGCCGAGCCCGACGGCTACACCATCGCGATCGGCAATGCCGGCACCAACGCCGCGAGCTACACGATCTATCCAAAACTGCCGTTCACGCCTGACTCTTTCGTGCCGATCGCCATGGTCGCGAAGACGTTTGGCATCATCGCGCTGCGCAAGGACTTTCCGGCGAAGGACCTCAAGGAGTTCATCGCCTACGCCAAGGCCAATCCCGGCAAGATCAATCTCGGCCATGCCGGCGTCGGCTCCTCGAACTATCTGATCTGCAAGAGCTTCGTCACCGCCGCGGGCATCGACGCGACGCTGGTCGGCTATCGCGGCGCCGCGCCCGCGCTCACCGACGCCGTCGGCAGCCAGATCGATGGCGTCTGCGATGCCGCCGCCTCGGTCTCGCAATCGATCAACGAGAAGCTGGTGAAGGGGCTCGTGGTCGGCTCGACCGTGCGGCTCGGCACGCTGCCCGACCTGCCGACGTCGGTGGAGGCGGGCCTGCCCGAATTCGAGGCACAGGGCTGGAACGGCCTGTTCGCGCCGAAGGGCACGCCAGCGGCCGTGATTGCCAAGCTGAACGCCGCAGCGCGCACGGCCGTGGAGACCGACGCGGTGAAGAAGCGCTTTGCCGACCTTTCGACCGTTGCGCCCGATGCAGGCGAACATACGCCGGAGCTGCTGCAGCAGCTCGTGACGCGAGACGTCGAAAAATACCGGAAGATGCTGGCGGACGACGCCAAGTAGCAGGCGGCTTCTGCCGGCTCCCCCGTTGGCGGGAGACGGCTTTGCACGACTCAAGGAATCCGCGCGACGACCTTGATCTCGAAGTCGAACCCGGCAAGCCAATTCACGCCAACAGCCGTCCAATTCGGATAGGGCGCGTCGCCGATCTCAGTGCTGCGGACAGCCATCACGGTATCGATCTGTTGGGCAGGATCGGTGTGAAACGTGGTGACATCCACTACATCGTCCAGCGTGCATCCGGCAGCTGCGAGCACCGCGCGCAAATTGGCAAACGCACGCCGGACCTGGTCCTCGAACACGGGCTCGGGTGAGCCGTCCTCGCGGCTGCCGACCTGTCCCAATACGAACAGCAAGTCGCCGGACCGGATCGCGGCAGAATACCGATGGGCTTCATAAAGTGCGTGACGGTGAGCGGGGAAGATAGCCTCGCGCTGGAGCATGTGGCTGTACCTTTCAAAGGGATCGCGAATTGCCTCGCGGCGCCGGTCGTGACATTGTTCATATACGGTTCGTATGTGAGTGTATCGCTCACATACGGGGCGTATGTCAACAGGAAATGGGTCGCGCATGATCGAGGGAAAACGTGCCGCAGCCATGGCGGAAAATCGGGCCAAGCTCATCCGCGCTGCGCGCAAAGCCTTCGCCACGCAGGGTTATGCAGAAGCGTCGATGGATGAGCTGACAGCCTCGGTTGGGCTGACGCGGGGCGCGCTCTATCACAATTTCGAAGACAAGAAGGGACTGCTCTGGGCCGTCGTCGCGCAGATCGATGGCGAAATGGCGGAACGGCTGCGCGCGATCCGGGAGCAGGCGCCAACCTTGTGGCAGGGCCTGCTCGCAGAGGGCAGTGCCTATATCGAAATGGCGCTCGATCCCGAAATTCAGCGCATCATGCTTCTGGATGGACCTGCCGTACTCGGTGATCCATCCAAATGGCCCGGCGAGAACGCCTGCCTGGATATCACCATGCGAACGATCCGGTCACTGATCGACGAGAAGGTGGTGAAGCCTTTGGATGTTGAAGCAGCCGGGCGACTGCTGAACGGCGCCGCGCTCGGTGCCGCATTATGGGTCGCCGCAGCCGAGGATCCGGAAGTCGTGCTGAACAAGGCCGTGGACGCGTTTCGAGCGCTGGCAAGCGGATTGTTGCTCAAGCCGGCTTGACTGCGCATGATGCAAATGTTCGTGCCCCGCCCTGCGCAGCTCGCGGCGCCAGACATTAGCCGCGCGCTGCCGCTGATTCATGAACCCCCATCGCGTTCAAGACGACTGACTCCTCGTCGCCATCAAGGCGCATGCGTTCGATATCGTGGATTTTCGCGAGAAGCAGCAACTCAAAGTTGTTTCATCGTATGAGTTGCGATATCAGGAGGCTTGCGCTGTCGTTGTGCTTCCGGATGTCACATGCCCGTTGCTCTCGTCGTTCTGCTGCTCGATATCACCCTGATCTATCACGCCTCGCGAACCGGACGGTTGCGGCCCTGGGCCTTCATCATCCTGATGGTGCCGCTGATGGGCGCGATCGCCTATATCGCGGTCGAGCTCATTCCCGAATGGTTTTCCAGCCCCGGCGCGCGGCAGGCGCGCCAGCGTGTTGCCAACCGGCTCGATCCCGAGAAGCGCTATCGCGAGCTGTCCGACCACCTGGCCGGCACCGACACCATCTCCAACCGTGCGGCGCTGGCGGAAGAGTGCGCAAATATCGGCCGGTTCGCCGAAGCGGAATCGCATTACGATCACATCCTGAAGCTGTCGATGGGCCACGATCCCGCCTATGCGCTGCGCAAGGCGCAGGCGCAGTTTGCCGCCAGCCGCCCGGCCGATGCGCTCGCCACGCTGGACAATCTGCAGAAGCAATGGCCGGACTTCGATTCCGCCGACGCGCATCTGCTCTATGCCCGCGCGCTCGCCGAGGTCGGCCGGCTCGACGAGGCGCTCGAGGAATATCACGCGCTCGCCGGCTACTTCCCCGGCGCCGAGGCGCGGGTGCGCTACGGCATGCTGCTGCAAACGGTCGGCCGCACCACTGAAGCGCGCATGCTCTTCAACGAGCTCCTGATCCAGATGCGCCGCGCGCCGAAATATCTGCGCAAGGCGCAGGCCGAATGGCTGTCGATCGCGGAGAAGCAGATTTCGGCTTGAGCGGTGGCGGTGGGACTCGGCTCCCTCTCCCGCTTGCGGGAGAGGGGTGGGGAGAGGGTATCTCCGCGGTGGGACTCCCCAAGAGGATAGAGCCCTCATCCCGTATCGCATCTTCGATGCGATACGACCTCTCCCGCAAGCGGGAGAGGTGATCCCGTGCTGGCCCAGCATCGATTCAAGCCAAGCTCATTGTGCTTCAGCGCAGCTTCAGACGCTCCGCCGGCACCGTCATCGCGGCGACGCCGGTCATGACCAGCACCAGCCCCAGGGCGAGGTTGGACGGCACGCTCTCGCCGAGCAGCAGCACGGAGAGGCCGACGCCGATCGGGATGCGCAAATAGCCTTGCGCGTTCGTGGTCAGCGTGCCGAGCCGGCCGAGGCAGACGTAGAACAGCATCAAGCCCAGCGCGCTCGAGACGATTCCCATGACGATGGTGGCGACGATTGCGGTCGAGGTCGGCTGCAGCGTCCAGGGCTGATCGATGATCAGCGAGGGCGGCAACAGGATGAGGCCGCCGAACAACAGCGAGCCGGCCGCCACCACCATCGGGTCGTATTCGGAGAGGCGAAGGCCGAAGATCGTGGCGCAGGCAAAGGAGATGGTCGCGAGCAAAATCGCGATTTCCGCCACGATCTCGCTCCCAAAGCCGCGCAGCGCGTCGAGGCCGACGATGAGAATCGTGCCGGCGAGTCCCAAAATCGCGCCGGCGAGCTTGAGCAGCGTTGCCGGCTCATGCCGGGTGATCAGCGAGGTGATCAGGAATGCGAAGATCGGTGTCGTCGAGGCCAGCACCACCGTGTTCGACGCCGGCACATATTGCTGCGACCAGGTGATGATCAGGAACGGAAAGGTCGAGTTGATCAATTGCTGGGTCGCGAACAGCTTCCACGCTTTCGCGTCGGTCGGGACCCTGATGCCGCGCATCCACAGGATCGCGAACAGGAAGGCAGCCGCGATCAGCGAGCGTGCCGAGATGAAGGTGATGGGCGGGATGGTGGGAAGCGCCAGCTTGGCCAGCGGATAGGTCGAGCTCCAGCAGCAGGCGAGCGCGAGCAGCAGCGCATAGTCGCGCCAGTTGCGCGCGCCGGTGGCGGCCATGGACGGCAACGGCGATGAAACGGAGGCCGCTGAGCGCCCCGCCTCCGATGTGCTCTGCGGCACCTTGTTCCTGCTCCCCGGCGCGATAGCGCTTGCCGGGAAGTCTGGGCGAGGGCGCGTGAAAAGGGAAGCCGCCGAGCTATGCGTTTGGCTGAGGTAGCGCCTTCCGCTTCATCCGCTTGATCGTGCCGGAAAAGGTCAGCAGCACGCGCTCGCCGGACATCATCTTGCCGCGCAGGAAGATCAGCGAGCCGCCGGCGCGGGTGACCTCGCCGGTGCATTCGATCAGCTCGCCCTCGCGTGCCGCGTCGAGGAATTCGCAGGCAAAATTGGTCGTCACCGCCCGGCTGTCCAGAACATGGGTGGCGATCGCAAACAGGGAATAGTCGGCAAAGGCCATGTAGCAGCCGCCATGGACGTTCCCGGAGCCGTTGAGGTGCTTTTTCTCGACCCGAAAGGCGCTGCGGACGCTGCCGTCCGCCTCGATCCGGTGCCAGAAGGGGCCGACATGGGACTCAAAACTGTCGCGAATCCAGGTCCGCCAGCCCACAAATTCGCCCTCGGTGGCGACGTGGAGGTCGGGGCGGCGGGGCGGGGGCGCTTTGGTCAATTCGTGCAAGGAAATGGGCCTTCAATTGCGGGTCTTTAGCCCTTAAATCCGATCCGTCCGCGCCGTGCAATTCCTGTTCCCGCCGTCCCCGCCTGCAAAACGTGGGACAGCGGGAAAATGCGCCAGAAAGGGCTTTCCGGAAGCCCCCGATGTTCCTAAGAACGGCCAAACCGCCGCCGAAAGCCTCGAATCCATGAAGAACGAACCCAAGATCACCCCCGAACTGGTTGCCGCCCACGGGCTCAAGCCCGACGAATACGAGCGCATCCTGAAGCTGATCGGGCGGGAACCGACCTTCACCGAGCTCGGCATCTTCTCGGCGATGTGGAACGAGCACTGCTCGTACAAGTCGTCCCGCATCCATCTCAAGGGCCTGCCGACCAAGGCGCCCTGGGTGATCCAGGGCCCCGGCGAGAATGCCGGCGTGATCGACATCGGCGACGGCCAGGCCGTGGTCTTCAAGATGGAGAGCCACAACCACCCGAGCTACATCGAGCCCTATCAGGGTGCGACCACCGGCGTCGGCGGCATCTTGCGCGACGTGTTCACGATGGGGGCGCGGCCGATTGCCTGCCTGAATGCGCTCAGCTTCGGCGCGCCCGAGCATGCCAGGACCCGGCATCTCGTCTCCGGCGTCGTTGCCGGCGTCGGCGGCTACGGCAATTCCTTCGGCGTGCCGACGGTCGGCGGCCAGGTGCGCTTCCACACCCGCTATGACGGCAACATCCTCGTGAACGCAATGGCGGTAGGCCTCGCCGATGCCGACAAGATCTTCTATGCGGCGGCCTCCGGCGTGAACATGCCGATCGTCTATCTCGGCTCCAAGACGGGGCGCGACGGCATTCACGGCGCCTCGATGGCGTCGGCCGAGTTCGACGACAAGTCCGAGGAGAAGCGCCCGACGGTGCAGGTCGGCGATCCCTTCGCCGAGAAGCTGCTGCTCGAAGCCTGCCTCGAGATCATGGAGAAGGGCTGCGTCATCGCGATCCAGGACATGGGCGCGGCGGGCCTGACCTGCTCGGCCGTCGAGATGGGCGCCAAGGGCGACCTCGGCGTCGACCTCGATCTCGATGCGGTGCCGACCCGCGAGACCGGCATGAGCGCCTACGAGATGATGCTCTCGGAAAGCCAGGAGCGCATGCTCATGGTGCTCAAGCCCGAGAAGGAAAAGGAAGCCGAGGCGATCTTCAAGAAGTGGGGCCTCGACTTTGCCGTGGTCGGCTACACCACGCCGAGTAAGCGCTTCGTCGTCAAGCATGGCGGTGACGTCATGGCCGATCTGCCGATCAAGGAGCTCGGCGACGAGGCGCCGCTCTACGACCGTCCGCATGTCCCCTCCGCCGCGTTGCCGGTCGTGCATGCGCGCGACGTGCCGGCGCCGATGGGCCTCGGGCCTGCGCTGGAGAAGCTGATCGGCACGCCCGACATGTGCTCTAAGCGCTGGGTCTGGGAGCAGTACGACCACGTCATCCTCGGCAACACCATGCAGCGTCCCGGCGGCGATGCAGCGGTCGTGCGCGTCGAGGACGGGCCGAAGGGCCTCGCGCTCACCGTCGACGTCACGCCGCGCTATTGCGAGGCGGACCCGTTCGAAGGCGGCAAGCAGGCGGTGGCGGAAGCCTGGCGCAACATTACCGCGGTCGGCGGCAAGCCGCTCGCGATCACCGACAATCTCAATTTCGGCAATCCTGAGCGGCCCGAGATCATGGGCCAGTTCGTCGGCTGCCTGAAGGGCATCTCGGAAGCCTGCCGCACGCTGGACTTTCCGGTCGTCTCCGGCAACGTCTCGCTCTACAACGAGACCAACGGCCGCGCGATCCTGCCGACGCCCTCGATCGGCGGCGTCGGCCTGCTCGACGATTTCACCAAATCTGCCTCGCTCGCCTTCAAGGCCGAGGGCGAAGCGATCCTCCTGGTGGGCGAGACCCATGGCTGGCTCGGCCAGTCCGTTTACCTGCGCGATATCTGCGGTCGCGAGGAGGGCGCGCCGCCGCCGGTCGATCTCGCCGCCGAGAAGCGCAACGGCGATTGCGTGCGCGGCATGATCCATGGCGGTACCGCAACCGCCGTGCACGACCTCTCCGACGGCGGTCTGTTGATCGCGCTGGCCGAGATGGCGATGGCGGGCGGCATCGGGGCCAAGCTGCTGGCGGCGCCGACCTCGCTGATCTCGCAGGCCTATTGGTTCGGTGAGGACCAGGCGCGCTATCTCGTCACCGTGCCGGAAACCGAAGCCGGCCGCGTACTTGCCAAGATGCGTGGCTGCGAAGTGCCCTGCGTGCGGATCGGCACCACCGGCGGCGATGCGATCGCGATCGCGGGCGAAGCGCCCGTGGCGATCGATGCGCTCCGTAAGTCGTTCGAGCGCTGGCTGCCGGAATATATGGGTGGGAAGGCGGCGTAGCGACGCCATCCGTCATTGCGAGGAGCCACCGGGTCCCGCCTTTGGCGGGCCCGATGACAGGCTCCGCGACGACGCAATCCACACTGCTGCCTGCGGTGAGATGGATTGCTTCGCTGCGCTCGCAACGACGATAGGAGGCCGGTGCCGCTTCCTCAAAGCACCTTCGTCGCGCCCGGGATCTGCCGCAACGCTCGCGTCAGCGCCCAGCTCGCCATGACTGTCAGTACAAATCCGATCGTGGCCTTGACGATCGCCGGCAGGCCATAGTCGAACAGCCAATATTGCAGCCACAGTGCGATCGGATAGTGCACCAGGAACATGCCGAACGCGTCGCTCTGCATTGGATCGAGCAGCTTGGCTGAGCCTGATTGCCTGAACCTCTGGAAAAAGGCCAGGATCAGAAACATGATGGCCACGCTGAAGACAGTGAAGCAGATGGCATAGAGCGCTTCATACCAGTCCGGCAACGGCGACGGGTTGCCCAGTATTTCGCGCTTGATAAAGATCAGCACCCACAAGAGGCAATACGGAACGATCGCCAGCACCATCCAGTCCCAGCTGACCTTTGCCATCCGGCCGTCGACAGCGAGCAGCCCGCGATCCATTTGCGCAACGCCGATGCCTGCACCGAAAAAGAAGTAGGTCGCGTAGAGCATCACGCGCCCGTGCTGGACCGAGAACGGCCCGAACTCGAACCAACTGCTTGGTCCGAAGTGAACCCTCCCGGGAATGTAGAACGCCGCGGTGACGGCAAGCATGACCGCGAAGAACACGGCGGGCCGACGGCGACCGTATAGCGAGAGGCGATTGATCGGATCGAGCAGATTGGGCGACAGCCGGTGCAGCAGGCAGGCAACCAGGTCGAAAGCGAACAAGACCCAAAGGAACCAAATCGGCCCGCTCGGCCACGGGCCTTTCGTGACCATATTCCACCAGAATTCCGAAAAGCCGATCTCGGGATGCTGCCGCAGGGAGATCGCGTAGTAGGCGAGCGGAATGACCGTAAGGGCGCAGATCGCGAAGGGTAAGCCAAGCCGAAGCAGGCGATCTGCCAAATAGCTCCGTGCTCCCTTCCGAGCGATGCCAGACCAGGCGAACAGCCCCGACAGGAAGAAGAACATCGCCATGAAGAAACTGTCGGTGGCGAGCACGATCATGTCGAAGCCGAAGAAGTACTTCGGATCGGTATGACCGAAATAAGTATAGGGGATCACCGCGTGATGCAGCAGCACCACCAGAGTCAGGAAGGTGCGGGCGCGATCAATCGCCAAATTGCGCGCCTTGCTTTTCGGCGCGGCATGCACCTCCGCGCCGATCGTCGCTGAATCTGCCATCGTCATCTTGGTCGCCCCCGCACTCCTGCCCCGGGCTGGACTGTGCCGCCGCGAGCCGGATTCAGCAAGGCTCGTTTGCGCGGTAGTTGAGCCCCACTTGAGCCCGACTTGGGTCCTGACACCCGTAGGAACCAGTTCCGCGCAGCGAAGTTAGCGTCCGCCGAAGGGAAGGGCTGACGGCCGCGACAAGCGGCACAATTCGGAGCTGGCAATGACGATCCTGAAATGGGCGCTGATCTTCCTACTTGTCTCGATCGTGGCCGGCGTGCTCGGTTTCACCGGCATCTCGACCGTCTCCGCCGATATCGCCCGCTTCCTGTTCTACGTCTTCGTCGTGATCTTCCTGGTGCTGCTGATATTGGGGCTCACGATCTTCAGGGCGTAGCGGGCAGTAGGTCGGACCGGAACGGGGCGCCGGCCCCCCAGGCGCAGGCCGTCAATGGCTTGCGAACGGTCTTATGCGAGCCACCAACTCCGCCAAGAACTCATCGGGGCGATCGAACGGAATGAAATGGTCTCCGCCGCGAACCCAGACGAATTCCTTATGCGGGGCCGTGATCAGGTTGAAGAATTGCTCGGCGGGTCCTCCCGGCGTCACGGCGTCTGCATCGCCCTCGATGAAGAACATAGGTATTGAAAACTCGAACCCCATTGAGGCCATGTCGCTCTGAAACATCGGCCCGTTCCGTCCCGTCAGGTACTTTGCCGAGAAGGCGGCGCCCTTCCGCCAATTGTACAGGTCAAGCAGCGACACGTCCGGCATGAAGAGCGGCGGGATGGGACCGGCCAGCTGGAAGCCGTCGACGAGCGGCAGACCCAGCACATTGCTCCATTTGTCCGCAATCAGGCGATTCTCCGGGGTGAGGACCGGCTGTGAAGCGATCGGCGCCAATTCGGCCAGAGCCTCCTTGTTGGTGGCCGCTGCCGCAAGCCGTTGCAGACGCGCGATCGTGAGCTCGAAAGCCTTCTCGAAGGTCGCCCTGCCGACCACCTGGCCCGTGCCGACATAGGCCGAGAACAGATCCGGACGTTGCTTCGCCATTCGAATTCCCAGGAATGAGCCCCAGGAATGCCCGACCAGGACGATCTTGTCCTTGTGCAAATGCGTGCGCAGGTACTCGGCCAATTCGATGCCGTCTTGCGTCATCCGCTCCAGTGTCATCGTGGGGCCGAGCGCGTCTCCAGCCGCGCCAAAGGTGCGTCCAGTGCCGCGCTGGTCCCACTGCACGACGGTGAAATGCTTCTCCCAGGCGCGCCAACCCGAGGAGATCGGCAGGGTGGAGCCGCCGGGGCCGCCGTGGACGAACAGGAGAACCGGGTTATCCCGATCCTCGCCGCGGATTTGAATCCATTGCTTGATGCCGCCGATCTCGATGAACTCTCCCTCCTGCACGCCGGCAGGAGAGCGGATCGCGAGAGTTTGGGCAGCAAGGTGCTGACGATGGGCACGAAAACCCAGCCCGGCAGCAGCGAGCACAACAAGGATGCCGGACAATCCCAGCAACGAGACCCCAATCAGTCTTGCGGCCCGGCGCGGCATCTCGTGCCTTGTGTCGACTGGAAGGAGGCGATCCAGGATCGCCCCGGCGTCACAGCGCGTGCGCCTACCCCACTTCCTCGATCTTCACCTTATCCGGATAGAAGGCGAGATGGCCGGAAATCTCGCTCATCGCGGGAAAGGGCGTCTCGTAGGTCCAGATCGCATTATCGAGCACCTTGCCGTCGGCCTTAACGCTGTAATAGCTCGCATCCCCCTTGTAGGGGCAGTGGGTGACGCGGTCGGTACGCGCCAGCAGGGCCATGTTGGTGTCCTCCCGCGGCACATATTGCACCGCCGGATATCTGGCCTCCTTCAGCGTCAGCGCCTTGCTGGTTTCGGCGATCACGATGTCGCCCGCGGTGACACGGACGCGGCGGGGATTTGGGGTGATGGTGATGGGATGGTCGGGCCCTGGAAGCTTCATGATTTCACACCTTTTCGATCAATCTGCCGCGCGCGGCACTTTGTCGTGCCTTTATCCTGATGGGATCATGGATATAGTGCCGGAAAGCGTGACGCAGAAGTCCGTTCACGCTAAGTTTGGCCCTGCCGGAGAGGGGACCCCGGCAGCGATTCGAGACCAGAAGGAGCAAGACCCGAATGCCCATGGACGCCCACGATATCGAGGCGATGATCAAGGCAGCGATCCCCGATGCCGAGGTGACCATCCGTGACCTCGCCGGCGACGGCGACCACTATGCCGCGACCGTGATCTCGGAATCTTTCCGCGGCAAATCCCGCGTCCAGCAGCACCAGATCGTCTATCAGTCCCTGCGCGGCCAGATGGGCGGCGTGCTGCACGCGCTGGCGCTGCAAACCGGCGTGCCGGGCGCTTGATCTGATCGCGCGACGGGGGACGACGATGGCTGCGGACAATTCTCGCGGCGCGATGTTTCGCGTCATCGTGCCGAACCAGCACAGCCGCGTCACCAATGTCGAGTTGTTCTTCGACCTCGTCTTCGTCTTCGCCGTCACGCAGGTGTCGCATACGCTGCTGCACCATTTCACGCCGCTCGGCGCGGTGCACGTCACGGTGCTGTTTCTCGCGGTGTGGTGGGTGTGGGTCTACACCGCCTGGGTCACCAACTGGCTCAATCCGGAGCTGACGCCGGTCCGCGTTATGCTCTTTTTGATGATGCTGGGCGGGCTGGTGCTGTCGACGACGATCCCGACCGCCTTCGAGGGGCGGGGTCTGTGGTTTGCGATCGCCTACGCGGCGATGCAAATCGGGCGCACGGCCTTCTGGCTGTTCGCAACGCCGCGGCATCGGACCGCGGTCCGCCACAACGCGATCCGCATTCTGACCTGGCTCGCGATCTCCGCGGTGTTGTGGATCGCAGGCGGCCTGTCCGAAGACGAGACGCGGCTATGGCTGTGGATTGCGGCAGTCGCCTGGGAGTACGTCTCGCCGGCGGTGCGCTTCTGGGTTCCGAAGCTCGGCTTCTCGTCGGTCGAGGCCTGGGCCGTCGAGGGCGGCCACATGGCCGAGCGTTGCTCGCTCTTCGTCATCATCGCGCTCGGCGAAGCCGTCGTCGTCAACGGCGCGACCTTCGCCGAGCTGGACTGGACCGCGGACAACATCATGGCCTTCGTCTCCGCACTGGTCGGCGCCATCGCGATGTGGTGGGTCTATTTCCACAAGGGCGCCGAGGCCGGCTCGGAGCGGATCTCGAAGTCCACCGAATCCGGCCGCCTGGCGCGGCTCGCCTATACCTATCTGCACACGCCGATCATCGCCGGCATCATCCTGACCGCGGTCTCGGACGAGCTGGTGCTGAAGCACCCGACCGGCCATTCCGACGTGCGCACCATCGTGAGCACGATCGGCGGGCCGCTGGTGTTCCTGATCGGCACCATCCTGTTCAAGCACGCGATCCGCGGCTTCCTCCAGCTCTCGCACGGCATCGGCATCATGCTGCTGCTGTTGCTGTGGTGGTTCGCCGCCGGCCTCCCGCCGCTCTGGCTGTCGGTCGCGACGACGGTGATCATGATCGTCGTCGCGGTGTGGGAATCGGTGTCGCTGGGATCTGCTCCGGAAGAGGCCGAGGAGCACTGACCCTGGAGCGGTCTGAGCAAGCGTCTCGAAGGATGCGCTGCGGGGAAAGCGCTCTCGCGGAGAGCGGCCGCAGCGTTTACTCCGCCACCTCCAGCGCATGCACCGAGAACATCTTCGCCGCATCCGTCCAGCTCTCGCGGACGCGCCAACCCGCGCCCTGTGCCAGCGCGGCAAAACGCTCGATGCTGTATTTGTAGCTGTTCTCGGTGTGGATGCTTTCGCCGGGGCGGAACGAGAAGCTGGTGCCGAGCAGGCGCACGGTCTGGCTCTTCTTGCTGAACAAGTGCATCTCGATGCGGTGCCGCTCGCGATTGTAGATCGCGCGATGGGTGAAGGCGGAGAGGTCGAAATTGCCGCCAAGCTCGCGGTTGATCCGCACGAGAACATTGAGGTTGAAGCGCGCGGTGACGCCGGCGGCGTCGTTATAGGCATCGAACAGCACGCGCTCATCCTTCTCGAGGTCGGCGCCAATGATCATCTGCGCGCCCCGGCCCAGGATCGCGCGTGCGCTCTTCAGGAAGGCCTGGGCTTCATGCGGCTCGAAATTGCCGATGGTCGAGCCCGGAAAGAAGCCGACCTTGGGCATCGAGGCGACCGCCCTCGGCAGCTCGAACGGCGTGGTGAAATCGGCGGTCACCGGATAGATGCCGAGCGACGGGAAGTCGCGCTTCAGGCCGTTCGCCTGCGCCTTGAGGAAGTCACCGGAGATGTCGACGGGGACATAGGCCGCGAACCTGCACTGGTTGAGTAGCAGGCGGACCTTCGTGGTCGCGCCCGCGCCGAACTCGACCAGCGCGGCATGCTCCGGAATGATCTTCGCGATCTCGCTGCCACGATCCTTCAGGATCGAGAGCTCGGTCCGCGTCGGATAATATTCCGGCAGGCGCGTGATCGCCTCGAACAGCTCCGATCCCGTCGCGTCGTAGAAATATTTCGGCGACAGTGTTTTGGGCTGCTGCGAGAGGTCCTTGATGGCCTCGCGGGCGAAGGCGGTGGTCTGCTCGTCGGGAAGATGGGCTTCGGCCAAAGCGCTGGCGTGCACATTCATGATACTCTCCTGAACGCGCTGTCCGGCGCGCATCTGTCGTCGGATGAGAACTAGTCGTAATCGGCGAGCCGCAGTCCCGTGAACTGCCAGCGGTGGTGCGGATAAAAGAAGTTCCGATAGGTGATACGGCTGTGGCCTTCCGGAGTTGCAAGCGAGGAGCCTCGCAGCACCAGCTGGTTGACCATGAACTTGCCGTTGTACTCGCCGAGCGCGCCTTCGATGGCGCGGTAGCCGGGATAGGGCGCGTACGAGCTGCGGGTCCACTGCCAGACGATGCCGAAGGCGTCGTTGAGCTGGCCGGCGCGGGCCGCGACCTCCCACTCCATCTCGGTCGGCAGATGTTTGCCGGCCCAGCGCGCGAAGGCGTCGGCTTCGTAGTAGCTGATATGGCAGACCGGCGCGGTGGGATCGACCGGCTTCACACCGGCCAGCGTCATCACGTGCCACTGGCCATCGATCTCGCGCCGGTAACCCGGGGCCTGCCAGTCTTCCTTGCTGGCTGCGGCAAAGCCGTCCATCAGCCACAGCGTCGCACGTCGGTATCCGCCGTCCCGCATGAAGGCCAGCCACTCGGCATTGGTGACCAGATTGCGCGCGACCCTGACCGGGCCGACGAGGGCGCGATGCGCCGGCTTCTCGTTGTCGAAATGAAAGCTGTCGTCGACATGGCCGACGGTGTGGATGCCCTCGTTCAGCGTCAGCCAGTCGTCGCCAGCGCGCGTCGCGGCCGGGAAGCGCCAGTCGGGGTCATAGGCCGGATAGACCGGGTTCTGCGCGAAGGCGTGCAGGATGTCGGTGAACATCAATTCCTGGTGTTGCTGCTCGTGGTTGAGCCCGACCTCGACCAGCGGTGCGATCGCGCGAAGCTTGTCCGCGCCGGTCTCGCGGAAGAATTTCACGACGGCCGCATCGACATAGTTGCGATAGGCGCCGACCTCGTTTGCGCTGGGACGGGTGATGTCGCCGCGATGATTGCGGGCATGACGCGGGCCGGCGCTGACGTAATAGGAATTGAACAGGAACGCGAAATCGGGGTGGAAGGGCCGGTAGCCAGCCGCGTGCTCGCCGAGCAAAAATTGCTCCCAGAACCAGGTGGTATGGGCCCGGTGCCATTTCGTCGGGCTGGCATCCGGCATGGACTGGATCTGCTGGTCCTCCGGCGAGAGCGGCGCGGCCCGGCGCTCGGTCTCGTTGCGGACGGCGAGAAAGGCGTCTTCCAGCCGCTGGGCGAGGTTACCGGCAGAGGACAGTGACGAAAGCGAGGGGGCGGCCGTAGCGGAGGCTTGTTTCGTCACGTTTTTCTCCAGACAGGACAAGAGAACGTCGTTGGCGTTGCCCGGTTCCAAAACCGAGGTTTGTCCTAGATAGGGGCTCCGTTACGGTATGAAAGTCCTCCCCGGCGATGATATTGATGTCATCAGCCTATGGATCCGGCTTGGGGGCAAGCCGGCCAGCGGGGCATGTCGCCGCCATTTTACTTTGGATGCACAACGGTTTGGGCTACATATATAGGCAGGTATCGGGTTAGATCGGCGGAGCCAGCCCGAATTGATTGGTGGGGGCTCCGCCCCAGAAGGACACGGAAATGAGCATCGAGGAATTCATCGCCAACGAAGTGAAGTCGAACGACGTGGTTCTGTTCATGAAGGGCACGCCGCAATTTCCGCAGTGCGGTTTCTCCGGCCAGGTCGTCCAGATCCTCGACCATATCGGCGTCGGCTATAAGGGCCTCAACGTTCTCGAATCCGCCGAACTGCGCAACGGCATCAAGACCTTCTCCAACTGGCCGACCATCCCGCAGCTTTATGTGAAGGGCGAGTTCGTCGGCGGCTGCGACATCGTCCGCGAGATGTTCCAGGCCGGTGAATTGCAGCAGCTTTTCACCGAGAAGGGCGTCGTCGTCGCGGCCTGATAGGTGACCCAGCTGACGCGCCGGATTGGCGGCGCCGAGCTCGAGGTCATTGTCGCAGACATCACCACACTGAGCGTTGACGCCATCGTCAACGCGGCCAACACGTCGCTCCTTGGTGGGGGCGGCGTGGATGGTGCGATCCATCGGGCGGCGGGGCCCGATCTGGTCGCCGAATGCCGCATGCTCCACGGCTGCGAGACGGGCGATGCCAAGATCACCAAAGGCTACCGGCTCAAGGCTGCCCATGTGATCCACACCGTCGGACCGGTCTGGAATGGCGGCACGTTCGGAGAGGACGATCTGCTCGCGTCCTGTTATCGCCGCTCGATGGAGCTGTGCGGGAAGCACAAGCTGACCTCGGTGGCATTTCCCGCGATTTCGACCGGCATTTTCCGCTTTCCAGCCGACCGGGCCGCCGATATCGCCGTTCGTACCACAATCGAAGGGCTCGCTTTGGCGCCGTCCGTGGCCCGCGTGGTGTTCTGCTGCTTCGCCGAGCCGAGCGCCAAGCTCCACGCCGAGGCGCTTGCGCGACACGCCGGCCCTTGTGCCTGATGGCGCGCTCAGTACACTTCGCCGGGCCATGTTCCGGGGAGGGGATATGATTTCACAGTCTGGACTGCGTGCGCTGGTCTGCGGCGCGCTGGTGTCGCTCGGCGCGATGTCGCTGGCGCGAGCGGAGGGCACCTACGAGATTCCGGCCGGCGCGCATTTCAATCAGGACAAGCTCGGCAAGATCAGCGAATTCTTCAAGAACGAGGTTGCGACCGGCAAGATCGCCGGCGCGACCGTGCTGATCCGGCAGCACGGCAAACCGGTCTATCACGAAGCCTTCGGCGTGCAGGACGTGGTCAGCAAGGCGCCGATCACGGACAAGACGATCTTCCGCCTGTTCTCGATGTCCAAGGCGATCACTTCGGTGGTCGCGATGCAATTGGTCGAGGACGGCAAGATCAAGTTGGATGATCCCGTCTCGAAGTACATTCCGTCCTTCGCCAATGTGAAAGTCGGCGTCGAGAAGAAGGCGGAGGACGGCACCAAGTCGCTCGAGCTGGTGTCGCCGAACCGGCCGATGACGGTGCATGATTTGATGACGCACACATCGGGCATCACCTATGGCTTCTATGGCGACAGCCTGGTCCGCAAGGCCTATCGCGATGCCAACCTCTACGCAGGCGATTTCGACCTCGCCGAGTTCGCCGAGCGCATCGCCAAGCTGCCGCTGCACAACCAGCCGGGCGCGCTCTGGCAATACGGCCATTCCACCGACGTGCTGGCACGCGTGATGGAGATCGCGGCCGGCAAGCCGCTGATCGACATCATGCGCGAGAAGCTGCTCGATCCGCTCGGCATGGTCGACACCGGCTTTTTCGTCACCGCTCCCGAGAAGCAGAAGCTGCTGGCGCAGCCGGTGCCGAACGACAGCGACTTCCGCGTTGGCCGGATCAATGATCCGACCGTGGTCAAGAAGATGCAGTTCGCCAGCGGTGGCATGGTGACGACCATGGCCGATTATGAGCGCTTCGCGCAGATGCTGCTCAACGGCGGCAGCCTCGACGGCAAGACCATTCTCAAGCCTGAGACGTTCAAGCTGATGACGACCGATCAGCTCGGCCCCAAATCAGGCGTCGATCGCGATTATTTCTACTTCCCCGGCGACGGTTTCGGCTTCGGCCTCGGGCTCGCGGTGCGCACCGATCCCGGCAACGCAAAACCGCCGCCGCCCGGCAATCTCGGCGAGTTGAAATGGGACGGCGCCTCCGGCTGCTATTTCGTCATCGATCCCAAGCAGGACATGTTCTTCGTGCTGCTGGAGCAGACCCCGACCGAGCGCCAGCGCGTGCAGCGTACATTGAAGCTGTTGGTCTATGAAGCCATGGAAAAGTGACATGTTCGGGCGCCGCGCTTTCATCGCGGCGCTCGTGCTTCTGGTCGGAGCGGTCGGTGCGAAGGCCGGCTCCGAAGCACGCAGCGCTCGCACGCTCTCGGCCCAAGGGCTGGCGAAGGTCTCCGACTACATCCGCAACGAGATCGTGACCGGCAAGATTCCCGGCGCCATTCTGCTGCTCCAGCAGCATGGCAAGCCAGTCTATTACGAGAATTTCGGCGTTCGCGATGTCGCGACCGAGAGTTCGATGAGCGCGGACACGATCTTCCGTCTCTATTCGATGTCGAAGCCGATCACCTCGGTCATGGCGATGATGCTGGTCGAGGAAGGCAAGCTCGCGCTCGAGGATGCCGTCGCAAAGTACATTCCGGCCTTTGCCGATATGAAGGTCGGCGTCGAGAAGAAGGCGGAGGACGGCAAGGTCTCGCTGGCACTGGAGCCGCTGCAGCGTCCCGTCACGATCAAGGATCTGCTGCGCCACACCGCGGGGCTGCCTTACGGTTCTTCTGGCGGCGGCGCGGTGCGCGAGCTCTATGCGGCCGCCAACCTCTTCAATGGCGATGTTTCCAACGCCGATTTCGTCGCGAAGCTCGCGGCGCTGCCGCTCGCCGAGCAGCCGGGCACGCTGTGGGACTACGGCTTTGCCACCGACGTGCTCGGCCGGGTTGTCGAGGTCATCTCGGGCAAGACGCTGCTGCAGTTCGAGAAGGAGCGGCTGCTCGACCCGCTCGGCATGACGGAGACGGCGTTCTACGTCACCGACCCCGCCAAATTCCCACGCATCGCCGAACCGATGCCGGATGATCGCAACATCAATGCAACGACACCGGTTCGCGACATCAGGCGCCCGGCGATCTGGCAATCGGGCGGTGCCGGCCTCGTCGGTACAGTCGGCGACTACGCCCGCTTCGCGCAGATGCTGCTGAATGGCGGCAGCTATGAAGGCCGGCGCTATCTCAAGCCCGAGACCATCGCGCTGATGGCGTCGGATCATGTCGGCCCCGAAACCAGGATCGCACGCGACCAGAACTATTATCCGGGCGGCAGTTCCGGCTTTGGCCTCGGCTTCGCGGTGCGCACCTCGGTGCCGCCGGGGACTTCATGGCCGCTCGGCGAATATCGCTGGGACGGCGTCGGCGGCACCTTCTTCTTCATCGATCCCGAAGACGATCTGTTCGGGATCTTCATGGTGCAGACCCCGTCGCAACGCGGCCGGATTCAGCTGGCCTTGAAGACGCTGATCTATCAGGCGATGGGGCGGTAGACTCTCGTTTTGACGCGTTTTCTTTACGCGAACCGGTATCCACTTCGCGCGAATACGCGCTGACTACGCCCCGCGCACGATCTCGCGCACGTACCCGATGGTCTCCTCGATCTGGCTCGCATCGACGTCGAGATGGGTGCAGGCGCGGATGCGGCCGTCCATCATCGCAAGTGTCACGCCGCGCTGGCGCAGTGCCGCGACCATCTTGTCGCCGGCAATGCCGGCGCCGTCGGGCTTGAAGAACACGAGATTGGTCTCGGGCTCCTGCACCTCGATGCCGGGGATCTGCGACAGCCCGCGGGCGAGCGCGCGCGCATTGGCGTGATCGTCGGCGAGGCGATCGACATGGTGGTCGAGCGCGTAGATGCAGGCGGCGGCGCAAATGCCAGCCTGCCGCATCGATCCGCCGAGGCGCTGCTTCCACTGCCAGACCGCATCGATGAAGGCGCGCGAGCCCGCGAGCACGCCGCCGATCGGCGCGCCCAGGCCTTTGGAGAAGTCGATCCAGGCCGAATCCCAGCCCGCCGTCATGTCACGCGGGGAGATGCCGCTGGCGACGGTGGCATTGAGGAGACGTGCACCGTCCATGTGGGTGACGAGGCCGTGCTGTTTCGCGATCGCGACGATCTCGTCGAGCACTGCCTTCTTCCAGATCGTGCCGCCGCCGATATTGGCGGTCTGCTCGACGCTGACGACGGTCTGCGGCGGCTGGTAGCGCGTGCGTGGATGCAGGGCTTTCCGGAATGTCTCCGGCGTGAACTGGCCGTCGGGGCCCTTGAGCTGCGTCACCTGAAAACCGCCGATCGCCGCATGCGCGCCGCCTTCGCGGGCGATGATGTGCGCGGTCTCGTGCGCCAGGATCTCGTCGCCGGGGCGGCAATGCACCAGCGTCGCGGTGACGTTGCACATGGTGCCCGAGGGCATGTAGACCGCGGCTTCCTTGCCCATCAGTGCGGCGACGCGCTCGCACAGCGCGTTCACGGTCGGATCGTCACCGACCTGCTCGTCGCCGACCTCGGCGCGCGCCATCGCCTCGCGCATCGCGGCCGTCGGCTTGGTCTGCGTGTCCGAGAGCAGATTGATGCGCACCGGCGGCGCCTTGGGATCGATCGGGGGAGGGGTGTAGAGCATGCGACGGCTCCTAACGCATTTGCGGCCACTGAATTGTGGCTCTTAAGCAAAAAGGCCCCGGCGAACCGGGGCCTTTCGATATTCAGATCTTAGCGCGAATAGAATTCGACGACCAGATGCGGCTCCATCTGCACCGGGAACGGCACGTCGGAGAGGCCGGGGATGCGCACGTATTTCGCGGTCATCTTGCCGTGGTCGACTTCAAGATAGTCGGGAGTGTCGCGCTCGGGGAGCTGGCTGGCTTCCAGCACGTGGGCGAGCTGCTTGGAGGCTTCCTTGACCTCGATCACGTCGCCGACCTTGAGCTGATAGCTCGAGATGTTGACCTTGCGGCCGTTCACCTTGATGTGGCCGTGGTTGATGAACTGGCGAGCGGCGAAGATCGTGGAAACGAACTTGGCGCGGTACACGACCGCGTCGAGACGACGCTCCAGCAGGCCGATCAGGTTCTCGCCGGTGTCACCCTTGAGGCGGCTCGCCTCGACATAGATGCCGTGGAACTGACGCTCGGAGATGTTGGCGTAGTAGCCCTTCAGCTTCTGCTTGGCGCGCAGCTGCACGCCGAAGTCCGAGAGCTTGCCCTTGCGGCGCTGGCCATGCTGGCCGGGGCCGTATTCGCGGCGATTCACGGGGCTCTTCGGGCGGCCCCAGATGTTCTGGCCCATACGGCGATCGAGTTTGTACTTCGCCTCACTGCGCTTAGTCATCGCGTCCTCTTCAGGTACATGGTTTGAGGAAACGCGCCCTCCTGTGTGACGGGCTAGCCCGGCACTGACAGGTCCGATCCCCAAAGCTTCAAGGGAGAGGACCACGGGTCGCGAAACGCTTCGCGGGCCGAAATCGGCCCGCGAGCAGGCGGCTTTTAGGGGAGTTTGGGGTTCGCTGTCAATTGTTTAGCCCGTCATTCCGGGCGATGCGCCAGCATCGACCCGGAAATCTCGAGGTTCCGGGTTCGGCTCTGCGAGCTGCCCCGGAACGACGGTGCTTATGTCCCGACCACTCTTATCGGCTTTGACCCCGCCGCCCGCAATTCGGCAGCGATTTCAGTGTTCAGGACCTGTTCCAGCCGGGTCAGGACCCGGGCGATCGGGGCGGCGTCGGTGACCCGGTGATCCCAGCGGATCACGACATGAATGGTCTGGTCGGGCTCGACCAGGCCGTAGCTGACGATGAAGGGGCCCGGCGTGATCGGATGGAGCTCTCCGCCGCCATAGGCGGCCACCGAGCTCACCGCAAAGCTGCCGAACCAGTTGCCGCGCTGGCGGCCGAAATTGAGGCCGATCGCCCAGGACAGGCGCCGCAGCGGCAACGGCAGGCGGGTTGCCCGCATGATCTTCCGGAACATCGGAACGTCTGCGATCGGCGCCGTCTTGCCGCGCCGGATCTCGGCATCGACCGCGGCCAGCGCCATGGCCTCGGGAGCCGCGATTCGCTGCGGCATCACGCATTCCTCGCCGTCCTCGACCCGGGCGATCGCCACCGACGCCACGCTGTTCGGCAATTCGTAGAACGTCGGCCAGGGCCATTTGGCGTAGACGGTGCGCAGGATCGGCTCGTCCCTGGCGACCAGGGCGAACGCCTTGACGAAGGTGGCAGCCCAGCCGGCCGGCGTGCCGGCTCCGGCGCGTGCCTCGATCAGGGGGCGGATATTGAGCGAACGGGAGAGCGAAACGAACGGCACGTCCATCGACGCGCGCATGAGGTCGCAAATCAGGCGGCGCGGCAGCGAAATGGGCTTTGGCGTCCCCCGCATCGGTCTTCGGTTCCTACAGATGAAAAAATGTGCAGCGAGCGGGTCCCGCTCGCCGTTTCCTTTAGCACGAACCAACCCGCCAGGGGTCGAACGGTTCGACCAATCAGGGAGCCGGCGAAGCCAGCGGCTTGGTCTTGTCGACGACGTAAACTCCAAGCACTTTCATGGCTTTATCGCCATGAGCCTTGGCGTCATGCACGACGCCTGCCGGGATCTGGTAGGAATCGCCGGCTTTCAAGGTCTTCTCCGGCTGCCCGTCGACGAGCAGATTGAGCTCGCCCTCCAGCACATAACCGGTCTCAATTCCGGGATGGGTATGGCGTCCGGCCGCGCCGCCCGCCGGGACCTCCGCAATGGCGGTGACGGTATTATAGCCCTCCGGAAATTCGACTTTCTGGAGCGGGGTGCGCTTGATGCCAGGCTGCTGGGCGAAGGCGGCGACGGCGAGGCCGGTAAAGGTCAGAGCGAGCAAAGTCTTCTTGAGCATGGTTTTTCCTCCCTATGCGGCCGACCCTAGCAGGGCCGCAGTTCCCGGCAAACTGGCAGTCGGCCTGCTCAGCGCCTGATGCCCTCGAACGCCGCCATGATGCCGCGCTGGAGCAGCGACCAGTCGAAGCCCAGCGCGATCGCGCGGTAGCCGCGGTCGACCAGGGCGTTGGCCTGGTCGGCGGTGCGGGCCACGCCGCCGATCGGCACGCCGCTTCTGAGGATGCCGGCCTCGGCGCGCGCGACCAGCTCCAGCAGTTCCGGATCGTCCATCTGGCCGCGCTTGTTGATGGATGTCGCGAGATCGCCGGGCCCGATCACCGCGACGTCGATGCCCGGCGTCGCCATGATCTCGTCGATGCGGTTGACGGCATCGACATGCTCGATGGTGATCATGCAGATCATCTCGTCGTCGGCGCTCGCCATGTAGTCCGGCATCGACTGGCCCCAGCGGAACGGCGCGTGGAAGGGCCCCCACAGACGGTCGCCGCGCGGCGGGTAGCGCACGCTGCGGACCGCCTTCTCAGCATCGTTGCGGTTCGTGATCATCGGAAAGTTGATGCCGAAGGCGCCGATGTCCATCGGGGCTTTCGCAAGCCACGGCTCATTCGCCGCGATCCGCACCAGGGGAGTGCACGGCGTGCCTGTGGTCGCGGCGATCATCGCATGCGCTTCGGTCAGCCCGATGGGACCATGCTCGAGATCGACGATGATCCAGTCGAGCGAGCGCGCCATGATCTGCACCATCTGCACGCTCGGGATGGTCGCGATCGCGCCGAAAGCGGGGCGGCCATCGCGCCACAATTGGCGAAGGCGGTTGAGCGGCGGAGTCTGGACCGACATGGAAAGGCCTGCAGTGAGGTGACGACGGCAAAACCTAGCAGCGCGGCGCCGATGCGCAAAGTCAGGCCAGCGCGCGGCCGCCGAAGAACGGC
This sequence comes from Bradyrhizobium sp. IAR9, assembly GCF_013408065.1. Lineage (NCBI taxonomy): Bacteria > Pseudomonadati > Pseudomonadota > Alphaproteobacteria > Hyphomicrobiales > Nitrobacteraceae > Bradyrhizobium > Bradyrhizobium sp. IAR9. Next base: position 282,013 of record NZ_JACBZW010000005.1, read on the forward strand.
GTCAGCGTAGCCGAAAGGCCGTGCACGCGGTTCGAGGTGAAGATCATTTCGGCGCCGGCCTGTGCGATGCCGCCGATGCGCGGGCCGAGCAGATCCGAGACGCGGCGGGCGATCGCCGGCGCGGGATCGATCCAGTCGACCGGCCAGGGTGCCAGCCGCTTCAGCCGGTCGAGCAGCAGCGGATAATGTGTGCAGGCGAGCACGACGGTGTCGGTGCGCGAGGTCGCGTCTTCGCCGACGAAGCAGGGGGCGAGTTCGGCCAGGATGTCGCCGTCGCTGACGGAAGCGCCGCTGAGTTCAGCTTCAGCCAGCGAGGCAAGCTCGGGCGAGCCGACCAGCGTCACCTCGCAGCCCTGCGCGAAATCGCGGATCAGGGCCTTGGTGTATTCGCGCTTCACCGTGCCCTTGGTGCCGAGCACCGAGACGCGGCGGGTCCTCGATTGCGCGCAGGCCGGCTTGATCGCCGGCACCGTACCGACGAAGGGCACCGAATAAGTGGCGCGCAAGTGGGACAGGACCAGGGTGGACGCCGTGTTGCAGGCGATGACGACGATATCAGGGTCATGCGTGCCGATCAGCTCACCCATCAGCGGCACGACGCGGGCGATGATCTCGTCCTCGCTGTGGTGGCCGTAGGGGAAGAAGGCGTCGTCGGCGACGTAGGCGAAATGGGCGTCCGGACGCGCGGCCACGACCTCGCGGAGCACCGTGAGCCCGCCAAGGCCGGAATCGAACACCAGGATCGTCGGAGGATTGGTCACGTCATTACCCTAGCCCGTCATGGTTACCATTCGGTTTTTAGGGCGATTTTGCGGCGGGGCCGTTTTGGAGGGAGGCTGGAGGCGCCGCGGACAGGACATACCCGGTGGGCTGGGCCCCGGCTCTGCAGCGCCGTCGAAGCGGCACCGCGCTGCATCCGGGACACAAGACCGAGATGCGTCCCCGGCAATGGCAGGCTATACGCGTCTTCACGACGTGCCCAACTTACCGCTGCAGGAGGCCGCATGCTCACCGTCCATCATCTCGGCAAGTCTCAGTCCGAGCGCATCGTCTGGCTGTGCGAGGAGCTGGGGCTTGACTACGAGCTGAAGCGCTACGCCCGCGATCCCGTCACCATGCTGGCGCCCCCGGAGTACAAGGCGCTGTACCCGAGCCGGGGCGGCGCCCGTCGTGACCGACGGCGATCTCGTGCTCGCGGAGTCCGGCGCCATCGTCGACTACATCGTCGCAAAGTACGGCAACGGCCGTCTGGTGCTCGGCCCCAATGATCCCGCCTTCCCGCAATTCCTGTACTGGCTTCACTTCGCCAATGGCACGTTGCAACCCGGCATGGGGCGGATGATGATTCTGAATCGACTCGATCTTGCAAAGGATAACCCGACCCTGCTTGCCATGAAGGGACGGCTCGATCGCTCCTACGATCTCCTCGACGCCCGCCTTCGCGATGCCGAATATCTGGCGGGCAATGCCTTCACCACCGCCGACATCATGATGGGCTTTTCGCTGACGACGATGCGCTACTTCCAGCCCTACGATGTCCAACGCTGCCCGAACGTGGTCAAATATCTCGGCCGTATCAGTGCACGTCCGGCCTATCGGCGCGCGATGGAGAAGGGCGACCCCGGCACGGCGCTGCTGCTAGGCTGAGCAGCGGCGATCACGCGATCCTGTTCGTCGTGGCCGCCCGCTCCGTGGCGAGCTGCTTCTGCAAACGATCGATGTTCTGCAGCAGGCGCTGGCTGGTCAGCACCAGGAAGTAATAGCCGAACTGCGGGTCCTGGAAGTAGATCTCGAGCAGCCGGTCGTAGGTGATCGTCAGCACCTGGCCATCCTCGATGCATTCGATCGTTCCGGTGCGCCGGTTGTCGGGCGTCAGGAAGCCGAGCTCTCCCATCAGCGCTCCGGGCCCGATCTCGACATTGATCTCCTTGACCAGGAACTTGCCGGTGACCGTGAGGAGCATCTCCTTGGCAGGATCGCCCAGTTTGAACAGCGTGTCGCCGCTTCGATATTTGCGCTCGGTCATGAATGGCTTGAGCCATTCGATCGACATGTCGCCTTCGGCGGCATGGCGCGCCTTCTTGACCAGCTTGAGCATCTGCCGCAGGCGCAGGGCGTTGATCGGAAGCAGCAGCAGATAGAGCAGGAACGTCGCGACGTTGGCGGAGAGCGCGCCGAAAACGGCGAAGAACGCGCAGCCGATCATGTTGGCGACGCGCAGCGGCACCATGGTCCGCATCAAGAGGGTGGCGACGAAGAAACCGGCGCCGACCGCGGCGAACAGATTGGCAAACGTGATGTTGTGGACGAAAATCTCCAGCAGCCTATTGAAGATCGCGTCATAGGTGACGTTGTTCGGATCCAGGCCCATCTGGACCAGGATCTTCGCGATCCTGAGGTTGTCCGTTGCCGCATCGAGAATGCGGTCGAGGATTGAGGAAATGTCTGCGCTGCCGGACGGCATGGTACTAACCCCGCGTAAGGCTTTCAGTCCTGGTCGGTATGCTCGACACGTATAGCCGAAATCGAATGACGGCCGCCTGAAATGAAGCCTTTGGCCGTCACGCCGCAAGAGGCAAATTTTAGCCTGATCGGGCGTTTCGGCAATTGCCCGTTGGTTGTGCGTCCGGCCGCAACGCGGCCGTGATTCGGGGCGGGCTTCGGCGTCGCGGAACGGCCGGATGCCCCTGGTGGGGCGCGTCTGACGATCTTCGCCTTATGGCTTGGCGACGGGTTGGATGACCTGCTGCTCGACGAGGCCAAGACGTCCGGGCAGCGAGCCGGCGCGCAGCAGCATGGCGACGCTGTTCGCCTCTTCCAGGGTGAAGTTGCCGGAAATCTGGACGGAGCCGCCGGTGATGGGCTCGCGGATCACCGGGGAGGAGATCACCTTGTCGTCGAGCGCGATGGCGAAGGGCATTCCAACGTTCTCTGCGGTGATGTGAGCGAAGCGCCGCGTACCGCGGCCGTTGAAGCGGAACGAGGCGATCGGCTCCTTAGTGCCGCTCGAGAATCCCGGTCCCGCGTAGCTGATGTCGTCGCCGTCGAGCGCGCTGGCCTTGACGAGATAGGGAAGCTTGTCCTTGAAGCCGAACATCACTTCCGTGCCCTCAGGAGGCGTGCCGGATTGCGCCTGCTCCGCCGACATCGTGACATCGATCAGGCGGAAGCTGACCTTGACCTTCCTGGCGAAGATCGCGGTGATGCGCTCGGGCTCCATCGTGCCCGGCAGAAAGATGCGGATGCGGTCCGTTCCCTCAGGCTGGACGCTGGCCAGAGTGACGCCGGCGTCCTTGAGGCGCTGCTCGATCATGGCGATGGAATCCTCGACGAGATCGCGCAGCCGTGCGGCGGATGCGGCATCGGTCGGCGCGAGCCTGATCAGCCCGTCTCCGGCGTCGGTCACGGCGAGGGCGTGCGTGGGCAATCCCTCTGCCGCCGAGGCGAGCTTGCGCGTCAGCAGCTCGCGGCCCTTGGCGTCCGCGATCTTGACCTCGACGCCGCCGTCACGAATCGCAAGGCCGGAGAAGGCGATCCGGCCCTCGCGCAGGGTCTTGTAGACGTCGTCGCGCAGATCCGTGGTGACCGCCTCCCGCAAGGCGTCACTGTCCACCTTGTAGATGATGCGCGATCCGCCCAGCTTCTCCATCTTATCGGTGATGAATGCCGCGATCTTGGCCCGCATCTTGTCAAGCTGGCCGTCCGCGGCGAATGTTGCGGAGGGCAGCGCGATGGCTGTTGAGATAGCGCACGCGGCGATCAGCCGTGTGATGCGGTTCCGCAGGGACATCGTCATGGTGACCTCAAGTCTTGCGGCAGGGCGCTGGCGAGCGAATTCAGTGCCAGTTCTAGGTCCCCGGATCGGCCGCAGAGGTTCAAGCGCCTTAGGTTCGCGTTCGAGTGCCGCAGCCCGTTGGCAATGGACGAACGCCAAATCATCCATCATTCTGTCGGCGCCCGGCCGGCCATCGGTCGGGGCCTCGCCGACCCAAAAATGTCAAAAGACAGGGGGCGTGGACATACATCTGAGGGAGGACGGAATTCCATGGCGGGCATCCACGCGCTCGATCGGCTCATTGGCAATGACTATCCGGATCTTTTGACCGACGAGGAGGTCCGGGCGTTCGAGCGGGTCCCCTATGCGGACCGCATCGCTGCCGAGAGCACGCTTGACGCCATCAAATTGGGCGCGGCGCGCAATCCCGACGGCGCGGCGATCCAGTTTCTGCAAAATGCTGATCCCGCCGACACGCCACTGGTGGTCACCTACCGCGATTTCATTGCGCGCGTCACGCAGGCTGCCAACATGTTTCACGCGCTCGGCGCGGAGAAAGACGACGTCATCAGCTTCATGCTGCCGCTGGTGCCGGATGCCTTCGTGACGCTGTTCGGCGCGGAGGCCGCCGGCATCGCCAATCCCGTCAATCCGCTGCTCGAGCCGCACCAGATCGCGGAGATCCTGGAAGCTGCGAACACCAAAATCCTGGTGGCGCTCGGGCCGATGCCGGGCACCGATATCTGGCAGAAGGTCGAGCAGATCCGCCCGCAACTCAAGCACCTCAAGGCGATCGTGCAGGTGTTCGGCGGCGGCGATCCGGCGAATGGCATCTTTGCTTTCAGCGACCTGATCAAGCAGCAGCCGTCGGATCAGCTTGTCAGCGGGCGCAAGATTTCGGGTGCCGACATCGCGGCCTATTTCCACACCGGCGGCACCACCGGCACGCCCAAGCTGGTGCGGCACACGCATACCAACCAGGTCTACCAGGCCTGGGCGCTCAACCTGCTGCTAAGGGCGAAGCCCGGTGCCAATTTGCTGTTCGGCATGCCGCTGTTTCACGTCGGGGGATCGCTGACCCAGGTGCTGACGATGCTGTCGGGCGGCGGCTCGCTGGTCGTGCTGTCGCCGAGCGGCTGGCGCAATCCGAATGCGGTGAAGAATATCTGGAAATTGGTCGAGCGCTTCAAGCCGGAAGCGCTGTCGAGCGTGCCGACGGTGCTCGCCGCAACGCTCGCGGTGCCACCTGATCAAGCCGACATCTCAAGCCTCAAATATGCCGCCGGAGGCGGCTCGGCGATCCCCGTCGCGGTCGGCTCGGCGATCCAGGACAAGCTGAAGCTGCCCGTGGTCGAGGTCTACGGCATGACCGAGACCTCGAGCGTGCACACGCTGGCCTATCCATCACGGCCGATCCGGCTCGGCTCGGTCGGCTTGCCCATGCCTTATGCGCGCGTGCGCATCGTGCAACTCGATGCCGATGGTCGCCTGATCCGCGACTGCGCTCCGGATGAGATCGGGGTCGTCATCATGGCAGGGCCCGGCGTGTTCGGCAGCTATCTCAACGACGAGCACAACAAGGGCGCGTTCGTCGACGGGGTCTGGGTCAATTCCGGCGATCTCGGCCGGCTCGACGCCGACGGCTATCTCTGGATCACCGGTCGCGCCAAGGACCTCGTGATCCGTGGTGGCCATAACATCGATCCCGCGCCGGTCGAGGAGATCATGTTCCGGCATCCCGCGGTCGGCTTCGCCGCCGTCGTCGGCCAGCCCGACGCCTATGCCGGCGAACTGCCGGTGGGCTACGTGCAGTTGAAGCCCGGCGCGACCGTGGAGCCCGGCGAACTGGAATCCTGGGTTCGCGAGCGCACGCCGGAGCGGGCCGCCGTCCCGGTGCAGGTCATTCCGATCGACCCGATGCCGGTGACCGGTGTCGGCAAGGTATTCAAGCCTCAATTGCGCTGGGACGCGGCTGAGCGCGTGTTCACCAAGGTGCTCACGCCGCTGGTCGAGCGCGGCATCGATTGCAGGGTCAAAGTCGGTGCCCATGGCAGTCACGGATCGATCGCCACCGTGACCCTTGCCGGCCTGCCATCGGACCAGCGCGAGGCGGTTGCGAGCGAGGTACACGCGCTGCTTGCACCCTTCGTCATGCGCCACGAGGTGGTGCAAATGTAAGCGGCCGGGACAGACGGCGGCGTCACCTGGAAAAACCAGGGTGACGCTTCGCCGCATTATCCTTACCCCCGTTAGACCGGCTTGTGTGACAGGAATCACATAGGAAGAATTAGCAATCGGCGACGCTAGCGAATAGTCTCAGGGAATTGCATCCGGGGGGACGCAAGTGATTCCGTTTCGGCTATTTGCTTTGTTGATGTTTGCGATTGGCCTTGCCTGCGGACCGGCGCATGCCGACCGGCGGGTCGCGCTCGTGATCGGCAATTCCGCTTACAAGAGCGCGCCCAAGCTCGGCAATCCCGTGAACGATGCCACGCTGGTCGGCGGCATGTTCAAGAAGGCGGGCTTTGATTCCGTCGACGTCCGGCTGGATCTCAGTGCCAGCGAGATGCGGCGCATGCTGCGCGAGTTTGCCGGCAGGTCGCGCGATGCGGACATGGCGGTGATCTACTACGCCGGCCACGGCATCGAGCTCGACGGCAACAATTATCTCATTCCGACCGACGCGACGCTGGAGACGGATGGCGACGTTCTCGACGAGACCATTCCGGTCGAACGCGCGCTGTTCGCGGTCGAGCCGGCCAAGCAGCTGCGCCTGATCATCCTGGATGCCTGCCGCGACAACCCGTTCGCCAAGTCGATGAAGCGCACGCTGGCTTCACGCGCCGTCGGGCGCGGGCTCGCCAAGGTCGAGCCGACCAGCCCGAACACGATGATTGCGTTCGCGGCCAAGGCGGGATCGACGGCGTCCGATGGCGATGCGCGAAACAGTCCGTTCGCCGCTGCGCTGGTCGAGCATCTGCCAAAGCCGGGCCTTGATCTGCGCAAGGCCTTCGGCTTCGTGCGCGACGACGTGCTCAAGAGCACGAACTACAAGCAGGAGCCCTATGTCTACGGCTCGCTCGGGGGCGACGACGTGCCCCTCGTCGTGCGGCCGGCCGCGACCGGTCCCCAGGCAAACCCGCAGGATGCCATCCGCAGGGATTACGAGCTCGCGCTTCAGCTTGCGACGCGCGACGGCTGGGAAGCGTTTCTGGCGGCGTATCCGGACGGTTTCTACGCCAACCTGGCCAAGGGCCAGTTGAACAAGATCGCCGCCGAAGAGACGCGCGCTTCGGCTGAGCAAAAGGCCAAGGCAGCCGAGCAGGAAAAGACGAGGCTGATCGCCGAGCGCGCCCAGAAGGCCGAGCAGGAGAAGGCGGCAGCTGCTGCCAAGGCGGCGGAAGAGGCGCGGATCGCCGCAGAGAAGCAAAAGCAGATCGAGCAGGCGAAAGCGGAAGCGGCCGAGCACCAGCGCAAGGTGGCTGAGGCGGCGGCTGCGAAGGCGCTTGCCGAGAAGCAGGCCGTGGAGAAGGCCAAGGCCGAGCTTGCCGCGAAGCAGGCGGCGGAGAGGGCTGAGCAGGCCGCAAAGCCGGCTGCCGACCGGCAGCTGCCCGAAGTCGAGAACCAGAAAGTGGCCGCGCTCTCGCCGGGGCCGACACCCACATTGTCAGCGGCTGACCTCGCCAAATCCGTACAGAGCGAATTGCGCCGCGTCGGGTGCCTGACGTCGGCCGCTGAGCGCGAGTGGAGTTCGGCTGCGCAGCGCTCACTGACGCTGTTCAACAAATATGCCGGCACCCAGCTCGACGTGAAGCTCGCGAGCGTGAATGCGCTCGATGCGCTGAAGGCGAAGCCCGGACGGGTGTGCCCGCTGGTGTGCAATTTCGGCTTCAAGGCCGACGGTGACCAATGCGTCAAGATCACCTGCCGCGCCGGCTATCGCGTCGGCGACGATAACGAGTGCGAGAAGGTGCCGGAGAAGAAGCCGGTCGCGACGCGCGAGGACACGCGGAAGCGCGACGCAGACCGCAGGGCAAGCGAAACCGCGCCGTCGGCACCGCAGGCATCCGGCCAGATATTCTGCAATGCTGCCGGCTGCCGCCCCGTCGGCAAGGGATGCAGAATAGAGCGCGCCAGCACCGCTGATGCGAGCGCCGTGATGGCCGGCCGAACGAGAGAGGTCTGCAATTGAGAGCGTATCGCTTCATTGCTGCCATCATCTTCGGGACCTGGCTCGTTTGCGGGCCAGCGCAGGCCCAGAAGCGCGTCGCGCTCGTCATCGGGAATTCCGCCTACAAGAGCGCTCCGAAGCTGGGCAATCCGGTGAACGATGCCGGCTTGATCGGAGGTATGCTCAAGAAAGCCGGATTCGACACGGTCGACGTCAGGCAGGACCTGAGCGCACCTGAAATGCGCAAGGCGCTGCGGGAGTTCGGTACCCGGACACGGGATGCCGACATCGCGGTCATTTACTACGCTGGCCACGGCATGGAGGTGGATGGCACCAACTATCTGATCCCGACCGATGCCGCGCTCGAGGCCGACACCGACGTCTACGACGAGGCGCTGCCGATCGATCGCGTGTTGGTGAGCATCGAGCCTGCCAAGCAGCTTCGGCTCGTCATTCTCGACGCCTGCCGCGACAATCCCTTTGCCAAGACGATGAAGCGCACGGTGGCCTCGCGCGCGATCGGGCGGGGCCTCGCCAAGATCGAGCCGACCACCCCGAATACGATGATTGCGTTCGCGGCCAAGGCAGGTTCGACGGCGTCCGATGGAGACTCCCGGAACAGCCCGTTCGCTACGGCTCTCGCAGAGCACCTGCCAAAACCGGGCCTCGATCTGCGCAAGGCATTCGGCTTCGTGCGCGATGACGTGCTGAAGAGCACCGCGAACAAGCAAGAGCCTTTCGTGTATGGCTCGCTCGGCGGCGACGACGTGCCGCTCGTTCCTGCCAAGCCCGTTGCGACCGGCCCGCAAGCCAATCCGCAGTCTGAGCTCAGGCGAGACTATGAACTTGCGCTCCAACTCGGCACCCGTGACGGCTGGGAAGCGTTCCTGGCGCAATATCCTGAGGGATTCTATGCGAATCTCGCCAAAGGCCAGTTGAACAAGATCGGCGCCGAAGAGACGCGTGCTTCAGCCGAGCAAAAGGCGAAGGCCGCCGAGCAGGAAAAGACCAGGCTTATTGCCGAGCGCGCCCAGAAGGCCGAGCAGGACAAGGCGGCCGCTGCGGCCAAGGTTGCGGAAGAGGCGCGGATCGCCGCAGAGAAGCAAAAGCAGATCGAGCAAGCGAAAGCGGAAGCCGCCGAGCACCAGCGCAAGGTCGCCGAGGCGGCCGCAGCGAAGGCATTGGCCGAGAAGCAGGCGACCGAGAAAGCCAAGGCCGAGCTCGCCGCGAAGCAGGCGGCAGAAAAGGCGGAGCAGGCCGCAAAGCCGGCCGCCGATCGGCAGCTGCCCGAAGTCGAGAACCAGAAAGTGGCCGCGCTCTCGCCGGGGCCGACACCCACATTGTCAGCGGCTGACCTCGCCAAATCCGTACAGAGCGAATTGCGCCGCGTCGGGTGCCTGACGTCGGCCGCTGAGGGCGAGTGGAGTTCGGCTGCGCAGCGCTCACTGACGCTGTTCAACAAATATGCCGGCACCCAGCTCGACGTGAAGATCGCGAGCGTGGACGCGCTCGATGCCCTGAAGGCGAAACCGGGGCGGGTCTGCCCGCTGGTTTGCAATTTCGGCTTCAAGGCCGACGGCGACCAATGCGTCAAGATCACCTGCCGCGCCGGCTATCGCGTCGGCGAGGACAATGAATGCGAAAAGGTCCAGGAAAAGAAGCCGGTCGCGACGCGCGAGGAGTCGCGGAGGCGGGATACGGATCGAAAGCAAACGGAAGCCGCACCGTCGGCGCCCCAGGCGTCCGGACAGATGGTCTGCGGCAACGCGGGGTGTCGGCCGGTCGCAAAGGGGTGCCGTCTCGGAACGGCGAAGCAAAATCACGGAGTCACTGTCACCACCGAGATCTGCAATTGAGCGTGTATCGGCTCATTGGCGTGATAGCCCTTGCGACCTTGTTCGCTTGTGGGCCTGTCTGGGCCGAAAAGCGCGTCGCGCTCGTGATCGGCAACTCCGCCTACAAGAACACGCTGCGGCTCACCAATCCCGTGAACGATGCTGCCCTGATCGGCGACATGTTCAAGAAGGCCGGTTTTGATGCGGTCGACGTGAAAACAGACCTGAACGCCTCCGAGATGCGGCGGACGCTGCGTGACTTTGCCGGCAGGGTCCGCGACGCCGACATGGCTGTGATCTACTACGCTGGCCACGGCATCGAGCTCGACGGCAACAACTATCTCATCCCGACCGACGCCATGCTGGAGACCGACGGCGACGTTCTCGACGAGACGGTTGCGCTCGATCGTGCGCTGTTCGCCGTCGAGCCGGCCAAGCGGCTGCGCCTCGTCATCCTCGACGCCTGCCGCGACAATCCCTTTTCCAAGACCATGAAGCGCATGGTGGCCTCGCGCGCGATCGGGCGAGGTCTTGCCAAGGTCGAGCCGACCAGCCCGAACACGATGATCGCGTTCGCGGCCAAGGCGGGATCGACTGCATCCGACGGCGATTCCCGCAACAGTCCCTTCGCCACGGCGCTGGTCGAGCACCTGCCGAAGCCGGGGCTTGATCTGCGCAAGGCGTTCGGTTTCGTGCGGGACGACGTTCTGAAGAACACCGGCAACAGGCAGGAGCCCTATGTCTACGGCTCGCTCGGCGGCGACGACGTGCCGCTGGTGCCGGCGAAGCCGGCCGCTGTCGCGGGGCCGCAGGCCAATCCACAGGACAGCGTGCGCAGGGACTATGAGCTTGCGCTTCAGGCGGGCCTGCGTGAGGCCTGGGAAGCGTTCCTGCAGACCTATCCGGACGGCTTTTATGCGAACCTCGCCCGCGTGCAGTTGAAGAAGATTGCGGCCGAGGAGGAGCGCACGGCGGCGACCGAGAAGGCCCGGCAGGCCGAGCAGGAGAAGGTGAAGCTCGCCGCCGAACGGGCCCACAAGGCGGAGCTGGAAAAGGCCGCCGCTGCCGCCAAAGCCGCCGAGGACGCGCGGATCGCCGCGGAGAAGCAGAAGCAGGTCGAGCAGGCGAAGGCTGAAGCGGCCGAACGCGAGCGCAAGATCGCCGAGGCTGCGGCCGCGAAAGCGCTGGCCGAGAAGCAGGCGGCGGAGAAGGTCAAGGCCGAACTCGCCGCGAGGCAAGCCGCCGAGAAAACCGAGCAGGCCGCAAAGTCGGGGGCCGATCGACAGTTGCCCGAGGCCGAGCAGAAAGTTGCTGCCCTCTCGCCTGCACCAGCATCCACCTTATCGGCGGCTGATCTTACAAGATCCGTCCAGAGCGAGTTGCGCCGTGTCGGCTGCCTCACCTCGGCTGTGGAGGGCGAGTGGACGTCGGCCGCGCAGCGCTCACTGACGCTCTTCAACAAATATGCCGGCACCCAGTTCGACGTGAAGCTCGCCAGCGTCGACGCACTCGATGCCCTCAAGGCGAAGCCGGGGCGCGTATGTCCGCTGGTGTGCAATTTCGGCTTCAAGGCAGACGCCGATCAATGCGTGAAGATCACCTGCCGCGCCGGCTATCGCGTCGGTGACGACAACGAGTGCGAGAAGATCCAGGAGAAGAAGCCGGTCGCAACGCGCGAGGATTCGCGGAGACGGGACGCAGACCGGAAGGCAACCGAAGCTGCGCCGTCCAAGCCGGAAGCGAGCGGACAGGTCTTTTGTAACTCGGCGGGATGCCGCCCAGTACAGAAGGGCTGCAGGCTCGTGTCCGGGGCTACGCCCGGAAGATATAACGCCGCCATAGGAAGCGGCAACTACGAGGTCTGCAACTGATCGTGCTGTACCGTAGGGTGGATTACACCAGCGGACTGCGCTTTGCGCAGCTGCGGGCGAATCCACCCTATATCCCTTCCTAGGCCGGCATCCGCGTCTCGATCATGCGCACCCAGAACGAGGCGCCGTGGCCGAGGATGTTGTCGTTGAAGACGTAGGCCGGGTGGTGGCACTCGTTGCCGTCGCCCATGCCGACCAGCACCATCGCGCCGGGACGCGCCTCCAGCATGAACGAGAAATCCTCGGCGCCCATCATCGGGATGAACTTGTCGTTGACGCGATCGGCGCCGACGATGTCGCGGGCAACGTCCGCGGCAAGGCCGGCCTCGCGCGCATGGTTCATCGTCACCGGATACATCCGGCTGTATTTGGTCTCGGCCGAACCGCCATAGGCGCGGGCGACGCTATCGGCGACTTCGCCGATGCGGCGCTCGACGAGATCACGCACCTCGGGATCGAGCGTGCGCACGGTACCGCCGAGCTCGGCGACCTCCGGGATGATGTTGAAGGCGGTGCCGGAGTGGAACTGCGTGATCGAGATGACGGCTGACTTCAGCGGATCGACGTTGCGAGCCACGATCGATTGCAGCGCGTTGACGATCTGCGAGCCGATCAGCACGCTGTCGACGGATTTGTGCGGGCCCGCGCCGGCGTGGCCGCCCTTGCCGTGAACGGTGATCTGGATGTTGTCGGAGGAGGCCAGCATCGCGCCGGGGGTGGTCGCGAAATGGCCTTCGGGCAGGCCCGGCATGTTGTGCATGCCGTAGACCTCCTGGATGTTCCAGCGCGTCATCAGCCCGTCCTCGACCATGGCCTTGCCGCCACCGCCGCCTTCCTCGGCGGGCTGGAAGATCATGATCGCCGTGCCGTCGAAATTGCGCGTCTCGGCGAGATATTTGGCGGCGCCCAGCAGCATCGCGGTGTGGCCGTCATGGCCACAAGCGTGCATCTTGCCGGGGACCTTCGACGCATAAGGCACGCCCGACGTCTCCATGATCGGCAGCGCATCCATGTCGGCGCGGAGCCCAATGGTCTTGCCGGAGGCGGATTTGCGGCCGCGGATCACCCCGACAACGCCGGTGCGCCCGATACCCGTCACCACTTCGTCGCAGCCGAATTCGCGCAACTTCTCGGCGACGATGCCGGCGGTGCGGTGGACCTCGTAGAGCAATTCGGGGTTCTCGTGGAAGTCATGGCGCCAGGCGGCCATTTCGTCGGAGAGGGCGGCAACGCGGTTGACGATGGGCATGGGGTGGGATCCGTTTTTTCTTCGTAGGGCGGGTTAGCGTAGCGTAACCCGCCGCGATGCCGGGACGGAAGGCGGATTACGCTACGCTAATCCGCCCTACAAGATGTCAGCTTTCGCCGAACACGCGCCTGAAGATCGTGTCGACGTGCTTGAGGTGATAGCCGAGGTCGAACTGCTCCTCGATCTCGGCGTCCGAGAGATACTTCTTCACCTCGGTGTCCTTCTTCAGCAGCTGAAGGAAATCGCCTTCGCCGCGCCAGACCGGCATCGCGTTGCGCTGCACGAGCTTGTAGGCGTCCTCGCGGCTCGCGCCCTTCTGCGTGAGCGCCAGGAGCACGCGCTGCGAATGCACGAGGCCGCCGAGACGGTCGAGGTTCTTCTGCATGTTGGCGGGATAGACCAGGAGCTTGTCGATCAGGCCGGCGAGGCGCACCAGTGCGAAGTCGAGCGTCACGGTGGCATCCGGGCCCATCATGCGCTCGGCCGAGGAGTGCGAGATGTCGCGCTCGTGCCAGAGCACGACGTTCTCCAGCGCAGGCGTCACATAGGCGCGCACCATACGGGAGAGGCCGGTGAGGTTTTCCGACAGCACCGGGTTGCGCTTGTGCGGCATCGCGGAGGAGCCCTTTTGTCCTTCCGAGAAGAACTCTTCGGCCTCCAGCACTTCGGTGCGCTGCATGTGGCGGATCTCTACCGCGATGCGCTCGACCGAGGAGGCGATCACGCCGAGCGTCGAGAAATACATCGCATGGCGGTCGCGCGGGATCACCTGGGTCGAGATCGGCTCGGGGACGAGGCCCATGGCTTTCGCAACGTGCTCTTCGACGCGCGGATCGATCTGCGCGAAGGTGCCGACGGCGCCTGATATGGCGCAGGTCGCGACCTCCTTGCGCGCCGCGATCAGGCGCTCCTTGGCGCGCGAGAATTCGGCATAGGCATAAGCGAGCTTGAGGCCGAAGGTGACGGGCTCGGCATGGATGCCGTGGCTGCGGCCGATGGTCGGCGTCATCTTGTGCTCGAAGGCGCGCTTCTTGAGCGCGGCCAGCACCTTGTCGAGGTCGGCGAGCAGCAGGTCGGCGGCGCGGGTGAGCTGGACGTTGAGGCAGGTGTCGAGCACGTCGGACGAGGTCATGCCCTGGTGGACGAAGCGCGCCTCGGGGCCGACGATCTCGGCGAGGTGAGTGAGGAAGGCGATGACATCGTGCTTGGTCTCGCGCTCGATCTCGTCGATGCGGGCGACGTCGAAGGTGGCGTCCTTGGCCTTGGCCCAGACGGTTTTGGCGGCCTCCTTCGGGATGGTGCCGAGCTCGGCGAGGGCGTCCGCCGCATGCGCCTCGATCTCGAACCAGATCTTGAACCGGGTCTGCGGCTCCCAGATCGAGGCCATTTCCGGGCGGGTATAGCGGGGGATCATCTGACGGCTCCAGGAAGGTGGGCGGGCGATCCCAAGGGGCGGCGCCGGCCAAAATGCTTTTTACGCCGTGATTTAACAGAGCAGGCAGGGCGAAACAAACGGTCTGGGCCCCGGGAGAGGGGGATCGCCGAGCTATCCACCGGACCGGTTAGCAGGGGTGGCGACCCCAGCCGCAAATATTAACTGTCAATCACGGATCATTGACTGACAGATATTGAAATCTGTCAGCGGGACGTGTATATCCGTTCTCGGACGCTCCGATTGGGCGTCCCGCGACAAGCCCCGGGGAGCCCGACATTCGAACCAAGCTCGGATCGGAGGGCGGATTGAAGAGCGGGGACCGCGGACGAATGGAGACTTAAGAGAATGACAACCGAAATCATCAACCTCACCGGCGCGATTGGGCATTGGCTCAATTTGCTGGTGGCGCGCCAGATCGCGGCGCAGGCTGCAAAACTGCCTCATTAAGGCGAGAGCTTTCCGAAACGGCCGGCATGGGCGCTTCGGAAGCAGCTCCATCGCCGGATAACTGAGCCCAACGGGAACATGGTGCTGGCATGAATGAAGCCGTTGTCTTGACGCCGGAGCGGATCCTCGAAGTGACCGAGGACGTCTTGCGGCGTTACGGACTTGCCAAGGCCACCGTGGTCGACGTTGCCCGTGCGCTCGATGTGAGCCACGGCAGCGTCTATCGCCATTTCCCGAGCAAGGCCTCGCTGCGCGAGGCCGTCGCCAAACGCTGGCTGGACCGCATCGACGCGCCGCTCCGCCAGATCGCCGCGGAGCAGGGCCCGGCGCCGGCGCGGCTCGAGCGCTGGCTGCGCACGCTGTTCGCCGCCAAGCGTTCGCGTGTGCTCGACGACCCCGAGATGTTCGAGACCTATCTGACGCTGGCGCGCGAGGCCTGCGCGGCCGTCAAATGTCACAAGGACACCATGATCGACCAGATCTCGGCGATCCTGACGGACGGCGTGAAGCAGGGCGCATTCGCCATCGGCGACGTCAAGACCACTGCGCGCGCGATCTTCGATGCCACCGTCCGCTTCCACCATCCGGCGCATGCCGACGAATGGAAGGACGCTGATCTGCCGGCGCGTGTCGACGCGACGCTCGCGCTGGTGCTGCGCGGCCTGAAGGCGGCCTAGACCCGGAGGCCTATCTCACCCTCTTGCCTTGTGAAGAAGCGCACTCTCCCGAACGGGGGGCGCGGCCGTTGCGTGCCTGCGCGGCTGAAACGCACCGCCGTTGGTCGCCGGTACGACTGGCGGGCTCTCCGGATATGCATTGACCGCGATTTCGACGGCATCCTTTGACCGCTTTCGAAGGCGGTAGAATGTCAGCTCCTGCTCGAGCATGGGGCAGCGGAAGTGGACGACGGCCGTATCGGGCAGGCGGCAAAGTTCATCGATGAGCTCGCCTACGGTGATGATCGGGGGATGGTCGACTGCCTTGTGATGAGCCTTACTCATGGCGATTCCTCCACTCTACTCCTAACCGGAGCCGGATGGCCTCCGTTCCATCGGGCCCGGCAGATTCGAAGTCTTCAAGTGACGTGGGGAAAGCGGCAGCCCCGCTGCTAGATCTTCGTCAGCCCGCAGGTCGCGGCGAGCCGCACCAGCTGCGCGTCGGTGCGCGCGCCGGTCTTGGTCTTGATCAAATAGTGGTAGTTCTGCACTGTCTTCACACTGAGATTGAGATGCGTCGCAATCTGCTCGGTGGTGGCGCCGCCGGCAAATTGACGCAGGATCTCGATCTCGCGTTCGCCCAGCTGATCCAGCGCTGAGCCCGCCGACAGGCTGTCCTCCGTGAGGATGTGCGCGATATCGTCGCTCATGGCCCGCTCGCCGCGCGCGACAGCGCGGATCGCGGTGACGACGGCGGACGGCTCGCTGCTCTTGGTAACGAAGCCGCTGGCTCCCGCGCTGAAGGCGGCTTTTACCAGCACGGCCTCGTTGTGCATGGTGAAGACGAGGATCCGCGCCCGCGGACTGCGCGCGCGGATGTTGCGGATCGCCTCCAGCCCGCTCGCGCCGGGCATCGAGATGTCGAGCAAGACGACATCGGGATCATGCGCCTTGAATGCGCCGTAGGCGTCCGCGGCGTTGTCGGCCTCCGCCACGACATGCAGGTCGCCCTGGCTTTCCAGCACGCGCCGATAGCCTTGGCGGACGATCGGGTGGTCGTCTACGAGCAGCACGGAGATGCCTGTTGCTGCAACCTCGCTCATTCCGCCCTCACGCGGCCAGCGGGATAGTGGCGGCGACACTGAGGCCGCCGCGGGCAGGCAGGATCGAGAGCGATCCGCCGGCCGCCGTGACGCGCTCGCGGATGCCGGTCAGGCCGAAGCCGGCCGATTGCGAGACGCGCTCCGCATCACCGCCGCCGTCGTCCTCGACGCGGATCAGCAGCGCGTCGTCCTCGCCGGCCCGGCGTTCGATGCGCAAAGAGATCTCGCGCGCCGCACCGTGACGCAGCGCGTTGGTCAGGCATTCCTGTGCCACGCGATAGGCCGTGGTGGCGGCCGGGCCGCTGATGTCAGTGAGGTCACCCCTGAGATCGAGCTGGATCGTCGGCCGCGCCGCGCTCTGCGAGCGCCAGCTGTCGACGAGGTTGACGAGGCTTGCCTCGAGCCCGAGCTCCTCGGGCAGGGGATTGCGCAGACGCTTCAGCGCATCGCGGAGCGATGCCATCAGATGATGGGTCGCCTGCGAGATCATGCGCGCATCCTGCGCGATGCCATTATCCCGGTTGTCTTTCGTGCTCGCCGTTTCGATCGTGTTGGCGAAGGCGAGAATGGCGGAAAGATTCTGTCCGAACTCGTCGTGCAGCTCGCGGGCGAGGGCGCGGCGCTCGTCGTCCCGGATCTCGATCAGGCGCCGCGTCAGCGCGGCGCGCTGCTCGGTAGCTTCCTCCAGCCGGCCGCCGAGCTCGTCGACGGCGCCGCCGATCATCGCCAGCTCCATGGAGCGGAAGCGCGGCAGTTTGGTGCGATACTGCCCGCGCGCCATGCGCTGCAGGGCGGTCACGATCGTGCGCGCCGGTGCCAGCGCGTGCGCGATCGCCAGCGAAGCCAGCAGCGCGATCGCCGCCGCCATCAGTAGCGCGACGTCGATCACGTTGAGGATGTATTCCCAGGCGAGCGAGATGGCGGCCGCGGCATCCGGCGTCGCGACCACGGTGCCGGCGGTCGCGGCGCGGGGACTGACGGGCCGGACCACCTCGGCGTGGCTGCCGAGGAAGGTCGGCACGATCGCGGCGAACCAGCGCGGCGGGGTCTTGCCCAACCCCTCGCTCTGGCCGCAGAGCGGCTTCTCGAATGCCGCAGCCGGCTGGAACTCGACGCAGACGCCGGGCGAGATCAGCTTCATGGTCTCCAGGGTGCGCCAGTCCGGAACGGGCAGGAGATGCTCGCGCGCTCTGCTGCTGCGCAACAAAAGCTCGCGCCAATACAGCGCCTGAAGCGCCTGCGCGACCCGCTGCGCCGAGGCCGCAGTGGACCGGTCGACGCTGCGATAGGCGTCGAATGTGGCCCATATGGTTGCCGCGCCAAGGCACAGGGCCACGATAAGCAGCAGACGGGCGACAAGCTGAAGCACGAGGCGCATGCGATCATCCCCGACGTTTGATAAGCTCAGCCTAACAACGCCGCCGCGCCTTGCCAATTGCGGGGTGTGGCGGGACTGCTGCTCAGGCAAATTTCCCAAGCCGGATTGGGCATGGGTCTTTGGACCTGATACGGCGGCTTTGATCTAATCGACCGGAAATCTTTGCAGGCCAATCGTTGCGGGCCGGGAGCAGTGCAGCATGAGTTCGATCACGATTGGACCGATCGCGGGAACCGGGACCGACCCATCCGAGCGTAGCGCGCTCCTGTTCTGGATGATCTTCACGGGGCTCTCGATCTTCGCCGTCGTGCTGCTATGGCGGTTCGGCCTGATCCATTTGATGCTGACCTCGGACCGGACCTACATTTCGAGCGTCATCGCGGTGCTCTATGTCCTGACCTGCGGCCACTGCTTCCTGCGCACGCGAGCGATCGCGCGTGAAGGCGCAGCGGCGCGGCGCTGCCGTGAGGCGCTCGCGGCGCCTGACGGTGGCAAGGTGCTCGATGCGAGCGCGGCGGCGCTGCCGCGCGGGCTGGTGCGCGACCACATCCAGAGCCTGGTGACGAAAGCGGCCGCGCAGGGCTACCGCCCGGTCGACCAGACGCTGCTGCTGCGGACACTCGCGGACCGGCTGCGCGGCTCCAATGGATTCGGCGCCTTCGTCTCGGATACGCTGATGAAGCTCGGCCTGCTCGGCACCATCGTCGGCTTCATCATCATGCTGGCGCCGATCGCGGGGCTGGATGCCGCCGACAAGGTCGCGATGCGCTCCTCGATGGGGCTGATGAGCGACGGCATGGCGGTCGCGATGTACACGACGCTCGCCGGCCTCGTCGGCTCGATCCTGGTCCGTATCCAGTACTACATGCTGGATGCCGCGACCCAGCGGGTGTTCTCGGATGCGGTGGTGCTGACCGAGACCTATGTGACGCCGGTGCTGGAGCGCAAGGGGTCTGAAAAGGGGTCTGGGATCAAGGGTGCCGGGATCCCGTCATGATGGATGATTTCGGTCTCTATCCGCGCGAGGAGCCGTTCGATCCGCTGGGCGTGATGCTGTTCAAGGCGCTCCAGGTGATCGCGTTCCTGTTCTTTCTTGCGCTGCTCGCGGTCTCCCCGGATGCCAAGGAGGGCAAGATCGATTCCAAGGCGGAGTTCATGATCACGCTGGACTGGCCGGACAGCCACCCCGACGATCTCGACCTGTTCGTGCAGGATCCCGCCGGCAATATCGCCTGGTACCGCCATCGTGAGGCCGGCTTCCTGACGCTCGATCGCGACGACCGCGGCGGGGCCAACGACTTCATCATCGTCGCTGGCAAGAAGATCGCCTCGCCCATCCGCGAGGAGATCGTCACCGTGCGCGGCATCCTCGCCGGCGAATACACCGTCAACGTCTCGCATTTCGTGGCGACGACAAGTGAGCCCGTTACGGCCAATGTGAAGGTGCAGAAGCTCAATCCGACCGCGCAGGTGGTCTTCGACAACAAGTTCACGCTCGATCACACCGGCGACGAAAAGACCGCGGTGCGGTTCCGGATCGACGCCGAAGGCAAGGTCGTCAATGTGGACCAGCGGCCGAAATCGCTGCTGGAGACGTTCCGCAGCAGCTGGCGCAACGGGGCCGATCTCGACCCGAGGACCGGGGTGAGCAGTAACGCCAAGAGGATACGCCGTGACTAATCTGCAAACGGTCATCCTCACGCTGTCGGTTGCCTATGCCGTGATCGGTGCGCTGCTGCTGATCGTGCTGGTCTATGGGCGGCTGCACTGGTCGTTCAAGGCGGTCGCGGTGGTGGTCACCAGCGCGTTCTACATCGTCAGCTTCAGCGAGATGCGCGGCCTGCTCGGTTGGGCCAGCACCGACCGGCTGCCGACGACGTTCAAGCTGCTGAAGTCCCGCATCGTCGAGCCGCATTCGCTTCAGGGTGACCCCGGCTCGATCTATCTGTGGGTCGAGCAGCTGGACGAGGACAATCGCCCGAGCGGCATTCCGCGCGCCTTCCGCGTGCCCTACGACGACAGGCTCGCCGACAAGACCCATGCCGCGGAGAACGAGATCGCTCTGGGACATCCGCAAGGCGGCCGCGCCGCCGATTTCGGCGGCGGCGATGGCAGCCTCATCGATATGGTCCGCGAATATGTGACGCCGAAGACCATTTTGGAGACCACCGGCGGCGATTCCTCGACCGGCGAATTCCTTGCCCCGCCGGCAGGCGCGCAAGGCGCCGTGTTCACGCCGATACCGCCGCCCCGGATGCCGCCAAAGGACGAGCAATAGGCCCTTCGTCATCGCCGCAGGATCATCACCGCAAGGCTGCGCTGGTAAACGGCGCGGCGCTGGCGCATGGTTTTGACCTCCCTCAATTTGGCCTTACCGGCCTTCAATAAGAATTGGAGGGTGGAGGGTGCGTGCTCCTAGCTGTCTTTTCGGATATCCATGGCAACAGACAGGCCTTCGAGGCCTGCCTGAAGGCCGCCCGCGCGAGGGGCGCGGAGCGGTTCGTCCTGCTTGGCGATTTCGTCGGCTATGGCGCCGATCCGGAATGGGTGGTGGATACCGCGATGGAGCTCGTTGCCCAGGGTGCGATCGCCGTCCGCGGCAATCACGACCAGGCGGTCAATTCCTCGACGGAGACCATGAACGCCGAGGCGCAAATCGCAATCGAATGGACCCGCGGCCGGCTTGATACCGCGCAGCGGCGGTTCCTGACCGAACTGCCGATGCTGGTGGAGGATAGCGATCGTCTCTTCGTGCATTCGGAAGCCTCCAGCCCCCAGCGCTGGCACTATGTCCGCTCGACGGTGGACGCCGCCAAGAGCCTGATCGCGACGCCCGCTCATGTTACGTTTTGCGGCCATATCCATCGTCCCGCGCTCTATTCGATGTCGGTGACGGCCAAGATGACGAGCTTCGTGCCGAAGACCGACGTCCCGGTGCAGCTGCTGCGCGGACGGCAATGGCTCGCCGTGCTCGGCTCGGTCGGCCAGCCCCGCGACGGCGATCCGTCGGCAGCCTTCGTCTTGTTCGACACCGAGATGTGCCAGATCACCTACTGCCGCGCGCCCTATGACATCGGGACCGCGGCGGACAGGATTCGCGACAACGGCCTGCCGCACTGGCTCGCCGATCGGCTCTCGCAGGGGCGCTAGAGGCCGATGCCGAAGCCCCTGGTCAAATCCGGTGCGTTGATCGATGGTTACACCATCGGTGAATGCGTTCATGCCGGCGGCATGGCGACGTTGTGGACGGTCACCCATCCCGGCATCGACATGCCTTTGCTGATGAAGATCCCGCGGGTGTCGGAGGGCGAGGACCCTGCCGCGATCGTCTCCTTCGAGATGGAGATGATGATCCTGCCGCGGCTGGCGGGTCCGCACGTCCCGGCCTGTTTCGGCACCGGCGATTTCGCGCACCAGGCCTATGTCGTGATCGAGCGCATCGGCGGCACCACGCTCTACAAGCGGCTGCCTGACCTGCCGTTGCCCTACGACGAAGCGCGGCAGCTCGTCGCCAAGATCGCAACCGCGCTTGCCGATCTCCACCGCCAGAACGTGATCCATCACGACATCAAGCCGAGCAGCATCATGTTCCGCGAAACCGGCGAGGCGGTGCTGATCGACTACGGCCTGTCGCATCACAACCACCTGCCGGATCTTCTGCAGGAGGAATTCCGCCTGCCTTACGGCACCGCGCCCTACATGGCGCCCGAGCGGCTGTCAGGGGTGCGCGACGATCCGCGCAGTGATCTGTTTTCGCTTGGCGTGCTGCTCTATTTCTTCACGACTGGCGAGCGGCCGTTCGGCGAGGGCGAGACGATGGGCGCGATGCGGCGCCGGCTGTGGCGCGATCCGTATCCGCCGCGAAGCTTGCGCACCGACTACCCGCTCTGGCTTCAGGAAATAGTGTTGCGGTGTCTCGAGATCGAGCCGGTATGGCGCTATCCGACGGCATCCCAACTCGCCTTCGATCTCGCCCATCCGGACCAGGTCAAGCTCACCGCGCGCTCGGAGCGGGTGAAACGCGACCCAATCGGCGTCGCATGGCGTCGCCGCTTCAACCAGGGCGTCATGGCGCCGCGCGCGAAATCGGATGTCGCCGCCCAGATCGCATCGAGCCCCATCCTCGCCGTCGCGCTCGACACCGTGGAAGGCGCACCGGAGCTGAACGAGGCGCTGCGCGTGACTACCGAGCGCATCCTTGCCACCTTGCCGTCAGCACGGCTTGCCTGCGTCAACGTGCTCAAGCTGAACCGGATCGCGATCGACCGTACCCTGGACGAGCAGGGGTCCAACAAGCATATCGACCGCCTGGTCGCGCTCAGGCATTGGGCGACGCCGCTCAAGCTGGATGAGAGCCGGCTGTCGGCTCATGTGCTGGAGGCGGTCGATCCCGCCGCCGCGATCCTGGAGTTCGCCGAGGTCAACCAGGTCGACCACGTCATCATCGGCGCGCGGCAGAGCTCGTTCAGGCGCACGCTGCTCGGCAGCGTCTCGGCCAAGGTGGCTTCGGAAGCGGCCTGCACCGTCACCGTGGTGCGGCCGCCGCGGATGGCTGGGGACGCCGGCGAGCCCAATGCCGGCGAAGTGCCGGGATAGGCCGCCTGTCGACTTGAGGCTGGATTAGGCCGCGTGGACGGAGTGAACGGTGCGCTTGCGGCGGATCGGCCAACAGAATTGCGGGCCGGGCTCGCCGTGATCCGGACTGCCGCCGAAATATTGGATGATCTCGCGGCAGGGCTCGCAATTGAACAGGTTACGCGACGCGGATGCCTTGGTCATTTCCTTGAGGCAGTTCGGGCAGTGCGGTTTCATGGGAGGTGGTCCGGAAAAGAGTGTCTCAGTGTCGGCGCCGCGAAGGAAACGAATGATCGAGGTCCGAACAGTCGAACCCGGCATCGTCGTCTAGCCCGCCATCGGCTCGCTCGAGGCGGCCGAAGAAATAATCGAGGCCCGGATGCGGGCGCCGTGGAATCCGGCACCTGCGTTTAGGCTGACGCTTCACGAGAGCGATCTGCATGGACGTCAGCCCCTGTCGCGGGCGCGACGGATGTTGCGGGCCGAACGGGCCGGAGCCTCGACCGGGCCGGCCGACGGACCGAGCACGACAAACGCACTGAAACCAATCCACAACGCCACGCCAGTCCAAACCAGGGTCGTCGTCATGATGTGCTCCCGCGAAAACAGGCAGGAATCACTTGCAGTGATTTGCACGAATCAGTGAAGTCCGGATGAGTACGGACGAAGGCTACAATTTTAAGCTTTACCCGTAGAAGCCGCAATTCTTTCCAGGTGCGACCGACTTACTTTGCCGGTGCGCGCATGATCGAGGATATCCCGGATGCGCCGTGCGTCTCGAACGCAGCGAAACCCATAGCGCCCGGTGTAGTCGGTATCGGGCGAGCGGGTCGAGCGCCCTGACGCAAAGTTGAGGTGGCCGACGCCGCCGCCGATGTCGAGGATTTCGAACACTGCATCCATGGCGTCGAACGAAGTAGCCGTCACGCTGCGTCTGCTCCAGGCCGTGCGCACGATCAGCGCGCGGTGGTCGGTGATCACATAAAGCGTCTGCAGGTCTTGCAGCAGCATCACGAACGGAGCTGCAACAATCCCAACTCCAAGCATCGCGAGAGGTTGGGTCGCTTGGTCGATCCAATCGTTCCTGACGGCGATGACGGTCAGCAACAACCAGGGAAATCCGATACACCAGAGAAATCGCCACATTGCCGCGCGGGCGATGCCGTCGGGCTGCCCCTGCCAGACCACTTGCTCTCCATCCTGAAGGGACTCGGCGAGAAGACGAAGCAGGCCGGCAGAAAACGGAGTGGCGCGGAGTTCATCCATCCCCGTTGGTCGCAGCGGCAGCAGCTCCGGTTCGGACAGCGATGGTCTCAGACCGCCTCGCCGCGTGCCCCCAGTGCTGCGTTGCGGATCGCGGCGATGTTGGCTTTGTACGAGTCCAGCGTGCCGCCCTTGAACACGGATGTGCCGGCGACGAAGGCGTTGGCGCCGGCCGCGGCGAGCGCGCCCGCAACTTCGGGGCCGACGCCGCCATCAACCTCGATGTCGATCGGGCGTCCGGCCGTCATCGCGCGGATGTCGCGGATTTTGCCGATCGCGGAAGGGATGAAGGCCTGGCCGCCGAAGCCGGGATTGACCGACATCACCAGCACGAGGTCGACGAGGTCGAGGACATATTCGAGCGTGCTGATCGGCGTGCCGGGATTGAGCGAGACGCCGGCCTTCTTGCCGAGCGCGCGGATCGCCTGGAGCGAGCGGTGCAAATGCGGACCGGCCTCCGCATGCACCGTGATGTGGTCGCAGCCGGCTTTCGCAAAGGCCTCGAGATAGGGGTCACAGGGCGAGATCATCAGGTGCGCGTCGAACACCTTCTTCGTGTGCGGGCGCATCGCCTTGATGACATCGGGGCCGTAGGAGATGTTCGGGACGAAGTGACCGTCCATCACGTCGAGATGGATCCAGTCCGCGCCGGCGGCGTCGACGCTGCGCACCTCCTCGCCGAGCCTGGAGAAGTCCGAGGCCAGGATCGAGGGCGCGATTGCCAGGGGGCGGGGGGCGAAGGCTTGGGTCATGGCGCGGTTTCCCGTGGCGGCCGAAAGAAGATTGGGCCTCGCCTAACATGGGCCTCCGCGGTCGGCAATGCAGGGCAGGTGTGCTTCCTGTGGGCGGAAATTTCTGCCGCGACCGGCATGATTTGCCGGTGTTCCCGGGCCGTCGAAGGTGCGGTGGCGGCGGATTTCATTGAACTTTTTGCGCTGGTACGACGCTTGCTGACGTTACCCGACAGAACATTGGCCGCGGCATGCCGCGTCGGTTGGAGTTGTGCAATGCTGTTAGCCCTTGGCGCCGTGTCCAGCGCGCTCGACGCGATCCAGTCGCTGACGAACTCGAAGTCGTCCTCGTCGACGCAGAAGGCCGGATCTTCGCAGGGCGCAACCAATCCGTTCGCGATCGATAGCGGCAGCAGCAGCACGACCAGCGGCGCGACCTCGTCGGGCAATGCGGGGAGGTATCCGCAGATTTCGGCGGAGACGATGAACGCGCTGTTCGCGGCGCAGAGCCAATCGGCCGACGGCTCGGCTTCGTCGAACTCGACGTCCTCGACGTCGAAAGGTCGGGAGGCTGCACTGAAAGATCTGTTTTCGCAGATCGACGCGGATGGCGATGGCAAGATCACAAAATCAGAATTTGAGGACGCGCTCGGCGCCGGTGGCACCAATCTGGCGAAGGCCGACGAGGTGTTCTCGAAGATGGATGCGAACGCCGACGACAGCATCAACCTCGGGGAAATGACCAAGGCGCTGACGAGCGGCCGTCACGGCCACCATGCGCATGGCGCGGACGGTGCGGGCGATGCCTCCGGCAGTGGCTCGGGTTCTTCCTCGCCCGGCGGCGGATCGACCACGACCACGACGACCGCTGCCGACGGCTCGACCACGACGACCGTCACCTATGCCGACGGCTTCAAGATGTCGACGACGGTGCCGGGCGCCTCCAGCCCCCGCAATTCGGCTTACGATCTGTTCGCGCAGTTGATGCAGCAGCAAGGCGGGCAGGGCTCTTCGGCGGCTGCCGGTTCGTCGATGTCGATGAGCGTGTGAGCGGCATCCGAGTCAGCCGGCATATTCGTGCGTGATGTCACGATAGGCGTACCGGTCGCGGATCTCGTGGTTGAAGAACGCCCCCTTTAAGCGCGTTTCCCTGAACGCCGCGGCGACCTCGGGCGGAACATCCTCGTAGACATAGAGGCGTCCGCTAACGAAAGTCACCTTCAGCTCGCGCGTGTCCGGCGCATAGCGGAAGAAGCGGATCACGGAAGACGGCATGGCGGTACACCTTGGCCCCGCCAGGACAACGCCGTATCCGCCGTTTCGTTTCTAGCCGAACCGGTCCATCCAGGCCGGCAGCGCTCCCGGGAACGGTAGCGCGGCTGCGCTATAGACGCCGCGGGCGATTGCGCGCGCGACCACGTTGGCCGCGACGGTGCCGAGTTCGGTGAGCCCGACCAGCGGATCGATCGGCTTCTCACCGGTGGCGGCCGCAAACAGCACGTCGCCATCCGTCGGTGCATGCACCGGGTAGATCGCGCGGGCAAAGCCGGTGTGTGCGATCATCGCGAGCCGCTTGGCCTGGGGCTTGGTCAGCACCGCGTCGGTGACGACCGCGCCAATGGTAGTGTTCTCGCGCGCGTTCGCGGCAGGGCCGCCCTTGATGCGCATGCGGAGCATGTCGTCTGTGAATTTGTCCGGCAGGCCGCGTCCGCCGAACTCGCCGTTCACCTCGAACGGCGCCGCCCAGAACCAAGGTCCGTTGCCGACGGTGACGCTTCCCACCGCGTTGACGGCGACGATCGCGGCGACCTTGACGCCATCGGGCGTCACCGCCGAGGCCGAGCCGAGCCCGCCCTTGAGCGTTGCGGTGGTGGCACCGAGGCCGGCGCCGACGCTGCCGATCGCGAAGTCGGTGCCGGCGGCGGCCGCCGCGGCGTAGCCGAGGTCGCGATAGGGCGAGAACCGTCCCCAGGCCTTGTCGCCCCCATTGAGCAGATCGAACAGGATCGCGCCCGGCACGATCGGGATCAGCGCTTCCCGAACCCGGTGGCCGCGGCCCTGCTCGGCGAGCCAGGCCTGCACCCCGCCGCCGGTATCGAGACCAAACGCGGAACCGCCGGACAGTGCGATCGCGTCGACGCGCTCGACGGTGTTGGCGAGATCGAGCAGTGCATCTTCGCGCGTGCCGGGTCCGCCGCCGCGGACGTCGATCGCCGCGACCGCCGGCTGGTCGAAGATGATCGCGGTCGTGCCGGAGGCCACTTTCGTATCTTCGGCATGGCCAACGCGGACGCCGGCAATATCGGTGAGCAGATTTTTCAAGGCGGCCTCATCGTTGAGTGCAATTCGCGATCTGCGATAGCGCAGAGAGGACGCAGGCTCAACTGGCGAGTGCCGTCCTGAGCATCTTGGCAAGCTCGGACTTGCGGTAGGGCTTTGCCAGCAGCAGCACGCCGGAATCGAGCCGGCCGTGGTGGACGATGGCGTTCTCGGTGTAGCCCGAGGTGAACAATGTCTTCAGGTCCGGACGGCGGCGGGCGGCTTCATCGGCAAGCTGGCGACCGTTCATGTTGCCCGGCATGATGATGTCGGTGAAGAGCAGGTCGATGGTCTTGTCGTTGTCGATGATGGTCAGGGCCTCCGCGCCGTTGGCGGCCTCGAGCGCGGTGTAGCCGAGGCTCTTCACCTGGGTCACCACATATTGCCGCACCAGCGCATCGTCCTCGACGATCAGGATCTTCTCGTCGCCGCCGGTGATGGGCGCGTTCTGGAGCACTTCGATCTCGGTCTCCTGCACGCCGCTCGAGCGCGGCAGGTAGATCTTGACGCTCGTGCCGTGGCCTTCCTCGCTGTAGATCTTGACGTGGCCGCCGGACTGCTTGACGAAGCCGAACACCATGCTGAGCCCGAGCCCGGTGCCCTTGCCAACCTCCTTGGTGGTGAAGAAGGGGTCGAACACCCGGTCGATCAACTCCGGCGGAATTCCCGAGCCGGTGTCGCTGACCGCGATCATCACGTAACTGCCGGCGACCATGTCGGCATTCATGCTGGCATAGCCGTCGTCGAGGAAGACGTTGCGGGTCTCCAGCACCAGGGTGCCGCCATCGGGCATCGCGTCACGCGCGTTCAGCGCGAGGTTGAGGATCGCCGTGGAAAGCTGGCCGGGGTCGACCAGAGCCGGCCATGCATCCTCGGTGAGCTGCGGCATGATGGTGATCTGCTCGCCGAGGGTGGGGTGCAACAGCTTGGCGGCTTCCAGCGCCAGCGCATTGACGTCGATCTCGCGTGGCTGGAGCGGCTGCTTGCGGGCGAAGGCTAGCAGATGCTTGGTCAGCTGCGCGCCGCGCTCGGCGGCGTCGTCGATCAGCTTGGTGATCGCAGCCAGCTCGGGCCGGTCGGCGACCGCGTCCGACAAGATGCCGATCGTGCCGGTGATCACGGTCAGCACGTTGTTGAAGTCGTGAGCGACGCCGCCGGTCAACTGACCGATGGAATCCATTTTCTGGACCTGCCGGAACTGGGCTTCGGCGGCCTGCTTCTCCGTGAGATCCCGGCCGATGAAGAAGTGACGCTTCACCGGCTCGGACCAGGTGCCCATCCAGTTCAGCGTGACCTCGTGACCGTCGTAGTGATAGTAGCGCGCCTCGAAGCTGCGCTTGACCGCACCGCGCCGCGCCGCGCGCATCTCCTCCCGGGTTCTATCGAGGTCGTCGGGGTGAATGAACTCGGTGGCGCTGTGCCCGATCAGATCTTCCGGGCTGAAGCCGAGGATGTCCTTCACGCTGGGGCTGACCTGGATGAAATTGCCGAAACCGTCGGTGACCAGGATCAGGTCCTGCGAGGTCTCGAAGATGCGCTGGCGCTCCTCGATCTCGCGGCGAAGCTTTTCCCTGGATTGCTTCTCCTCGGTGATGTCGTGAGCGATCTTGGAGGCGCCGATGATCTCGCCGCTCTCCGCCCGAAGTGGCGAGACGTTGAGGACGACGTCGAGCGCGCGACCATCCTTCCTGAGACGGACGGTCTCGTGCTGGGCAATCGACTCGTTGCTGCTGATGCGATTGAGAATGCTCCTGACTTCCGGCTTGCGGTCCTCAGGCACGATGATGTCGATCGGCTTGCCGACGGCCTCTGCGGCGGAATAGCCGAACAGGTGCTCGGCCGCACGGTTCCAGCCGGTGATGGCGCCGTTGAGCGACTGGGTGATGATGGCGTCGTTGGAGGATTCGACGACGGCGCCATACAGCGCGAGGCGCTTGCCATAGAAGTCGCGATCCGACGCCGATTGCTCGCGCAGCCTGCCGACAAGACCCACCGTCCGGGCCTGAAGGCGAACATTCTCGATCAGCAACACCGCCAGCACGAAGCTCGACGCGCAGAGGCCATAGAGACGGCCGGCGTAGAAACCGAGATCGAAGCGCACGACGTTGACGATCGCAGACAGCGCGATGTCGAACAGCCATGCGCACATCACGACCATGAGCCATATGTCGATCACCGAATGCGGGCGCCGGAACCACAGCGAAACGAGCGCGGCGAAGCTCAGCGACCAAACAAAAGACACGACCCCGATCATGGTCGGTGTGTATCGGCTGTCGCGGAGCAGGACCGGCAACAGATCGTGCTGGGCGGTGACGATCCAGGTGAAGGCAGCCATGGCCACGATGACGCCGAGCACGATGGCGTAGATCACGTTGCTTGTCGTGCCCCGGATCGTGGGGCCGCCGTCCTTTTCCTTCAGCCAGGCATAGCCCAGCACGAACAGCGGGAAGGCGCCGTGCCAGACCATGTAGAGCCAGACCGTGGTCTGACTGCCGGCGCCAAACAGCCCGGTCGGCGCGAACAGGCCGGGGAAGGTGAGGGCATGGACCAGCGCTGCCGCGGCGGTGAACAGGTAGCCGGTCGACAGCCACAACAGGGCGCGGGTCCGCAGCACCGAAAACTGCGACAGCAACAGCACTGCCGTGATGATGTCGCTCACCGCCAGGGCGGATTGATAGCTCGCGACGAAGGCCGGGACCGGCGGCAGCTGGATACCTGCGAACGGAACGGCGAGGGCGAACAGGATCGAGGAGACGCCGACGATCCACATTGCCGCGGTCCGGTCGGCCGGTGCGGCCGGCAACGTTGAAAGAAATGTGCTTCGGTCGATCGCAGGCACGTTCATCTCATGCAGACCCGTTTTGAGCATCTCCGCAGTTCCAAGATACGGCAGTCTTGATCTCCACGGTCCCCACGGTAGCCCGTTCCGGGCGCGTGTCGTGAACTGTTGCAGTGACGACTCAACCGAAGGTTACAGTTTACTTAATTTTGGTGGGAGCGCGGAATAGGGATCGGGTAAGATGCGCTTTACTGGGCGGTGTCATAATGCCCTGCCGCCGCGGCGGGTTCCAGGCTTGAATCATACGATTTGGATCAATCTGTGGGGGCTGTTCCCATGCCTCGTATTCTCATCATCGACGACCAGAAGGACGTGCGCGCGATGGTCGCGATCGTGCTTCGGGTCAACCGTTACGAGGTTGCCGAGGCCGACAGCGGTGCGGCGGGGCTGAAAACCTTCGCGGAAGGCTCCTTTGACGCGGCAATCGTCGATATCTTCCTTGGTGACACCAGCGGCGTCGACGTCATCGCGAGCCTGCGCGAGCATGCGCCGGGACTTCCCATCATTGCGGTGTCCGGGATGACGACGCTCGATTTCCTGGACCAAGCGCCTCACCTCGCCAACGTGGTCTGCTTGCAAAAGCCGTTTCGGCCGAACGACCTCCTGCAAGCACTGCGGAAGGCCCAGGCTGCGGCCAGCGGCGAACTGCCTGCGGCCGTCTGAAACCCGCTGCGAAAAGAAACGCCCCGGGCGAGCCGGGGCGTGGTGACGATCGTATGGCGGCCCGAGGGCGCGTCAAGCGGGCTTAGGTGCCGTTGCCCTTGATCTCGGCATAGTTGCCCTTCGCGTCCCATTTGTAGACGACGTAGTCGATCTGCTTGATATCGCCCTTGGCGTCATACTCGATCGGACCGATCACGGTGTCCCACTTGCCGGCCTTCATCGCCTCCATGACCTTCTTGGCGTCGGTGGTGCCGGCCTTCTTGGCCGCCTGCGACCACACCTGCATCGCCGCGTAGGTGTAGAGGGTGTAGCCCTCCGGGTCGATATTCTTGGCCTTGAAAGCCTCCACGATCTTCTTCGCGGTCGGCTTGTTGCGCGGATCGGGGCCGAAGGTGAACAGCGTGCCTTCGCCGGCCGGGCCGGTGATGGAGGCGTACTCCTTGTCGGCGAGCGCGTCGCCGGCCATCAGCACGGTCTTGAGGCCCTGGTCGCGCATCTGACGCAGGATCAGGCCGCTCTCCTGATGGTACCCGCCGACATAGACGAGGTCGATGTTGTCACGCTTCAAGCGCGAGACGATCGCGTTGAAGTCCTTGTCGCCCTTGTTGTAGGACTCGTACATCTTCTCGGTGACGCCGGCCTTGTTGAGCGCCTTCTTGGTCTCGTCGGCAAGACCCTTGCCGTAGGTGGTCTTGTCGTTGAGGATCGCGATGTTCTTGCCCTTGTAGTTCTTGGCGATGTACTGCGCCGCGATCAGGCCCTGCTGATCGTCACGACCGCAGACGCGCGCCACGTTCCAGAGCTTGCGCTCGGTGAACAGCGGATTGGTCGAGGCCGGCGTGATCTGCAGCACGTTGCCGTCGGCATAGGCTTCGGAAGCCGGGATCGACGACGACGAGCAATAGTGCCCGGCCACGAACGGGATTTTCGCGCCGGCGATCTTTTCGGCGATCGAGCGCGCCTGCTTCGGGTCGCAGGCATCGTCCTCGACGGAAAGCGCGAGCTTCTTGCCGTTGACGCCGCCTGCGGCATTGATATCGGCCACGGCCATTTCGGCGCCGTTCTTCATCTGGCGGCCGAAGGCGGATTCGCCGCCGGTCATCGGGCCTGCGACTGCGACGGTGACATCCTGCGCGAACGCCGCGCTCGAAAGCGCGATCGACGCGCCGAATGCCAGACCGATGAGCTTCAGTGACTTCATGAGATACCTCGCGGGTGGTCGCCTGTGGAAGTTGCCGGGCGTGCCCGGTTCAAACCGGCGCCATTCTCGAATGAATTTACCGAGAAGTCACCGGCAAAATACGGGCATCGGCAGAGATATCTCGCCACACGGGGCCGCACGCGGGTCGGGCTGCCGGCCGGTCAGCCGTGCCGGCCGCCTTCCAGGTAGGCCGCGCGAATCTCGGGGCGCTGCAACAATTCGGCGCCGGTACCGGCCAGCGTGATCAGGCCATTGACCATGACATAGCCGCGATGGGCGAGCTTGAGGGCGTGGTTGGCGTTCTGCTCGACGATCAGGACGGTCAAGCCGTCCTGCCGGTTCAGGGTGCCGATCGCATCGAAGATCTGGCGCGCGATCAGCGGCGCAAGGCCAAGCGAGGGCTCGTCGAGCAGGAGCAGGCGGGGACGGCTCATCAAGGCGCGGCCGATCGCCAGCATCTGCTGCTCGCCGCCGGACAGCGTTCCGCCGCGCTGGGCGTAGCGTTCCTTCAGCCGCGGAAACAGCGTGAAGACGCGTTGCAGCGTCGCCTCGCGTTCGCCCTCGGTGCATTCGGTGGCATCCGCCCCCATCTGGAGGTTTTCCGCCACGCTCATGCGCGGGAAGACGCGGCGGCCCTCCGGCGATTGCGCAATGCGCAAATGCGCGATCTCGTGGGTGGGGACGTCGGTGATGTCGCGGCCTTCGTACAGGATCTGGCCGGCGCGGGCGCGCGGCTTGCCGAAGATCGTCATCATCAGCGTCGACTTGCCGGCGCCGTTGGCGCCGATCAGCGCCACGATCTCGCCGGCATTGATCTCGACGTCGACGCCCTTCAGCGCCTCGATCTTGCCGTAGGCGGCGCGCAAGCCTCGGATTGCGAGCAGAGGAGAGGGCGCCGCGGTCACGACCCGCCCTCCATCACGGCTGCCGCCTCTTCCTCGTCGGCGCCGAGATAGGCAGCGATCACCTTGGGATCGTCGCGGACCTCGCGCGGCGTGCCTTCGGCGATCTTGACGCCATGGTCCATCACCACGATGTGGTCGGAGATCTCCATCACCACCGACATGTCATGCTCGATCAGGAGGATCGAGGTCCCGAGCTCGTCGCGGATCGACAGCAGAAGCTCGCTCAAGGCCGCGCTCTCGCGCGCATTGAGGCCGGCAGCGGGCTCGTCCAGGCACAGAAGCGCGGGCTCGGTGCACATGGCGCGCGCGATTTCGAGCCGGCGCTGGTCGCCATAGGCGAAATTGCCGGCGGCATCGTCGGCGCGGTCGAGCAGATTGACTCGCTTGAGCCAGTCCGTGGCGAGATCAATCGCGCGCTTTTCGGCGTCGCGATAGCCGGGGGCGCCGATCAGGCCGAGGAAGGTGAAGCCGGAGGCGCGCATCAGTGCGTTGTGCTGCGCCACCATCAGGTTTTCCAGCGCGGTCATGCCGGGAAACAGCCGGATGTTCTGGAAGGTGCGGGCCACCTTGGCTTGCTTGGCGATGCGGAAATCGTTCAGCCGCTCCAGCGCGATCGTCCTGCCGCCGTCATGGGTGAGGCGAATGGCGCCGCCGCTCGGCTTGTAGAATCCGGTGATGCAGTTGAAGACGGTGGTCTTGCCGGCGCCGTTCGGCCCGATCAGCGCGGTGATTTTCTTCCGCTCGGCGGCGAAAGAAAGGTCCTGCACGGCGACGATGCCGCCGAAACGCATGGCGAGCCGGTCGACGCTGAGAATCTTGTCGCCGCTCATCCGTGGCCTTCCTTGACGAGGTCGGAGGAGATCGCTTTCGCCTTGGTCAGATACACGGTGGGTGCGCGATGGCCGATCAGGCCGCGCGGCCGCCAGATCATGATCAGCACCATGGCCATGCCGAACACCAGCATGCGATAGCCCTCCAGGCCCCGGAACAGTTCGAAGCCGCCGATCATGGCGAGCGCGGAGAGCGCGACGCCGAGCTGCGAGCCCATGCCGCCGAGGACGACGATGGCGAGCACCAGCGCCGATTCCTGGAAGGTGAAGGATTCCGGGCTGATGAAGCCCTGCCGGGTGGCGAAGAACGCGCCGGCAAAGCCGCCGAACATCGCACCCGTCGCGAACGCCGTGAGCTTGGTGGTCGTGGTGTTGATGCCGAGCGCGCGGCAGGCGACCTCGTCCTCGCGCAAGGCTTCCCACGCGCGTCCGATCGGCAGGCGGCGCAGGCGGATCGTCGCCCAGTTGGTGAGCAGCGCCAGCGCCAGGATCAGATAGAACAGGAAGACGATGCGGTGCGTCGGCGAATATTCGATCCCGAGCCTGGCGGCGAGCCCGTCGTCGCTGTTGTCGAGCGGGATGCCGAAGAAGGTGGGGCGGGGAATGCCGGAGACGCCGTTGGGGCCACCGGTGAGATCCTGCCAGTTGATGATGACGAGGCGGATGATCTCGCCGAAGGCGAGCGTCACGATGGCGAGATAGTCGCCGCGCAGGCGCAGCACGGGGAAGCCGAGCAGGACGCCCCAGAAGGCGGCGAGGATGCCGGCGAGCGGCAGGCAGATCCAGAACGACCAGCCGAAATTGGTGGCGAGCAGTCCGTAGGAATAGGCGCCGACCGCATAGAAGGCGACGTAGCCGAGATCGAGCAGGCCGGCGAGGCCGACCACGACGTTCAATCCCCAGCCCAGCATGACATAGGTGAGCACCAGGATCGCGAGGTCGAGAATGTAGCGCTGGTTATAGAAGATCACCGGTACCAGCAGCGTGAAGATCAGGAGCGCCGGCGCGAGGTAGCGGCCGATGAACGATATGCCGCTCTGCACCGCCGGCGGCACCAGCTTCTCGGCGCCGGTCGGGCCGATCCATTGCCGAAGCAGCTCGATCACGATCGAACCGCCGAACACGGCGGCGACGATGGAGGCGAGGTCGCCGAAGCGGGTCCAATAGGTGAGCTGGCCGGAGGCGCCCGCCTCGGTGCGGATGCCGATCATCAGCGAGAACAGCACCAGCGCGATCAGCGCGTTGATGAAGGCCGTCTTCAGGAGAGCGACGATGCCCGTTGCAGGTTTGGCCGTGTTGATCGAGGGAGCTGTCACGCGCGACCGTCAGACTTTTTCGACTTCGGGACGGCCGAGCAGGCCGGTCGGCATGAAGATCAGCACCACGATCAGGATCGAGAACGCGGCGACATCCTTGTACTCGACCGAGAAATAGGCCGACCAGAACGTCTCGATCAGGCCGATCGCGAGGCCGCCGAGCATGGCGCCGGGCAGCGAGCCGATGCCGCCGAGCACCGCAGCGGTGAACGCCTTGATGCCGGCAACGAAGCCCATGAAGAAATCGACGAGGCCGTAATAGAGCAGGTACATCAGGCCCGCGACCGCGGCGAGCGCGGCACCGATCACGAAGGTCATGGAGATGGTGCGGTCGACGTCGACGCCGAGCAGCGCCGCCATGGTCTGGTCCTGCTCGCAGGCGCGCATGTCGCGTCCGAGCCGGGTGCGCGACACCAGCCAGGTGAAGAGGGCCAGCAGCACGATGGTAGTGATCACCACCATGATCTGGATGTTGGAGAGCTGGATCACGAAGCCGTCCGTGCTCTCATGCAGGGTGTAGCCGCCGGTGATGAAGGGCGGGATCGGCTTGACGCGCGCGCCTTGCGCCACTTGCGAAAAATTGGTCAGCACGAAGGACATGCCGATCGCCGACAGCATCGGGGCGAGGCGGAAGGAGTGGCGAAGCGGCCGGTAGGCGATGCGCTCGATGGTCCAGCCATAGAGCGCGGTGATCGCCATCGAGACCAGCAGCACGACCAGCAGGATCAGCGGGATCGCGGTCAGTCCGAACGAGATCAGGATCAGGAAGGTGATCAGGGCGACGAAGCCACCGATCATGAAGACGTCGCCATGGGCGAAGTTGATCATGCCGACGATGCCGTAGACCATCGTGTAGCCGATGGCGATCAGGCCGTAGATCGAGCCCAGAACGAGACCGTTGATGAGCTGCTGGGCGAAGTAATCCATGGGCTGCCGTACCAAACCTGACGCGGGCTCAAAGGGAGCTCTTAGGAGAGTGGGTTTCTTGGGCCGTTTCTTGGGCCCCGGCAGCCCCTAGCATTCTTCCGGATTTGTAACAGGAGGGAACTGGCGGCTGCAACAGCTCACGCTCCGGCAAAAGGTCTTGTACAGAGCTCATTTGGCCGGCGGTTCCGCAACTGCGAGGAACCCGGTTCCGCGGGCAACCAAAGCTGATGCCGGCCGTTATCTCGCCTCTGACGTCCAACAAGGGAGTTCCCCGAATGACGAAGCAGCAGAACCAGAATCCGGGTCAGCAGAGTCAGAACCCCGGCCAGCAGCGCCCAGGTCAACAGCCGGGCCAGCAGCAGGGCGGCGGCCAGAAACCCGGACAGCAGCAGCAGAACGATCCGATGCGCCAGGGCGATCGGCCCGGCCAGCAGCAGGGCGGCCAGCAGGACAAGTAATTTGGGAGCCCGAGAACGAAGGGTAGTGAGGAGGGCCCCGCCGCAAGGCGGGGTCTTTTTTGGGGGGCAATTGTTTGCCGCGTTATTCCGGGATGGTGCGTTGGCACCAGCCCCGGAATCTCGAGATTCTCAGGTGCGCAATTGCGCACCATAGCTCGATGCTGCGCATCGCCCCGGAATGACGGGGGAGGGCAGTTAAGGTAAACAAAGGGTTTAAATTGCCGCCACAGTCTGATGCGAGTTAGCTCCCGGCAAAGCCTTCCCGGCGGAAGGCGCGTGGTCGACGAAGCGGGAAGCGGCATGTTCAGGAATTGGCGGATCGGCTCGGTCAACGGCGCCCTGCTGGCGGCCTATTTCATTCCGGCCTGGACCATCGTCGCCTTCAACATCATCGTCGCGCCGGTGCACGGCCTTTACGAGCGGCCGAGCGTTGCCGTCGCGCTGTTCCTCAGCGACCATCTCCAGATGGCAGGGATGAGCACGGTGCGCGCGGCCTGGCTGCTTGCGTTGGGCCGGCTCACCGTGGTGGCGTTCTTTGCGATCTATCTCGCTCTGCTCTGCGTCCCCCGAATCCGCAAGTCCGGCGGCAGCGATGAGGCGCTCGGGATCGCGCTGGCGATCGGCAGCCTGATCTCGTTTGCCAGCATGGTGATGGCTTCGAAGGTCGGCGAGATGGCTGCGCTCCGGCTGCATGCCACCGAGCTGCTGCTGCTGCTCGGCGCTGCCATCGTGATCCTGATCGAGCGGCCCGATGCTGCTCCGCAGATCGTCGAGACCCCTGCCGAGATCCCTGCTTCGCTAGGACTTGAGCAGGCCGAGCTCCTGCACAATCGCTGAGGCTTCCTTGACGGCGTGGTTCGCCGCCGGCACGCCGCAATAGATCGCCTGCTGCAGCAGGATTTCCTTGATGTCGTCGGGGGTGAAGCCGCCTTCGGCGAGCGCCGCACGCACGTGCAGGCGAAACTCGTCCCATTGCCCGAGTGCGACCATGGTGCCGATCACCAGCACCCGGCGCGTGCGCTCGTCGAAATGCGGCCGCGTCCAGATTTCGCCCCAGGCGTAGCGGGTGATCATGTCCTGGAAGTCGGTGTTGAAGGCGTTGCGGTTCGCGATCGACTTGTCGACCCAGGCATTGCCCAGCACCTTTCGGCGCACGTTCATGCCGGCATCGCGGCGCTTCTGGTCGTCCATTGTGTTTCTCCGGATAACAACTAGCGCTGCGTCAAAAATCCCACCACCGCATCCGTGAACGCGTGCGGCTGCTCGACGTTGGAAATGTGGGCGGCGTCGATGATGGTCATGCTTGCGCCCGGAATATTCGAGCGGATCAGCTCACCCGCCGAGATCGGCGTCGCCATGTCGTGGCGGCCGGCGATCACCAATGTCGGGCTCTTGATTTTCGACAGCAGCGCGCGCTGGTCGAGCGTCGACAGCGCCTCGCAGCAGGCGAGGTAGCCTTCGACGGGCGAGGCCAGCAGCATCGATTTCATCTTCGCGGTGATGTCAGGCTCGCGCTCGCGGAAGTCCTGCGTCAGCCATCCCGCGATCACGGCATCGGCGACCGCGGCGATGCCGCCCTTCTTCACGGCGTCGATGCGCTCCAGCCATTTGGTCGGCTCGGCATAGTAGCAGGAAGTGTTGGCGAGGATGAGCTTGCCGAAGCGCTCCGGCGCGTTGGCGCCCAGCCATTGCCCGACCATGCCGCCCATCGACAAGCCACACCAATGCACCTTCTCGATGTTGAGGTCGTCGAGGATCGCGAGCGCGTCGCGGCCGAAGCGCTCCATGGTGTAGGGGCCGGGCGGAACGTTCGACTTGCCGTGGCCGCGGCGGTCGTAGCGGATGACGCGAAATACCTGCGTCAGCGCCTTCATCTGGGGCTCCCACATCTGCAGCGTGCAGCCGAGCGAGTTGGAGAGCATCAGCGTCGGCCCGCCGTCGCGGCCCTCGACGGAGACGTTGAGCAGGCAACCGTCGGCATCGATCATGGGCATGCGGCGTCTCCGTCGTACTTTGCGGTTCTTATTCGCGGTCGAGGCTGTCGAGCAGCCGGTCGATCAAGGCTTGGGAAGCCCCTTGATAGGCCATCGGTTCGAACAATGCCGCAATTTTTTCCGGCGAAAGGTGCGCAGTGACCTGCGAATCGGAGGTCAGCACCTCGCGCAGATGTTTCTTCTCGGCAACCGCGCGCTTGCTGGCGGTCTCGATGAGATGATGCGCCTCGCTCTTGCCGATCTTGTCGGCCAGCGCGAAAGTGACCGCTTCCGCCATGATCAGCCCGTGGGTTGCATCGAGATTGCTGCGCATGCGCGCTGCGTCGACGTCGAGGCCCTCGGCGATGTCGACGATGGCGGCCAGCGCGCCCGATGTGACCAGCATCAATTGCGGCAGCGTCGGCCATTCCGCGTGCCAGGGACCCGCGCTGCGCTCATGATCCTGCACTTGAGCCGCAAATATCGTCGCTGCAAGCTGCGGAGCCATTGTAGCGGCGCCCAGCGCGCTTGCGGCGGAGACCGGGTTGCGCTTGTGCGGCATGGTCGAGGAGCCTCCGCGGCCTTCGCCGGCGGGCTCGAAGGCTTCGCCGACATCGGTCTGCATCATCAGCGAAACGTCGCGCGCAATCTTGCCGCAGGTTCCGGCCAGAATAGCGAAAGCCGAAGCGACCTCCGCGATGCGGTCGCGATGGGTGTGCCAGGGCGCTTCCGGTAGCGGCAGGTTCAGCTCCTGCGCGAGACGCTCTGCCACGGCAAGCCCCTTGTCCCCGAGGGCCGCGAGCGTGCCGGCGGCGCCGCCGAATTGCAGCGCGAGGCCCTCCCGGGACAGCCGCCGCAGGCGGCATCGGGCGCGGGCGAGGCTTGCGGCATATTCGGCGGCCTTGAGCCCGAACGGCATCGGCAGCGCGTGCTGCAGCCAGGTCCGTGCCACCATCGCGGTGTTGCGATGGCTGCGCGCCAGCGCGGCGAATCCCCTGATGGCGCGGCTGAGGTCGGCGTCCAGCGCATCGAGGCCGGCGCGAAGCGTGAGCATGGTCGCGGTGTCGATAACATCCTGGCTGGTTGCGCCCCAATGCACGTAGCGCGCGGCCTCCGTGTCGGCCTTGCCGACATTGGCGGTCAGCATCTTGACCAGGGGAATCGCCAGATTGCCCGATCGCGTCGCGGCCTCCGCCAGCGCCGCCATGTCAAAGGAATCGGCCTTGCATGCGGCCTCGATCGAGACCACCGCAGAGGCCGGAATCACATCCGTGGCGGCCTCCGCGCGTGCCAGGGCTGCCTCGAAATCGAGCATGTTCTGCAGGGTCGACCGGTCATCGCAGACCGCGCGCATGGCGGCGCTCGACAGCATCGGTGCGAGCAGGGGGGAGAGGGATGTGCTCATGTTGCGCGCGACCTAATCATCATGGCCCGGCTGTGCCAATCCCCAAGCGCCCACACACGTCTTTTTGCAGTTGCGAATATGCATTGCACGTGACCGGGCGCCGCCCTTTCCTTTGCCGCGTCCCTGCGTTACTTGATCAGCACAATAGTTACGCGATCCGGGAGGCACCCTCATGGCCATGACGATGAACGGCGAAGTCCAGCTTGCGGCGTCCCGTGAGGCCGTGTGGGCCAAGCTCAACGATCCCGAGGTGCTGAAGGCCTGCATCCCCGGCTGCGAGGAGCTCGAGAGGACCGAGGACGGCGGCTTTCGCGCTACGGCGAAAATGAAGGTCGGCCCGGTGTCGGCACGCTTCAAGGGCAAGGTCACACTCTCCGATCTCGACCCGCCGAACGGCTACAAGATCTCGGGCGAGGGCGAGGGCGGGGTCGCCGGCTTCGCCAAGGGTGGCGCGGTGGTCAAGCTGGCGGAGAAGGACGGCGGCACGCTGCTGTCCTACGATGTCGAGGCGCAGATCGGCGGCAAGTTGGCGCAGCTCGGCCAGCGCCTCATCAACGGCGCCGCCAAGAAACTCGCCGACGAATTTTTCGCGAACTTCGCCAAGGCGGTACAGGGCTGAAGGTCATCGCCTTCGGCATGGCACCTTGCGTCCCGGGCGATGTTGCCCCGGGGCATAATGGCCCATATGATGGGTTGGAATAATTATAAGAACCGCTTCGACGGGACCCGTCGGGGCGCTGATAGAGAGTGCTTATGGCAAAAATCTCCCTCATCGTGAACGGCAATCCAGTCACCGCCAACGTCGATCCCCGCACCCTCCTGGTGCAGTTTCTGCGCGAGAATCTGCGCCTGACCGGCACCCATGTCGGCTGCGACACCTCGCAGTGCGGCGCCTGCGTCGTGCATGTCGACGGCAAGGCCGTGAAATCCTGCACCACGCTTGCGGTGATGGCCGACGGCCACGAGGTCAAGACGATCGAGGGGCTGGCCGCAGACGGCGCGCCGCTGCATCCGATGCAGGAGGCCTTCCGCGAGCACCATGGCCTGCAATGCGGCTTCTGCA
The DNA here is from genome assembly GCF_013408065.1 of Bradyrhizobium sp. IAR9. NCBI lineage: Bacteria > Pseudomonadati > Pseudomonadota > Alphaproteobacteria > Hyphomicrobiales > Nitrobacteraceae > Bradyrhizobium > Bradyrhizobium sp. IAR9. The sequence goes on from NZ_JACBZW010000005.1 coordinate 322,401, forward strand.
CGCCGGGCATGATCATGACCGCGATCGACATCGTGCACCGCAAGGGCAACGAGCTCGACGACCATACGATCCGGGAAGAACTAGAAGGCAATCTCTGCCGCTGCACCGGCTACCAGAACATCGTCGCCTCGATCTCCGCCGGCGCCAAGGCGATGGCGAAATCCGACCTCGCGTAACGCGCATCCCGCGATCAGGACATTCAGATGTACGAATTCAAATATCATCGCCCCGGGACCGTGCGGCAGGCCGCCAACCTCCTGGTGAAGAACGAAGACGCCAAGGTGATCGCCGGCGGCCACACGCTGATTCCCGTCATGAAGCAGCGCCTCGCCAGCCCCCCGCACCTGGTCGACCTCTCCCATATCGAGGGGCTCAATACGATCGAGATGAAGGGCCGCTCGCTGGTGATCGGCGCCACCGCCAAGCACGCCGAGGTCGCGACGTCCGCGGTCGTCGGCGAGGCGATCCCGGCGCTCGCCAATCTTGCCGGCGGAATCGGTGATCCCGCCGTACGTCACAAGGGTACGATCGGCGGCTCGCTCGCCAACAACGACCCGACCGCGGACTATCCGGCCGCCGTGCTCGCGCTGGGCGCGACCATCGTTACCAACAAGCGGCGCCTCAAGGCCGAAGAGTATTTCCAGGGCCTGTTCTCGACCGCGCTGGAAGCCGACGAGATCATCACCAAGGTGATGTTCCCGCTGCCGAAGAAGGCGGCCTACATCAAGTTCCGCAACCAGGCCTCGCGCTATGCGCTGGTCGGTGTGTTCGTGGCACGGCGTCCGTCCGACGTGCGGGTTGCCGTCACCGGCGCCGGCTCCGAAGGCGTGTTCCGCGTCACTGCGTTCGAGGAAGCCCTCAAGAAGCGCTTCGCCGCGAAGGCGCTTGACGGCATTGAGGTGCCGGCCGAGGGCCTCAACAGCGATATCCACGGCAGCGCCGAATACCGCGCGCACCTCATCGGCGTGCTGACGCGGCGCGCCCTCGATGCCGCCAATGCCAAGGAGTGAGTGAACCTCACGCCTCGGCCAAACTTGTCCCGGTGAGGGCGTAGCGAGACTGGCTTTTTCATGACTTCAGCGGCCAATACTTCCGGGGCCTTGCCGGCATCGGTCGATGCGATGCTCGAACTCCTGACGTCGCGCGGCTATCTCGCGGAGCGGTCGCTGGCGACGGTGACTTATCTCTCGCTGCGGATGGGCCGGCCGCTGTTCCTGGAAGGCGAGGCCGGCGTCGGCAAGACCGAGATCGCCAAGGTCTTGTCCGCAGCGCTCGGCCGGAAGCTGATCCGCCTGCAGTGCTACGAAGGCCTCGACGTCTCCTCCGCGGTCTACGAGTGGAACAGCGCCGCGCAAATGATCGCGATCCGGATGGCGGAAGCCGCTGGCGACACCGATCGCGACCAGCTCTCGAGCGACATCTTCGCCGACCGCTACATGATCAAGCGGCCGCTGCTCCAGGCGCTGGAGCCCGACGTTGCGGGACCACCGGTGCTGCTGATCGACGAGCTCGATCGCGCCGACGAGGCGTTCGAGGCGTACCTGCTCGAAATCCTCAGCGACTTCCAGGTGACGATCCCCGAATTCGGCACCGTCAAGGCGCCCGCCGCGCCGATCGTCATCATCACCTCCAACCGCACCCGCGAGATCCACGACGCGCTGAAGCGACGCTGTCTCTATCACTGGGTCGATTATCCCGCGGCCGAGCGCGAGCTCGCGATCGTCAAGTCGCGCGTGCCCGGCATCTCCGCAAAGCTGTCGCAGCAGGTCGTGCGCTTCGTGCAGGCTTTGCGCAACCAGGACTTCTACAAGTCGCCGGGCGTCGCCGAGACCATCGACTGGGCCACCGCGCTGTCGGAGTTAGATGCCCGCTCGCTGACCCCGCAAGTGGTCGGCGACACGCTGGGCGCGCTGCTCAAGTACCAGGACGACATTACCCGGATGCAGGGCGATACCCTGCAGAAGGTGCTGAAGGAAGCAACGAGCGAGAATTGACGCGCGTCATTTGAGTTCGTCATTCCGGGGCGCGCGTCAGCGCGAACTCCGGTGCGCAATTGCGCACCTGAGAATCTCGCGCTGCAATCTCTGGATTCCGGGTTCGTCGCTGCGCGACGCCCGGAATGACGGAGCGAGGATAGACCATGGCCATCAACCACCTGGCGCCCGAGCAGACCGAGCAATTCGCCGACAACATCGTCGGCTTCGCCCGCGCGCTGCGCTCTGCGGGCATGCCGGTCGGGCCGGGCGCTGTCATCGACGCCATGAGCGCGCTCCAGGTGATCGATATCGGCAACCGCGCCGACGTCTTCACCACGCTGGAGGCGATCTTCGTCAAGCGCCATGAGCACGCGCTGATCTTCAAGCAGGCCTTCAACCTGTTCTTCCGCGCCTCGGAAGAGTGGAAGCACATGCTGGATTCGGTGCCGCTGCCGGACGAGGCCAAGAAGAAGCCGCAGGCGGGCTCCCGCCGCGTGCAGGAGGCGATGTCGCAGCCGCGCATGACCGAGACGCCGCAGCACCAGGAGCAGGATCTGCGCCTGTCGGTGTCCGACAGGGAGATCCTTCAGAAGAAGGATTTTGCGCAGATGAGCGCCGCCGAGATCAGCGAGGCGCTGCGTGCCGTCGAGCGGATGCATCTGCCGCAGGCCGAGCTTCTGACCCGGCGGCAGCGGCCTGATGCGCGCGGGCTTCGCCTTGACCTCCGCCGCACGCTGCGCGCCTCCTTGCGCACCGGCGGCGACATCATCGATATCCATCGCCTCGGGCGGATCGAGAAGCCGGCGCCGATCGTGGCGCTGCTCGATATCTCGGGCTCGATGAACGAGTACACCCGCCTGTTCCTGCATTTCCTCCATGCCATCGGCGATGCGCGCAAGCGCGTCTCGGTGTTCCTGTTCGGTACCCGGCTGACCAACGTCACCCGCGCGCTGCGCCAGCGCGATCCCGACGAGGCGCTGGCGAGCTGCTCGGCCTCGGTCGAGGACTGGGCCGGCGGCACGCGGATCTCGGCCTCGCTGCACAACTTCAACAAATTGTGGGCGCGGCGCGTGTTGAGCCAGGGCGCCATCGTGCTCCTGATCTCCGACGGGCTGGAGCGGGAGGCGGATTCCAGGCTCGCCTTCGAGATGGACCGGCTGCACCGCTCGTGCCGGCGCCTGATCTGGCTCAACCCGCTGCTGCGGTTCGGCGGCTTCGAGGCCAAGGCCCAGGGCATCAAAATGATGCTCCCGCACGTTGACGAATTCCGCCCGGTACATAATTTGAGTTCGATCCAGGAGCTGATCACGACGCTCTCCCGGCCGCTGCCGCCGCATCACCGCAGCCTGATCCGCTCCGCAGCTTGAGAGGCACCCCATGCTCGATCGCGACGAGGATATTCTGAAGGCGGCGGAGGACTGGCAAAAGGCGGGCCGTGGCGTCGCGCTCGCCACCGTGGTGGAGACCTGGGGCTCGGCGCCGCGCCCGGCGGGCTCCAGCCTCGTCATCAACGACGAGGGTACATTCCTGGGCTCGGTCTCCGGCGGCTGCGTCGAGGGCGCCGTGGTCACCGAGGCCATGGACGTGATCCAGAGCGGCAAGCCGAGGATGCTGGAGTTCGGCGTCGCCGACGAAACGGCCTGGAATGTCGGGCTGTCCTGCGGCGGTACCATTCGCGTCTTCGTCGAGAAGGTCGGTTAGCCGTGAAGCTCGAGGTTCTGCACGAACTCAATGCCGAGCGGGCCGCGCGCCGGCCGGTGATCCTGGTGACCGACACCGAGAGCGGCGAGCAGCGCCTGGTGAAGGCGAAGGATTTTGCAAAAGATCCGTTGCGCGCCGAACTCGACAAGCAACTCCGCATGGGCAAGAGCGCCAATGTCGAGGCCGGCGGCAAGAAGCTGTTCTTCAACGTCTACGCGCCGACAGCAAAACTCGTCATCGTCGGCGCGGTCCATATCAGCCAGGCCTTGGCGCCGCTGGCGCGCTCGCTCGGCTATGACGTGACCGTCGTGGATCCGCGAACGGCGTTCGCCAGCCCCGAGCGCTTTCCCGACGTTCCGCTGGTGGCCGAATGGCCGGACACGGCTCTGCCGCCGCTCAATGTCGATGCCTACACCGCCTTCGTCGCGGTGACGCACGATCCCAAGATCGACGACCCGGCGCTGCTGCACGCCTTCGAGCGCGGCTGCTTCTATATCGGCGCGCTCGGCTCGCGGAAGACGCACGCCAAGCGCGGCGACCGGCTGCGGGCGCAGGGCGCCAAGGAAAGCGACATCGCGCGCATTCACGCGCCCATTGGCCTTGCGATCGGCGCGGTCTCCCCGTCCGAGATCGCGGTGTCGATCATGGCGGAGATCACGGCGGTGCTCCGCCTGCCTCCCAAGGAAAAAGAAGAAGCGGCATGAAGTTCGGCCCGGCGAGCCCTGAGGATGCCATCGGCGGGGTGACCGTCCACACCCTGCGCCAGGGACCGCTGGTGCTGAAGAAGGGCACGACGATCGGGCCTGCCGAGGTCGAGCAGCTCACGCGGGCCGGCATCAAGGACATCGTCGTGGTGCGCATGGAGGCGGGCGACGTCTCCGAGGACATTGCGGCCGCCGGCATCGCGCTGGCCGTTGGCGGCGAGGGCATTCATGTCGAGCGCGCCTTCACCGGCCGCGCCAATCTGTTCGCCGCACGTCCGGGTGTGCTGGTGATCGACCGCGCCGCGGTCGACCGCATCAACAACATCGACGAGGCCATCACCTTTGCGACGCTCACCGCCTACAAGCCGGTGGTCGAGGGCGAGATGGTCGGCACCGTCAAGATCATCCCGTTCGGCGTCGAAGGAAGTTTGCGCGATGCCGCGGTGAAGGCCGCAGGCAAGGACGTGCTGAAGATCGCGCCTTACATGATCCAGCGCGTCGGCGTGGTCTCGACGCTGCTGCCGGGCCTCTCATCCAAGGTGATCGACAAGACGCTGCGCGTCACGGCCGAACGGTTGGCACCCGCCGGTGCCAGCATCATCGCCGAGCGGCGGGTCCAGCACGACGAAGCTGCCCTGTCAGCCGCGATCAAGGAGTTGCTCGGCCTCGGTGCCGAGCTCGTCATCGTGTTCGGGGCCTCCGCGATCGCCGATCGCCGCGACGTGATTCCGGCGGCGGTCACCAGGATCGGCGGCGAGATCGAGCATTTCGGCATGCCGGTCGATCCCGGCAATCTCTTGCTGATCGCGCGGGCCGGCGACGTTCCGGTGCTGGGCGCACCGGGCTGTGCGCGCTCGCCGGTCGAGAACGGTTTTGATTGGGTCTTGATGCGGCTTCTCGCCGGCATCAAGGTGACGCGGTCCGAACTCATGGGCATGGGCGTCGGGGGCCTCCTGATGGAGATCGTGACGCGGCCGCAGCCGCGCGCGCAGCCCGAGACCGAGGGCAATAGCCAGGTCGCCGCCATCGTGCTCGCTGCGGGCCGTTCGACCCGGATGGGCGGGCCGAACAAGCTGCTCGCCGAGCTCGACGGCAAGAAGCTGGTGCGGCTCGCGACCGAGCAGGCGCTGGCCTCGAAGGCCTCCGAGGTGATCGTCGTCACCGGGCATCAGGCCGAACTGGTCGAGCAGGCACTGCAAGGCCTGAAGGTGAAATTCGTGCGTAATCCGGACTTCGCAGGCGGCATCGCCAGCTCGGTCAAGGCCGGCATCGCGGCCGTGCCGGAAAGCTGTGATGGCGCCGTTGTGTGTCTCGGCGACATGCCGCTGATCGATGCCGGCCTGATCGACCGTCTCATCGACGGCTTCGCGCCGGACCGCGGCAATCTCATCGTCGTGCCCGTCAGCGAAGGCCGCCGCGGCAATCCCGTGCTGTGGTCGCGCCGCTTCTTCAAGGAGCTGATGACGCTCGATGGCGACGTCGGCGCGCGGCATCTGATCGCCAAGCACACCGAGGCGGTGGCCGAGGTGCCGGTGGACGGCGAGAGCGCCTTCCTCGACATCGACACGCCGCAGGCGCTGGAAGCTGCGCGAGGCGGATAACGGTGCCGCAAACGACGGTGCCGTAGGGTGGGCAAAGGCGCGGAGCGCCGTGCCCACGGTCTCTTCGTTACGATCGACAATTGGTGGGCATGCTTCCGCCTTCGCTCTTCGAGCTACGGCGGACAAGTCGCTTTGCCCACCCTACGGCACCTCCCCAAGCCTCTTCCGATTTCAACCACCCGTTCACCATCTGGAAACGACCGGCGCTTAGAGTTGCCTCCACCTGCCTTGGGGGGAGGGGATTTTCCATGGCTTCGAACGTCGTCGCGCGCCGTTGCGCGATGTTTTGCTTTGTCTTGTCAGTTGCCGTCACGGGCGCCCGCTATGTCACCGAAGCGCATGCCGCCGGTGCGATTGCAGTCGGCAAATGCGGCGCTTATGGCCAGGCCTTTGATTACGGCCACGAGCACGAGGCGCGTGCCGCGGCGCAGAAGCAGTGCAAGGGCGATTGCACGACGGTGACGATGAAGCGCGCCTGCGCCGCGATGTCGGTCGATATGACCAACCCTTGCGGCGCTTATGGCTACGCCGTCAAGCCGAAGATTTCGGCCTCGCTCAACGCCGCCACGCGCGAATGCTACAAATACGGCGGCAAGGAATGCGTGATCCGCGCCTGGGCCTGCGATGCCAAGGGTTGATTTCGTCGAGCGCTGATTCCTCTTGCTGTCATTCCGGGGCGATGCGTAGCATCGAGCCCGGAATGACAATCGAAGGAACCACATGCAATTCGACACCAAGATCGCGGTCGTGATCCGCACCGATCTTCAGGCCTGGCAGAAGCTCAACGTTGCGTCCTTCCTCACCAGCGGCATCGCTGCGGCCTTTCCCGAATGCATCGGCGAAGCCTATGAGGACGCCTCGGGCACGAAATATCATGCGCTGATCGGTCAGCCGATCCTGATCTATGGCGCCGATGGTCCGGCGTTGTCGCGCGCGCTGGACCGTGCGCTCGCGCGCAACGTCAAGCCGGCGGTCTATACCGAGGACATGTTCAGCACCACGCACGATGCCGCCAACCGTGAGGCGGTGAGGGTGGTCGCGCGCAACGATCTCAATCTCGTCGGCATCGCCATGCGCGCCGAGCGCAAGGTGATCGACAAGATCCTCGACGGCCTCAAGTTCCATAGCTGACACGCCGCATCCGCGCGGCGTCATCGTGGTGTCATGATGGGGCCGGCCCTGCGCAAACTTTGTGCTGTTTGACCCCCGTCAAAGGAGCACCGGACGGCATCGCTATTCTGCTTCGCAAAGCGCAGAGGAGCAGCAGATGCCGACCATGAAGGCCGCAATCGTCAAGCAATTCGGCAAGCCACTGGTGATCGAGGATGTGCCGGTGCCGCAGCCCGGTCCCGGCGAGATTCTGGTCAAGGTGAAGGCCTGCGGCGTCTGTCACACCGATCTGCATGCAGCCTCCGGCGACTGGCCGGTGAAGCCGGTTCCTCCGTTCATTCCCGGCCACGAGGCTGCCGGCACCGTCGCTGCACTCGGGCCCGGCGTGAAGAATTTGAAAGTGGGGGATGCCGTCGGCGTCGCCTGGCTGCACGATGCCTGCATGTCCTGCGAATATTGCGAGACCGGCTGGGAAACCCTGTGCGAGCACCAGCACAATACCGGCTACAGCGTCAACGGCGGCTTTGCCGAATATGTCATCGCCTCGGCTGCCTTTGCAGCAAAGCTGCCGGCGACGGTCGATTTTGCCGCCATCGCGCCGATCCTGTGCGCGGGCGTCACCACCTACAAGGGATTGAAGGAGACGGAGGCGAGGCCCGGCGAATGGGTGGTGATCTCAGGCGTTGGCGGGCTTGGTCACGTCGCGATCCAGTACGCCAAGGCGATGGGGCTGAAAGTTGCCGCGGTCGACATCGCCGAGGACAAGCTCGAGCTTGCGCGCGAAACCGGCGCAGATCTCGCGGTCAACGCACTCGCGGATGGCGCGGTCGACAAAGTTCTTGCGGCAACCGGCGGCGGGGCTCACGGCGTGCTGGTGACGGCGGTCTCGACCGCCGCTTTCGCCCAGGCGCTGAAGATGGTGCGCCGGAAGGGCACCGTCAGCCTCGTCGGCCTGCCGCCGGGCGAATTCCCGACGCCGATCTTCGACGTCGTCCTCAAGCGCATCACGGTGCGCGGCTCCATCGTCGGCACGCGGCGCGATCTCGACGAAGCCGTCGCATTCGCTGCGGACGGCAAGGTGAAGGCCGAAGTGACGAAGGTGCCCCTGGCGCAAATCAACGACGTCTTCGAGCGGATGAAGGCCGGCAAGATCGACGGCCGCATGGTGCTGGATTTCGGCTAGCGTCTCATCCAGGCGGCATGCCTTCGAACTTGACCAGGCTGGGATCGAGGCGATCCCAGTCATGGCCGCGCGCGGCGAAAGTGACCGCCTGCGGCTTGTAGCGGGCTGGCTCGTCGAGGCTCGCTGCGCGAATTGTGAGGACGTCGGGCTGTGCCGCGAAGGTCATGTATACAGGCACGCCGCATTGCGTGCAGAAGCCGCGCGTCTTCACATTGCCGCTGTCGGCGACCATGTCCCAATGCTTCGCCTCGCCGGTTAGCGTCACGCCGGCACGCGCGAACGTCGCGTATGAGCCATGTGCACTGCCGCTTTCGCGCTGGCAGTCGCGGCACTGGCAGTGATTGCTGAACAGGGGCTCGCCGACAATCGAATAGCGGATCGCGCCGCAGGCGCAGCCGCCGGTATAGGGCTTGTCCATCGCGATGCTTTCCTACTTGTCTTCGCCGGAGATGGCATCGAGCCGCTGCAGCACCTTGACCCAGCCGTCGCTCATGTTGCGATAAGCGGTGTCGTTCGTCGGCGTCACGAAGCCCGAATGCACCACGCGCACGCGCGTCCCGGCTTCGACCGGCGTGAGGGACCAGGTGACGACGGTGTCGAGCGCCGAGCCGTAACCGGTGTTACCCTCGTCGCCACCCTTCCAGGCAAAGGCGAAGCGTTGGTTCGGCACGACCTCCAGAACGCGGCAACGGATCGTGCCATCCCACGCGCCGGCCGGGTTGGTCTTGAACGTGAAGGTGTTGCCTTCGACGGCCTCGAAACCGGTCGGCGGCATCAGCCAGCGCGCAATCAACTGTGCGCTGGTCAGCGCCTTCCAGATCGTTGCGACGGCGTGAGGGAAGACCTCGTCGATGACGATGTCTTTGGTCTGGTGTTGGGCTTGAGCTTTGGAAGCAGCACTCACGGATCGATCTCCTTCAAGAGGTCACGCAGGTTCTGGAAGCGCTCGCGCCAGAACACGCCGTAATGGTCCATCCAGGTGACCAGCGGTTCGAGCCCTTGCGGTGCGGCGCGGTAATAGACGTTGCGGCCCTCGGCGCGCTCGGCGACGAGTCCGGCCTGCTTCAGGGACTTCAGGTGCTGCGAGATCGCGCCCTGGGTCACGCCGCTGCCGCGCGTCAGTTCGGCGACGCTGATCTCCTTGCTCTCGAACACGCGCTCGAACACCGCTCGGCGCGTCGGGTCGGCGAGGGCGCGCATCACGGTGGTGACGGGGTTTGGAGCAGTTTCGATCATGACATTCAATTAGCAAGTGCTAATTCATTAGTCAATGCTAATTCTTCTGCTTGTATCGCGGTATTGACTGTGACTGACTGGTCAGTCATATATATCTGATGATGAAGAAGTCGACCAAGCTCGCCAACAAGTCGGCCCTGAGCGCAGAGCCTGCGTCAGCCCGCGGAGAGGTGCCTGCATCGAATCGCGCTGCGCGCGCGCAGGAGCGGCGCGCGGCGATCGTGGAGGCCGCGATGGAGGAGTTCATCGCCCGCGGTTTCGCCGCAACGCGACTCGACGACATTGCCAAACGCGCCGGCGTCGCCAAGGGCACGATCTACCTGCACTTCAAGGACAAGGAATCAATGTTCGAGGAGCTGGTGCGCATCGTGATCGTGCCTGTCGTGGCTCGGCTGACCGCGCTGCCGCCGCCGACTGGCTCGGTGCGCGACCTCATCGAGGCCTTTGCCAGCAATTTCCTGAAAGAGGTCATCGGCACCAGGCGCGGCGATCTGGTGCGGCTGATCGTGGCGGAGGGGCCGCGCTTTCCGGCCGTCGCCGATTTCTACTACCGTGAGGTCGTCTCACGCGGGATCGCCGCCATGCGCGCCCTGATCGAGCTCGGCATCGCCCGCGGCGAGATCCGCGAGAAGGACCTCGCGCGCTATCCGCAGATCCTGGTCGCGCCGGCGATGATCGCGGTGATCTGGCAGAGCCTGTTTGCGCGGCACGCGCCGCTCGATGCACAGGACATGCTTCGCGTTCATCTCGATTTGATTTTTGGCGAACGGAGGACGACATGAGGTCGTCGCAAGCAATTTTCAGCATTGCATTGGTGATGGCGCTCGCAGCCTCGCTCGCCGGCTGCCAGGAAAAGCGCGATCCCGGTTTCCAGGGCTGGGTCGAGGCCGACATGATCTTCGTCAGCCCCGACGAAGCCGGGCGGGTCACCAAGCTGAACGTCCGCGAAGGCGACGAGGTCAAGGTCGGCGATCACCTCTATTCCGTCGATGACGATCTCCAGCTTGCCGACCTCAACCAGCAGAAGGCGACGCTCGCGAACGCGCAGCAGACCTATGACCGTGCGGCCTCGTTGAACAAGACCGGTTCGGGCACGCAGGCCAATCTCGATTCCGCCGTGTCCGCCTTGCGCGTCGCGGAGGCGCGGGTGGCGACGTCAGAGACGCGGATGGCGCGGCGCAAGGGCTTTGCGCCGGTTGCCGGCACCATCCAGCAGATCTATTTCCGCGAGGGGGAGATGGTGGCGGCGCAGCGCCCGGTGCTGTCGATCATGCCGCCTGGCAACATGAAGCTGCGCTTCTTCGTGCCGGAGACCGCGCTGCCGAAGCTCGCGATCGGCGATACGGTGCGCATCGCTTGCGACAATTGCGCGGCCGATCTCACCGCAAAGATCTACTTTATTGCGACCTCGGCCGAATACACCCCGCCTGTCATCTACAGCCTCGATGAGCGCAACAAGCTGGTCTATTTGATCCAGGCGCGGCCGTCGCGCCCCGACGCGCTGCGGGTCGGACAGCCGATCGACGTCTATCTCAATCCAAAGACCCCGGTGGCGGACAAGCGATGAACGGTGGCAACGGCATCGCGATCGACGTCAAGGGCCTGACCAAATCGTTTGGCGGCCGCGAGGTCGTGCACGATCTGTCGATGCAGGTGAAGCGCGGCTCGATCTACGGCTTCCTCGGGCCCAACGGCTCGGGCAAGACCACGACCATCCGTATCCTCTGCGGCCTCCTTACCCCCGATAGCGGCGAGGGCACCTGTCTCGGCTACGACATCCGCCGCGATGCCGAAAAGATCAAGCGCCAGGTCGGCTACATGACCCAGCGCTTCAGCCTTTATCAGGATCTCTCCGTGCGCGAGAATCTCGAATTCGTGGCGCGGCTCTATGGTCTGGCCGATGCGCGCGGCGCCGCGCGCGACATGATCAAGCGGCTCGGGCTCTCGGGACGCGAGGATCAGCTTGCGGGCGAGCTTTCCGGCGGCTGGAAGCAGCGGCTGGCGCTGGGTGCCTGCACGCTGCCCAATCCGCAATTGCTGCTGCTGGACGAGCCCACCGCCGGCGTCGATCCCAAGGCGCGGCGCGACTTCTGGAACGAGATCCACGCGCTGGCCGCCGAGGGCCTCACCGTCCTGGTCTCGACCCACTACATGGACGAGGCCGAGCGCTGTCACGAGATCGCCTACATCGCATACGGCCATCTGCTGACCCACGGCACGGTGGAGGAGGTGATCGCGAAATCCGCGCTGACGACTTACACCGTAACGGGCGAGGACCTGAACGGGCTCGCGGCCGAGCTCACCGGCAAGGCCGGGATCGACATGGTGGCGCCGTTCGGCACCTCGCTGCACGTGTCGGGGCGCGACGTCGCCGCGCTCGAAGCCAGCGTCGCGCCATGGCGCGAAAGAGATGGCTTGCACTGGCACAAATCGTCGCCGTCGCTGGAAGACGTATTCATCGAGCTGATGGGGCGCTCCAAGGACAATTTCCAATGAGTGCTGTCGATCGTCCGGCCCCAGGCCACGAGACCCGCGAGCGCTTCGGCTTCCTGCGGCGCTCCTATGCGATGCTGATCAAGGAGTTCATCCAGCTGAGGCGCGACCGCGTCTCGTTCGCGATGATCGTGATGCTGCCGGTGATGCAGCTCATGCTGTTCGGCTATGCCATCAACACCACGCCGCGCCATCTGCCGAGCGCGGTGCTGCTCCAGGAGGATTCCGATCTCGCCCGCTCGATCCTGAAGGCGCTGGAGAACACCGCCTATTTCCGCTTCCTCTATGAGGTGCACGACGTCGACGATTTCGACAACCTCCTGAAATCCGGCAAGGTGCTGTTCGGTGTCGAGATCCCGCGCGGCTTCGAGCGGGCGGTACGGCGTGGCGACAGGCCGGCGCTGCTGGTCGCGGCCGATGCGACCGATCCGGTGGCGGCAAGCTCGGCGATCGGCTCGCTCGGCATGATCGTGCAGACCGCGCTCAAGCACGATCTCTATATCGGCGATCCCCCGGAGATGCCGTTCGAGATCCGTGCGCATGCCCGCTATAATCCGGCCGCGGCCTCCAGCCTCAACATCGTGCCGGGCCTGGTCGGCACCATCCTCACCATGACCATGCTGATCTTCACCGCGCTGTCGGTCACGCGCGAGGTCGAGCGCGGCACCATGGAGAGCCTGCTGTCGATGCCGATCAAGCCGGTCGAGGTGATGTTCGGCAAGATCGTGCCCTACGTGCTGGTCGGCTTCGTGCAGGCGTTCCTCATCATCGGGATCGGCGTCGGTCTGTTCGGCGTCCCCGTGCTCGGCAATCTGTTCCTGCTGGCGCTGCTCTCGACGCTGTTCATCACCACCAATCTGTCGATCGGCTACACCATCTCGACGGTGGTGCAGAACCAGCTCCAGGCCATGCAGATGTCGATGATGTTCTTCCTGCCGAGCATTCTGCTGTCCGGATTCATGTTTCCCTTCGCGGGGATGCCGACCTGGGCGCAATATCTCGGCGAATGCCTGCCCCTGACGCATTACCTTCGCATCGTCCGCGCCATCATGCTGAAGGGCGCGACCATGCAGAATCTGCATTTCGACGCCCTGGCGCTGGCGATCCTGATGGCGCTTGCCATGACCATCGCCGTGACGCGCTTCCGCCGCACGCTGGATTGAGGCACAATGCCCCGGAATCGAGGGGCGGGAATGGTCAGATTTGCCAGCAGGAGGACACGGCAGCACGCCGTGCTATCGGAGGATTTCGAGCGCGAGCTGACACGCGAAGTGCTGCGCACCGAGCTGCTCCGTGTGCGGGCGCTGATCATGACGGGCTGCGTCATGATGGTGCTGCTCACCGCGATCTATTTGATCGACCCCAGTGTGGTGAACCGGGTGTGGCGCGGAACGGAAGGGCTTGTCGAGGTCTACGGCCTGCTCGGCGGCTTCATCCTGTTCGAGGTTTGGGTCCACACCCAGATCAGGAAGAATCTCCGCCTCGATCGCGATTTGCCGGTGATCCGCCGCTATATCGGCACGCTGATCGAGACGTCGCTGCCCACGGTGATCCTGATTCTGCAAACCCGGACCATGGGCGCGAGCCAGGCTCTCGGTTTCGCCGTGCCGCTGATGTACTTCATTTTCGTCATCCTCTCGACCTTGCGGCTCGACTTCTGGCTCTCTGCCTTCACAGGCTTCGTCGCCGCAGCCGGGCTTCTGTCCGTCGCGCTGCTCTACAACGCGGCCGACGAGGCCGGCGAACCCCTGATCTATTTCCACGCTGTGCGCAGCATCGTCATCCTGATCTGTGGCGCGCTGGCGGGCGCGGTCGGCGCTCAGCTGCGCCGCCAGTTCGCCGCGAGCATCGCGGCGGCGACCGCGCGTGACCGGGTGACGAACCTGTTCGGCCAGCATGTCTCCCCGCAGGTGGTGGAGCGGCTGATGGCGGCGGGAACCAGCGGTGGCGGGGATCTCCGCCGCGTCGCAGTGATGTTCGTCGATTTCCGCGGCTTCACGGCGGGCGCGCAGTCGCGCACGCCACAGGAGGTAGTCGACCGGCTCGACGGGGCCTTTGCGGTGCTGGTCGACATCCTCGATCGCCACGGCGGCATCGTGAACAAGTTTCTCGGCGATGGCTTTCTCGCGCTGTTCGGCGCGCCGCTGGAAGCCTCCGACGCCGCGCATCGCGCGGTTGCCGCAGGCCGCGAGATGCTGAGTGCGATGGACCACATCAACGCACAGACGAGCTGGCCGCTGCGTATCGGCATCGGCATCCATTTCGGCGAGGTCGTCGCCGGCAATATCGGCTCGCCCCGGCGCAAGGAATATACCGTCATCGGCGACACCGTGAACTTCGCCTCGCGGCTGGAGGCTTTGAACAAGGAGTTCGGCTCGCAGCTCCTGATTTCGGAGACCGTGCGCGAGGCGCTCGGCAACGATGGTGACGATGCTGTTGCGCTCGGCGAGGTCGAAGTGCGCGGCTATGAGCGGAAGGTCGCGGTGTTTCAATTGGGGTAACGGCTCTTCAAGCGCGAGTCGCGTTTGGTTGAAGCGGAGTCGCGCTGCCTTGAACGCGCGTGATGAATATCTCTGCTAGTTCTCGGGTCTCGCACTGTGGAAGCCGAAACGCCTCGGCTTTCACTTCTCACCCGGAGAAAGCCAATGACCCGATTGACCGTTGTTGCCGCCGCCCTGATCGCCGCAGCCGCTACCCAGGCTCAGGCCGCGACGATGCGCCACGCTGCCCCGCCGCGCGCTGCTGTGACTCAGGCGGTGTCCGACTCCTGCGTCAGGGCGCCGGCAGAGGGCGCGTATGCCTCTGCGCCCTACACGCAGCCGCCCTGCCTGCCTAACACGACTTACCCGTACGCCTATTGACGATCGCAACAAACGATGTCGGGTTGGCGAAATCCGCCAGCCCGACTTCGAGAATCGCTGCCGCCGATTAACCTCCAACGCGTCATCGCGATTGCTCCGATTGCTCCGAATTTTGGGGCATGACGAGCGATGTCGCCGGCCTATAGACTGCCGCGCGATGCGGCCCGTTGCGGCCGCGACTTGCATGAGGGATCGAAGATGCAGCGCCGCTACGTCACCGTCGACGTGTTCACCGACCGCGCCTTCGGCGGCAACCAGCTCGCCGTGGTGCTCGATGCCGGCGGGCTCACGACCGCTCAGATGCAGACGATCGCGACCGAGTTCAACTATTCCGAGACCACCTTCGTGCTGCCGCCGCGCGACAAGGCCAACGACGCGGAGGTGCGCATCTTCACGCCGGTGCAGGAGATTGCCTTCGCGGGCCATCCCAACGTCGGCACCGCCTTCGTGCTCGCCTCGATGGCGAAGGAGCCGAAGCCACGTCTGCTGTTCGAGGAGAAGGCCGGGCTCGTGCCGGTCGACATCGTGACAGAGCAGGGCCGGGTGATCCGAACCGAGCTCACCGCGCCGCAGCCGCTGGAGCGGCTCTCGCGGCTGCCAGCCGCCGAAGCCGCAAGCTGCATCTCGCTCGTTGCAGACGACATCAAGACCGACAATCACGAGCCTGAGATCGTCACCGTCGGAAACGCGTTTCTGGTGATGGAGCTGCATTCGCGCGAGGCGCTGAAGCGCGCCCGGCCAGATGCGGCAGCCTACGGCAAGCTCTTGCCGCGCGATGGCGCCCGCTCGGTGTGGTTCTATACGCGCGACGTGCCCGCGGCGGAGGCACCTTGCGAGCGCCAGGCGCGAATGTTCATGCGCGGCGCCAGCGGTCTCGTCGAGGACCCCGCCACCGGCAGCGCCACGGTTGCCGCGGCCGCACTGTTCGCTGATCTCGATCCGATGCGCGATGGCGAGCTCAAGCTCACGGTCGGCCAGGGTTTTGACATGGGCCGGCCGAGCATCCTCTCGACGCGCGTGCGCAAGCAGGACGGCAAGATCGTCTCCGCCCATGTCGGCGGCAGCTGTGTGCAGATGATGGAGGGGACGTTCAAGCTGGCGGGGGAGGGCTAGGCGTCATTCCAAGCTCGTGCTGGGTCCCACCGTCGTCCCGAGAGCCTGACCGAAAAGGGCCGCTGAAGGAGCGGCCAGCTCAGGATGAGCTACGGCTAACACCGGCGCCCACGACGATCAGACCAGCCGCCCCGCCAGATTCGTCACCGCAACCCCATCGCGTTCCTCGATGATCTCCGCGATCATCTGGCGGTGGCAGTGGGTGTGGTCGCGCTCGTAGCAGAGCAGGCACACCGGGCCGGCCTTCTTCACCAGCGCCGAGAGCTCGTCCATCGCCTCCCTGGCCTCGGGCGCCTTCAGGTGCTTTGAGAAAATCCTCTCGAGCACATCGTACTGACCGCTGCGTGCGGCGAGGCGGCCCTCCTTCGGCGTGCCGAGCGCGGCGAGGTGGACATAGGCGATGCCGCGCTCGTCGAGACCCGCGGCAAGCTGCTTCTTGGAAAAGCCCGGCCGGCGCGAGGATGTCACCGCGCGCACGTCGACCACGAGCTTGACGCCGGCCTCTACCAGCTCATCCAGCACCGCCTTGGGCGGCGTCTGCTCATAGCCGATGGTGAACAGCTTCCTGGCCTTTGCCATGGCTCACCTCAACTCACCCTTGCGATCAGTTCCATGGCGCCGGCGGGTGCGCGTACCTTGCCCTCGTGGATGACGTAGGCGAACACGTCGCGCGGCTCCTTCTTCGGCTTGGCCTTGTCGACCTTCGGCAGGTCGTCCGGTTCACCGCCCGAAGCCCAGGCCTGAAGGCGCTCGGCCCAGGCATCGAGCTGCTTGGGCGGGTAGCAGGTCTTGATCTCGTCATTGCCCTTCTGCAGCCGGGCATAAACGAAATCACCGGCGACGTCGGCGATGGCTGGATATTTGCCGTGCTCGGCGAACACGACGGGCGTCTCGAACTCGCGGATCAGCGCCACGAAGTCCGGCGCGCAGAAACTGTCGTGTCGGACCTCGACGACGTGGCGCAGCGCGCGTCCCTCGAGCTTGCGCGGCAACAGTTCGAGGAACTTGCCGAAATCGGCGCCGTCGAATTTCTTCGTCGGCGCGAACTGCCACAACACCGGCCCGAGACGGTCACCGAGTTCCAGCACGCCGGAATCATAGAACCGCTTGATGGAATCGCCGGCTTCCGCCAGCACCCGGCGGTTGGTGGCGAATCGCGGTCCCTTTACTGAGAACACGAAACCGTCGGGCACCTCGCTCGCCCATTTGCGAAAGCTCTCCGGCTTCTGCGAGCCGTAATAGGTGCCGTTGATCTCGATCGAGGTCAGCTTCGAGGCGGCGTAGGACAGCTCCTTCGCCTGCGTCAGCTTCTCCGGATAGAACACGCCGCGCCACGGCTCGAAGGTCCAGCCGCCGATGCCGATGAAGATGTTGCCTGACTTTTTGGACGCAGTTTTTGCTTTGGCCACGGAAGGATCTCGCATCGACGTGAGGGGATGCCGTCATCCTAGTCAAACCAGTTGTGATTGGCCAGTTGCTGCGTCCCGTCTAAGGTCGCGGCAGGATCTGCGAAAAAGGAGAAAAAGATGCGGATGCTGATGGTGGGAGCGGCGCTCGTCATGATGACATCTGCTGCCATGATATCTCCGGTCATGGCGGATGACGACGATGCGAAGGGCGCGCAGAAGCTCGCCATGCAGGGCCGCGACGATTACTGGCATTGTCTGGCGCGGGAATATTCGCGCGATAGCAATCGGGGAATGACGGAACAGGATTTTGGCCGCTCGGTCGCGGGTGCCTGCCCGTCGGAGCGGCAATACTACCGGGTGGCGCTGCTCGACTATCTCACCACGCAATATCCGAACATCGATGCCGGTGCCCATCTCGCGACCGCGAACAGGGCAGTGGAGGCCGCGCAGAAGGACATCGTGACGGCCTTCGTCAAGCAGAGGCCGCCGGTGAAATGAGGGAGTGGCGAATGGCCAATAGCGAATAGGGGAAGAGGCGGCCTTCTCCATTCGCTACTCGCCATTCGCCCCCGGGCCCTTCCGGCTCCGCGCGCATCCGTGATATCACGGGGCGTATCTGGAACAGGGGTGGGTTTCCATGGCGTCTGAGTCGGTAGGGGGCATTTTGGGCGTGATCGTCGCCGCGATCGTGCTTGCAGTCGCCGTCGTGTTCGGGCCGATTGGCCAGTACGGCAAGCCGCCCAAACCGGCGAAAGTCGAGCCGGCCCCGGCTGCGGCACCCGCAGCCCCGGCCGCGCCGGCGCCGCGCGGGCCGATCATCCGGGAAGTGCCCAACCAATAAGGCACGAAAATCGTGGTTTTCGGCGCTTGCGAAGCCGT
The DNA here is from genome assembly GCF_013408065.1 of Bradyrhizobium sp. IAR9. Taxonomy (NCBI): domain Bacteria; kingdom Pseudomonadati; phylum Pseudomonadota; class Alphaproteobacteria; order Hyphomicrobiales; family Nitrobacteraceae; genus Bradyrhizobium; species Bradyrhizobium sp. IAR9. Next base: position 340,667 of record NZ_JACBZW010000005.1, read on the forward strand.
CTTGTCATTCTTATCTACCCCTTAACGGCGCCGTTGAGCGAAAAACTCCGGCGTTGGAACGACCTTGGAATAGCTTGGGCTCGCGCCGGATGTACGCGCGGCCCGCCGTTCCGGGGTCGTTGGCATTTTGGGGCGCCTTTTGGGCCCTTTCCCGGACACCCCCAGCTTCGCAGCATAAGAACCCGGCAGCGCAGAACTTGGCAGCGCAGGACGCGGCGGATATACGCTGCCGTCATGAATGAAGTGATCAGACCGGGCTCCGAAAATCCGCTGCAGGCCCTCGAAGGGCCGGAACTGTCGGTCATCGTCCCGACCTTCAACGAGCGCGACAATGTCACGGTGTTGTACCGGCGGCTGGAGGCGGTGCTCGCCAACGTCGCCTGGGAAGTCGTGTTCGTCGACGACAATTCGCCTGATGGCACCTGGGACGTCGTGCGCGCGCTGGCGCAGCAGGACAGCCGCGTGCGCTGTATCCGCCGCATCGGCCGCCGCGGCCTTTCGGGCGCCTGCATCGAGGGCATCCTGGCGTCCAGCGCGCCCTATGTGGCCGTGATCGACGCCGACCTCCAGCACGACGAGACGCAACTGCCGAAGATGCTGCTCTTGCTCGCAAGCGACGAGGCCGACCTCGTGGTCGGCAGCCGCTACATCGAGGGCTACAAGAGCGAGGGCTTCAACAAGCAGCGCGCCGGCGCCAGCGCGCTGGCGACCGAGTTCGCCAGGAAGATGCTGCGGGTCGAGATTGCCGATCCCATGAGCGGCTTCTTCATGATCCGCCGCGATCGTTTCGAGCAGCTCGCGCCGAAGCTCTCCGTGCACGGCTTCAAGATCCTGCTCGACGTCGTCGCGACCGCGCACGGCGGCTTGCGGGCGGTCGAGATTCCCTACACTTTCGGCGCCCGTCAGCACGGCGAGAGCAAGCTCGATTCCATGGTCGCGCTCGATTTCCTCGGCCTCGTGCTGGCCAAGCTGAGCAACGACATCGTCTCGCTGCGCTTCATCCTGTTCGCGATGGTCGGCGGCATCGGCCTCGTGGTGCATCTCACCACACTGTTCATCGGGCTTCAGCTGTTCAAGGCGCCGTTCGCGGAGGCGCAGGCCGCCGGCGCCATCGTCGCCATGACCAGCAATTTCATCCTCAACAACTTCCTCACTTATCGCGACCAGCGGCTGAGGGGCTTTGCGCTGCTGCGCGGTCTGATCGCCTTCTACATCGTGTGCAGCGTCGGCCTGCTCGCCAATGTCGGCGTCGCCTTCTCGGTCTACGACCAGGAGCCGATCTGGTGGCTGGCCGGCATGGCCGGCGCGCTGATGGGCGTGGTGTGGAACTACGCGATGTCAGGCCTGTTCGTCTGGCGCAAGAAATAACCCACGATGGACGGGGCTGACGCGCGGATCGTCCGCAATACCGTGCTGCTGATTCTCGCGCTGGTGGCCCTGCGGCTCGTCGCGGCAGCATTCACGCCGATCACCTTCGACGAAGCCTACTACTGGATGTGGTCGATCAACCTCGCCGGGGGCTATTACGACCATCCGCCGATGGTCGCCTATGTCATCCGCGCCGGCACCATGATCGCCGGCGATACCGAGCTCGGCGTCCGCCTCGTCTCGATCCTGCTCGCACTGCCGATGAGCTATGCGGTCTACCGCTCCGCTGCGATCCTGTTCGGCGGCGCGCGCGTGGCGGCGACCAGCGCGGTCCTGCTCAACGTAACCATGATGGCCTCCGTCGGCACGCTGATCGTGACGCCGGATGCGCCGCTTCTGGTCGCATCCAGCTTCGTGCTGTTCTTCCTCGCAAAAGTGCTGGAGACCGGCCGTGGCGTCTGGTGGCTCGCGGTCGGCGCCGCTGTCGGTGCGGCGCTGCTGTCGAAATACACGGCGATGTTCTTTGGCGCCGGGATCCTGATCTGGCTCGCTTGCGTGCCGAAGCTCAGGCGCTGGTTTCTCTCGCCCTGGCCCTATCTCGGCGGTCTCGTCGCGCTGGCGCTGTTCTCGCCGGTGATCCTCTGGAATGCGGACCATCAATGGGTCTCGTTCGCAAAGCAGCTCGGGCGCGCGAAGATCGAGGACTTCCGACCCGTCTTCATCGCCGAGCTGATCCCGACCCAGATCGCGTTCGCAACCCCGCTGGTCTTCATCCTCGGCGCGATGGGTCTGCATGCGCTGACCTGGCGCCGGGCCGGCGCGCTGGCCTCGCGCGTGCTGATCGAGGCGATGTTCTGGACCATCGTCGCCTATTTCGTCTGGCATTCGCTGCATGCCCGCGTCGAGGCCAACTGGTTCGCGCCGGTCTATCCGCCCTTCGTCGTCGCCGCGGCCGCTGCCGCCAACCTCGTGCAATGGAAGCCGCGACAGCGGCGCCTGGTAGATTTCTGCCTGCGCTGGGCCACGCCTGTCGGCATCGTGATGTTTGCCGCGCTCATCGTGCAAGCCAACACCGGCTGGCTTTCCGGATATCGCCGTGATGCCACCGTGCGCAGCGTCGGCGTCGGCTGGCGCGAGCTCGCTGCCGAAATCGAAGCCGTGCGCGCGCGCCATGGCGCGACCTGCGTGCTCGCGCAGGACTACGGCACCACGGGCTGGCTGGCCTTTTACTTGCCCCGCGGCACCTGCGTGGTGCAGCAAAACCAGCGCATCCGCTGGGTCAACATGGGCGAGCCAGATCCGAAGTTGCTGGCGGGCAAGCTGCTCTATGTCGACGAGCTGCGCCCGGACGGTCATCCCGTCCTCAACGACCTCTTTGCGAAGGTGACGCAGGTTGCGCAATTGCAGCGCAAGCGCGGCCCGCTCGTGGTCGAGACCTACAGCCTCGATCTGCTGGAGGGCGCCAAGGGCGACGTGCTGGACCGCTCGCCGCCGCCGGAAGCAAGGTAGCTGTCTGTCATCCCCGCGAACGCGGGGATCCATACCGCGTGATCTATCGATGAGCGCAGGTGCTTGTACCGCGCGAAGGCCTGCTCACTACTAGTCTTCGCCAAACTTCTCCCTGGGGTTATGTGTCCCGGCGTTCGCCGGGACGACAGCAGAGTGTTCGGCGGGGCCGACGCCTCAGTCGATCGCCTCGGCCTTGGCCGCGGCCTGCTTGGGCCCGTCCCGGTCGCGCCAGAACCACACGGTCACGACCCCGGAGCGGCCACGGACCTGGGCGAGCAGGGGGCCCGACAGGACGCCGTCGGGAGCGCCTTGGAAGTCGGCCGTATCCAGCAGCGTATTGCTGAGGGCGAGTCGTGCATCGTTCCGGACGGCGACTTCCATCAGCCGGCTCGCGACGTTGACTGTGTCGCCTGTCGCCGTGATGTGTTGGTGGGTTTCGCCGAGGCGGGAGGCGACGATCTCGCCGAAATGCGCGCCGATCTTGAAGCCGAGCTGACCGCCGATCGCTGACGGCAGCGAGGCGATCCAGTGTTCGACACCGCGATGCAGGTCGATCGCGCATTTGAGCGCGCGCGCGGCGTCATCGGGCATCGCGGCCGGCAGACCGAACAGGATCATGGCGCCGTCGCCGAGAAAGCCGGTGATCATGCCGCCGCAATCGACCGCGGCCTTGTCGATCCGCGCGTGAAACGCCTGCAGGATCTCCTGAAGCGCGTCCGGATCGATCCGTTCGCTCAAGGACGTGAAACCGGAGAGATCGATGAAGACGATTGCGGCGTCTTGCCGGACCGGCTTGGACAGGAAATTCGGATCGCGCGCCAGCCATTCCTGCACGGCCGGTGCCTGGAATTGTGCGAGAGACCTGCTCTTGGCGGCGAGATATTGCGTGCGGCGGCCTCCGGCCCACAGCTGCACACCGGCAAAGATCGCAACCGGCGGCACTGCGGCAGCGAGCGTGGTTGCCGCATTCAGCCAGACGCCATGTGTGAACGCGAACGTGTTGAGGCCGGCCCAGGCGATCATCACCGCGGCCGCCGCCATGATGCCGAGCGCGCTGCGCCGCCAGGCCAGCAGGCCGACCAGCAGCATCGGCAGCAGGATCGCAGCGAGCGCGTCGGCGATATGGACCCTGTGGTCGCGCACGATGCCGTCGCCGGCAACGAGATGGGTGATCGCTGTCGAGACCACCTCGACGCCGGGCATCAGGGAATCGAACGGTGTCGGGTAGAAGTCGCCGCCGCCGGCGACCGAGGCGCCGATCACGACGATCCGGTTCTCGATCGCGGCGCGATTGAGCGTGCCGTCGAAAATGCTCTGCGCGCTCACGGTGCGGATGGTGCGGCGCGGACCGTAATAGGTGATCGGCAGCGCGAAGTCGGTATCGGTCGGCACCGCGCGGTCGCCGAGCATGAGATGATCAGGAGCGATCGTCAGCGGCTTGTCGAGCGCGCGCGTCGCGACGCGCAACGGGAACGACAGCTCGACCTTGTCGCGGGTCCGAAACAGCATCGGCACCGAGAGCGGCGAGCCCGATTGGCCCGTCGCGACATTGACGATGCCGACCTCGGCGTGGTCGGCGAACGCAGGCAGCGGCAGCAGGAAACGTTCGGCTTGCGGCAGCACGGCGAGGGGACCTGCGCTGCCGGGCGCCACGTTTTCGCTGGCGGAAGGGAAGATCGCAGCGGCGGCGAGCACCATGGGCCCGGTGGCGAGCGTGTTTGCCAGCGTGGCGTCGCCGATCGCAGCGCTGCGGTCGACCAGCAGGAGATCGATCGCGACGACCTTCGGCTTGAACTGCACGATGGTGTCGACAACGCGGGCGAGATCGGCGCGCGGCAGCGGATAGCTGCCGCCGCGCTTCACCACGGTGTCGTCGATCGCGACGATGGTGACGAGATCGGGCGGACGCTGCACCCCGCGGACCTGGGTTCGCCAATCGGTCAGCGTTGCTTCGAGGCGGTCGAGAAAGCGCAGATGGCCGCCGGCGTGCGCGGCAAAGATGCCCGCGCCCCACAGCGCGGTGAGGGCGAGTGCCACCAGGATTTGAACGCGTCTCGTCATTGCGTCGTACTGCAATCTTCTTTTTCTTCGGGGCCTGTGGGCCGAGGTCTATTGACCAGGTCTTATTGACCAAGTCTCATTGACCAAGCCTTGCCATGAGAGCGTCGATGCGCGGCTGGCCCCACTGCTTCACCGTCAAAGGTCCGGTCGCTTCCACGTCGACGCCTTGGCCGGGGCCAAGCACGACGCCGCGCCCACGAGCCCTGCGGCTGACGCCGACACGGCCGTCGGCGACGAAGACGGAGGTCTTGGCCTCAGCGACATCGACGGCCCATCTGGTGCCGCGCACCGCGGCAATCGCCTGAGGCGTCAGCACCTTGAAGGGATTGCCGCCCGGCTTCCTGGGCACTTCGACCAGCAGGGCTTTGCTGCTCAACTCGACGGAGTCAATATGTCCGTCGCGGTTGGCGTCCTTTAGTTCAAATCTGGCACCACTTTCCGCAACGATGGTGATGCCGTTGTCGCAGCGCCAGGTCTGCGTGCCCGCGGCCGAGGCCGACGATGAGCAAGCTATGTTGGCAGGCTGCGCGGCCGCGTATCCCATCAACAAAGACGACGCCAGAGCAAGATACCCGGCGCGCGCGAACCCTCTCATGCCAGCCTCCGTTTGCATGCCCGGCACAATTCAAGGCGATGTTGATACGGTACCGTATCACACGCAGAGGCTGCTGAAAAGTGCCGCTCTACCAGCTATTTTCTTGGCTCGGCCTTTTCCAGAGCGGTGCGATCAACTTTCGGTCAGGGCGCGGTCGCCGTGTGAGCGGTCCGAGCTCGCTGTGTGAGGTGCGTGATCTTGGCCGCCGTTCTCGTGTCACCCACGTGCCGGCGGGAAGGCCAGTGGGACCAGCCCCGCGCAACGTTTCCCCGCTATCTTCCGGGTATCGAAAGCCACGAAAACGACTTGGTTGGGTGGCCCTAGAGAGGCGGCCGGAGAGGTCCGCTGAATGCGCCGAACCGGCCGAGAATTATGGTTAACAGACGCGCCTAAGTCCGTAGTTCTGCGGGCTTTTTTCTCAGAATGAGACAGCCTTAACGAGCCGCCGCACATCTGCCCGAACTTAATCCGCATTTAACTAAAAGTCGCCTTAATGACGCTCCGACCCTCTGCGAGATGCTGGTCCCGGATCGTGACCAGCGGCACTTTGAAGGGGGACTGAGTGACACCGTCCTGGACGCAAGGCGAATGAGTACGAGTATCGCTGCGCATAGTAACGCGGCACGGAAGTCCAAGAATTCTCTTCGGAAGTCTTCCCGGAAAATGACCACGACCAATTGGCTTGGCGCCGCGGCTATCGGCTGCGTCGTGATGGGCGCCGGCTGGACCATCTACAGCAACGTCTTCGGCGCGAGCGTCTATCCGACCGTCGGCGGCATTGGCTACGACGAGCCGGTGATCAAGCGTGCGCCCAAGGTAGCGCTGCGCGAGGCTGGCGACGCCATCAAGGAAGCTTTTGCGCTCCTGCCTGACCGGTTGCAGGTCGCCGCCCCGATCTCGCGCGAGATGTTCAACGAGCGCTTTGCTGCCGCTGCGACCCAAGGCGTGGCATCGAACGCGGCCAGCGCGGCGCCGGCGACCCAGGTTGCGGTGGCCAAGGACGCGCCGAAGCAGAGCGTGATCGCGAAGGTCGCGGAAGCACTGAAGCCGTCGGCCCCGGCCAAAATTGCTGAGAAGACCGCTGACAAGACCGGGGACAAGGCCAAGCGCGCGCCGGATGCCCAGATGCAGCTCGCCTCGGCCGATCCGGCCCAGATCGTGCCGGCACCGGAAGCGAAGAAGTCGTTCGCCGATCGCGCCAAGGCCGCGGTGATGTCGATCACCGGTCCGCGGCAGTCGATGGTCGAAAAACTCTGGGGCAAGCGCGAGCCGTCCGGCGGGCTGCTGGCCTACGCCTCGGCCGATGCCAGCGTGACCGCCTCCATCGCGCCGAAGGAGCAGAACCCGATGTTCGGCGGCGCGCCGCCCTATGAGCGTGACACCGCGGTCTACGACATCACTGCCAAGACGGTGTATCTGCCCGACGGCACCAAGCTCGAGGCGCATTCCGGCCTCGGCTCCAGTCTCGACGATCCGCGCTCGCAGCGCACCCGCATGCGAGGCGTGACGCCGCCGCACATCTACACGCTGAAGCCGCGCGAGGCGCTGTTCCACGGCGTGCCCGCGCTGCGCCTGACCCCGATCGGCGGCGAGAGCGCGATCTACGGCCGCGACGGTTTGCTGGCGCACACTTACATGCTCGGACCGAACGGCGATTCCAACGGCTGCGTGTCGTTCAAGGACTATTACGCGTTCCTCGACGCCTACCGCAACAAGGGCATCCGCAAGCTCGCGGTGCTGGCGCGGGTGGAGTGAGGCGCAGCGCGTCTCACGCTTTCTGCACGATCAGCGTTTGACGAAAACCAGGTTGCAGGCGCGCGCCTCGTTGCGCTTGCCGCTGCCGCGGGTGCGATCGAACTGCGCGTCGACCGTAAAGGCGTAAGGCGAGCCGGGCGCAAGGTTGTTGAGGGTGTACGCGCTTGCCCCTGTTGTGCCGCGCGCGCTCAACGTCGTCTTGCCGTCGGCCGGGATCTGGCCGTCGATCTCCAGGCGGTTGACGCCGTCCTTGCTCTGGGCCTCGGCGTGAAACACACCGTTGGTCACGGTGCCGGCGAGGGGCCTGGTGAAGCCCTGCGCCTTGCCGGAAGCCGGGCAGTTCAGCGTCACGTCCCAGCTGCCGTCGAAGTCCTTGCTGCCGCCGGCGCGGGTGTTGGTCGCAGGCGCCAGCGCCACCTTTTGCTTCAGGCCCTCGATCCGCGCCTTGGCGAGACTGGCGAAGCTGCAACTGGAAAATCGCGTCAGATGGTCCTCGAAGGCGCTGGCGGTGCCGATGGTGTCGGCAGCCTTCCAGTGCGCCTCCGCGGATGCGCAAGGGTCGGCCCGCGGCGCGACTTGCGGAGCCCCGGGTGCGATCGTGACCGAGACCGGCCCGTTCAGGTAGAACTTGCCGATGATCGACAGCGACAGCTCCGGAAGCTGCGTCTTGCCGCTGGCATCATAGACGTCGCTGCTGATGTCGCGAAACACATCGCCGATCTCCTGCGGCTCTTCGATGTGCTTGAGGAACGCGGTCGTGTAGGGGCTGTTGCGGCCGACGCCGTCCGCCGCGGTCTGCCCCGATTGCGTCGAGAACGACACGATCGTGCCGCGCGGCGCTTCGACCTTCGACAGGCCGCGCCCGATCGAGGCGGCCCGCGTCGCTGAGCGTTTGAGAGTTTCCGCCAGCGGATTGTCGCGGCAGGAATCGAGCACCAGGATGCGCAGGTTCTTGGCTTGCTGCAGGTCGTTCACGATGTCGTCGACCCGCACGAAACGCTTGAGGTCGGCCTCATCGGTCAGCGTGGCGTCGACAGGCATCAGATAGTTCACGCCGTTGTACTGCATCGCATGGCCGCTGTAATAGAATATGGCGACGTCAGCTCTGCTCGCGGCGCGCGCGAAGCGGATGGTCAGATCCTGCATGTCGGCTTGGCGCAGGTCGATGCCCTGGATCACCTCGAAGCCGCTCCGCTTGAGCGAGGCTGCGACGTCCTCGGCATCGTGTGACGGGTTGGGCAGCTGCGCCGTCGATGTATAGGCGCCGTTGCCGATCACCAGTGCCACCCGCGTGTCCGCCGAGGCAGTATCGGGAGACAGCCAGCCGGCGAGGAGGCCCAGGCAAAATAAAGATGAGCACAATCTGGAAAGAGCACGCATAAATGCCTTCCAAGAAAATATCGAAAAATATCCCTCCAGACTAGCGCATGCCGCGCCGACTTCAATGCCCTCGCCGGGAAAACGCTCAGATTTCGCGACCGTGACGTCCGGTCACGCTGCCATCGCCTTGCGCAGGGCCATCTCGGTCGCAATCGCTTCACGCACGGCCGGCCGCGCCTGCATGCGCCCGAGATAGGCTGACAAGGGCGGCCATTGCGCGATGTCGACGCCGGCGGGACGGAGCAGCAGCAAGGCCCAGGTGAGGTGGGCATCCGCGACGGTGAAGCTGTCACCGACGAGGAATTCGCGCTCCGCCAGATGCGCCGACGGCACCGACAATGTCTGCGCGATTCTGGCGCGCGGCTTGGCGAGCGAGCCGTCGTCCTTGTACCAGAAGGTCGGAAACAGGAACCCCTTGTGGATCTCGGCGCCGATGAAGCTCAGCCATTCCTGCAGGCGATAGCGATCAACGTCGCCAGGCCGCGGCGCAAGGCCGCGCTCGGGCTTCGCGTCGGCGATGTATTGCAGCACCGCCGCGCTCTCGGTCAGCCGTTCACCGTTCTCCAGCATCAGGACCGGCACCGCGCCCTTCGGCGACACGCCGAGGAAATCGCTGCCGTCGTCCACGACCTGCTTGGTCCAGATATGGGCAAGGTGATACTGCGCCTCGATACCGGCCTCCATCAGCGCGATGCGACTCGAGAGCGAGCAGGCCATCGGAAAGAAATAGAGTTGCAGCATCGGATGCTCCGTCAAATCAGCGCATCGCTGCGCGCGATGATCGCGAAGCGGTCCGAGAGCTCGGCCAGCGCGACCTCGTGAATCGTCCGGGCGTCCAGTGTGCCGCCGCGGCCGTCCGGCAGGTCGCGAGTGGCGCAGGCATCGGCCGCGATCGTCGTTCGCAGGCCGAGATCGAGCGCGGCGCGGGCGGTCGAGGAGATGCACATGTGGGTCATGAAGCCGGCCAGCACGATGTTCTTGCGTCCGGTCGCGGCAAGCCGGGCTTGCAGATCGGTGCCGGCGAATGAGTTCGGCAGCGCTTTCTCGACCACGGGCTCGCCTGCTTGCGGCGTCAGGCGATCGACGATCGCGCCGCGCGCCGCCTCGCGGTCGAACAGGCCGCCGGCGCGGCCCTTGTGCGCGACATGAATGATCGCAGCGCCGCTCTCCCGTGCCCGCGCCAGCAGGCGCGCCGCCGCGGCGATCGCCGGCTGTGCATCGGGAAGGGCCAACGGGCCGGCGCAATATTCGTTCTGGATGTCGATCAGCACGAGGCAGGCCTCGTTGAGCTTCGGCGGATTGAGATCGGCGCCGGCGAGTTCGAGCAGGGTCTTGGGGGCGGTCATGCTGGTCAGGCCTTCTGGGGAGATCGGATGGCGTCACATTAGCGCAGCATGGGCCTGCCATTGTGCAGGACTATTGCAGCTTACGGCTGCAGATTTGCAGGGCACGGCATCGCCTGCTAGGCTTGCCCGGATGAACTGGGACGATCTGCGCATCATTGCCGCGGTGAGGGACGAGGGCACCTATGCCGGCGCCAGCGCGCGGCTGCGCATCGACGAGACCACCGTCGGCCGCCGGCTCGCACGCATTCAGCGCGATCTCGGGGTGCTGCTGTTCGATGCCGTGGACGGCCAGCGCCGTCCGACGCGCCATTGCGAGGCGGTGCTCGAGCATGTCGGCGCGATGGCCGCCCATGTCGCGGCGATCGACCGCATCAAGGAGAGCCAGCCCGGCCCGGTCGGCCGCCTGCGCATCGCCTCGACCAACGCGGTCGCCGAAGAGTTGTTGGCGCCGCATGCGAGCAGCTTCCTGCGCGATCATCCCGGCCTGACCCTGCAATTCCTGACGTCCAGCGGCAACGTCAAATTCTCGCGCTGGCAGGCCGACCTCGCCATTCGCCTGCGCAAGCCGGAGAAGGGCGACTTCACCATCTCCAAGCTCGGCGATGTCAGGCTGTATTTCTTCGAACCCGCCGACCGCGCCGGCGGCGAGCCGGTCGCCTGCATCTATCCCGATGAGCTCGACACCATTCCCGAACAGCAGTTCTTGCGCGCGAAGCGGCTGACGAACGTTCGCTGCATCACCGACAACGTCCGCATCGTCAGGACCATGATCCAGTCGCATCAGGCCGTCGGCGTGTTGCCCGAACACAGCTGCGAAGGCCTGTTCGCCGACCGCAGCCTGCGCGCGACGCTGCTGCCGAGGCGGCGCGACGTCTGGCTGCTGGTGCAGAACCACCTCAAGCGCGATCCGGCGACACGCGTGACGATCGACTGGGTGAGGGCGTGTTTCCAGGACATCGCGCGCCCCTGACGTCACGACGCGCTGTGATCATCGCGTCACAGTGCGCATGGTGCGACGAAAAATCCTGAACTGCCCCCTTGCAACCCGAACGTGCCTCGTCTATTAGCCCGCTCCTTCGCTAGGCCATGTGTCCGGGCTCTCTGAGATCCCGGCTGGCGCGATCCGGTCTCCGGTCTCGTGTTCCGCCGAATGAAGACGCAGGATGTAGCTCATGGAGAGCGCCGGAGTAAAATCCGGAGGCATCGGTTCGATTCCGATTTCTTGTACCAACCAAAGGATAGCTCAGTGGTAGAGCAGATGACGTTTAATCATCGTGACGCGGGTTCGAATTCCGCTCCAGCGCTACGGGTCAGCCTGAAAAACTGACACCTCTGACGAGGACCGGACGCGCGCTTCAGTCGCAGTCCGGCCGTTTTGCCGCAAGGCTTTCCGTCCGAACAACGACACTGTGAGACCGGCTTTGCGCCGCGGGTAGATACCGCTTGCGTTGATGCCGGGTGGCTCCGCTCGGCCGCGCGACATCCGTCGCGCGATCGCGCGCGTGCGCCCGTCGTCATGCGAGCTCAAGCCTCGGCCCGTCGATCTCTCAGGAAGCGTCGTCCGCGTCCTCAAATCCTTTGCAAACGAAACCTGTTGTCCGGCATCCGGCCGGACGCAAAACGATGGAGGCGTGCCATGACTTCGAACGAGGGCTGGCATTTGCTGATGCTGAACGTGACGGTCAAGGATGGCGAGCGGGCGTTGCTGACGCGCAACGGGCAGCTCGTGCGCGTGCTCGCGCCCGGCAGGCACCGTCTGTTCGATCCCCTGCACGAGCTCAAGGCCGAGGTGCTCGATGTGGTCCGCAGCGAATTCTCTGCGGATCGCTACGCGGTGCTGAAGGCCGCACGGCCTGATCTGGCCGCCGAGCTGTTCGAGGCGGTCGAGACCAAGGCGGACGAGATCGCCATCGTCAGCCTCGACGGCCGGCCCGTGCATCTGATGACGCCCTGGCAGGTGCGCGTCTACTGGAAGGTCGCAACGAGCGTCGATGTCGAGCGCATCGACGTGTCCAGCGATGTCAGGGTTGGCGCGCGGCATCTGGCCATGATCGAGCGTAACCGCTCGGCCGTGACGTCGGAGACGGTGGTCGAGAACCACGAGGCGGGCCTGCTCTATGTCGAGGGCCGGCTCGTGGAGCGGCTCGTGCCCGGCCGGCACGCCTTCTGGACCGTCGGCCGCAAGATCGAGGTGAAGCGCCTCGACCTGCGGCCCCAGGCGGTCGAGATCACCGCGCAGGAGATGCTGACCAAGGATCGCATCGCGCTGCGGGTGACGCTGACGGCGTTCCGTAAGGTGGTCGATCCCGAGCGGACGGTTGCGACCGTGCCCGACGTGGATGCGTGGCTGTACCGCCTGGTGCAGTTCGCTATCCGGGAGGCGGTTGCGGGCCGGACGCTGGACGAGGTGCTGTCCGCGAAGGCGGCACTGGATGCGGAGCTGCGCGACTATGTGCGCGCACGCGTCGCGGAGTCCGGTGTCGAGGTGACCGAGCTCGGCGTCAAGGACGTGATCCTGCCCGGCGAGATCCGGGAGCTGGTGAACAAGGTGGTGGAGGCGGAGCGGGTCGCCAAGGCGAACCTGATCCGCCGGCAGGAGGAGACCGCGGCGACGCGTTCGCTTCTGAACACCGCCCGCCTGATGGAGGAGAACCCCCTGCTGCTGCGGCTCAAGGAGCTGGAGTCGCTGGAGCGGCTGGTCGAGAAGGTCGGCCGCATCGACCTCCACGCCGGCAACGGCGAGGGCCTCGATGCTCTCCTGACCCGGCTCGTGCGCCTCAAGGCGCCCGAGAGTGCGTAAAACCGAAGGGCCGCCCACGGGCGGCCCTTCACATATCCGTCGTCGTCGCTTGCAATGAACGCGGAGTCGCGCCTGTGCGACCAAAATCACGGACGTGGGATTGCACGCGCGCGAAGGTTGCGTAATCTCGCGATGACTATGGGTTTGATCAGGGCAGGCGCATGACGATTCTTCAGGACACCATCCGGCCGCCGACGGCGCGATCGCGGGAGTGGAAGGTGATCGTCATCCTGATCCTGCTGGTCCCGGTGCTGTGGTCCCCGCTGATCCTGTTTCGCTTCGTCCTCTATCAGCCGTTCAGCATCCCCTCCAATTCGATGGCGCCGACGCTGATGGTCGGTGACTATGTCTTCGCCGCGAAATATGCCTATGGCTACGGCCGCTACTCCTTTCCCTTCGCGCCATCCTGGATCTCGGGCCGCGTCTTCGCCGCCAACCCGGAATACGGCGACATCGTCGTGTTTCGTACGCCGAAGGATACCTCGGCCGACTACGTCAAACGCGTGGTCGGGCTGCCCGGCGACCGCATCCAGATGCGGCACGGCCAGCTCATCCTCAACGACCGGCCAGTGACGCGCGTCGCGCTAGAGGACGGGCTCGCCGACAACGCCTGCGGTGGGGATGGCGGCGTCAGGGTCAAGCGTTGGCGCGAGACGCTGCCGAGCGGCGCGTCCTATGTCACCAACGACTGCCTCGACAACGCTTTCCTCGACAACACCAACGTCTTCACGGTGCCGCCGGGCCATTTCTTCGTGCTCGGCGACAACCGCGACAATTCCACCGACAGCCGCATGATGTCGGCGTTCGGTTTCGTGCCGATGGACAATCTCGTCGGCAAGGTGACGCGGATCTTCTGGTCGCTCGACGAAGATGGCGAGCCGCGCATGGAGCGGTTGGGGAAGGTGGAGTGAGGCTCGGAATGACGGAGGTTCGTAGCCCGGATGGAGCGCAAGCGTAATCCGGGAAGGCTGCCTGCGTCGCACGAGATGTCCCGGATTGCGCTTCGTTCCATCCGGGCTACGAGCCGCCGTTCCGCGAGAACGTCCGTCCCAAACAAAAACCCCGGCATCGCTGCCGGGGTTTCGTTAGTTCTTGAGGTGGTTGGACCTTAGAAGTCCATGCCGCCCATGCCGCCGCCCGGGGGCATCGCGGGGCCGGCGCCGCCCTTCTTGGGCAGCTCGGCGACCATGGCTTCCGTGGTGATCAGCAGGGCCGCAACCGAGGCAGCGTTCTGGATCGCGGTACGGACCACCTTGGTCGGGTCGATGATGCCCTTCTTGACGAGGTCGGCATATTCGCCGGTCTGGGAGTCGAAGCCGTAATTGTAGGCCTTGTTCTCCAGGATCTTGCCAACGATCACCGAGCCGTCTTCACCGGCGTTGATCGCGATCTGGCGGGCGGGAGCCGACAGCGCCTTGCGCACGATCTCGACGCCGGTCTTCTGGTCGTCGTTCTTGGTGCGCAGGCCCTTGAGCTGCTCGGAGGCACGGAGCAGGGCGACGCCGCCGCCCGGAACGATGCCTTCTTCCACGGCCGCACGGGTCGCATGCATCGCGTCATCAACGCGATCCTTGCGCTCCTTCACCTCGACCTCGGTCGCGCCGCCGACGCGGATCACCGCGACGCCGCCCGCGAGCTTGGCAAGACGCTCCTGGAGCTTCTCACGGTCGTAGTCCGAGGTGGTCTCCTCGATCTGCGCCTTGATCTGAGCCACGCGCGCCTCGATGTCGGCCTTCTTGCCGGCGCCGTTGACGATCGTGGTGTTCTCCTTGTCGATCATCACCTTCTTGGCGCGACCGAGCATGTTGAGCGTGACGTTCTCGAGCTTGATGCCGAGATCTTCCGAGATCGCCTGGCCGCCGGTCAGGATCGCGATGTCCTGCAGCATGGCCTTGCGGCGATCGCCGAAGCCCGGAGCCTTGACGGCCGCGACCTTCAGGCCGCCGCGCAGGCGGTTCACGACCAGGGTCGCGAGGGCTTCGCCTTCGACGTCCTCGGCGACGATGACCAGCGGCTTGCCGGTCTGCACCACGGCCTCGAGCAGCGGCAGCAGCTCGTTCAGCGAGGAGAGCTTCTTCTCGTTGATGAGGATGTAGGCGTCGTCCATCTCAACGCGCATCTTGTCGGCGTTGGTGACGAAGTAGGGCGAGATGTAGCCGCGGTCGAACTGCATGCCCTCGACGACGTCGAGCTCGGTCTCGAGCGACTTGGCTTCCTCGACGGTGATGACACCCTCGTTGCCGACCTTCTTCATGGCGTCGGAGAGGAACTTGCCGATCTCCTGGTCGCCGTTCGCCGAGATGGTGCCGACCTGGGCGATCTCGTCGTTCGAGGTGACCTTCTTGGAGTTCTTCTGGAGGTCCGCAACCACGGCTTCGACCGCGAGGTCGATACCGCGCTTCAGGTCCATCGGGTTCATGCCGGCGGCGACCGACTTGGCGCCTTCCTTCACGATCGCCTGGGCCAGCACGGTGGCGGTGGTGGTGCCGTCGCCGGCCGCGTCAGCGGACTTGGAGGCGACTTCGCGCACCATCTGCGCGCCCATGTTCTCGAACTTGTCCTCGAGCTCGATCTCCTTGGCGACGGTGACGCCGTCCTTGGTGATGCGGGGAGCGCCGAACGACTTGTCGAGCACGACGTTGCGGCCCTTCGGGCCGAGCGTGACCTTCACCGCGTTGGCGAGAACGTCGACGCCGCGCAGCATCTTGTCGCGCGCTTCAACCGAGAATTTGACTTCTTTGGCTGCCATCTGGAATTTTCCTTGGATAATGTTTGACTGGAGGGAAAGAGAGGCTCTTAGGCCGCCTTCTTCTTGGAAGCGGGGACGTCGAGAACGCCCATGATGTCGCTTTCCTTCATGATCAGCAGGTCTTGGCTGTCGATCTTGACTTCAGTGCCGGACCACTTGCCGAACAGCACGCGGTCGCCGACCTTCAGGTCGATCGGGATCAGCTTGCCGGCTTCGTCGCGGCCACCGGGGCCGACGGCTACGACTTCGCCCTGCGAGGGCTTTTCCTTGGCCGTGTCGGGAATGATGATGCCGCCAGCGGTCTTCTCTTCTGCGTCGATGCGCTTGACCACGACGCGGTCGTGAAGCGGACGGAATTTCATGCAGTCCTCCTAAGCATTTGCTCAGATTGATGTTTCAAGGGATGTTAGCAGTCGATGCCCGCGAGTGCTAGCACGAGCGAAGCTGAAATAGGACAGGAATTTTGTGGGAGCAAGGGCTTCTAGCAGAAAAATCAGCACCCGGAAGCGCGGACTGCCAGAATCTCTTTTCCATCGTTAACCGAGGCCGGGCCCGTATTAGCACGGTGCCGCCTCTGCTGCTAACGCATTGAATTTCAACAGCTTGTTAAAATTTTGGGCTTGAGATGGGTTGTCAGTTTGCGTCACATTTCTCTCATGTGAGCGCATCAGTACCGGGTGGCTCGTCAGGCGCACACCGACCAGGCCGCCCCTTGAATGCGCTCCTGCAAAGGAGGTTGGCATGGGCGTACGGAGTGGGGGCGTTTCCGAGGACTTCCGGAAACAGCTTCTAGGTTACGGGCTGACGACGGCGCAAATCCTCTACCGGATGCCGGATCATCCTTCGCTGCTCCAGACCTACGTCTGGCAGAACTACGACATGTTTCCGAAATTCCCGGCGCTGAAGGATTTCCTGGCCTTCTGGCAGGAAAAGCTCGACGGTCCCCTCCATTCGGTCACCGTCGCGCACTCCAAGCTGATCAAGCCGGCCGAGCTGCGCGCCGTGGATGGCGTGTTCCGGCTGCATTGAGGCGCACACCGGTCCCGTAGGGTGGGCAAAGGCGCTTAAGCGCCGTGCCCACCATCTCTCCATGATCGCGCACGGAAGGTGGGCATGCTTCCGCCTTCGCTCTTCGAGCTACGGCGGACAAGTCGCTTTGCCTACCCTACGATATCTCCGTTGCAGCTGCGCCGGGCGAACGCGCTATTCCCGTGATCACCTGAGGGGCGATCAGGCGCCCTCGCTGCAATAGCGTCTCCACATCGCGCGATAGGCCTCGTCGACCGCTCGCCCGTATGAGACGGGGTTGCTGGCGGCTGCAGCCCGGATCTTGTCGGGCAGCTCGCGGCGCAACCTGTCGAGCTCGCCAATTTGCGAACCTCGGCTCGTTGCGATTTCGATATACGCCGCATGGCTGTCGGTGACCCAGTCCGGCAAGCCAAGTGCCGTGAGGATGGAGCCGGCAGCACGGCTGGGCAGGCTGTTGCCGAGCTTCGCCACCACCGGCACGCCCATCTGCAAGGCTTCCCATGTGCTGACGCCGCCATTCTGCGGGAACGGGTCGAGGCAGATATCGACGCGATTGAACGATGCCAGATGTTCACTTCGCAAGGTGGCGCCGAGCAGATCGACGCGTTCGGCCGGCAATCCGCAAGCCTCGAACCGGGCCAGCAAATTTTCGCGGACCAGCTGGTCGTCCAGCGCAACATCCTTGATCAGCAGTCGCGAGCCCGGCACCCGCTCGAGAATCCTGGACCAGACCTGCGCTGCCTCGTCCGAAATCTTGCTGATGCGGTTGAAGACGCCGAAGGTGACGAAACCGTTCGAGATCGCCGGCGTTGGTGCCCGCGGAATCTCGGTCGGCAGCGACGCCAGCGTCACGAAGCACGGCAGGTCGACAATGGTCTCGGCAAACAGATGCCGAACCTCGTGAGGAATCGCGACCGGATCCGACATCAGATAATCGATCGTCGGCAGCCCGGTGCCGGTGCCGTGGCCCCAGCCATGCACCTGGATCGGTGCCGGCTTGCGCGCGAACACGCCGAGGCGGTTACCTCTGGTATGGCCGGACAGATCGATCAGGATGTCGATGCCGTCGGCGCGGATCTCGGCGGCGAGGCGATCTTCGGTCCATTGCGAGGCGTCGCGCCAGCGATCGGCGATCCCCTGAAATTCGCCGGTCGTCGCATCCACTTTCGACGAACAAGCGTAGCACACGACCTCGAACTGTGCCCGGTCATGGTGTTGGAGCACCGGCTTGAAAATCAACGCAGCCGAATGCGCGTTGAAATCCGATGAGACATAACCGAGCACCAGACGGCGGTCCGGATCGCGGCTGTTGTCATGCGGGCCCCCCGCGCCTGAAGCGATTTTCGCGCCGACACGCTCCCACCACACCTGACGCGCCTGCTGATGCCGTTCAACGGTGGCGTCCCCCGCAAAATCGAGCGTGAATATCTTGTTGGAGATTGCGCTCTGCAGGTCGGGCTGGATGTCGAGGGCTCTGTCGAAACTGGCGAGGGCCTCATTGACCCGGCCAAGTCCGGCGAGGCAAAGACCCAGCACCAGGTGAGCTTGAATGGAATCGGGATCGATCGCGAGCGCCTGCTGACAGTCGTGGGATGCGTGGGCAATTTGCTGGATCTGGAGCAGGACACTGGCCCGCGCGAGCCACCCATTCGCGTCGTCGGGTGCCAGGGCAATCGCCTGATTGCCGTCTGCCAGCGCTTCGTCAAACCGCTGAAGTTCCCGTAAAGCCGTGGCACGGTTCGCCAGCGCCGCGGCATAGTCGGGCTTGATCGACAGCGCGCGGTTCAAGCTTGCGACGGCCTCGTCATAATTGCGCTGACGGCACAGCGCCCAACCCCGGCCGTTGTGGGCTTCAGCAAGGCTTGCGTTGAGTGCGATCGCCTTGTCGTAGCTGTGGAGCGCCTCCTCGTGAAGGTCGAGGGCCACGTTCGCGTTACCGAGATTGGAGAGGGTTGCGGCGTGGTTGGGCCGCAAGGCGAGGGCCTTTCGATAGCTCGCGCAGGCCTCGTCGTGACGCCGCAGCCCGTTGAGCGCGACGCCCAGCCTCATATGAGCATCGGCAGATTGCGGATCCACGGCGACCGCTCGGCTCAGCAGGATTTCGGCTTGCTGAAAGTTTTTGGCATCAGACTCCAAAGCGCCGAGCATGTGCAGCGCCATGAATTGGTTGGGCGCGAGCTGCAGGAGTTGCCGATAGGCAGCCTGGGCCTCGGCGAGAAGCCCCATCTTGTGGAGCTGGAGCGCATGCCCGAGCAACGGCAGCACTTCGGCTTTTTGCCGTTTCTGAAGCCGGGCATTTTGAAATGCACGCTGACCTACGCTGTTGCCCATGGCTTCAATCCCCCAGAATCTCTCTTCGAGATTAATTCAGCGGGAGAACGAATACGAGACGACGGCCGTTCGCCACGACAGCTTGGGACAAGCTACGACCGATCGGGTCATCGAGCCGCCAGCCTAGCGCCCGGCAATTGCCGCCTCATCCAAGACTGGATAATCTGTGCTCGGGTTGTACCCGTCCGGCGGGCGCGGCTCAGATCAGGGAGGCAGACAATGGCCAAGCAAAAGGCATCAAGACCCGCAACGAAGACCGCAGTGAAGAAGCGGAGCGGCGCCAAAGCGGCGGCGCGATCCTCGGCACGCAAGGCGGTGAAGGCGAAGGCCCGCACCGCCGCGCCGAAGAAGCCGGCGCGGCCCAGGCAGCGCATCGCGATCAGCCATCACCGCGAGGAAGACTTCAAGGCCGATGGCCTGCGCGCTTACGCGAAATACCGCGACCTCGGCATCGCCGACGCAAGCCACGGCCTCGCGCAAGCGCACGTGATCCGGCTGCAAGGTCCTTGCGATCCGGCCGAGGTGTCGAAGCTGCATTTTCACGACGTCGACTTCCAGATGGTCTACGTGCTCAAGGGCTGGGTGAAGACCTATATGGACGGGCAGGGCGAGACCTTGATGAAGGAAGGCAGCGCGTGGACCCAGCCCCCGAAGATCAAGCACATGATCCTGGATTATTCGGATGACGTCGAATTGCTGGAGGTGATCCTGCCGGCTGAGTTCAAGACGGTGGAGTTGAAGGCGTAGGCCAATCTCTCTCCTTTGTCACTACGATGAAGGTTCGTAGCCCGGATGGAGCGAAGCGCAATCCGGGGCCGCTGCCTGCGACGACGCAGACCTTCCCGGATTGCGCTGCGCTCCATCCGGGCTACAGGACCATCGCTACTCCAGCCCCACCACCGCCCATCAAACACGTTCGTCAGTGTTCCCGTCACGATCGCTAAAAAGCACCCGATCTGCGAAACCGGGCGCTTACCAGCCGGATGGTTTCAGCTGTCCCGCAGGGCGGGCGCTAACCAGTCGAAAATACCTCTCCCGTCAACTCAAAGCTGTGAAAACGCGGGAGTGCTTTCATGGCGACCAACACTTTTGGCCGACGCGGCGTTGCGGCGCCGCCCTCAAGAGCGTCATTTCAACCCGTCGCCGCGCCGATCGTTCGGGAGATCGTGCGCGACCCCGCTCAGGCCTTGTCCAGTGAGGGGACGCTTTTTGGCGACAACAAGCTTCTGGCCGATATCCCTTTCCTCACCATTGGCCTGATTTTTGGTCTGCTTCTGATCTTCGCCCTGCAACGCAGTCTGGCCATCGACGTTGCGCGGGACGGTGACCTCGATGTCCGCTCGCTGATCGCTCAGGGCGCCTCCGGTTACGATCTCGTTGTCGGACGAGGAGAGTGGTGGAGGATTGGCCTTGCGCCGCTGCTGCATGGCAGCGGGTGGCACCTCATCAGCAACTGCATCGGGTTGTTCATCGTCGGCGTCAGGCTGGAGTCTCTGATCGGCCGTGGCTGGTTTGCGCTGATCTTCGTCGCCAGTGCAGTGGCGGGTGAGGTCGGCTCTCTGCTGGGCAATGGCCCCGGCACGGTGGGCGTCGGCGCGTCCGGCGCCATTACCGGGCTCATCGCCGCACTGTTCGTCGCGAGCTTCGATCCGGAAGCGGACGCCGATCAAACCATATCGCGATTGAAGACGTCGCTCTTCTTCGGCGTGCCCGCATTGCTGCCGCTGGCCTTCGGCGCCTCGGGCAATGTCAACTATTATGCCCATGCAGGCGGTGCGGTGGCCGGCGCCGCGCTTGCGATCACGCCGTGGCTCGCCTTCTGGTCCTATGACAGCCTGCCGCGGAGCGCCGGCATGACGTTGCTCGCAGCATCCCTCGGATCTCTGATCTGCGCCGGCTTCGCCGCCGTGCATTATTCGTCCTACATGGCCGATGCCGTGCACTATATCCGCGCATCGGAAGTGCCGACGAAGTCTGACGAGATGGTCAGCCGGTCGTTCGATCTCGTCACTCGCTATCCGAAAGACGCGCGGGCTCACGTGTTCCGCGCGGTCTTCTTCCTGGAACAAGCCAACCTGAGGTCGGCGGAGACGGAGGCGCGAACCGCCATGTCGCTCGCAGCTTCGGATGTGGCGGGTGGGCCGGTGCGCTCCGGCGCACAGGGCCTGATGGCGGTGTTGTTGTGGGCGCAGGGACGGGAAAGCGAGGCGAAAGCCATGGCGGCCGAGCCGTGCCGTGCCAAGCTGGCCGAGGTGCGCCGCATCTTGCAGAAGTCGAAATTGTGCAGTTGACCGGAATGACCGGTTCGTAGCCTGGATGAGAGCGTAGCGGCATCCGGGAAAGTCTCTCCGCGGCGAACCTGATCCGGATACTCGCTGCGCTCATCCGGCCTACGGCATCAAGCCAACACCCCCACGACCGCGCCCATCAAGCAAGTCGTCAGCGTCCCCGATACGATCGACTTCAATCCCAGCGCGTTGATCTCCTCGCGCCGCTCCGGCGCCATCACGCCGAGGCCGCCGATCATGATGCCGAGGCTGGCGAAATTGGCGAAGCCGCACATTGCGTACAGCATGATCAGGCGCGAGCGCGGGTCGAGCGCATCGCCCGGCAGCTTCGAGAAGTCGACATAGGCGATCAATTCGTTGAGTACGGTCTTGGTGCCCATCAGGCTACCGGCCGTCACCGCCTGATCCCATGGCAATCCCATCAGCCAGCACACCGGCGCCATAACCAGCCCCAGCAGGCGCTGTAACGAGATCGCGGCGCCGCCAACGTTCGGCAGCAGGCCGAGCATAGCGTTGACGAGATAGACCAACGCCACCAGCACCAGCAGCATGGCGACGATGTTGATCAGCAGCTCGATCCCCGCGGTGGTGCCTTTCACGATCGCGTCCATCGTGCTGGAGACCTCCATCGCCGGATCTTCGAGCGTGCCGCCGGTACGCGTGTCGGAGGTTTCAGGCACCATGATCAGGCTGACGAGGATCGCGGCCGGCGCGCCCAGCACGGAGGCGATGACGAAGTGCGCGGCCGCGTCGGGAATGAGAGGAGCAAGCAGCGTCGCATAGAGCACCAGCACCGTGCCGGCGATGCCCGCCATGCCGCCGGTCATCACCAGGAACAATTCGCTGCGGGTCATCTGCTTCAGATAGGGCCGCACGAACAGCGGCGCCTCGACCATGCCGAGAAAGATGTTCGCGGCGGTCGAAAGGCCCACCGCACCGCCGACACCGAGCGTCCGCTCCAGCAGCCAGGCCATGCCGCGCACGATCGGCGGCAGCACGCGCCAGTAGAATAGCAGCGTCGTCAGCACGCTCATCACCAGCACGATCGGCAGCGCCTGGAACGCCAGGATGAAATCGGCGCCAGGCACCTTGACGTCGAAGGGCAGGGCGCCGCCGCCGACATAGCCGAACACGAAGGCGGAGCCGGCGCGCGAGGCAGCCGAGATCGCACCGACCGCGTCATTAATGGCGCCGAAGGCGTGCGCGACGACCGGCAGCTTCAGGAGCACGATCGCCGTGACGAAGGTGGCGACGAGGCCGATCGCCACCTGCCGCAGCGACACCGCGCGCCGATTCTCCGCCAACGCGAAGGCGATCAACAGCAATGCGAAAATGCCGAGTGCCGATTGCAAGCGCAGCATGATGTCCCCAAACCCTCAATGATTATGGCCGCGCCTGCGTTGCAAAGGCAATGCCGGGGGCCGCCAGAAGCGCCCCACTGTTGACAAGCGGGGCCACCTCGGCCACGCGGGGGCCTTCGACAGTGAGGGGGCGAGCGGTCCGAGGGTGACCCAAAAGGCGATGCCAGAGCAACCAATATCCGGACACCCGCCGGTCAGCGCCCGCGCGCTTCTCGCCCATCGCGCGTTCCTGTTCTTCCTGCTCTCGCGCAGCCTGTCGCGCTTTTCCAGCCAGATCGCGGCGGTCGCGATCGGCTGGCAGATCTACGATCTCACCGGCTCGGCCTTCGACCTCGGCATGGTCGGCCTCGTGCAGTTCCTGCCTACCGCGCTCCTGGTGTTCGTCGCTGGCCACGCCGCCGACCGCTATGAGCGAAAGCGCGTGGTCCAGCTCTGCCAACTCGTTGAAGCGGCGACCGCGCTCTATCTCGCAATCATCACCTATCTCGGCGCGGTCGGCGAAGTCCAGATCTTCATCGCGACCTTCGTGCTCGGCATTGCCGGCGCGTTCGAGAGCCCGACCACGGCGGCGCTGCTGCCGCTGATCGCGCCGCAGGGCTCGCTTCAGCGCGCCACCGCCGTCTCTAGCGGCGCGGCGCAGGTCGCGACCATCACCGGGCCGGCGCTCGGCGGCTTCGCCTATGCGGTTTCCCCGCATCTCGCCTACGCCGTGATGGTGCTGTTCTGGATCTTCGGCATGATCCTGACCGGCTTCATCCGGCCGCGTCCGCAGGCGATCGCGAAGGAGGGGATGGACTCGGACAACATCTTTGCCGGCGTTCGCTTCATTCGCAGCAATCCGGCCATCCTCGGCACCATTTCGCTCGACCTGTTCGCGGTGCTGTTCGGCGGCGTCACCGCACTGCTGCCGATCTATGCCCGCGACATCCTCCAGACCGGTCCGGTCGGGCTCGGCGTGCTGCGTGCCGCGCCGGCGGTCGGCGCGCTCCTGATGACCATGGTGCTGGCGCGCCACGCCATCTCGAGGCACGTGGGCCTGCGCATGTTCCAGTCCGTGATCGTGTTCGGCCTCGCCACGATCGTGTTCGCGCTGTCGTCCTGGATGTGGCTGTCGGTGCTCGCGCTCGCCGTGCTCGGTGCCGCCGACACGATCAGCGTCGTGATCCGCTTCTCGCTGGTGCAGCTCTCCACCCCCGACGAGATGCGCGGCCGGGTCGGCGCGGTGAACTTCCTGTTCATCAACGCCTCGAACCAGCTCGGCCAGTTCGAAAGCGGTGTGGCCGCCGCGCTGCTCGGCGCCATGCCGGCCGCCGTGCTCGGCGGCGTTGCCACGGTTGCGGTGGCGCTGCTCTGGATGAAGCTGTTTCCCAGCCTGCGGCAGGTGGAGAGCTTGGAGTAGGCCTCCGCTCTCTCCACGTCATTGCGAGGAGCGAAGCGACGAAGCAATCCAGAATCTTGCCTTGGAGGCATTCTGGATTGCTTTGCTGCGCTCGCAATGACGATTGTTGAGATAGCTCGTGGACTTAACTCGCGTCACCCCCGCAGCCAAGCAGCAGCAGGCGCCTCTTGACGCCTACTGTGCATGGGGTTGTTTTCGCAATTTTAGCTTCAACCCCGTCCGACGAACGGCATCTTGGTTGCCATGACCGTCATGGTCAGCACGTTGGCGTCGAGCGGCAGGCCGGCCATGTAGGCCACGGCATCGCCGACCGCTTTCGCATCCATGCGCGGTTCGTGCTTGGTGGTGCCGTCCGGCTGCAGCACGCCGGGGCCGTTGACCATGCGATCGGTCATCGGGGTCGCGGCATTGCCGATGTCGACCTGGCCGACCGCGATGTCGTACATGCGGCCGTCGAGGTTGCTGGCCTTGGTCAGACCGGTGATGGCGTGCTTGGTCGAGGTGTAGGCCGCCGAGAACGGGCGCGGCGCATGCGCCGAGATCGAGCCGTTGTTGATGATGCGGCCGCCGCGCGGGGTCTGGTCCTTCATGATGCGGAAGGCGTGCTGGGTGCACAGGAACGGGCCGGTGAGGTTGGTGTTCACCACCGCCTGCCACTGCTCGAGGCTGAGGTCCTCGAAGTTCACCGCGGGAGCGCCCATGCCGGCATTGTTGAAGAGCACGTCGAGCCGGCCATAGGTGGCCTTCACCTTGTCGAACAGTGCGGCAATGGAATCCGGCTTGGTCATGTCGGCGGTGACGCACAGGCTTTTCCCGGCGGGACCGAGCTTCGCCGTCTCCTCGAGCATGTCGAGCCGGCGACCCACCAGCACCACGGTGAAGCCGGTGTTCATCAATGCCAGCGACGCGGCGCGCCCGACACCGGTGCCGGCGCCCGTCACTACTGCGATCTTGTTTGCTTCACTCATTGTTTCCTGCCTTTTCTCATGCTGTCAGGTTTTGGGTTCTTTTTCGTTCTTGTAGGGCGGCCGCGGAATGTTCTGGTGCGCCGCGCGCAGCGCCGCCGACCAGCGCGAGCGCAGATCGTGGAAATAGGGCTCGCCGGCCTCGATGCGATGGTTGAGATCGGCATCGCAGGCATCGGCGCGCACCACCAGCACGTCGATCGGCAGGCCGACGCCGAGGTTCGAACGCATGGTCGAATCCATCGAGATCAGGCCGGTCTTCAGCGCCTCGTAGAGCTCGACGTCGTAATGCATGGCGCGGTCGAGCACCGGCTTGCCGTATTTGTGCTCACCGATCTGCAAATACGGGGTATCGGTCGTGCACTCGATGAAATTGCCGGCGGTGTAGATCATGAACAGGCGCATCCGGGAGCCCTTGATCTGGCCGCCGAACAGGAACGAGACGTCGAACGAGACGTCCTCGGATCTCAGCGCCGGGCCTTCTGTGGCGTGCACCGCGCGGATGGCCCGGCCGATGCGCTGGGCGGCCTGGAACATGGTCGGCGCGTTCATCAGCGTCTCGACCTCGCCCGTGTTGGGGTCCTCCAGGCCTTCGGTCAGCGTGGAGAGCACGGACTGGCTGATGGCGAGGTTGCCGGCGCTGGCGATCGCCATGATGCGTTCGCCGGGCTTTGAGAAGATGTGCAGCTTGCGGAAGGTCGAGACGTTGTCGAGGCCGGCATTGGTGCGGGTGTCGGCGATCATCACCAAACCGTCCCGAACCAGGATTCCGCAACAATAGGTCATTTCCAGTCCCCGAACGCGTTTGCGCGGAATTACTAGCGAATTTCGGGAGCCGGTCCAACCCCCGATTCCCGGGGGAAGGTCGTCATTCCGGGGCGTGGCAGCCAGCTCTGCCGCTCAATCCGCGGCATCGACGAGAAACGCCTCGTCGACCGGCACGCCGAGCGCCGTGACCAGCCGGTTGGTCTCCGCGGCCATGCCGACGATGGCGAGCAGCTCGGCATATTCGGCCTCGGTCATGCCCTTGGCCCGCGCGGCGGCGGTGTGGGAGTGAATGCAGTAGTTGCAACCATGCGCGATCGAAACCGCGACATAAAGCATTTCCTTGACCTTGGGATCGAGTGCGCCGGGAGCCATCACCTCCTTGATGCTTTCCCAGGTTCGCCGCAGCGTCTTCGGATCATGCGCCAGCGCGCGCCAGAAATTGTTGACGAAGTCCGACTTTCGCACCTTGCGGATATCGTCGAAGACGGCGCGCGCTTCGGTGGAGAGTTCATCGTCCGAAAGCAGTTTTACGGTGGCCATGGGTACCTCGCGGGGGGGGGCAGCTTCGATCCCCGCGAGTGTAGCACGACCGATGCGCTCGAACGGCTGCGCCTAGCTCTGCCGTTGGGATTGCGATTGCGACGGACCGCCGCGGCCGGCCTGCTCGACCTTCACGGCCACAGCCAGCGTCTCGGCGCCGCCGCCATAGCGGGTGCCGCGCACCGGGGCCGCGCCGAGATAGTCGAGCCCGATCGCGACGCGGACATGGGCGTCGGTGGCGCAGATGCTGTTGGCGGGATCGAAGCCGACCCAGCCGAGATCGGGCACAAAGGCTTCCGCCCAGGCGTGCCCGGCGTCCTGATGCACCGTGCCGTCCGCGCGCAGGAAGTGGCCGGAGACGAAGCGCGCCGGCACGCCGCCGGCGCGGGCGCAGGCGATGAAGATGTGCGCGTAGTCCTGGCAGACCCCGCGCTTGAGCGTGAACGCCTCCGCCGCCGAGGTTCCGCTGTTGGTCGGGTCCTCGTCGAACGTCATGTGATCGCCGATCTCGGTCATCAGCGTATGCAGGAAGCCGAGCGTGTCGCTCTCGGCCTCGCTGCGCAACTGGCGCGCGACCGCCATCATCGCGGGATTGACGGAGGTGAGGTCGGTGGCACGCAAGAACATGCCGGCCGGAAAGCGCTCGTCGGTCCCGCGCAGCACGCCGCCGGTGTCGTGGGTCTCGATCAGGCCTTCGGCGGTGATCTTGATGTCGCCGACGGGCCCGCAGGACAGCACATGGGTGACGTTGCCGAAGGCGTCCTCGTGGGTGTCGAGCTTGGTGTCCGTCGAGACGTCGATCTGCCATTCCGCCACATATTGGCCGTCATGGCTGCCGGGCGTCATGCGCAGGATCTGGATTACGCTGGTGGCCGCCGGCTCGTAGCGATAGGTCGTGGTGTGCAGGATTCGCAGGCGCATGGTGGTTTTGATCCATTCCGGGCGATGCGTCAGCATCGAACTCTAGTGCGTAATTGCGCACTTGAGAATCTCGAGATTCCGGGTCTGGTCCTTTGGACCATCCCGGAATGACGGCGTTCATCAGATCAAATACTGCTTCGTGATGATTTCGCCCAGCCTGGAATTGTCGGTGATGAATTCCTGAATGAATTCATGCACGCCATGCTGGAAAATGTCGTTCATATTGCTGTGTTCCAGCCGGTTACGGATGCCGCGGGCGTGGCGCTGGGCCGGGCCCTGGCGGCCATAGGCGACGCCGATCTGGTCGAGGTTGCGCACGAGATTGCCGTAGCAACTGGCGAGCGAGCGCGGCAGCGTGTCGTTGAGGATGAGCAGATCCGCGATCAGCCACGGCTTCAGCGTCTCGCGATAGACCCAGTGATAGGCCGTCAGCGCCGAGACCGAGCGCAGGATCGAGCTCCACTGATAGAAGTCCAGGGGACCACCGACATGCTCCTCCTCGGGCAACAGCACGTGATACTTCACGTCGAGAATGCGCGCGGTGTTGTCGGCGCGCTCCAAATGCACGCCCATCCGCGAAAACCAGTAGGCGTCGTTGCGCAGCATGGTCCGGTAGGCCGAACCGTCGAAGCGCAGCGAGGTCTCCTGGACGAAGCGCAGGAATTTTGCGAGGTCCTCGCGCGTCGAGGTGCCCTTGCTCCACACCGCCTGAAGCTCGATCCAGGCCGAGTTGATGGTGTCCCACATCTCGCTGGTCAGCGCGGTGCGCACCGAGCGCGAGTTCAGCCGCGCCGCCTCGATGCAGTTCCTGATCGAGGACGGGTTGTCCACGGAGAACGAGAGGTAGTCGACGACGTTGTGCTCGTTGGCTTCCTCGTAGGTCTGATAGAAGCTGGCGGCGACGCCGGCGGTGAGCAGCGCCGAGTCCCATTCATTGGTCTTGCCGACATAGGCGGCGGGAAGCGCGGTAACGCGCAGCGTCGCATCGATGGTGCGGGCGAGATACTCGGCCCGTTCGACATAGCGGGCGAGCCAGTAGAGGTTTTCGGCGGTACGCGACAGCATCTGACTACTCGTCCAGGATCCAGGTGTCTTTGGTGCCGCCGCCCTGGCTCGAATTCACCACCAGGGAGCCTTCCTTCAGCGCGACGCGTGTCAGGCCGCCCGGCACGATAGTGGTGCTCTTGCTGCCGGTGAGCACGAAGGGCCGCAAATCGACATGGCGCGGGGCGAGGCCGGTTGCGGTGCAAGTCGGGCAGGTCGAGAGCGCGAGCGTCGGCTGGGCGATGAAGCCTTCGGGCTCGCGCTTGAGCTTCTCGCGGAACGCTTCGATCGTGGCCTTCGTCGCGGCGGGCCCGATCAGCATGCCGTAGCCGCCGGAGCCGTGCACTTCCTTGACGACGAGCTCGCCGAGATTGTCCAGCACATAGGCGAGATCCTTCGGCTCGCGGCAGCGCCAGGTCGGCACGTTCTTCAGGATCGGCTCCTCGCCGAGATAGAATTTCACGATATCCGGCATGTAGGAGTAGATCGCCTTGTCGTCGGCGATCCCGGTGCCGACGGCGTTGGCGAGCGTGATGTTGCCGGCCGCGTAGGCCGACATCAGCCCGGGCACGCCGAGCACGGAATCGGGACGGAAGGTGAGGGGGTCGAGGAAGTCGTCGTCGACCCGGCGATAGATCACGTCGACCCGCTTCACGCCCTCCGTCGTCCGCATGAACACTTCGTTGTTCTTGACGATGAGATCGCGGCCCTCAACCAGCTCGATGCCGAGCTTGTCGGCGAGGAAGGAGTGCTCGTAATAGGCCGAGTTGTAGACGCCGGGGGTGAGCAGGGCGACGGTCGGCTCGCCCGAGGCGCTGAGCGGCGCGACGGAGCGGAGCGCCGAGAGCAGCTCGTCCGGATAGCGCTCGACCGGCGCCACCTTGTGGCGGGCGAACAGATCCGGAAACAACCGCATCATGATCTCGCGGTTTTCCAGCATGTAGGACACGCCGGAGGGCGTGCGCGCATTGTCCTCGAGCACGATGAAGTCGTTGGCATCGACCCGGACGATGTCGATGCCGGCGATGTGCACGTAGACGTCGTGCGGCACCTGCTGGCCGTTCATCTCGGGCCGGAAGACCGGGTTCTGGAAGATCAGATCGTCGGGCACGATCTCGGCGCGCAGGACGTCGCGGCCGTGATAGATGTCGCGCAGGAACATGTTGAGCGCGCGCACGCGCTGCTTCAGGCCCTTCTCCAGCAGTGCCCATTCCTTACCCGACATGATCCGCGGGATCACGTCGAAGGGGATCAGGCGCTCGGTGGATTCGGCCTCGCCATAGACCGCGAAGGTGATGCCGATGCGGCGGAACAGGAGCTCGGCCTCCTGGCGGCGATATTCGAGCGCCTCGGGAGGCGTCTCCTTGAGCCAGCGCGCCAGCTCCTGGTAGGCGGGGCGAAGGTCCCCGCCGGGAATATTCATTTCATCAAACGCGACTGCCATAGATGCCGACTGTTCTCCGCAAGGCGTTGCGCCAATGGACAGGTCGCCAGGCCCTGGTGAAGCCGCAACGTCCTGACCATGCGGCAAGAGTGCATGACTTTCATGTGGTAGCAAGGGCCGGGCCAGCGCGATAAGCATGGACTGGCAGCATTTGTCGGGGATGGCCGGCGGCTTGCCTGAAAAAATGGCTGAGGACTGCTTATTTCGACAGCAAAACCGCGTGACTTCAACGCGTTACCTCGGCAAAGTCGGCGCCACAGGTGAGGGACTTAAGTTATGAGCGAGATCGTCACGGCGGGCATTCTGGTCATTGGGGACGAAATCCTGTCCGGCCGGACCAAGGACAAGAATATCGGCTTCATCGCCGAATACCTGACCAATATCGGCATCGACCTGAAGGAGGTTCGGGTCGTCTCCGATGACGAGCCCGACATCATCGCAGCCTTGGATGCACTGCGGCATCGCTACACCTACGTCTTCACCACCGGCGGCATCGGGCCGACCCATGACGACATCACCGCCGACAGCGTCGCCAAGGCGTTTGGCGTCGGCATCGACCACCATCCGGAGGTGGTCGCCCGTTTCAAGGAGCGCTGGAGCGAGCAGGACCTCAACGAGGCCCGCTTGCGCATGGCCCGCATCCCCGACGGTGCCGAGCTGATCCAGAGCGCAACCATCCTTGCGCCCGGCTTCAAGATCGGCAATGTCATCGTGATGGCCGGCGTGCCCTCGATCATGCAGGCGATGATGGACATCGTCTCGCCCAAGCTGAAATCGGGCGTGCGCATGCTCTCCGAATCGGTCCGCGCCAATGCGCGGGAGGGCGACATCGGCAGCCCCTTACGCGCGATCGCCACCGCCCATCCCGACACCATCATCGGCAGCTACCCCTTCATGGACGAGGAGCAAAAGCCGAATACGAACCTCGTGGTGCGCTCGCGCGATGCGGACAAGCTCGCGGCAGCAATGGCCGCGGTGAAGGAAATGCTGGCAGGATTGAACATCACCCGTTAGCAGAGAATTTGCCGGCAGGCGAAGCAGGAGACGACAATGGCTGGTGAAGCACCGGAACTGAGTGCGCAGGAGCGGGCGGGCAAGGCCTTCCCGGTCTCGTGGGACCAGTTCCACCGCGACTGCCGGGCGCTGACCTGGCGGCTCAACGAAGTCGGCCCGTTCCACGCCGTCATCGCGATCACCCGCGGCGGCCTGGTGCCGGCCGCCATCGTGGCGCGCGAGCTTGGCGTGCGCATCATCGATACGGTCTGCGTCGCCAGCTACGACCACGACAAGCAGGGCGACCTCCAGGTCCTCAAGGGTATTTCGGAACAGGCCATGAAGCTTGGTGGTGGCACCGGCAAGGGGCTGTTGATCGTCGACGATCTCGTCGACACCGGCAAGACCGGCAAGCTGGTGCGCGAGATGTTGCCCGACGCACATTTCGCCACCGTCTACGCCAAGCCGAAGGGACGCCCGCTCGTCGACACCTTCATCACGGAAGTCTCGCAGGATACCTGGATCTTCTTCCCCTGGGACACCGCGCTATCCTACCACCCGCCGCTGCGCGACGGCGCGGCGTGATCAAAGGCGAATGGCGAATGGCGAATGGCAGCCGCTCCACTCGCAATTCGCCATTCGCTACTCGCCCTCTCCAAAACCGCGTCCTGCCGACCGGCGACATTATCGCCACCCCGCATCGCGGCCTGTTCACCGGCAATCGCGGCATCATCCATGATCCCGCAACGAAGACGCTGCTGAACAAGCGCTGGTCGTCGCCGGCGTGGATTACGTGCTTGTGCGAATTCCGCGGCTGGCGGCGGCCGGTGATGGCGCGGCGCAGCTGGACCGAGCTATTCTTCCTCGACGAGGCCACCGCGTTTGCCGCGGGCCATCGTCCCTGCTTCTTCTGCCGCCGCGAGGATGCCAACCGCTTTCGCGCGGCGTGGGAGGTGGGGAATGGCGTGAGCAAGGTGAGCGCGAAGGCGATGGACGCCGAGCTGCACCTGGAGCGTCTGGATCATGGCCGCAAGCGCCTGCACGCGCCGCCGGTGCCGCTGGCAGAATTGCCCGACGGCGCGATGGTTCAACGGGGCGAAGACAGCTTTCTGGTGGTGCAGGGAAGGGCGCTGCTTTGGTCGCCAGCCGGCTATGCCCGCGCCGAGCACGAGCTGGAGAGCCCAATGCTGCTGACGCCCCCGTCTACACTGCGTGCACTGAGCGCCGGATATCAACCGGCGCTGCATCCGACCGCTCTGGACTAGCAGAGCGGCCTGCGGATCCCGGCCCTCACCCGAGCTTCTCGCGCGCCAGCGCAGCGCCCGCGCCGAGCGCCATCAGCTTGGCTTCGGCGATCTCGCGCCGCATCGGTGCCATGCCGCAATTGGTGGTGGCGATGATGTTGCTCTTGGGGACGAATTTCGACACCGCGTCGATCACCTTCACGACATCCTCTGCAGTCTCCACCGTGTCGCTGGCAACGTCGATCACGCCGGCCTGCACGATCTTGTTCTTGAGCAGCTCCAGCAGATCGAGCGGCACTTTCGAATTGCGGCATTCGATCGCGACCTGCTGGATCGGGCTGGCGTCGATCGCCGGAAAGATCTGCTCATACTGCCGCCATTGGCTGCCCAACGTTTCCTTCCAGTCGGTGTTGGCCTTGATGCCGTAGCCGTAGCAGATGTGCACGGCGGTGGCGCAGGTGAGGCCCTGCGCAGCGCGCTCCAGCGCCTTGATGCCCCAATCGTTGACCTCGTCCATGTAGACGTTGAAGGCGGGCTCGTCGAACTGCACGAGATCGACGCCGTCGGCCTGCAATGCCTTGGCCTCCTCATTCAAAAGCTCGGCGAAGGCAAACGCCATCTTGACGCGGTCGCCATAGTAGCGATCGGCAATGGTGTCGATGATGGTCATCGGGCCGGGCAGGGTGAACTTCAGCTTCCTCTTCGTGTGCGTGCGCGCCGCGCGCGCCTCGAAGGCATGGACGCGCCCCTTGAGCCGAAGCGGGGCGACCACCTGCGGCACCATCGCCTTGTAGCGGTCCTTGCGGATGCCCATCTCGACCTTGTGCGCGAAATCGATGCCTTCGATCTTCTCCAGGAAGCCGTGCACGAAATGCTGCCGGGCCTGCTCGCCCTCGGTGAGGATGTCGATTCCGGCGTCCTCCTGGATCTTCAGCCAGATCAACGTCGCGTCGCGCTTGGCGCGGAGCAACTCGTCGCCCTGCGACTTCCAGGGCGCCCAGAGCATATTGGGTTCGGCAAGCCATTCCGGCTTCGGCAAGGAGCCGGCAATCGTGGTTGGAAACAGCATGGCGGCCCTCCGGCGGGTTGTGTTGCGCCCCTTCCTGCCATGTCCTAACGTCAAGGTACAGAACAACAAAAGTCGTTATTTTAGCTGGCGGCATCGGCAGGGAAGGCCAAAGGATGCCGAGGGAAACGTCATGATCGATCTCCATTACGCGCCGACGCCGAATGGCTGGAAAATCTCGATCATGCTGGAAGAGCTCCGACTTCCCTATGTCGTGAAGCCCGTCGACATCCGCGTCGGCGAGCAGTTCAGCCCCGAGTTTCTGGCGATCTCCCCAAACAACCGCATCCCCGCGATCGTCGATCACGCACCCGCCGACGGCGGCGGGCCGTTCTCGGTGTTCGAGACCGGCGCAATTCTGATTTATCTCGCGGAGAAGACCGGCCGCTTCCTGGCCGCTGACTTGCGCGGCCGTTCCACCACAATTCAATGGGTGATGTGGCAGATGGCCGGTCTTGGGCCGATGCTCGGCCAGCACGGGCATTTTGCGCTCTATGCGGCGGAGAAGATCCCCTATGCGATCGAGCGCTATCGCGACGAGGCGGCCCGGCTCTACGGCGTGCTCGACCGGCAGCTGGAGAAGACCGGCGCCTATGTCGCCGGCGACTATTCCATTGCCGACATCGCCTGCTTCCCCTGGACCATGACCCACAAGGCGCAGGGCTTTACGCTCGACGACTATCCGAATGTCAAACGGTGGTATGCCGACGTCCGCGCCAGGCCGCAGGTGCAGGCGGGGCTTGCGATCGGAAAATTCGTGAAAGAGCCGTTCGACGAGGAATCACGCAAGATCATGTTCGGCCAGCGTGCGAAGGAAGTGTTGGGAAGGAAGTAGTGCCTGTCCCTCATGGTGAGGAACGCCATAGGCGCGTCTCGAACCATAAAGGCCCGACTGTCACCCGTGGCCATCCTTCGAGACGGCCGCTACGCTGCCTCCTCAGGACGAGGTCCGTTACAAAGGAAACGCCATGATCGAATTCTTCTTCGACTGTTCCAGCCCCTGGACCTATCTCGCCTTCCACAACATCCAGCCGCTCGCCAGGGAACTCGGCGCCGAGATCGTCTGGAGACCGATCCTGGTCGGCGGCATCTTCAATACGGTCAATCCGAGCGTCTATGCGCAGCGCGAGACGCCGGTGCCGTTGAAGGCGCGCTATATGAAGAAGGATCTTCAGGACTGGTCGCGCTCGGCGGGCCTTGCGATCAAGATGCCGCCGACGGTGTTTCCGGTGAACAGCGTCAAGGCGATGCGCGGATGCATCTGGCTGGGTAAGGACATGCTGCCGTTCGCGACCGCCGTGTTCGAGGCCTATTGGGGCGAGGACAAGGATATCTCGCAGGACTCCGTGCTCGCCGGGATCTGCAGGAAGGTCGGCATCGACGAGCCAAAATTCTTCGCCGGCATCGCCGAGCAAGGGATCAAGGATCAGCTCAAGGCGAATACGGAAGAGGTCGTCGCCCGCGGCGGCTTCGGCTCGCCGACGATCTTTGTCAATAAGACCGACATGTATTTCGGCAATGACCGCCTGCCGCTGATCCGCGAAGCGCTCAAGCGCAGCAAGGCGAGCGCGGCCTGATGGTGCGCGCCGTCGTCTGCCATGCGCTCGGCGCGCCCGAAACCTTGCGGCTGGAAGAGTTTCCGCCGCGCGCCCTGAAGCCGGGCGAAGCGCGGGTCGCGATCCGTGCCGCCGGGCTGAATTTTCCTGATGTGCTGATGGCCGCCGGCCAATATCAGCTCAAGCCGGAGCTGCCGTTCACGCCCGGCATGGAAGCTGCCGGCGACGTGACCGAAGTGGGTGCGGAGGCGAAGGGCGCTGCCGTCGGCGACAAGGTCATCGTGAAGATGCGGCACGGCGCATTCACCGACGAGGCCATCGTCACGCCGTCGCAGCTCACCCCGATGCCGTCGACATTCGACTACGCCGAGGCTGCGACCTATCTTGCCGGCCATGGCACGGCCTATCACGCGCTGATCGATCGCGGCCGGGTCGAGCCGGGAGAGGTGCTGCTGGTGCATGGCGCCGGTGGCGGCACGGGATTGGCCGCCGTCGAGATCGGCAAGATGCTGGGCGCGACCGTGATCGCGACCGCCTCCAGCGACGAGAAGCTCGCCATCGCCAAGGCGCGCGGCGCCGATCATCTCGTCCGCTACGACCGCGAGCCGTTTCGCGACGCCGTCAAGCGCATCACCGATGGTCGCGGCGCGGACATCGTGTTCGATCCCGTCGGCGGTCAGGTTTTCGAAGACTCGATGCGCTGTATCGCCTGGGGCGCGCGGCTCCTCGTAATCGGCTTCACCGGCGGCATCGGTTCGGCCAAGACCAATCTGCTGCTGATCAAGGGCGCCAGCGTGCTCGGCGTGCGTGCCGGCGAAGCGGTACGGAAGAATCCAGCGCTCGGAGAAGTGCGTTTGAAGGCGCTGCTGCAATGGGCAGAGGAAGGCAAGCTGCGCCCCAACGTCTCTCACCGCCTGCCACTGGAACATTACGCGAAGGCGATGCGGCTCTTGATCGAGCGCAAGGCGATCGGGCGTGTCGCGCTGATGATGGAGTGACGGTGCCGTAGAGTGGGCAAAGGCGCTCTTGCGCCGTGCCCACCATCTCTCTCGATTGCGAAAAGTGCGTGGGCACGCTTCCGCCGTCGCTCTTCGAGCTATGGCGGACAAGTCGCTTTGCCCACCCTACGAGAGCTACGAAGCTACTTGTATTCCCGCTCCGTCCACCACGGGAAATAGTCCGGCATGTCGCTGGACACCTTGTTCTTGAACTGCGCGGGACGCTTTTCCAGGAACGACACCACGCCTTCCTTGACATCGTCGGAGCGGCCGCGGGCGTAGATGCCGCGGCTGTCGACCTTGTGGGCCTCCATCGGATCATCGGCGCCCATCATGCGCCACATCATCTGGCGGATCAGCGCGACCGATACCGGTGCGGTCTTCGCCGCGAACTCCTTGGCGAGCGCGCGGGCGGTCGGCAGGAGGTCATCAGGGGAGACGACCTTGCTGACGAGACGGCCGGCGAGGGCTTCCTGGGCCGGGAAGACGCGGCCCGAATAGCACCATTCCAGCGCCTGCGAGATGCCGACAATGCGTGGCAGGAACCAGCTCGACGCCGCCTCCGGCACGATGCCACGCTGGGAGAACACGAAGCCGAAGCGAGCGGCGTCGGAAGCAATGCGGATGTCCATCGCGAGCTGCATGGTGACGCCGATGCCGACCGCAGGGCCGTTTACGGCGGCGATGACGGGCTTCAGGCACTTGAAAATGCGCAAGGTCACCTGGCCGCCGCCGTCGCGCACCTGCGGATCGCTGTAGTCGACCTTGCCGTCGGCGAAGCGTTTGACGGGCCCGCGTCGCGCATCGCGGTCGAACGTGTCGGCGCCCGACGACAGATCGGCGCCCGCGCAAAAGCCGCGGCCGGCGCCCGTCACGATGATGGCGCGGACGTTGTCGTCCTTGTCGGCGGCCTCGAACGCGTCGATCAGCTCTGCCTGCATCTGCGCGTTGAAGGCGTTGAGCTTGTCGGGCCGGTTCAGCGTGATGGTGAGGATCTGCTCGGCGACCTCGTATTTGATCGTCTCATACGCCATGGTGGTGGTTTCCTTCCTTTGTTCTTTCGCTGCGCAGATGGCACAGGGCTTGAGTTTTCTTTACCCTCCCCTGGAGGGGGAGGGTCGATCGCGCGCAGCGCGAGCGGGGTGGGGTGATCTCTCCTCTCGGGCACTGCTGGACGCGGAGAGAACGTCACCCCACCCCGTCTCACATTTCGCTGCGCTCAACGTGAGCCGACCCTCGCCCTCCAGGGGAGGGTAAGCAAGAGGCTCCGCATGCTGCCTGTCCAAAGACTTCCGGGCTTGCGCTTAAAGGGCGCGCTTCCCGGAATGACGAGAACGTCTTACTTCGCCGGCGGCCTCGGCCAGGGCTTCTGCGGCCCGCGCAAACCTTCAAAAGCCTTGGCCATGCCGAGCACGCCAATATCGTCGAAGCGGCGGCCGACGATCTGCACGCCGATGGGAAAGCCCTTGGCGTCGAAGCCGCCGTTGATGGAGATGGCCGGGTTCTCCGACATATTCCATGGCACGGTATAGGCGATGTGCTCGAACGGCTTCATCGGATCGTTGGTCGGCGAGGCCCAGTCCGCCGGATAGTTCACGTTCGGTGCAGTCGGCGAGATCACGTAATCAAGCTCGCAGAACAGCTTTGAAGCCGCGGCCCGGATCGCCATGGTCTGGTTGAAGCCGCGGATGACATCAAGGCCAGACAGCTTGGCGCCGGACTCGCCCCATTTGAAGATATAGGGCAGCACCTTGGCCTGTTCGGCCGGCGTCAGCTTGGCCAGATCATCCCACATCCGCGCGCGCCAGAAATTGTCGAGGCCGTCGAGCATCTCGCGCGTCAGGATGCCGTCGACCTCGGTCACGACGCTACCTGCGGATTCGAACGCTTTCGCCGCCTTCACCGCGACCTCGCGCACCGGCTTCTCCAGCGCCAGGCCGCAGCCGGGATCGAGCATCAGGCCGATGCGCAGTTTGCGCGGAGACTTCTCTGCTCCCTTCCAGTTCAGCGGCTCAGCGGGCAGGCTCATGCCGTCGCGCCGGTCGGGCTTTGCGATCACGCTCATCATCAGCGCGCAATCGTCGACCGTGCGGGTCATGGGGCCGGCGACGCGCCCGACATAGGTGGGGTCGATCGGCACGCGGCCGAAGCTCGGCTTCAGGCCGACGAGGCCGCACCAGCCCGCAGGCAGGCGAACCGAGCCGCCGATATCGGTGCCGAGATGCAGCGGACCATAGCCGGCCGCAGCAGCCGCGCCTGCGCCCGCGCTGGAGCCGCCAGGATTCTTCGAGAGGTCCCAGGGATTGCGCGCGAGTGCGTGGAAACTGGAGAGTCCGGACGACAGCATGCCGTAATCGGGCATCGTGGTCTTGGCGAAGATGACCGCGCCGGCCTCGCGCAGGCGGGCGGCGGGCGGGGCATCCTTCTCGGCCGGCACGAGCTTGACGCTGGCAGCCCCCAGCGGCACCGGTACGCCCTTGGTCGCGATGTTGTCCTTCACCGTGACCGGCACGCCGTCGAGCGCGCCGGATGGCTCACTGCCGGACCACCGCGCGGTCGAGGCCTTCGCGGCCTCGCGCGCGCCGTCGGGATCGAATGCATAGAGCGCCTTCAGATGCGGCTCCCACGCAGCGACATGCGCGAACAAATCCTCCAGCACCTCGCTCGGCGAGAATTGCTTGGCGCGGTAGCCCGCGATCAGATCGACCGCGGACAGATCGTGCAGTGAGGTGACCGCTTCCTCAGGGCTCTTCTTATGCATTGCTAACCTACCGGCATACGGGTCTCGATGATGCGGGCGAACATGCTGGCGCCGATCGGCAGGATCTTGTCGTCGAGCACGAAGCCGGGATTGTGCACGGGCACGTTGCCATCATGGCCGACCCAGAAATAGGCGCCGGGAATCGTCTCCAGCATGTCGGCGAAATCCTCGCTGCCCATCTTGGGCTGGGCGCGGGTGATCACGTTGGCGGGGTCGACGATGGTGCGCGCGACCTCCTCGACCACCTTGGACTGCTCGACCTGGTTGACCAGCACGCCAAAGGTGTCGCGGATGTCGACGTCGATCACGCAACTATAGGCGCTTGCGATGCCGGCGCAGATGGTGCGGATGCGTTCGCTGACCAGGGTGCGAACTTCCTTCGAGAAGGTGCGGATGGTGCCGCAAAGATGCGCGTCGCCGGGAATGACGTTGTAGGCGGAGCCCGCGTGGATCTGGGTGATCGACACCACCGCGGCCTGCAGCGGCTCGACGTTGCGGCTGACGATGGTCTGGATCGCCTGCGCCAGCGTGGTCGCGATGATCACCGCGTCCTTGGAGCGCTCGGGCATCGCGCCATGCGCGCCATAGCCGGTGATCCGCAGGTCGAAGAAGTCGGCGCTGGCCATCGCCGGGCCGGGCAGGATCGCGATCTCGCCGTGGTTGAGGTCGGGCGCGTTGTGCAGGCCGTACAGCTCGTCGCAGGGGAATTTCTCGAACAGGCCGTCCTTGATCATCGCGCGGGCGCCGCCGAGGCCTTCCTCGGCCGGCTGGAAGATCAAATGCACGGTGCCGTCGAAGTTCTTGGTCTCGGCGAGATAGCGCGCGGTGCCGAGCAGCATGGTGGTGTGGCCGTCATGGCCGCAGCCGTGGAAGCGGCCGGGGATTTTCGAGCTCCACTTCAGATTGGTGTTCTCTTCCATCGGCAGCGCGTCCATGTCGGCGCGAAGGCCGATGCGCTTGTTGCCCGAACCCTTGCCCTTGATCACGCCGATCACGCCGGTGCCGCCGAGACCGCGATGCACCTCGATGCCCCAGCCCTTCAGCTTGTCGGCGACGATGCCGGAGGTGCGCACCTCCTCGAAGCCGATCTCGGGATGGGCGTGCAGGTCGCGGCGGATGGCGGTGAGCTCGTCGGCGTAACCGTCGATGCGATCGATCGTGGGCATGGGTTCTGTCCAGTTAGCGTGAGGGAGGCGAGAAAACGGGGCCGTTCGGCTTGATGCGAATGCCCGGCCGCAGGCGCGTCCAGGGCAGGGTGGCGGTGTCGGCCGGCATCGCGCCCGGTGCGGCGCAGATCATCAGCTTTTCCGCGATCGGCTCGAAATCGGCGCGGAAGTGCACCGAGCTCTTGTTGACCAGAATCTTCTGTTCGGTCGGCTCGATGCCGACATAGCGGTACATCGCCTGGTCGGCGAGCTGCGCCTTGTGCGAGGAGACGACGACGCGGACGTCGCCGATGCGCAGGCAAGCGGAGGGGCCCATCTCCATCTCGCGGCCGCCATAGTAAGGGCCGGGCGCGATGAAGCGGCCGTCGGAGAGCTTTTCGACCACGAAGGTCTCACGATAGGGCTCGTCGCCGGGGATGCCGGACTTGCCGCCGAGCGACAGAGTCACGGTGGCACCGACGCCGGCATCATGCGCGGCCTTGGCCGAGACCGGATCGTAGATCGCGCCGGTCGCGGCGCTCGCTCTGTTGCGCACCAGCGCACGCAGCATGCCGGTCGTGTCGGAATCGCCGCCGGCGCCGGGATTGTCTTGGGTGTCGGCGATGATGATCGGCTTGCTCGCGCTCTTCGAAAGCTCCATCGCGTGGCGCACGCCATCATCGGGCGACCAGATCTTGCCGTCGAAATCGTCCTCGTGGCTTTCGATCAGCTTGACGACCGCATCGGCAGCACGATCGGCATCGGCTTGCGTCCTGCCATAGGCGAACACGCTCGGCCCGCAATCGCGGAAATCGGCGGCGGGAAATCCGGGTGCGAAGGAGAGCGTCGGAACCGCATCGCTCTCCAACGCGGCGAGCTTTTCGTAGATGCCTTTGGTCGGCTGGTCGTTGGTGCATTGCCAGCTGATCGGGATCAGGAACGGCAATTGCCGGAACGATTTGGCAAAGCGCTGCTTCGTCTTCAGCAGCAGCGCCAGATGCCGGGCGGAGGCGCGGCCGGTCTCGGCCATGTCGACATGCGGATAGGTGCGGTAGGCGATCAGCGCGTCGGCATGTTCCATCATCTCCGGCGTGACGTTGGCATGGAGGTCGAGGCTGGTGACCAGCGGAACGTCCTTGCCGATGACGCGGCGCACGCGCGCCAGAATCTCGCCTTCGCCGTCGTCGAGATGCTCGGTCACCATGGCGCCGTGCAAATCGAGATAGACCGCATCGATCGGGCCGGCGGCTGCGATGCCGTCGACCATCACCTTCACGATGCGCTCGAAGGCATCCTTGGTGACATGCGCCGACGGGCTCGCACCGCAGGCGATGGTCGGAACAAGTTCCCAGCCGTTCGCTTCGGCGCTGTCGACGAAGCCGGCAAGCCCGACATTGATGCGCCGCATCACCTTCAGCACGTCCGCGCCTTCAGTCATCGCCGGCCAGCCGCCGCCATGCTGGAAGTCGGCGAAGGTCGCCTTGGTTGGAGCGAAGGTGTTGGTTTCGTGCAGGAAGCCGCCGACGGCGATGCGTGTCATCAAATCAAGTCCAACATTGGAAGGTGCGCGACGTTAGCCTTGGCTCCGAGGAGAGGGCAAGGTGAGAGGCCATCGCGCCGCGCATAGGGTCAAGCTGTTTTGGGAATGCTGCGGAGGCGGTGCATGTTGTGAGCCGCTCTGCCAGCCAGACTCTCGCTGTCGTCCCTGCGAAAGCAGGGACCCATAACCCCAGGGAGGAGTTTGACGAAGGCCGGTCGTTCGGGACGAGCACCACCGGCAATCGACCGATCACGCGGTATGGGTCCCTGCTTTCGCAGGGACGACAGCGGAATTACAACGTCGCCCCCACGCCCTCTGCGACCGGCCGGAAGTTCGCAAAGTCCCAGTCGCGGCCGGGAGCGGCATCCAGCAGCGCCCTGGTGTAGGCCTCCTTCGGATGCGTCAGCACCTCGGCGGCCGGGCCTTGTTCGACGACGCGGCCGTGCTGCATCACCACGACCTCGTCGCAGATTTGCGCTGCGACGCGCAGATCGTGGGTGATGAACAGGATCGCGATGCCGAGGCGCTTCTGGATCTCGTCGAAGAGTTCCAGCACCTGCGCCTGCACCGAGACGTCGAGCGCGGAGACGGCTTCGTCAGCGACCAGCACGTCCGGATCGAGCGCGAGCGCGCGGGCAATGGCGATGCGCTGGCGCTGGCCGCCGGAGAACTGGTGCGGATAGCGCGATACTGCATCGGCGGGCAGGCCGACCAGCTCGAGCAGCTCGCGGGCGCGCTTCATCGCATCCGGATGCGCGATGCCGTAATTGATCGGGCCCTCTGCAATGCTTTCGCCGACCGTGACGCGCGGGTTGAGTGAGCGGTAGGGATCCTGGAACACGATCTGGATCTTCTGCCGGTGCGGCTGCAGCAGGCGGCGCGAGATGCCGGCGATCTCTCGGCCGACGAGGCGCACGCCGCCGGAGGTCGGATCGATCAGGCGGACGATACAGCGCGCAACCGTCGACTTGCCCGAGCCGCTTTCGCCGACGATGCCGAGCGTGCGGCCCTTGCGCAGCGTCAGCGTCACCTTGTCGGCGGCGACGACCTCGCGGCCTTTGCCGAAGAAGGCACGCTCCTTGTAGACCTTGCTGAGGTCGTTGGCCTCGAGCACGACCGGCTCGCGGCTCTCCTCGCGCGGCGGCCGCGGCACCAGGCTCGGCACCGAGGAGAGCAGATTGCGGGTGTATTCCATGGTCGGATTGCGCAGCACGGCCTCGAGCGGGCCGGTCTCGACCAGCCGGCCCTGCCGCATCACGGCGACGCGGTCGGCGATCTCGGCGACCACGCCCATGTCGTGGGTGATG
Organism: Bradyrhizobium sp. IAR9; assembly: GCF_013408065.1. Lineage (NCBI taxonomy): Bacteria > Pseudomonadati > Pseudomonadota > Alphaproteobacteria > Hyphomicrobiales > Nitrobacteraceae > Bradyrhizobium > Bradyrhizobium sp. IAR9. Next base: position 382,930 of record NZ_JACBZW010000005.1, read on the forward strand.
AACAGCACGGCCGTGCCGTGATCGCGCTGGAGCTCGCGGATCAGGGACAAGATCTGCTTCTGCGTGGTGACGTCGAGCGCGGTGGTCGGCTCGTCCGCGATCAAGAGCTTTGGCTCCAGCACCAGCGCCATCGCGATCATGATGCGCTGGCGTTGGCCGCCGGAGAGGCGGTGCGGGTAGGAGGCGAAGATGCGCTCGACCTGGGGCAGGTGGACCTGCTCCATCATGTCGAGGATGCGCTTCTTTCGCGCCTTGGCGTCGAGATTGGTATGGGCGCGCAGCACCTCGTCGATCTGGCGGCCGACCGGCACCACCGGATTGAGCGCGGTCATCGGCTCCTGGAAGATCATCGCCATCTGCGTGGCGCGGAGCTGGCGCAGGCGGCGGTCGGTCGCGGTGAGCAGCTCTTCGCCGACCAGCTTGATGCTGCCGGCGGTGGGAACCAGCGTGCCCTTCGGCAGCAGGCCCATCGTGGTCAGCGAGGTCACCGACTTGCCCGAGCCGCTTTCGCCGACCAGGCACAGCGTCTCGCGCTCGCGGACCTGGATCGAGATGCCGTCGATGATTTTTGGCCCGCCCGGCTTCTTGCCGACGGAGACGACGAGGTTGTTGATGTCGAGAACGGTGTTGGTCATCACTTGATCGGTCATCACTTGCCTTCCCGCTGCTTCATGCGCGGATCGAGTGCGTCGCGGGCGGCGTCGCCGATCAGATTGATGCTGAGGATGGCGATCGAGAGCAGCAGGCCCGGCCAGAAGATCAGCGACGGCTTGATCTGGAAGTACTGCCGGCCCTCGGCCATGATGTTGCCCCAGGTCGGCGTCTCCGGCGAGATGCCGGCGCCGAGGAAGGAGAGGATGGCCTCGGTGAGGATCGCGCTGGCGCAGATATAGGTGCCCTGGACGATCAGCGGCGCCACCGTGTTCGGCATCAGATGCCGCCACATGATCTTGGGCAGCGACGAGCCAACCGAGATCGCGGCTTCTACATAAGGCTCCTCGCGCGCCGACAGCACGACCGAGCGGACCAGGCGCGCCACGCGCGGAATCTCGGGGATGGTGATCGCGATCAGCACGGTCCAGAGGCTGGCGCCGGACAGCGACACCACGGCGATCGCGAGCAGGATGCTCGGCATCGCCATCAGGCCGTCCATGACCCGCATCAGCACGGCATCGACCAGCTTGAAGAAGCCGGAGACGAGGCCGATCGCAAGGCCGATGACGATCGACAGGATCGCAGAGCCGATGCCGATCAGCAGCGAGATGCGGCCGCCATAGACGACGCGCGACAACAGGTCACGACCATAGGCATCGGTGCCGAGCAGGAATTGCGCGGAAGACGGCTTGAGCCGTTGCGACGGCGCGAGCTGGATCGGATCATGCGGCGCGATCAGCGGCGCCAGGATCGAGACCAGGATGATCAGCGCGAGCAGGACCGTCGCCGTGGCGATGATCGGCGTCGAGGTGAGGAAGCCGAAGCGCGGCCGCAGCGGCGACGTGATCGGAATGGAGGACTGGGGAAGGGTATCGACCGACATTCTATTCTTGTCCTTGCCTCAGTACCGGATCCGGGGATCGAGCAGGGTGTAGGCGACGTCGATGAGAAGATTGACGACGACATAGATCAGCGACGTCAGCAGGATCATCGCCTGGATCACCGGATAGTCGCGCGCCAGCACCGCATCCACGGTGAGGCGGCCGATGCCGGGAATGTTGAACACGCTCTCGGTGACGACGACGCCGGAGATCAGCAGCGCAAAGCCGGTGCCGATCACGGTGATGACGGGCACGGCGGCGTTGCGCAGCGCGTGGCGCATCATCACGGCGACCTCGTTGATGCCCTTGGCGCGCGCGGTGCGCACATAGTCCTCGCCGAGCACATCCAGCATCGCCGCGCGTGTCATGCGCGCGATCAGCGCGATGTAGATGAAGGAGAGCGCGCAGGTCGGCAGGATCATGCGCTCGAAGAACGGTCCGAAGCCGTTAAAGATGCTGCGGAAGCCCTGCACCGGCACCCACCGCAGTTCGATCGCGAAGACCTGGATCAGAATATAGCCGACCACGAACACCGGCACCGAGAAGCCGAGCACGGAAAGCCCCATCACGAAACGGTCGATCCAGGTGCCGTGCTTCCACGCGGCGATCACGCCGAGGGGAACCGCCACGATCACGGCGAGGATGATGGTGCACAGCGCGATCGAGATCGACGGCTCGACGCGCTGGCCGATCATCTTCATCACAGGCAGATTGGAGATCAGCGAGGTCCCGAGATCGCCGTGCAGCAGCTTGTTCACCCAGGTGACGAACTGCACGATCAAGGGCTCGTTGAGGCCGAGCGAGGTGCGGATGCGCTCGAGCCGTTCCGGCGTTGCATTGTCGCCGGCGAGGATCGCGGCGGGATCGCCGGGGGTGAGGCGGAGCAGGAGGAAGACGAACAGCGCGACGACGCCCATCACGGGCACGGCGGCGAAGATTCGGCGAAGGAGATATCCGAGCAAGTTGGATCCGTCAGATTAGAGTAAATCGGCGGCAGCGGTCGTAGCCTGTTCTGCCACCAGCCTAACATTTCAGCAATTCCCGTGCCATCAGGGCCACAGTTTTTGCAGTGCGGTCAGCTGTTTTGGCGACCCCTCTTCAAGGGGGCCAGCGGAGCGTGCCCGCCAGACGAAATATCTGCGGCGCGCCAGGCGCGCCCATCCAATCCGGTCACTCCAGCGTCGCAAGCAGCCCGGCCATCAGCCGGCCGCGCTCAACGAGACTCTCGACTTCGATATACTCCTCTAACGTGTGGCCATTGGCTCCGCGCACGCCCAGGCCGTCGAGCGTCGGGATTCCCATCGCACCGGTGAAGTTGCCATCGGAGCCGCCGCCGGAGCTCGCATGCGGCAGTTCGGCGCCAAGCGACTTGGCGATGCCGCGCGCCTTCTCATACAACGCCATCGTGCCGGCATCCGGCTCCCACACCGGACGCGTCACCCCGCGCGTCACCTTGAAGGAAACATCGTTGGTCGTGCCCGACAGCGCCAGCATCCGCTCGACACCGCGATCGAGATCGGCCTGCCGCTTGGCCATGGAGAGCGCTTCGCCGGTGGCGGTCGTGGCAACGCAATTGACCCATTGCCCGCCATGCACGACGCCGACCGAGAAGGTGCAGTCCTCCGTCGTCATCGCGTCGATGGCGAGAATCTGCCGCGCCATCTCGCGGATCGCCGAGCGTCCCGCCGACAGCGTCGCGCCGGCGTGGCTCGGCCGGCCCGTCGCCTCGAGATTGAAGCGCGCGATGGCGTAACGTCCGGTGGTGACGCCGTTGTCGGCGCGGCCGGGCTCGGGCACCAGCACGTATTTGTTGCGGGCGGCTTCCGCCTCGATGATGTCGCGCGTCGAGGGCGTGCCCACTTCCTCGTCCGGCGTGAACAGCACGGTGATCGGCAGCGGCGTGGTGAACGATGCACGCGCCAGTTGCCGGATCGCTTCCAGCGAGAGGTAGTTGCCGCCCTTCATGTCATAGATGCCGGGGCCGTAGCACCGATTGCCCTCGCGCCGCCATTTCAGCTTCTCGATGGTACCGACCGGGTGGACGGTATCCATATGGCCGGCGATCAGGATGCCCGGCTCGCCCTGTTTCGGATGCGGAAAGCGCGCGCGGATCACGCCGCCGAACCCCTGGCGGCCGGCGATGCGCTCGATCGTCGCACCCATGATCGCCATATCCCGCGCTGCGATATCGAGCATGCGATTCACCGCATCAGCGTCCCAGGTCGGGCTTTCGCATTCGACCCAGCCGCGCAGACCCTGGAGCATCGCCTCGGAATCGAAAGGAAGATTGGCTGGATTCATCTCAATGTCTCTCAAGCTTCGAAAGATGGAATGCGCATTGCATTGGTGCGGGGCAGGACGAGTGGAGAGTGTTGTAGAGCCAAACCGATCCTTGTGGAGCCCGTGCCCGCGCCGCCAGGGCTTGCAGCGAAACCGGATTGACGCGCTCGGCACTGTCTGCAAGTCTCGAAAGATAAAGGCATTGCATGAGGTTAGTTCGCCCAAGGAACGAGCCGCATGCTTAACCAATAACCTGCCTTTGAACAGTTTCACGTCAGGAGAAACTTTTTATGTTCCACTTCATGCGCCGGGGGCCTCGCGCGTTTGCCTCCAAACTTGCGCTGTCTGTCGTTGCGCTTTCGACGGCGCTTGCCTCGCCAGTGCTTGCAGCCGGCAAGACCATTACGGCGGTGATGCATTCGGATCTGCGCATCATCGATCCGATCTTCACCACGGCCTACATCACGCGTGACCATGGCTACATGGTCTACGACACGCTGGTGGCTCCCGATTCGAGCTTCAAGATTCAGCCGCAGATGGCGGACTGGAAGATCTCCGACGACAAGCTCACCTACACCTTCACGCTGCGCGACGGCCTCAAATGGCATGACGGTGCGCCGGTGACGGCGGAAGATTGCGTCGCCTCGCTGAAGCGCTGGGCCGCGGTCGACGGCATGGGCCAGAAGCTCCTGGACTTCACCGCGAGCATCGAGGCGACCGACGCCAAGACCATCACGCTGAAGCTGAAGGAGCCCTACGGCCTCGTGCTCGATTCCATCGGCAAGCCGTCCTCGCGCGTCGCCTTCATGATGCCGAAGCGCCTCGCCGAGACGCCGCCGGACAAGCAGATCCCCGAGCAGATCGGCTCGGGCCCCTTCAAGTTCGTGGCGTCGGAATTCCAGCCCGGCGTCAAGGCGGTCTACGTCAAGAACACCGATTACGTGCCGCGCAAGGAGCCGGCGAGCTGGACCTCCGGCGGCAAGGTGGCGAAGGTCGACCGCGTCGAATGGATCACCATGCCGGACTCGCAGACCGCGGTGAACGCGCTGCAGTCGGGCGACATCGACTTCATGGAAAACCTGCCCTACGACATGCTGCCGGTGCTGGAGGCGAACAAGGAGATCACGATCGAGGTCTCGAACAAGTTCGGCTTTCAGACGCTCGGCCGGATGAACTTCCTCTATCCGCCGTTCGACAACGTGAAGGTGCGACGTGCAGCTCTTCTGGCGATGAACCAGAAGGACGTTCTCGACGCGCTGGTCGGCAATGCCAAGTACCAGAAGATCTGCGGCGCGTTCTTCGTTTGCGATACGCCGTTCGCGACCGAGGTCGGCGCCGAGACCCTGGTGAAGGGCAATGGCATGGCGGAGGCCAAGAAGGCGCTCGCCGAGTCAGGCTATGACGGCACCCCGGTCGTCATCATGGCGCCCGGCGACGTCACCACGCTCAAGGCCCAGCCCATCGTCGCGGCCCAGCTGCTGCGCGAAGCCGGCTTCAAGGTCGATCTGCAAGCGACCGATTGGCAGACGGTGGTGAGCCGCCGTGCCAGTCAGAAGCCGCCGAAGGAGGGTGGCTGGAACATGTTCTTCACCAACTGGGTCGCGGCCGACGTCTCCAACCCGATCGCCAATCTCTCGATCGGCGGGCAGGGCAAGAAGGGCGGCTGGTTCGGCTGGGCGGAAAGCGCCAAGATCGAGCAGCTCAAGGACGCGTTCGTCCGCGCGCCGTCGATCGACGAGCAGAAGAAGATCGCCGCCGACATCCAGAAGGAAGCCTATGAGCAGGTGATCTACATCCCGCTGGGGCAATACCTGCTGCCGAGCGGCTGGCGTAAATCGCTGACCGGCGTGCTCGACGGCCCGGCGACGCCGCTGTTCTGGAACGTCGACAAGTCGGAGTAAGGGGAGGCGAATTCACGTAGCCTTCGTCGTCTTCACCACGCGGCGCCGCTGTCATCAGCGGCGCCGTTGTCTTTTGTGGTCTTGCGTCGGCGGAAAAGCGTTGCGGCTTTTAACCTTTCCAGTTTCCGGTCATTGCTATTTGTTTCAATCTTGAAATAGATGCGTCGTCCTTACGCGTCATTTTCCCTCCTCAACCTGATTCCCGTGCCGATCGATTTTGCATTCCAGGCGATGGCCGAACGGTCCGATCGCGCGCCGGCGCGTTGGCGGCGGCCTTTCCTGCATTGGCTCGATGGCGTCGAGGCGGGCTGGGCCGTTCCGCTCCTCATCGGCTGTTTCGTCGCGATCTGGACGCTCTATCTGGCGATCGCCTATGCCGGCGGCGGCCTGCACCCTGATACGCTCGAGGCCTGGATGCTGGGGCAGCATTTCGCCTGGGGCTATCACAAGCATCCGCCCTTGACCGGCTGGATCGCCGCCAGCTGGACCTCTGTCTTCCCGCTCAGCGATTGGTCGTTGCAATTGATGGCGATGGCCAATGCCGGGCTTGCGCTGATCTTCGTCGACCGGGTCGCGCGGCAATTCGTGACCGGGCACAAGCGCATCCTGGTGCTTTTGCTGCTGATGCTGACGCCGGTCTATCAATTCCATGCCCAGCGCTTCAATGCCAATTCGGTGCTGCTGGCGGTCTGGCCGCTGGCGACCTGGTGCTTCCTGCGCGCATTCGAGACGCGCGCCCCGCTGTGGGCGGTCGCAATGGGATGCACGACGGCGCTGGCGATGGTCGGCAAATATTATTCGGTCTTTCTCGTCACGAGCTTCGCGTTTGCCGCGCTGGCGCACCCGGCGCGGCGCGCTTATTTCACCTCCGCTTCGCCCTGGATCTCGGTCGTCGTCGGGCTCGCGGCGCTGTCACCTCACGTCTATTGGCTCGCGACAACGGGCGCATCGACCTTTACCTACGCGCTGGCGCACACAGGCGGCAACGCTGCGACCTCACTCGGCGAGGCGAGAAACTTTCTGCTGGGGCTGGCGGCGGCGATGAGCATGTCGGCCGTGTTCTGGGTGCTCGTTGCAGGAACGCGCTTGAAGCAGTTTCCGGCGGACTTCGCCGCAATGAGCCCGGGCCTGCGGCTTTTGTTCTACGTCACGATGGGTACGATCGTGCTGCCGGTGCTGACGTCGCTCGCGATGGGCACCGATCTGCCGTCGCTATGGGCATTGCAGGGACTGTTCCTGTTCACCGTTCTCGTGGTCGGCGGGACGAGCTACCCGATCGAGCGCTTCTACACGGTCAACCTCACCGTGATCGTGGCCGGCGTCGCGCTCGCGGCCGTCCTGATCGCCGCGCCGATCCATGCCGTCTATCGCAACGATCACGGGTATGAGGAGGGCCGGAATCTTTACGCCCAGGCGGCCAGTGAATTGACGCGCGAGTGGCGCGAGCAGACCGGTGTGCCGCTGAGCGCGGTGAGTGGTGATGGTTCGCTGGCCTTCGCCACCGCTTTCTACAGCCCGGACCATCCACGTCATGCGGCGCCCTTCGAGTACGACCAGACATTGGGCTTGCCGCGCAAGACGTCGCTCGACCGCGGCTGGGCCGCGCTGTGTTTCCGCGACCAGGATACTTGCACCCGGTGGATGGCGTGGGCGTCCTCGCAGACCGGACACTTCGTCAGGCGCGAGTTCACCGTGCGGGCCACCCTGTGGGGGCGGCCCGGTCTCTCGCGGGAGGTAGTCGCTCTGATCGTGCGGCCCCGGGGAATGCGGATGATACCCAAGAGCGCTGCGGATGATTTCAGCGCCAGCAGGCGCGGTTCGGAATAGGCTCTGCGCTCAACAATGACTGTCGCGGACCTGCTCAAGACCCTCGCTCGCCAAAGGCGTGGTCAACGTGGCGTGCTCTGCGCTCGGCTCCGAATGTTCCGTCTTCCGCCGTTCGACGTCGCGGCGATCTTCCCGGTGTTCCGGTTCCATTGAATGTGACCTCTCGAATTGCTGCAGGACAACATCGAGCGGATCGGGAAGTTCCTTAAGTGATGGGACGATGATGCGGCTTGAATAGCCGGCCCTTTTCCACCACCAGCACGATCGCGAGCGCAGCGAGCGTCGACAGGAAGAAGCCGATCGAGAACGGCAGCAGCGTGCCGTCGAAACTCTGTCCGATCGCCATGCCGACCACGATTCCGATCAGCGTCGTGATCGAGCCGTAGAGCGAGGAGGCGGTGCCGGCGATGTGGCCCTGCGGCTCCATCGCGAGCGCGGTGAAGTTGGCAACCATCATGCCGAACGAGAACATCATCAGAGCCGAGAGCACCATGAACAGGGTGAGCGGCAGGACGCCGAGTATTTCCGTCAGCAGCATCACGGCAGCGACGATTGTGTAGAGCGTCAGCGCGCCATGCGAGATCACGCGCATGCCGAGCCGCCCGACCAGCCTCGCATTGAGGAAGCCGGCGACGGCCGTGCCGGCTGCAATCGCGGCGAAGGCGAGTGGGAAGTAATGGCCGAGGTGATAGATGCCGGTGAAGACCTGCTGGGCGCAGAAGACAAAGGCAAAGAGCGCGCCGATGACGCTGCCGGCCGCCGTGGCATAGCCGATGGTCTGGCGATTGGTCACGGTCTGCCGAAACGCCGAGAGCACGTCGGCGGGCGCCAGGGACCGGCGCCCGGATTCAGGAAGGGTTTCCGGCAGCCGCAGCACGCACCAGGCGAGCGCGAGCAGGCCGTAGAGCATCAGCACGACGAAGATGCCGCGCCACGCCGTCACCAGCAGCACCGCCTGTCCGAACGAGGGAGCGATCACGGGCACCGCGATGAACACCATCATGGCAAGCGACATCACGCTCGCCATGCGGCGGCCGACATAGCAGTCGCGCACGATCGAGGTCGCGATCACGCGTGTCGCCGAGGTGCCGAGCCCCTGCAGCGCGCGCGCCAGCAGCAGCGTCTCGAACGAGGGCGCCGCGACCGCCAGCACGCTCGCCACCGCATAGACCGCCATGCCGCCGAGCAGCACCGGCCGGCGGCCGAAGCGGTCCGACAAGGGACCCATCACGAACTGGCCGGCGCCGAAACCGATCAGGAAGGTCGACAGCACCAGCTGCAGATGGTTGGCGACGGGAATGTTGAAGGCTGTCCCGATATTGGGCAGCGCGGGCAGCATCATGTCCATCGCAAGCGGATTCAGCGCCATGATGGACGCGATCACGATGACGAATTCTGGAAATCCCATCGGGCGGTGTCCTGCGGACACCCAATCGTCGGCATTGACGTCAGACAAGAAGCTCACCTCTGAAATTGAGCGACTTTATCCATCGCCCATGCTGCGTTGCACAACCCATGTTTCGGGATGGCTGGCAGGCGGAGGAGGGGCGGACAAGAATTGGTGAGGGGAACCCCCGCGCGAGCCGAACGTGGGTCCTGCTATGGCCCGGAAACCTGTGATTCACCATCCCTCCCTAAAGATCGGCGTCGGGCGAGGCAGGTGGGGCCCGGCGGGATGAAACGGAAACCCCTCCTGTCCACTGTGGCGGCCGATGGATGAGGCGCTGCGCTGGCGCCGAGAGAAACCAGGCCAAACAAGGTATCCGATTGTGTCTGATGTCACCGGTACGGCACGATGGTTGGAGCCTTCGGCCGACATGGCTTCGAGGCGTAACCTCTGGCTTGCCTGCCTGATCGCACTGACCGCGCTTCTGGTGTTCGGCAATCTCGCCAGCGACCTCGGCCTCGATGTGAAATATGGCTGGGACACCCGCGTCAATTGCGCGGCGGTGGATGCCTATGTCGGCGGACTCGATCCCTATTTCGTCAAGAACCTGAAGGGCACCAAGCTCTCTTACCCCTATCTGCCGGTGACGCTGGACGCCTTTCGTCCTTTTTGCGCGGACGGCATTCTGGTCGCTCACTACAAAACCATCTTTCCCGTGCTGGCCGTGCTCTGCGGCCTCATCTTGCCAGGTTTTGGCCGAACGCGCCCGAGCGCTCGCGACGTCGGGCTCAGGGTGCTCTGCGCGCTCGGCGCATTCGTCGGTTTCGAATGGGTGCAGGCGTCGGGCAATTTCGCGATCCTGAGCGGCGTGCTGACCGCGATCGCGCTGAGGCTCCTGCTTTCTCCGCCCGCATCCGGAGCGGCAGAGGACCGCAGCTTTCCATCGCGCCTCGCCGGCGCCGCGCTGCTCGGCCTCGTGATGTCGTTCAAGCTGGTGTTCTTTCCCGTGCTGGCCGCGCTGTACTTCCTGCCGCTGCCGCGCGGCCGCAAGCTGACGCTGATCGCGATGGCTGTGTTCAGCTTCGCCTTGCCGATCCTGATATCGTGGCTGGCGTACCCCGATCTGTTCGCGAGCTGGCAGCTTGCGGTGGCCGGAAAGATTCCGGACCAGCACCTCGTCGAGCTGTTCGAGAGCAATCCGTCCCTGCTGCTGCTGGCGCGGGATCTGATGGGCCATGTGGGCCTGATCGACAGCAAACCGGCGATCTTCGCAACCTATGCGTTCGCTGCGACCGCACTGGTGCTCGTGCCGTTCGTCATGTCCGTCCTGCGCTTGATCGGGAGCCGGCCGGCGGACGAAGGAGATTCGCTTCTTGCGCGACTGGATCGCTGGCTGATGGATCACCCCCGTGCAGCAATGCGCATCACGGTGCTGGCCATGTTTGCGCTCTATCTCAGCTCGCCGCGCCTCAAGGAATATGCCTTCTTCGAGCTCGCGCTCTATGCCGCGATCCTGCTGGTCGATCTTCCGGTCAGGGCACTCGCCGCCGCGCTCACCGTCGGTCTCCTGATGCCCTCATTGATCTTCGTGACGGGGAGTTCCTCCGAGGACAATTCCATCCAGCTCTTCAGCGCGCTGATGTTCTTCTGGGTCCTGCTGCTCGACGTCCGTCATGCGGGCCGGGTGCCGGACACGGTCCAGCTATAGCCGTGACGGTGGTAGAGCCTGACATCCCCGAATCCGCCATCCGACAGCAGCGCCTCCGCTTCGGCGCGCGTGTAGTATTTCGCGTAGGCGGGATTGAGCTGGTCGTAGATGGTCAAGCGGCGAACGCTGCGCGGAAACTTTGCCAGCACCGAACGCATGTAGGACCGCATCGGTAGCGGCAATATCCGGCACAGACCGATATAGGCCGTCAGCGCCCATTCCAGACCATGCGACAGCACCACCAGCAGCCGGTGCGGCAGCAGCACGGTGAGCTTGCGCAACGGGATCGCGAGCGACAGATAGGTCTCGTTGCCTTCGTAGCCGTAGAGCCAGACGAGGCAGCGTCCGCCGGGGCGCAATGCATCATAGGCCGCGCAAACCACCGGCGCCGGTTCGGGGATGTGATGCAGCACCCCCATCGAAACCACATAGTCGAGCCCGAGGTCGGGCGGCAAGCGGTCGCCGGGCACCTGCAAATAGTCGATGCGTTCCGCGCGGGCCGCCGTGTTGTCCTTCAGGACCAGCATGGCCTCGGAGGGTTCGACCGCGACGACACGATCCGCCCCGGCATCGAGCAGCATGTTGACGATGCGCCCCGTGCCGCTCCCGATATCGGCGATGCGTTTGCCCTTGACCTCGTCGAGGGAAAGCAGCGGACCGAACAGATCGGCAAGCAGGTCCGCCGAGCCGTAATAGCCGGGGTTTTCGCGGAACGCGGTCCATTGCTCGCCGAAATCGTTGATCGTCTGGTCCTTCAGGTCCGGCATGTGCCGCTCCCTACGCTCGGCGCGGCGAGGGGGCCGCAAGCCCCGTCAACCAGACGCCCAGGGTCAGGATCGGCCACAGCGCGAACGCATTGTCGCTCCTGGCCTCGCGATGCGCAGTCCACAGCAGCCGGATCGCCTCCGGTTTCAGGAAGGGCGCAAAAACGTCGGCCTCGCGGCCGAGTACCCGGTCGCAGATCGGCCGCAGCCCACCGCGCCGCATCAGTTGCGCGATCGGCACGTTGAAGCCGCGCTTGCGCGACCATGCGGCTTCTCCCGGCATGCCCAGGCGCTCGGCGAGTTTGCGCAACACATATTTCGGTGCGCCCCTGGGCCAGGGATTGAGCAGCGAGACATCGAGGCTGCCGGCGAGGTCCATGACCCGTCGATCGAGGATCGGCACGCGCACTTCGAGACCATGCGCCATGCTCATGGCATCGACCTTGGTGAGGACGCTTTGCAGATGGAAGCGCTGGTCGGCGATCAGCGCCCGATCCAGCACGTTGTCATGCGGCTCCGAATAATATTCGGCGTATTCCGCGAACGGATCGGCCGATGCAAGATCGGCCATGGCGCGGTCATAGATCCTCTCAGCGAGGAAGCGGGGAACGAGCCGCCGCCATTGCAGATGCGGGCTGTTGCCGGCTTCGCCCAACCCGAGTGCGAAGCGGGCGAGTTGCGCCGCTGCCGGAAGCCGCTTCTCGTTGCCGCGCACCGACGCATAGGCGAGGCGTCCGGTCAGGCCGGCAAGGCCGCGTGGAACGACGTGGCGCGCGCGCTCCGCCATCATGGTCGCGGCATAGGTTTCATATCCGGCGAAGAATTCGTCGCCGCCGTCTCCGGACAGGACCACGGTCGAATGCCGGCGGACCGCGCCAGCCAGATGATAGAAGCCGAGCGCGCCCGTGTCGGCGCATTGGCCGTCGAAATGATAGACCACCGCCCGCAGCGCCGCCTCGGCATCCTCGCCCGCTTCCCCGTCGATGACGTTGAGCGACAGGCCGGCGGCGGTAGCGATCTGCTGCGCCACGGCGGTTTCATCATGGCTTTTCTCGGTGAAGCCTGCCGTGAACAGCGGCGGCTTCAATCCGAGCCGACCGAGCGTGAGGCTGATCAGCGAACTGTCGATGCCGCCGCTCTGCAGCACGGCGAGTGGCACATCGCTCACCATCTGGCTCTTGACCACGGTCTCGATCGTCGATTGCAGCCGGACAACGGCTTCGTCGAGGTCGCGGATCGCAGGCGCGCGCACCGGCCGCCAGAACCGTCGCTCGGTTCGCTCGCGCTCGGTGAATCCGATCATCGTGCCGGGCGGGAGCTGCTTGATGTCCTGGTACAGGGTCGTTTGCGTCCCCGGATGGCCCGCGGCGAGATAGGTGTGCAGGGCCACGGGATCGATCCGCGCGGCGACATCTCGGCCCGCGGTAAGCCCCTTGATTTCGCTTGCGAACAGGACGCGGCTGCCGTTCGCGGAATAATAGAGCGGCTTGATCCCGATGCCGTCGCGGGCCAGGATCAGGCGGCGCTCCTGCCGATCCCACAGGCCGATCGCGAAAAAGCCCTCCAGGCGTTCGAACATGGCCTCACCCCAAGCGAGATAGGCGTAGGGGAGGATCTCGGTGTCGCAGGTGCTGCGAAAGCGGACGCCGAACGATCGCTCGAGCTCGCTGCGCAACTCGTGATCGTTGTAGATCTCTCCGTTGTAGGTGACGACGATGCGCTCCGACGCATCGAGCATCGGCTGGCGTCCGGCATCGGAGAGATCGCGGATGGCGAGCCGGCGGTGGGCGAGGCCGACAGGGCCGTCCAGCCAGGTGCTTTCGCCATCCGGCCCGCGATGGACCAACGCTGCCGACATCGCCGCAACCGCGCGGCCGTCGGCGGGCCGACCGTCACGATGAAAGATGCCCGCTATGCCGCACATCGCGTTCCCTTGCCGAGGGAGGTCATGGTCGCTGATTCATGATCTGCTTCAGCAGCACCGCGAGCAGTCCCATGGCGACGACGAGAATGCTGAGCAGGATCGCGCCAACGCCCAGCACGAAGGCGCTGACGAGCTGCAGGATGATCCCGCCGATCAGTGAGACCAGCGCGAGCGCCATGCACATCATCGCCAGCAGCACGAAGATCTTCAGCGGATTGTAGTAGGTGCAGGCCTCCAGGACGTATTGCAGGGTCCGAATGGAGTCGCGGAACAGGTTCACCTTGGAGCGCCCGATGCGCTCCTTGTAATCGATGTCGATGTAGTCGACGAACTTCGCGTTCATCATGTAGGCGAGCGTCAGCGACGTCGTGAAGCTGAAGAGGTCGCTGACATGCTCGAAATAGGAGATCGCGACCTGCCTGCCGAACACGCGCAGGCCGGAATTGATGTCGGGGATCTCGCGGTTGGCGGTGAATTCGACGATCGCCTTGAGGATTGCGCGTAGCGGCGATTTCAGCCTCGACTCGCGGTAGTTGGGCCCGGTCCGGGCGCCGACGACCATGTCGAAACCCTGGTTGAAGCGCGCCACCAGCGCCGGGATCGCCTCCATCGGGTAGGAGCCATCCGCATCGCTGATGACGATCGTGTCGTAGGACGCAGCGCGAATTCCATCCTTCAGCGAGCGGCCATAGCCGATGTTGTGAGGATGCCTGAGCACCTTTGCACCGGCTTGTTCGGCAAGCTCGCCGGTGCCGTCGGCTGAACCATCGTCGACGATGATGATCTCATAGGGAGTGAGCTGAGCGCCGTCGAGGGCCGCCTTGGCTCGATCAATGGTTTCAACAATGCCGTTGCGCTCGTTGAGCGCAGGAATGACGACTGAAATCATAAGCGGCGTGCAATGCAGGTGACGGATTGCCCAAAGAAGCTTCGCGAGAGCGGATCGAGCGCCCGCGACAGCGGCACGGCATATTTGTCGAACAGGGCGATCTGCCCGTTGACGGCGGCGTCGTTCAGCGACTGATGACGCTTCAGACGATTGGCAAGCCACCCGAGCCCGCCGATCGGATTGAAGTAATTCAGCCGGACCAGCTCGACCGGTTGATCGGCGAGCAGCTTGGCGAGGCGCGCCGTGGTGTAGCGGCGGCAGTGTCCGGCCAGGCGATCGAGATCGTTGTAGAGCAGCATCAGGGCGGGAACGCTGATCAGGAGATGGCCTCCGGGCTTGAGCACCTGCACCAAATTGGCAACTGCGGTGGCGTCATCCTCGATGTGCTCGAGGACGTTGATGGTGAAGACCGCATCGACGCCTTGGGGAAACAGGGAACTCAGCTGATCGCGGACCAGAATGTCGCAGACGGCGAACTTGCGATCGGGCATCGCCTTGGCGGCACGTTCGACGCTTTCGCGGTCGTGGTCCACGCCGCAATAATCGCCAAGCTCGCCGAGCACTCTGCTGTAGAGCCCATGCCCGAACCCGACCTCGAGGATCGTACCCTTCAGGTAGGGACGGAACTGGTCGATAACCCAGTTCATGTAATTCTGCGCGTCGGCGATCGCGCTCGAATACGTATCGGCCCCGACTTTCAGGCCTTCCGTCGTGGACTGGGCGGGAAAGGAGGTTTGAGCCATAGAGCCTGTGCCTTGTTCTGACCCGGGTTAGCAGCGAGCGCCGCATTTCTCAAGGACATGTGAGGCACAATCGCCTTAAAGTTGACGGCGCTTGCGACAGGAACATGACGCGCTCCAACGCGCGCGCGAGGTGCTGAAATCCCGCCTGGCTCATCGATCCGTCGCATGCTTTCGGTGAAGCGGCTGCTCGGACTCGGGAGAGGACGATCTTCAGATGCTGAAGCAACAAAGCTACCGGGCAGATCGAGACGTCACCGGCGGCGTGTTCGATGATCGCTCAGTTGAAGCGCAGGGCAGCCGCCTCCACCAATGGGGCACGCGGGAGCATCAAATCTCGTGGTGCGGGCAGCCGGGGTCGAACCGGCACAGCGCTTGCGCACCGAGGGATTTTAAGTCCCTTGCGTCTACCAATTCCGCCATGCCCGCTTGATCCAACGAGATCAAACACTTAAGTCCATCCTAGCCGTCTGGAATTGGCGCGTTGCGAGCCCGGAGGGACGGTTCTTCCTTAAGCGAGCCGGGCGCACAAGGCAAAGCCTCAATCCGGACATCTGTTGTTGCTTTAGGCATTCTCAATCCACGGGGACTATTTATCCGGCATGGCTGCTTCGTTTTCCACATCGCCGCGCGGCTTCGGCGCGCTCTTGGCGCTGCTTGCGGCCGGCGCCGCGCTGTCCGGTTGCGCCGGCATGAGTGAGACGGTCGCGCCGGCCTTTGCCGATCCCGCCAAATACGAATTGTACGACTGCAAGCAGCTGGAGGCGGAGCGTAAGTCGCTCGCCAAGCGCACTGACGATTTGCGGGGGCTGATGGAAAAGGCCGAGACCGGGGCCGGTGGCGCGGTGGTGTCCGAACTCGCCTATCGCAACGACTATGTCGCCGTGCGCGGGTCGGCGCAAATGGCCGAGGACGCCTGGCGCCGCAACAAGTGCCGGGAAACACCGCCGGAGGCGACCCCGCCTGCCACGCAATTGTCCCCCGCGGCGGCTGCCAAGCCCGCTTCGAAATCCGGGAAAGCGTCACGCTGAGGCGCCGCGCCGGCGGCGCTTCGCATCAGGGCCGCCAACCGTAGATCCAGTCGTGCCGCGCCAGCATGCGGTCCGGGCCGAGCGCGCGGATCGCAAGATCGCGTGCGGCCGCAAGCGGCCCGCTGAGATGATAGATGCGGCCCTGCTGCCGCGCGGTTCGCTGCACTCGCCGCACCCGCGCCTGACGGGCACGGCCGTATTGCGTCAGCGCAGCACTGATGCCCGCTGTGCTCTCGGCGGCTTCAAAGCTCAGATGCCGGGCGAGCACCGCGGCATCCTCGATCGCCATCCCGGCGCCCTGGGCTGCAAAAGGCAGCATCGCATGCACGGCATCGCCGAGCAGTGCCACCGGACCCTTGCTCCAGGGGCAGCCATCGGGCACGCCGAACAGCGCCCATTTCCGCCAGCTGTCGACCGTGGCCAGCATCATGCGAGCGGAGGCCGGCCAGCGTGGCGCGGCGAAGGCCTCCATCACCTCGAGGGGATCGCCGGGCGTGCTCCAGCCCGGCCTGTTCCAGGTGCCCGGAAGCACAGCGACCACGTTGAGCTGGCGTCCGCCCGCGATCGGATAGGCGACGAGATGGGCATTCGGCCCCATCCACAGCTGCACCCGGCGCGCGGTGTAGTCCTTCGGCAGCTGCGTGGCGTCCAGCGTGCCGCGCCAGGCGATCAGCCCGGAGAAGCGTGGCTGCACCTCGGGAAACAGATGCTGACGGACCGTCGACCAGATGCCGTCGGCGCCGATCAGCGCGCTGGCGAGATCGCTGCGGCGGATCGTGCCGCTGCGGTGGACCACCGTCAGCCCCTTGGCGTGAGGCGCGACGTCTTCGAAGGTCGCGCCCAGCTTCAGGTCGATGTCGGGATGATCGGCAACAGCGCCGGCGAGCGCCGATTGCAGGTCGGCGCGGTGCACCACCCAATAGGGGGCGCCGGCCCGCAGCGACGCTGCTTCACCGAGCGGCATCCGCAGCAGCTCGCCGCCGGCCCGCGCGCTCATGATCGAGACCGCTTCCGGAGTGACGGCGCGCAGCTTGAGGCGCTCAGTGAGGCCGAGCTCGACCAGCACGCGGCTGGCATTGGGGGAGAGTTGCAGGCCGGCGCCGACTTCCTCGAGCCGCTCGGCCTTTTCCAGCACGACGATACGGAAGCCGCGGGCCGCGAGCGCCAGCGCGGCCGTCAGTCCACCGATGCCGGCACCGGCGATGACAATCGTGCGGGAGAGCGCCACCCCGGACCGATGGAAGCGGTCAGGCCACCTTGTCCTTCAGGACGCATTCCGGCGGGCGGGCTTCGCCCGCCTTCAGGTCGGCCGCGAAACGGTACAGCGTCGAGCAGTAGGGGCAGATGATCTCGTTGTCGTTGCCGAGGTCGAGGAAGACGTGCGGATGGTCGAACGGAGGGTTGGCGCCCACGCACATGAACTCTTGCGAGCCGATCTCGATGACGGGAACACCGGCATCGTTATGGAAGTGCGGGACGACATGGTCGGACATCGTAACTCATCCTGGAGTGGCAATGGCGGCAGACACAATCAAGAACTGACGCGGCATCTTTAAGGCGCCGCGGACCATACTGGCGGGTGTGGATGATTGCTAGTCCAGCGGAACCGAAAGGTCCACAATTGCCCCATGCTCATTTGCTCATGCAAATTCGACACAATCTTAAGGCCTGAGAGAAGCCCTTCTTTCGTCGGGGACGTTGTGTCGCAATTTTGGCATACTATGTCTGTGGACGAGCAAATTTGTGCCGAAAGACGAATCATCAGGCGCAAGGGATCCCAGGGACTGCCGGGCTTTTCCACATGAAGTGGCTGCGAATCACCACAGCTTTGACCGGCATCGCGGCGTGCGGCTTCTTGCTCGCGCAGGTAGCGCCGCACGCCCGCGAGGCCGGCGCGATCCTCGCCGCCCAGGATGATCCGGCCGTGCTCTCCGAGCTCAAGCTCGATCAAGTGCTGCGGCAGAACGATCGCCTGGTCCAGGACAACATCGAGGCCGCGCTCGCCGCCGGCGATGCCGATCTCGCCGACAGTTTTGTCGCGCTCGCGCGTGACCGCAACATCGCGCTGCCCGACGACCTCCTGAGCCGCGTCAATGACGCGGTCAAAGCCGAAAGCTCCACCTCGCATTTCGCCAAGCGTTTCGCCACCGGCCTCGTCACCGGCAATGCAGACGACATCGCGAGCCTCTCGGGGACGGTGGCGGGCGATCTCTTCGTGATCGGCGACATCAGGGACGTGGTGCGCGAGGGCAAGCATCTGGCCATGGGCGAGGACACCGACCGGCTCGTGCTCGGGCTTGCGGCGGCCGGACTTGCGGTAACGGCGGCGACCTATGTGTCCGTCGGTGGCGCGGCGCCGGTGCGCGCCGGACTGACGCTGGTGAAGGACGCGCGCAAAGTCGGGCGGCTCGGCGAGGGACTCGCGGTCTGGGCCGGCCGTTCCGCGCGCGAGGTCGTCGACACGCCGGCGCTGCGGAATGCGGTGGTATCAGGTTCGGTGCTGCGGCCGCGCGAGACCGTCAGCGCGATCAAGGCCGCGTTCCGTGCCGAGAAGGCCGGTGCGCTGGTCCGGCTCGGCAAGGACGTCACGCGCGTCGCCGAGAAGACCGGCACGCGCGGGGCGATGGACACGCTGCGCATCGCCGAAGGCCCGAAGGATGTCGCACGCGCGGCGCGGCTTGCCGAAGCGCAAGGCAGCAAGACGCGCGCGATCATGAAGCTGCTCGGCCGGGGCGCGCTGCTGCTGATCGGCGGCGCGTTCAATCTGGCGCTCTGGCTGTTCAGTGCGGCACTGACGCTGTTCGGCCTTCTCTCCTCCATCAAGGCGACCACCGAGCGCCTCACCCAGGCCTGGTGCGATCGCAAACGGGCGCGGCGGCTGCGCCGTGCCCAGATCGCAGCCGAAGCTGCTCTGGCCAACGCGGCCGTCACGGCCTGAGGCGCGCGGCGCTTCAGGCTATTGTTTGAGCATGATGTTGCCGGAAAATCGCTGCACAGTTTTCCGGATCATGCTCTAAGATCAACCATTCCCCTCCAGACCCGCGGAACTGCTGATGCCGAGCTTTCACAACGGCGCCGTTGAAATTGCCTATCTCGATGAAGGCGAGGGCGATCCGATCATCCTGGTGCACGGCTTTGCCTCGAGCAAGAACGTGAACTGGGTCTATCCGACCTGGGTCTCGGAGCTGCGCAAGAACGGCCGCCGCGTCATTGCGCTCGACAATCGCGGCCATGGCGAAAGCGCAAAGCTCTACGAGCCCGCGCAATACTCGATCCCGACCATGGCCGGCGACGTGCTTGCGCTGATGGATCATCTCGCCATCCCGCAGGCCGACATTATGGGCTATTCGATGGGCGGTCGGATGGCGGCATGGCTGTCCCTCAACGAGCCGCAGCGCCTGCGCTCGGCGATCCTCGGCGGCATCGGCATCGGCGGCCTGATCGAGGGCACCGGCCCCGGCGAGAACGTGGCGAAAGCGCTGGAGGCGCCCTCGCTGGATGACGTCACCGATCCCGTCGGCCGCACCTTCCGTGCGTTTGCCGACCAGACTCGCTCCGATCACCGTGCGCTCGCCGCCTGCCTGCGCGGCACGCGCGACCTCATGACCCGCGACGAGGCCGCGCGCATCGACTTGCCGGTGCTGATCGCGGTCGGCTCGACCGACGACGTCGCAGGAAGTGCCAGCGCGCTCGGTGCGATCATCCCCGGCTCAGAAGTGCTCGACATTCCCAACCGCGACCACATGCGCGCGGTCGGCGACAAGGTCTACAAGACCGGCGTGCTGGATTTTCTGTCACGCCGCGGCTGAGGCAATGTTGGCTGAGGGGATGACGTTGTTGCCCAGCTATCCTATGCGCAGAGATCTGGAGTCCGCCAAGGGCGCTGACGAGACGTCAGCTCGAAGCGGGTAGGAACGTCAGCAAAGGGCACTAACGGAGATTTATCTCGAGCGTTAGTCCAACGAACTGTACGCGAGTGCTGCGCAAGATGGCCGCAAGGCCCGAAGATCATCAAGGGAGCCGCGAGAATCTCCTCGCACGAACGCGAGCGACATTGCGCCGCTATTTACATTTGTTAATAATTGGTTTAAATTTTTATTTTCGTCGAGATTTAATACTCGACAGGAATTGAGATTGCGAGCCCACACGCACTTGAACAGAGTTGGCCCTGATTGATAGAGGGCTTCAGAGTAACGTTCATTGTTTGGGGAGGCGGCCATGTTTGTGCACGCTGCTTGCTTCAGGAAATATCCAATCAGCAAGGTGTGATCGCCGCTCGGGGCGGCGCACGCTTCCGACCGTGTCGTGGCTCCGCTCTCTCGACTGAGAGCGACGAGACGGTTTTGTTGCGTCTGCGATGTAATCCCGGGTGGCGGGAAATTCTTCGATGAAAGAGAAAGAAGGAGCCTGTGATCGGCTTGCCGCCGATGATGCCGGCGTTGTCGAAACTCGCGATACGCCGAAGAGCTGACGCAGGAATTTCTGATGTGCAAGCCTACCATTATTCTCTTGTAGGAGGTTTCTCATGGCACTTTCAGTCACTCTTACCGGCACAACCGTTATTCTCGACGAAACCGCTGATCTGCAGAACGACGACACCAACACGGCGCTTCCGACCGCGTTTTCAAGCCGGCTGACGGCGCTGGGCGCTCCGGCCACGGAGATCAACCACGCGGTCAGCAGCGGCGACGTTATCACCATCAGCGGCGTCACGGGCGCGATCGGCAACCTCGCCTTCACCGATTCGACTGGCGGCGCGCTCGACGGTGACACGAGCGGTCTCTTCACCAATGACGGCGAGGAGGTCTTCCTTTGGGCGGACCCCACGAACGACAACATCGTGGTCGGCAAGACGGCTGCGGGTGTCATCGCCTTCGCGGTCTATCTCGAGCAGACCGCGACCGGTGCCAAGATCTGGAGCGTTCAATACGAGGCGCTGCAGCATCTGGATGGCACCAACCCCGATGACTCCCTCGACCTCGGCAGCCATCTCAAGGTCGCGGTCAGCGAGCAGATCAATTTCGGCTTCGCCGGAGCGCCGTCCGGCAGCAATCTCTTCATGACCTTCGGTGATCCGAACTCCACCCAGATCGTGGTGATTGGCAAGAACCCGCTCAATCAATCCGAGGGCGGGAACATCACGACCAAGGACGTGCTCAATATCAGCCAGGCCGGCAGCACCACCTCGTTCGGCGTCAACGGCAACCAGATCAACGCTGGTGAGGGGGCGTACATCACCTATGTCACGGGCACGAACACGAACTTCCTGGTGCCGAACCTCGATCAGAACGAGGCCGACGTCGAAGCCAACATCGCCTTCCAGAACGTCTTCAACGCGACCGGCGGCTCCTTCACCGTCAACCAGACCAATCCGGGCATCGGCCCCGTCACCGTCAAGATTACGGCCTTCAGCACCGCTGCGGAGCCGGGGGTGAATTTCGTCGACGGGCTCAGCAACGACACGCAGATCGCGATCACATCGGCCTCCTTCATCAACGTCGTCAAAAAATCAGGCAATACGCAATATACTCCGGCCGCTACCGTAAACGCCGACGGCACATTGACGGTCACCGGCCTGAGCAGCGGCGACACGGTGCAGTGGACAACGAGCGCAACCCATAACCGCGTCCTGATCGAAAACATCAGCAACGCGGATACCAATCCAGACAACGACAACAACACCTTCGATATCGGCGGCTTCAGCCTTGTCAGCTCCAACGCCGCGAGCGCCGTGGTCGGCACGGCCATCCACTTCGAGGATGACGGCCCGACGGCGGGGATCGTGCAGGGCGCGCCGACCGTGGCGCATGACGAGACCGCGGGCAATCAGGGCGATGCCGATGACACCATCGCGGCGGGCGTGGTGGCGCTGTTTGCGGGCGTAGCCAACGTCAGCAGCGACCTCAGCCCGACCGGTTACGCGCAGGATGCGACCGCTGTCGTGAGCGCGACCGGAAGCTCGTATGGCACCGACTCGTTCGGCGGGACGACGGCCTTCTCGCTGGCGGTATCCGCCGCAGGGGTGGATTCCGGCCTCGACACCACCAACGGCACCAGCATCTTCCTGTTCAAGGAAGGCAACCTGGTGGTCGGCCGCATCGGCGGTGAGACCGGCGCCGCGGCCTTCGCGGTGGCAATCAACAGCTCGACCGGCGTCGTGAGCGTGGCGCAATATGCCTCGCTGAAGCATCCGACCGGCGGCGCCAGCTACGATGAGGCGATCAACATCACCGAGAGTGCGCTGCTGGCGGTGGTGACGGTGACCGACGGCGACGGCGACACGAAGACGAGTTCGACCGGCATCGGCGATGCCGTGCAGTTCCAGGACGACGGACCGACAGCGGGAATCGCGCAGGGCACGGCGACGGTAGCGCATGACGAGACTGCGGGGGTCGATGCGGATGCCGACGACACAACTGCGGCAGGTGTTGTCGCCTTGTTCGCTGGCGTCACCAATAAAAGCACCGATCTCAGCCCCGGCTACGCACAGGATGCCACCCCCGTCGTGAGCGCGACCGGCAGCTCTGCGGGTGCCGATAACGAGGGCGCGACGACGGCGTTCTCGCTGGCGGTGTCCGCCGCAGGCGTGGATTCCGGCCTCGACACGACTGGTGGCACCAGCATCTTCCTGTTCAAGGAAGGCAGCCTGGTGGTCGGCCGCATCGGCAGTTCCGCCGGAGCCGCGGCCTTCGCGGTGGCGATCGACGGCACGAGCGGTGTCGTCAGCGTGGCGCAATATGCCTCGCTGAAGCATCCGACAGTCGGTGCCAGCTACGATGAGGCGATCAACATCACCGAGAGCGCGCTGCTGGCGGTGGTGACGGTCACCGACGGTGACGGCGACACGGCGACGAGCTCGACCGGCATCGGCGATGCCGTGCAGTTCCAGGACGACGGGCCGACCATCGGGCCCATCGCCGATGGGCAGGTGGACTTTGCTGCCGGCGCCAGCGTAACCAAGACGCTCAATGCAGCGGGCGGAGTGGACGACCCGGCGACGTACAGTATCACCAGCTCGCCGGCGAGCCTGACGATCCTGGATGGCACGGTCTCGCAGACAACGCTGCTCCGGGCCCTCACGGACAGCAATACTGTCGCCACCTACTACAAGGACGTAGATGGCAGCACCACACACACCGCGGGCGACATCGATTTCTTCAAGCTGACCGTGTCGGGCGGCAACTACACTTTCGATGTCCTGCAGAATCCTCCGCCCGCGGAGATCAGCTTCAGCTTTGCCGGAGCGCCCTCCGGCAGCAATCTCTTCATGACCTTCGGCGATCCTGCCTCGACCCAGATCGTGGTGGTTGGAGAGAATCCGCTGAACCAGTCCCAGGGCGGCAATATCACGACCAAGGACGTGCTCAACATCAGCCAGGCCGGCAGCACCACGTCGTTCGGTGTCAACGGCAACCAGCTCAATGACAGCGCCAATTATCCCACTGAAGGCGCGTACATCACCTACGTGACTGGCGCGAACACGAACTTCCTCGTGCCGAATCTGGACCAGAACGAGGCCGATGTCGAAGCCAACATCGACTTCCAGGCCCTGTTCAATGCGACGTCGGCGTCCTTTACCGTCAACCAAACGAACCCGGGCGTCGGACCCGTCACCGTCAAGATCACGGCCTTCAGCACCGCCTACGAGCCGGGGGCGGGGTTCGTCGACGGGCTCACCAACGACACGCACGTCAACATCACGTCGTTCTCGATCACCGACTTCGTCGTCAAAACAGGCAACTTGCAGTTTACACCGCAAGCGACGATCGACGGCGACGGCAATCTGATCATCACCGGGCTGAGCACCGGCGACAAGGTGCAGTGGACGACGAGTGGAACGACCCACGACCGCGTGCTGATCGAAAACATCAGCGCCCATGATGGCATCGATGGCAACGACAACAACACGTTCGACATCGGCGGGTTCAGCCTGATCCAGTCGCAGCCGGCGCCCGACGAGAAGCTCGACTTCACCGTGCAGATCGCTGATGCCGACGGGGATACGGCTTCCAGCAGTTTCTCGGTCGGGATTGACGGAAACCACAACGGCGTCATCACGATCTGAATCGCAAGCCGCCGGCTGCACGCCGCTTTGGCGCGCAGCCGGCACCTGTTCGGTCGCACGGGGCTGGAGTAGATTCGATGCCGGATAGTGTCACCGCCTGGTGCGGCCATCTCTCCCGGTCTGCTGCCGCCTGGTGTGGCCAGGTCCTCGGTTATCCAGAGGAGCTGGTGAGCTTCACCATCCACGTCGGCCTGTTCGCCGTGGCGGCCTTCATTTTCATCAGGCTGGTCTGGAAGCGGCGGCGCGCGGCGGCAGCTGCGCGACCCGACGAGCCACCTCGCGCGCATCAAATGTCCTCGCCGCTTCACGCCTGTCGCGGCGTCTTGGTCGGGCTCGGCCTGATCACCGCCATGTTGAACGTGCTGTACCTGACCGGTTCGTTCTTCATGCTCGAAGTCTACGACCGCGTGGTGCCGAGCCGCAGCGTGCCGACGCTGATCGGCCTCGCCGCGCTGGTCGGCGCGCTCTATTCGTTCCAGGCATTCCTCGACATTCTGCGCGGGCGCATCCTCGTCCGCATCGGCGAGTGGCTCGACCGCGCATTCTCGGCGCGCGCCTACGACGTCGTCGCGCGCTGGCCGCTGCGGGCGCGCGGCAGCGGCGACGGGTTGCAGCCGGTGCGCGATCTCGACCAGGTGCGCAGCTATCTCTCCGGGCTCGGCCCGACCGCGCTGTTCGACCTGCCCTGGATCCCGTTTTACCTCGCGATCTGCTTCATGTTTCATCCGCTGCTCGGGCTCACGGCATCGATCGGCTCGGTGATGCTCGTGTCCCTGACCCTTCTCACCGACCGCTTGACGCGTGCGCGCACGAAGGAAGTTACCGGCCAGATCGCGCAACGCAACGCTCTCGCCGAGGCGAGCCGGCGGAATGCCGAGGTATTGCAGGCCATGGGCATGCGCGGGCGGCTCGCCGCGCGCTGGGCGGACGTCAATGACAGCTACATGTTCACCCAGCGGCGCGCCGCCGACATCGCCGGCGGCTTCGGCTCCGCCTCCAAGGTGCTGCGCATGGTGCTGCAATCGGCGGTGCTGGCCGTCGGCGGCTATCTCGTCATCATCCAGGAGGCGACCGCGGGAATCATCATTGCCGGCGCCATTCTCACCTCGCGCGCGCTCGCGCCGGTCGAGCTCGCCATCGCCCACTGGAAGAGCCTGATCGCGGCCCGGCAGAGCTGGAAACGTCTGCAGCAGCAATGGGCGCAACTCCCGGCCGAGGAGGAGAAGACGCCGTTGCCGCCGCCGTGCAAGACCCTCGCCGTCGAGGCTGTCTCCGTGGCGCCGCCGGGCGAGCAGACCGCCGTCGTGCTGGAAGCCTCCTTCGCGTTGAACCCGGGGCAGGGGGTGGGCATCGTCGGCCCGAGCGCATCGGGCAAGTCGTCGCTGGTGCGTGCCATCGTCGGTGTGTGGGGGGCGGCGCGCGGCAAGGTGCGGCTCGACGGCGCCGCGCTCGACCAATGGAGCTCCGAGGCGCTCGGCCGTCACATCGGCTATCTGCCGCAGGACGTCGAGCTGTTCGCCGGCACGGTGGCGCAGAATATCAACCGCTTCGAACCCGTTCCCGATGCCGAGGCGATGATCGCCGCCGCGAACGCCGCCGGTGTGCACCAGATGGTGCTGCGCTTGCCGAAAGGCTACGACACGCCGATCGGCGAAGGCGGCGCGGCGCTCTCTGCCGGGCAGCGGCAGCGCATTGCGCTCGCCCGTGCCCTTTACCGCGAACCCTTCCTGGTGGTGCTCGACGAGCCCAACTCCAATCTCGACTCCGACGGCGACCAGGCCCTGACGCAGGCCATTCACGGCGTGCGTGCGCGGGGCGGCATTGTCATCGTCGTCGCGCATCGCACCAGTGCGCTCGCTGGCGTGGACCAATTGATCGTGATGGCCGAGGGACGCGTGCAGGCGTTCGGGCCCAAGGACGCGCTGCTGGCCAAGATGATGCAGCCGCGGCCGGCAGTGCCGCTTAAGGTCGTAACCGAGGGAGCGAGCCTTTGAACCGCGAGCCGGTGAACCAGGTTCCGCACGCGATCCGCCAGCACCTGCGCGCCGGCCTCGTGGGCGTCATCATTCTTGCCGGGGGCGCCGGCGGCTGGGCCGCGACCACGGAACTGGCTGGCGCCGTCGTCGGCTCCGGCACGCTGGTGGTCGACAGCTACACCAAGAAGGTGCAGCATCCGACTGGCGGCGTGGTCGGTGAACTCAACGTTCGCGAGGGTGCGCGGGTGACGGCTGGCGAGGTGATCGTGCGCCTCGACGAGACGGTGACGCGGGCCAATCTCCTGATCGTCGTCAAGAGTCTCGACGAACAGGCGGCGCGCCGGGCGCGGCTCGAGGCTGAGCGCGACGGCCAGGACCGGCTCGAATTTCCCGCCGACCTCATTGATCGTGCCGCCGATCCCGACGTCGATCGACTGATCGTGGGCGAGCGCAAGCTGTTCGAGTTGCGCCGCGCCGCCCGCACCGGCAAGAAGGCGCAGCTCAGCGAGCGCATCGGCCAGCTCCGGGAGCAGATCCGCGGGCTCGACGAGCAGATCCAGGCGAAAGACCGCGAAACCACCTTCATCGACCAGGAGCTTCTGGGCGTGCGCGACCTGTGGCGAAAGAATCTGGTACAGATCACGCGCCTGACAACGCTCGAGCGCGACGCGGTGCGCCTGCATGGCGAACGTGGCGCTCTGGTCGCGGCCATCGCCGAAGTCAGGGGCCGGATCACCGAGACCACGCTGCAAATCATGCAGATCGATCAGGATCTGCGCACCGAAGTCGGAAAGGATCTCGCCGAGATCCGCGCCAAGACCTCGGAGCTGGTCGAGAAACGCGTTGCCGCCGAGGACCAGCTCAAACGCATCGATATTCGCGCGCCGCAGGACGGCACCGTGCATCAGTTGGCGCTGCACACCATCGGCGGCGTCATCAGCCCCGGCGAGCAGATCATGCTTATCGTCCCCACGCACGACGCGCTCGTCGTGGAGGTGCGGATTCCCCCGCATGAGATCGATCGTCTGTCGGTCGGCCAGCCGGTGCTGTTGCGCTTTACGGCCTTCAACCAGCGCACCACACCCCAACTCAACGGCGAAGTGAGCCAGGTGTCCGCTGACGTGGCGGTCGACCAAAAGAGCACGACGAGCTTCTATGTAGCCCGCATCGCAGTTCCCGAGGCGGAGATCGCCCGCCTGGGCGACCTGAAGCTGATCGCCGGAATGCCGGTCGAAGCCTTCATTCAGACCGACCAGCGCACGGTGATGTCGTACCTCGTCAAGCCGCTCTCCGATCAGTTGATGCGCGCCTGGCGCGAGCGCTAAGCTCCTCCCCTAAAGTGAAGGCAATCTCTTGTTAAGGGCGGCTATCACCGGATTCAGTTGCGCGGGTTCTTTGCCGACGCGGATAGGCCGTTGAACGCCAAGTCAGTTCTGGCTGTTCCTTTTCGACGAAGCGATCGCTGCTCGACGAAACCAAGTGCGATGGCCGAAGATGCGGTCATCGTCTGCGGCTGCGGTTGCACGAAGACCATTACAGGGCCCGTAGGTCATCGCGTATTGGGTCTATCGGATGATCCAATATGCAAGCTGGTGCCTCTCCGAGGCTCACGGTCCTTCCGCGCGATCGCGAAATACCCCATCTATGGTTCCGGGACCCGCGATCCTCGCTCTCGCGCGGCCCGGGCGGTCAGGATTGCGCTCGGATGAGCACCGCTATAAGCGCGGCAGCCAAGATCGCTAGCCATATCGACGAGACGATCATGGAGGCGAAGTGCCAATCTACGTCACGGCGCCTGGGCTGCATTGTGTCTCCTTCCGCAGGCCGCGCGTCGGCTCAGCGGCCTCTATCGCCCTTCCCGTTGGGGCTGCCATCGCGGCCGCCGTTGCGCCGGCCATTGTTGCCATGGTGCTGATGGTCATGGTGGACCGCCCCCCGCGCCAGACTGTGCAATCGCGTTGGACGTGAGGGACGTTGATAGCAAAAGGGTGATGGTCGGCGGCGTCACGGCGGCGAACTTTCCGCAGGTCTTCAAGATTTCCCGTCGGTCTTCGTCCTGGTCTGCCATGGTCATTTCTCTCGAGCGGTATTAAATAATATTAAATAAATTAAATCAATTAAATTTTGTTCCTGTGAGCAGGCGGGAATTCCGGCGCCGCGGCAGCCGGGGTGATGACCTTTCAGCATCCCGGAGGTCGCTAAGGGCGGTTATGGACCTCAGGTCGAGACGGGCAGGGACGTCAGCAAAGGCCAAACTGCGGGCATCGATGCCGTACCCTCGAAAACCAGCGCGGCGAAGCTCGCCGTGCAAGTAGCGATCTAACGGGGCTCTGACGACGTGGCCGGCCTAGCCTCCTCGAAAAACGCCTTCAGTTCTGCTGCCATCACGGCCGGGTCTACCACGTGGCCCTGACCGGTGAGCACCTTTCGCCGGGCCCGGGGGATCGCGTCCGCGAGCGCGTCGGCCGCACCTTCGAACGGGGGGATGCCGCCGCCCGTGGCAACCAGCACCGGCTGGTGAAGGCGCGCGAAACGTTCCAACGGGGCTTGGCGCGTCCCCAGCACGGCAGCGTCGTAGGCCAACGTATGCGCTATTCGCTCGAGACTCGGCCAGACCGGATGCGCGCGAGCGCCGGCGATCTCTTCAGCCGAACTTCCGGCGAGCTCCATGAACAGTGCTACGGCATCGCCGCGCCGCCCCGCCGACAGTCGTCTGTCGAGCTCGGCCACATAGGCCCGCTGCTGTTGCGGCGTCTCCGGCGCGAGGTCGTAGGGCACTTCATAGACTGCGACCGCATCGATGGACCGCAATGTGGCAGCCGTATCGAGGGCCAGGGCGCCGCCGGTCGACACGCCGTAGAGCGCGGCACGGCCGCCCCCCGCCGCGTCGATGAGCGCGGCGATGTCCTCGATCTCGCGGGCAACTGAATATTCGCGCCCGTCACCACTCTCGCCGCGACCGCGCCGCGCATAATTTACGACGCGAAACCAACGGCTGAGTTCTGTTGCAAGTCGCGCGTTCTCGCTGCCGTCATCGAGCGAGCCGGTGGTAAGGATGACCGCCGGACCGCTGCCGTCGACGGAGTAGGCAATCTGGGTGCCGTCTGCGGACGTGACATAGGGCATGCTAGCTCTCCTTGGACGGGGTTTGCGGACACGTTTCTCGGGCAAGTCGAAGAGCAGCCGAAGATAAAAGCGAGGTGATCCAGGCTGTCGAGCGCGGCGGGCATGCCGTCCATCGCCTTGGTTACGCAAGAGGACTAGATAAGCCCGGGCCATCTAGGAGTGGCGATGATCCGGTCTTGACGGATCAGTTTCGCCAAACCGCCGCGCCAGCGCCGTCAGCACAACGAAGGTCGCGACCCACCCCATCCGCGCGCCGTAGCGGTCGTGCGGGCCTGAAATCACGGCGCAGATGAAGGCGTTGCCGAGCAGCGCCAGCGTCACGGTCGCCGCCAGCAGCGTCAAATCGTCCAGCCGGCGGTTCGCTAGCGCATGGCCGAGCAGCGCGACCAGCGCCAGCATCGAGGCCAGCGCCACCGGCACGTGCAGCCAGTTGATGGCGGTGAAGTCGAGCTGCCAATTCTGCTGCCGCGCCGCGCGCATCGGCGCGGCCTGCGCGGGGACGTAGCGTTCGATGATGCCGCGGGTGTGCGGGATCCAGCCATTGGTGCCTTCGCCGGTCGCGACATGCAGCAATTGCTGGCCCATCGCCCGCAGCGCCGCGCCGGCCTGCCAGGTCGGATAATCCTTCAGCGACTGCACGACGATGTAACCCATCTCCTCGTTCATGCCTTCAAAGCGGCCGAGCGCGTTGAACATGCTCTTGCCCCACAGGAACTCATCTGCCGTCGCCGGCAGTTCGTTGCGATAGGGACACAGCTTGTAGCGCTCGCGGGGGCAATGGTCGTTGAGGTAGCGCGCGACGATGCCGTCCTGCATCATGCGGCCGAAGGCGACGCCATAACCGCCGGGCGTCCAGGCCAGCTTGCCGGACAGTGCATAATTCGCCGAGACCAGCATCACCCCGCCCGCAACGATGGTGAGGCTGGCCTGCGCCAATCCGGCCAGCGGAAGGCGCTCCTTGAGAAACGGCCGTACCATCCAGCCCGCGACGCAAAGACCGAGCAGCACGCCGAGCGTGGCGCTGTGGGTGGCGGCGGCAAAGGCGGTGAAGACGAACAGCGAGATTTTCTCGAGCACCGAGGTTCGGCTTGCGCCGACGACCAGCAGGAACAGCGACAGCACCGAGAGTCCTGCAAAGATGTCGGTGAGCAGCATGCTCGCAAGCCAGGGCAGCGCGGTCGACAGGATCAGGCCAAGGCTGATCGCGACGAAGCGGACAGTCTGCATCATCGAGAGCACGCGCAGGGTGAGCTGCAACAGCCACAGCGTTGCCAGCGACTGGACCGCGAGGTTGATCCAGAAGCCAAAACTCTCGCCAAAGTGCAGATAGAGGCCGAACACCGTGGAGCGGCTGGGGACGAGATAGCCCTCGTACCAGCGCGCCAGATAGCCGCCGGTATCCCATTGCAACAGCGGGTAGCCGTTCCAGAACGCCGGCACGATCATCAGGAGGGGCAGGGCGACCGCCGCCAGACGCAGCCAAAGCGTATCCGCGGCGCGTGCGCGCAATTGATCGGTGGTGATGCTCAAATCTGTTCCCCGTCCTCGCCCCGAACCATGCTCGCAATAAGGGTCGGGAGAGAATTCACCAATAGTTTGACGCCGCCCGACTTGAATTTGGCAAAACTCTGACCACTTTGAGCCGACCTTGCTGCTTGGGGCTTCGAAAGAAACTCTTGTGTTTCAATGTCTTGGCATGCTTTGGCAGGGCAAGGCGCTGTTCACTCTCAGGCAAGCCGGTCAGGACTTCGTCGCCTACACTATGCTATAAAGCCGGCAAAACGAGCCCACTCGAAAGAGCAAATCCCAAAGAGCAAATCCATGGCAGTGCATCAGGTCAATCCGGGAGGAAAGCTCGCATCGCTCGATCCGATCTGGGACCGGATCCGGGGCGAAGCGGAGGACATCGTCTGTCGCGAGCCCGAGCTTGCGACTTTCATCTATTCGACGGTGCTGCATCACAGCCGCCTGGAAGATTCGGTGATCCACCGTGTCGCCGACCGGCTCGATCACTCCGCGCTGTCCGGCGACCTCGTGCGCCAGACCTATGGCGAGGCGCTGCGCGACGATCCCGATCTCGGCAACGCCTTCCGCGCCGATCTCGTGGCCGTCTACGATCGCGATCCCGCGACCTCGCGCTTCATCGATCCCTTGCTCTACTTCAAGGGCTTTCACGCCATCCAGACCCATCGCCTGGCGCACTGGCTCTGGCTGAAGGGCCGCAAGGATTTTGCGTATTACCTGCAGAGCCGCGCCTCCGCGGTGTTCCAGACCGACATCAATCCCGCCGCGCGCATCGGCCGCGGCATCTTCCTCGACCACGCCACCGGCTTCGTCTGCGGTGAGACGGCGGTGATCGAGGACGACGTCTCGATCCTGCACGGCGTCACGCTCGGTGGCACCGGCAAGGAGAACGAGGACCGTCATCCGAAGATCCGCCATGGCGTGTTGATCGGCGCCGGCGCGAAGATCCTCGGCAACATCGAGATCGGCCATTGCGCGCGCATCGCCGCCGGCTCGGTCGTGGTCAAACCCGTGCCGCACAACGTCACCGTCGCGGGCGTGCCTGCCAAGGTCGTCGGCGAGGCCGGGTGCGCCGAACCGTCGCGCACCATGGATCAGATGATCAACGCGATGGGGCTTTGAAACTTGGGGCTTAAGACCTGGCTTTGAAGGCGAAAAGGGCCCGATTTTCGGCCCTTTCGGTCCCCAAATTCTTTGGCAATTCATGCTGGCGGTTCGTCGCGTCTCGTCCTAAAACCCGCCGACCATTTTCGATCGGAGACTTGCCGTGGACGTCAAAGAAGTCAGAAAGTTAGATGCGTATTTGAAGCGCGTATTCGGCAATCCCAAGATCCGCGTCGTGCCGCGGCCGAAGAAGGACGATTCCGCCGAAGTCTATATCGGCGAGGAATTCATCGGCGTTCTCTTCGTCGACGACGAGGACGACGATCGCTCGTTCCAGTTCCAGATGGCGATCCTCGAGGACGATCTCGTCGATCAGGAGTAGATGCGAGCGTGGTCCGGAAAAGTGCGCAGCGGTTTTCCGAAAAGATCATGCTTAAACAACAACCTAAAGCGCGATGACGATTCATCCTGACGCATCGCGCTTTAGTGCGGTCCGGTGGCGCGATCGGTTCCGGGGTTACGCGCCCACCGCTGCGAGCATCTCGGGGATTGTGACGAATTTTTCCCGCGGCTTGCCGAGCAGGGCTCCCCTGGATCTCTCGGCAGTATCGATCACCATCCAGTCCGGATAGCTCACGACGCGGCTGACGCGGCCGACGACGCGTGCCAGCAGCGCATCCGGCGTGTCCGGGCGCGCTCGCCGATGCGCAAGATCCGCCAGCACGGCCTCTGCCGTGGCGATGCCGCAGCCGCGATTGGTGCCGATCGTGCCGTTCGGACCGCGCTTGCTCCATCCGCAGGCATAGAGGCCCTCGATCACGCAATGCCCGTTCGTGACACGTCCATTGGCATTGGCATGAACGCCGCGATGTGTGTCGTAGGGCACGCCGGTGACGGGCGCCGTCCTGCGGCCGACGCTGCCGAACACGAGGCCGCCGGCGATGTCCTCGACGGCGCCGGACCGGTGCGTCACCGAGAGGGTCTCCACCCGGTCTCGTCCGTGGATCGCGAGGGGCGAGAAGCCAAATCGAAAGACACAGCGGCGCGGCCTGGTCGCGGCCTGCTGCGAGAATCCGCGCAGCAGCGACAGCTTCTCGACCAGCTCCGGATCTGGGGGATGCTGCGGTTCGAAGTCCTTCGGCGTGACATCGCGGTCGTCGACGAGCGTGTCGCATGACCTCAATTCGAGGAAATCGCGCAATTCCTTGGCGCTGAATTTGGCCTGCACCGGTCCGCCGCGGCCGACGATGGAGATCTCGCGAATCCGGCTCGCCGCCAGCACCTCGAGCGCGTGGCGCGCGATGTCGGTCTGTCGCAGCTCGTCGGCGGTCTTGGCGAGAATGCGTGCGACGTCGAGTGCGACATTGCCGTGACCGATGATGATTGCCGCCTCATGGTCGAGATTGAAGCTGAGATCGGCGAAATCGGGGTGTCCGTTGTACCACGCGACGAAATCGCCGGCACTGTGGCTCCCGGGAAGAGCCTCGCCCGGAATGCCTAGCGGCCGGCTCAGTTCGGCGCCCGTTGCCAATACGACGGCGTCATAGGCCTCACGCAGCTCGTCGACCGTGACATCGTCTCCGACCGTGACACCGCCGATGAAGCGAAAGCCGGGCATGGCGGCGATGCGGTCGAACGCTGCCGTCACCTGCTTGAGCTTCGGGTGATCGGGCGCCACGCCGAACCGTACCAGCCCGTACGGCACCGGGAGCCGTTCGAACATGTCAACCGTCACGGATGTACCGGAACGCAAGAGGGCCTCGGCCGTGTAGAAGCCGCTCGGTCCGCTGCCGACGACGGCGACGCGCGTCCCGCCCGTCATCGGCCGAGCGCCAGGCGGCGTGCGTCGGCGCCCGGCAGAGGCACCAGGCGCGCGCTGATGACGGGAGTTTCGGCGGCGCGCTTGCGGTTGACGTCGATCCAGAATTTCTTGTCGGCTGCGAGGCGATAGTCGGGCTCGATCGCACCGACCGGGCAGGCCGGCGCGCAGCCGCCGCAGTCGATGCAGTTTTCCGGATCGATATAGGTCATGGACTCATCGAGGTGAAAACACTCGACGGGACACACCGTGACGCATTCGGTGTATCGGCACCCCCGGCAATTGTCGGTGACCACATAAGTCATCGTCACGCCCCGCTGACTTGGACGAGGATGTCGGAGAATGTCGGGGCCCGGCCGAGGTCGGCGAACGCCGGCGGTGTCAGCACGTGGACCGTCGCGCCCTTGCGATTGGACCGCTGCCAGTACCCGGACGGCGCCACCACGACTCCAGGCATGATGTCGGACGAAACGGTCGCAAAGGCTTCGAATGAGCCCCGATCGTTGAACACGCGAATGGGCGCGCCGGCGACGATCCCGCGCTGTGCGGCATCATCGGGATTGAGAAGCACCGCCTGTTCTTCGCCGGCCTGGGCGGTTTGCGCGGGAAGATTGCCGTAATTCGAGTTCAGGAAGGCGTGGCTCTTCGGCGAGATCAGGCTCAGCGGGTAGCGCGTCGCGAGCACCGGCGCCGTGCGCGGGTTCTCGTTCGGTGGGATGTAGTGGGGCAGGGGATCGACCGGCGTGGCATCCTGGTCGCCGTTGTAGCCCTGGCGGAACAGCGGCACCACGAAGTTGCCGCCGCCCGCGATCGTCGATTTGAACTCGCACTTGCCGGAGGCGGTCGGGAAATTGCCCTCGCGATGCGGCGCCCAGTCGGCGGGCGCCGGCATGTTGAGGCGCGCATAGCCCTTGGTCTTGACGCCGTCGAGCGTGATGCCCTCGAGAACCGGGCTGCTCCAGTCGAGCGAAGCTTCGATGATTTCGTCGTCGGTCCGGAAGAAAGTGGGGTCGGTGATGCCCATTGCGCGCGCCAGGCGGCGGAACAGCTCGGTGTTGGAGACGGCTTCGCCGAGCGGCGCGATCGCCTGGTTGTTGTAGGAGAGGTAGAGGTGCCCCCAGGAGAACATGATGTCCTTCTGCTCGAGCTGCGTGGTTGCGGGCAAAACGATGTCGGCATATCTGGCGGTGTCGGTCAGGAAGTGCTCGCTGACGACGGTGAATAGATCCTCGCGTTCGAGCCCTTTTTCGAGCTTGGCCTGTTCGCTCACCATCGCCATCGGGTTGGCGTTGTAGACGAACAGCGCCTTGACCGGTGGGTCGAAGCCGAGCTCGCCGGTCAGCGCAGCTCCAAGCCGCCAGGAATTGAGCACGCGCATTGTCTCTGGCTGCAGATCGGGCCGCATCAGCACGTCCCATCTGACCGGGAAGGCCCAGATTGGCAGCTGGAGCAGGCCGCCACCGACATGCTTCCAGGCGCCGATCAGCCCCGGAAGGCAGGCGATCGCGCGCACGGTCTGGCCGCCGCCGGCATGCCGCTCGACCGCGACGCCGATGCGTACGACGGCGGGCGGAGTGGTCGCAAATTCTCTGGCCAGCTTGAGGATGTCGTCGACGGGAATGCCAGTTTCCTGCGAGGCAAATTCAGGGGTGTAGGTCGCGGCCCGCTCGGCCAGCTCCTCATAGCCAACGGTGTATTTGTTGACGTAGTCGCGATCGGCAAGGTTCTCTTTGATGATGACGTGGATCATCGCCAGCGCGAGCGCGGCGTCAGTGCCGGGCCGGATCGGAATGTGCCAGTCGGCGAGGCGCGCGGTGCGGGTGCGGACGGGATCGATCACGACGAGCTTGGCGCCGGCCTTCTTTGCCTGCTCGATGAACGGCCAGTGATGCGAGTTCGTGCTCAGCGTGTTGCAGGCCCACAGGATGATGTATTTCGAGTGCACGAAGCTTTCGGGGTCGACGCCGGGCGTGTGCCCGATCGTCATCATGTACGCTGTGCACGAGGCGGAGTCGCAGAACGTGCGCTCCAGCACTGTCGCACCCAGCTTGTTGAAGAGGGGATCTCCGACATTCAACCCGTTGATGATGCCCTGCGTGCCCAGATAGCTGTAGGGCAGGATCGCCTGCGCGCCGTGCTCGGCGATCACGGAGGTCCAGCGCGATGCGATGGTGTCGATGGCTTCGTCCCAGGAGATCCGCTGGAATTGCCGGGAGCCCTTCGGGCCGATGCGCTTCAGCGGATGGAGGATGCGCTTGTCGCTGTAGACGCGCTCCTCGTAATTGTTGACCTTGACGCAGAGCCGTCCGCGCGTGAACGGGTGATCGGGATTACCGCGGACGGCAATCGCCTTGCCGTCCTCGACCGTGGTCAGGATGGAGCAGGTGTCCGGGCAGTCGTGGGGGCACGCGCCTATTACCGTGGTCCGGGCCATGGGGTTTCTCCGCTTCCCGATTCAAGACATCAAAGGATGCGGCGGCCAGGCGCGCCCTGGCTTTTCAAAACGTGCGGTGTTGTTGTCCCGGACTGCTCTCGTCCGGTGGACGCCCTGGCGGTTCTCTGGCATGCTAATTGCTGGAACCGGCAATACCTCTCTACCCGTACATCGCGTGATCTGGCGGAGATTTCCGATGGGTATGCTTGGCAACTCTGTCGATAAATATGTTACCGGCAGAATGCTCCAGACGTCCAACGACCGGCGGTGGGGGCATCTCCTGGCGGAGCGATGGAGTCATGAGCCGGGCGATCTCCCTCCGCAATTGCCGCGCGACACCGAGATCGCGATATTGCTGCGCGGCAGTTCGGTCGTCGACCGCGAAGGCGCTGGCATGCGGCAGCGCACCTTCGGCAGGAGAGGCACCGTCTGGCTCTGCCCGGCCGGCATCCGCGAAGACTTCATCCGCGTCGAGAACCAGATGCAGGAATGCCTGCATCTCTTTCTTCCGGGCAAGCCGTTCGACGACACCATGCTCAGGGATCTCGACATCGATCCCTCGGGCATGTCCATCCGTTACGAGACGATCGATCGGGACTTGTTCATCGAGCATGTCGCGGACCGCATTCTCGCGGAGCTCACGCAGGAGACCTCCACAGGCCGCCTTTTGATCGAAAGCCTGGGGCGGGCCTTGTCCGCCCATCTGGTGCACAGCTACGCCGCCAGTTCAGTCCGGCTGAAGCAATCCTATGCCGTGCAGAAACCGCTCGATGCGAGGCGCCTGTCCCGCGTCACGGAATTCATCGACGCATCCGTCGAGTGCGAGTTCACCGTGAAGGATCTCGCATCGGTGGCCTGCATGAGCCCGGCGCATTTCTCCCGCAGCTTCAAGGCGGCGACCGGAACTGCACCGCACGAATATGTCAGCCGTCAGCGCCTCGATCTCGCCAAGCGGCTCCTATCGACCAGCGATCGCCCGCTGGTCGATATCGCCTTTGCCGCGGGATTTTCCTCGCAGGCCAATTTCAACCGCGCCTTCCGCAAGGCGGTCGGCACGACGCCGAGCCTTTATCGGGCGCGGAAGGGGCAGGATTGAGCCTGCCCGCATCAAGTGTGGATGATGTGGCCTTGAGATCTCCATGGGTTTTGCCCAATGGGTCAAGCTTTAATTCGGAAAAAACGAATATCTAAAAATACGAAGTGCGGCCGTGACTTGGCTACTGTGCATGGGGTTGTTTTTCGAGATTTGGTTCGGTGAGGGGTTGAGCCCGGCCTGCAAGCCGATCTCGCGGCCGCGCTCAGCCCCTCGGCCCGCGCAGCTGCGCCGTCAGCCTGTCCATCGCCTCCGCCGCATCGCGCCATTGCGATAGCCAGCTGCGCGGGAAGCGGAAGGTGAGGTCGGCGCCGCCGACGCGGCGCTCGGACAGGCACATGCCGGGCGTTGACGCATCGCGGGTGCAGCGCGCGGTCAGCGCCGGGCTTGCAGCCGAATAGAAGTCTTCGCTGCCGTATGGCGTGTCAGCACGGAACATCCGCATCGTCAGGCCGTCCGCGGGCGTCGCTGCGGCCTGGTCGAGATAGCGCGGATAGATCGTGGCTGTCCGCTGCTCGGGCGAGAGCGCATCGTGATGGGCCGTGATCGACAGGAAGATGCGGTCGATCGATTGCACCGCCGCCTCCACCGTGTCGGCGGTGACGTGTTTCGGCGCGCCGGGCGGCTCGAGCGAGGGATAGAGGAAGTCGAGATCGATGCGCTCCTGCGGCCCGGAGTGCCGCTGGATCTTCATGCGGATCGCCGTCACCGGCAGGTTGAACAGCGTGCCGCCGACGCTCACCGGCAGCTTGTCCGGGGCGTTCGCGCCGCGGGTGCCCCAGGTCGGCCACAACAGATAGGCGACGAGCGCGACCGCGCAGACCGCAGCAATGCCGCCGAGCACGATCGGGACGGCATGCGCCCAGGTGCGCGTGCGGGGGGACCTATGGGGAGCTGCCGAAAACACCGTCATGAGCTTGCGCGAGGTCGAGCCGGAAGTCGGCCGGTGGCCGACGAATCAGCGGCGAATATGCCACGCGGCGGCGATTTCGCGCAGCGTTCCCGGCTGCGGGGGGCGGGGGCGGCCCTGCGTGGACAGGACGGCGGCGTTAACCTTCCCTTAAGGATAATGTAGCGTTAACCGGCTCCATTTGTCACAGGAATGCTCGGCGTTGCGTAAGGGCGGACCGTTCCGATGACACCTGAAGCTTTCAACACCTTCTTCTCGATCTGCATTGGCTTCGCGCTCGCGGGTGCGCTCGTGAACGGATACCAGGCGCTGGCGCAGCGGCCCGCCGGGTTCGGCCTGTTGCAGGACGGCGTGGCGCCGAAGACCTTCGCTGCGGTGCCGTTCCTGGTGTTCGCCGCGCCCTTCATCATCATGCGCAACACGCTGCGCGGCATGCGGGTGGAAAGCCGCCGCGCCGAGTTCGTGATGATGGCGACCCTCATCGCCGGATTCTGGAGCATGATGAGCGGCACTTTCTTCCTGATGACGCTACGCGCGGCCGGCGTTCTGGGCTGACGCCCGCGCATTGAGCTCTGCCGGCGCGGGCCTTTGCGTCGCGGCTGCCGTTTGGCTATGCCAGTGGTCAACGCGACAGGAGACCCCCAATGGCGATCTACGAGCTCGACGGGCAGGCGCCCGACCTTCCCGCCGACGGCAATTATTTCATCGCCGAGACCGCCACCGTAATCGGCCGCGTGCGCCTGAAGCCGGGTGCAAGCGTCTGGTTTGGCGCGGTGTTGCGCGGCGACAATGAGTGGATCGAGATCGGCGAGGGCGCCAATGTGCAGGACGGCTCGACCTGCCACACCGATCTCGGCTTTCCGCTTCACATCGGTCGGAACTGTACGGTCGGCCACAATGTCATCCTGCACGGCTGCACCATCGAGGAGGGCGCGCTGATCGGCATGGGCTCGATCGTGATGAACGGGGCGAAGATCGGTCGCAACAGCATCGTCGGCGCCGGTTCCGTCATCACCGAGGGCAAGGAATTTCCCGAACGTTCCCTGATCATCGGCTCACCGGCGCGCGTGATCCGCACGCTCGACGACGCCCAGGTGCAGAAGATGGGGAGTGCGGCGAGGTTTTACGTGGCCAACGGTCCGCGCTTCAAGAAGGGCCTGAAGCGGATCGGTTGAGATCGCGCAGCCGGACGGCCCGGCGGCACGGTTCCGTACCGTGAAAATACAGGCCGGTACTTTAATCCTCCGCTAGCGCGATCACGCTTATCGTCGAGCGTGTTCAACCAGGAGGAGCGTCGCCATGAATGCGACGGCGCTGGGATCCGGCTTCGGTGCCGGAACCAATCTATTGAAAAAGTTCGTAAGACTAGCGCGTGGCGCCGACACGCTGACCGTCGCCGAGAAGGTCTACAGCATCGCCGCCTTCCTTGCGATCGTCACCACCTTCCTCCTGGTGATGTCGGTCCAGTCCGTGCGCCTGCAGACGACGTATCGCCACATGCATGTCACGGCCGCCGAGGCGGCGATCGGCGTCGGGCGCATCAATGCGCTGATCTATGCCATCGTGATGGAATCACGCGGCATCTACATGTCGGCCGATCGTCGTGCGATGAAGCCGTTCGCGGACGGGCTGGTCCGGCGCAACCGCGAGCTCGCCGAGGCCGTGAAGAGCATGGAGAAGAACGTCGGCGACGACGACGCCGAGCTGTTCGCGAGCTTCCGCCAGCGCATCTTGCAATTCATCGACTTCCGTCAGGAGCTGGTGCGGCGCGGGATCGAGATCAGCCCGGCCGCGGGACGCGAATGGGGCGACAATGACGCCAACCGCACCGTGCGCAGCAAGCTCAACAGCGATATCGAGGCGCTCGAGCGCATCTACCAGCAGCGCGCCCGCGAGGCGGACGAACTCGCCAATGAGAACCGCTATGCGGCTGCCTATCTGTTCGCACTCGGACTCGCCGCCTTGATGCTGGCGGCGCTCAACGTCGTCGTCATGCGCAGTTCGATCGTCGGCGCCCTGGCCGACATCACGCAGGCGACCGACCGAATCGCGCAAGGCGACGTCAAGAGCGAGGTGCCGCATCTCGGCCGTCACGACGAGATCGGACGCCTTGCGCGCGCCGTGCAGAACTTCCGCGACGCCGTCGCGCGCATCTTCGAGCTCGAGGAGCTCGAGCTCGGCACCGCCCAGGCGCGCGACGCCGCGCGGACCGAGCGCGACCAATTCAACGACAAGTACCAGGCCAAGAAGTGGCAGCTCTCGGCGGCGATCAACAGCATGCCGCAGGGCCTGATCATGCTCGACGGCAAGGCGGTCGTGGTCGCGATGAACTCGAACTACCGGCAGATCTACAATCTGCCCGAGACGATCCAGGCCGGATCGACCCTCGAGGATATCCTCCAGCACCGGGTCAAGAGCGGGCTGTTCAGCGGCGACGTCGCGAAATATGTCGCAGCTGTTCTCGACCGGATCGCCAGGCGCGAACCGGCGGCCTACGAGATCGCCCTGAACGACGGCCGCATCATCAAGATCTACGAGCGTCCGATGGACGGCGGCGGTTGGGTGTCGGTGCAGGAGGACGTCACCGAACAGCGCCAGCGCGAGCGCATTCTCGAGCGGATGGAGCGCTTCCTCGCCACCATCATCGAGAACGTGGCCGAGGGCATCATCGCCAAGGATGCGCGCAATCTGCGCTACGTCTTCGTCAACAAGGCGGCCGAGAAGATGATCGGCATGTCGCGCGGCGAGATCATCGGCAAGACCGCGCGGGAATTGTTCTCCCCGGAGGCGGCCGAACTGATCGAGCGGCGCGACAAGCAGCTGCTCGCGCAGAAGCAGCAGCTCGAGCCGATCATCGATACCATCGACAATCCCGCGCGCGGGCGCCGCGTCATCTCCGCACGGCGGGTTCAGATCGGTGGCGCCAGCGAAGAGTCCCACATGTTCGTGACCATGGTCGAGGACCGGACGGAGAATAGGGTGGCGGCCGCCTAGCGATTATGCGCGCCCTCACGGCAGCACCGCGTCAGCGCCCTTCGGATTCGCGCGCTTCGATTGCGCCTGCGACCTTCTCGTGGCCGGCGGCCCACAGCGCATGCTCGTCGCTGCCGCCGAGGTAAGGATTGGCCTCGGCCGGGATGTTGTCGCGCGCGGCGCGTTCGCCTTCTGCAAAAGGATCGCGATCGGTCATCGTGATTGGGCCTCCTCGCTTTCAAGCTGATGTGACGGCATTTGTTCCGGAACCGGCCTTCGCCGCGGCGGTTGACCGGTAAAGGAGAATTCTCATGGCCGCATCGTCTGCAACCGTCTCAATCAAGACCATGATGGTGATCTTCGCCCTTGTGGCGATGCCAGCCGTCGCATTCGCGCAGGCGGGCGGCGGTTCTGCCGGATCGACCGGAGGCGCTGCGGGATCGACTGGAGGCTCCGTCGGATCGAGCGGAGGCGTCGCCAACTCGCCGGCTCCACCGCCCGGCACCAACAGCCTGGGTACGGCTCAGTCATCCGGCCCGGGCTCCGGAGTTACGACCGGCAGCGGCACAGGCGGCAGCGCCGATGCCACCGTCAATGCCGAGAATCGTATGCTCGACAAGAAGCTCAAGAGCATCTGCCGCGGCTGCTAATCCTCGCGCGGAAGTGAGACAGCGTGGCTGTCCCGAATGCCCGAGGGACGTTAGCTTGATCCTGCTTTGAAGCGTGGAGCGTGTCCACGCGGAGGATCGAGTGATGTTACGCAGGATGATGATGGCGGCGCTGGCCGTTGCGGCGGTCGGGCTGTCGGCGCCGCAGGTGGCCCACGCAGGTGGATTCGGACATGGCGGCTGGGGGCACGGCGGTGGCTGGGGCCATGGCGGCCATTGGCACGGCGGCGGCTTCTGGCCCGGAGTTGCGATCGGGGCGGGGATCGCCGGTGCTGGCTACTACGGCGGCTATTACGGGTACGGCTACCCTTATTACGGCGGTCCCACCTATTATAGTACCGGCTACGGCGACTATAACGATGGCTATGGCGGCTGCTACGTCGCGCGCAAGCGCGTCATGACGCCGGCGGGCTGGCGTATCCGCCGCGTGGACGTCTGCGAATAGCGTCCCACAAAAAAACAAGGCCGTTGACGCAGTATACCGTCAACGACCTTGCCAGCCCCGGACATTGAAATCGGCTCACGCCATCCGGTAGGGGCGAGCATCGCGCGGAATCATACGGCTGAATGTGATCCAGTTCACAAGTGGCGAAAATAAAAGTTCCACCGCGTGGCGGACACTCAGCCGCGCGAGCGCTTTCGCGCGCTGGCGTGGGCACGGTGCCGCGCCGGTTTCCTGCGGGTAACCGAGGGCGTTTCAACTTCGGTCGCCCGTGCGCTGGCAAACGACTGCCGCAAGCCGTCGATGGACTCGTTCAGCGATGCGACCTGCTCGGACAGGCGCTTGGTGTCGGCCTGCTGCGCCGCCATCAGCCGCTTCATTGTCTGGAGCTGGTCCTGCACGACCTGCAGCTGGTCGATCGATTCCTGCTGCGTCGCCTCCAGCCCCTTGGTCTTCTCGACCAGCTGTTCGGAGGCCTGGGCCGTGCGGGCCTGGAGCTGCCGCGATGCCACCACCCGGTCGGCTTCAGGTGCGGCGCCGGTATAGGCCCGCCAGATCGCGATCGAGGTCACCCCCGCAATCAGGAGCAGGAGCGCAGCGGCGGTCAGCGCGATGGGCTGGGCGCCAAGGCGAAGCAGAGGGTTCGACGGTGTGTCCTGGGCGAGATCGATCATCGCTGACAAAACCCAAATTGAAACTTGGTGAGTGGCGAAGACCGGCAACCAGAGGTCGCCGGGGCGTCCCGAAAGTGTTACGTTTCCGCAAGGAATGGGACCAAAAAGAGGCTAAGGGCCAAAAAACCAGGAATTAGCGGGCCTTGCGGCCTCCAAGGCTCCGCCCTGGCGCGGGAATCAAGGTTGAAACGGCGCAAACGGCCCGGAATAGGTCTTGGCGCGCGGTGCCGCATAGGGGCCGAGCCGGGAGGTCTTCAGGCCCAGCCGCACCAGTGATTCCGCCAGCGTCACCGCCGCGGCGACGCCGTCGATCACGGGCAGGCCGTGCGTGGCGGCAAGCTCAGCGGCGAGATCGGCCATGCCGGCACAGCCGAGCACGATGGCTTCCGCCCGGTCGTCGCGGATCGCGGCCGTGATCTCGGTGGAGATCTTTGCGAGCGCGTCCGTGTTGCGCTCCTCGAGCGCCAGCACCGGGACCTCGGCGGCGCGCACGCGGGCGCAGCGCTCAGCGAGGCCGTATTTCCGCAAATTATGTTCGATCGGCACGATGGAGACACCGAGCGTCGTCACCACGGCAAAGCGCGCGGCGATCAGGCTCGCCATGTGGAAGCCGGCCTCTCCAATGCCGATCACCGGCGCCTTCGCGACGGCGCGCGCGGCATCCAAGCCGGTGTCGTCGAAGCAGGCGATGATGTGGGCCTCCGCACCATCGCTGTCGGCCTCGCGGATGCAGCCGAGCATGCCGGGCACGGCGAAGGCTTCGTCGTAAAATCCCTCGATCGAGACGGGGCCCATCGTCGGCTGCCGCGCATCGATCACCGTGCCGGGCAGGGCGACGCTGCGCGCTGCAGCGGCGATCTTCGCCGTCATGGACGCTGTGGTGTTGGGATTGACGACGTGCAGCCGCATCGGATCAGACGAGCCCTTTGCCGGCGTCCGAACCCTTCGCCGCCTGCCGCTTGTTGAGCATGTGGATGGTGCCGAGCGCAAGCGTGATCACCGTGAACGAGACGGCCGAAATCACGGTGCCGAGCGCGTAGATGTCGGGATTCGTCACCGTGGTGGTCAGGCCCTGCAGATCGAGCGGCAGCGTATTCACCGCCCCGATCGCCTGGCTGGAGCGGGCGAGTTCGTCCCAGGACAGCGTGAAGCCGAACAGGCCGATGCCAATCACGGAAGGCAGGATGATCGGCAGCACGACATGGCGAAACGTCTGCCACGGCGTCGCCCCGAGATCGCGCGCGGCTTCCTCGAGGCGGGGATCGAAGCGGTTGAAGATCGCGAACATGATGAGAAGGCCGAACGGCAGCGTCCAGGTCAGGTGTGCGCCGAGACCCGATGTGAGCAGGCCCATCGAGGTTTCGAAATTCTCGTTCCAATGCGCCTTGATCAGATCGTCGATGATACGAAACTCAAGTGAGATGCCGAGCGAGGTGATGATCGAGGGCACGATCAGGCTGGCGATCGCCGAGTAGAACAGGATGCTTTGCGCCCTGAACTTCCTGCGAAAGGCCATGCCGGCGGCGACCGACAGCACGACGGTGACGATCATCACGATCACGCCGAGCAGCAGCGAGCGGCGGAAGGCCGCGCCGAGGTCGACGATGCCGGTGCCCTGGAACAGTTTTGCGATCCAGAAGGTCGACACGCCGTTCATCGGGAAGGTGAGGCCGCCCTGCGGCCCCTGGAACGACAGCACGTAGATCGCGATCATCGGCCCGTAGAGAAACAGCACATAGGCCGCGAAGAAGATCGCGAGCACGTA
Source organism: Bradyrhizobium sp. IAR9 (assembly GCF_013408065.1). Taxonomy (NCBI): domain Bacteria; kingdom Pseudomonadati; phylum Pseudomonadota; class Alphaproteobacteria; order Hyphomicrobiales; family Nitrobacteraceae; genus Bradyrhizobium; species Bradyrhizobium sp. IAR9. The sequence goes on from NZ_JACBZW010000005.1 coordinate 427,489, forward strand.
GAACGAGCGCGGGCGTCCTTCCTTCATGCTCTAGAGCTCCTTCTTAATGTCGACGATGCGCGACATCATGGTGATGATCAGGAAGGTGATCGCGAGCAGGATCACGGCGTTGGCCGCGGCGGCCGGGAATTGCAGCGCGTTGACCCGCGTCTCGATGATCTTGCCGGCAGCTGCGATCTGCTGGCCGCCCATCACGCCGATGGTGATGAAGTCGCCCATCACGATGGTGATGACGAAGATCGAGCCGATCACGATGCCCGGCTTTGCCAGCGGGATGATGACGTTGACCAGCGTCTGGAAGCCGGTCGCGCCGGCGTCATAGGCGGCCTCGATCAGCGACTTGTCGATGCGGATCATCGAATTGAAGATCGGCACCACCATGAAGAAGGTGAAGAGGTGCACCAGCGCCAGCACCACCGAGAATTCGGAGAACAGCAGCCATTCCAGCGGATGGTTGATCAGGCCCGTTTTGACGAGGCCGGAATTGACGAGGCCGTTGCGCCCGAGCAGCGGGATCCAGGCGATCATGCGGATCACGTTGGAGGTCCAGAACGGGATCGTGCAGAGCAACGACAATCCCATCTGCCAGGTCTTGGACTTGACATGGAAGGCAAGGAAATAGGCGACCCAGAAGCCGATGAACAGCGTGATCGCCCAGACCAGGAAGCACAGCTTCAGCGTCTTCAGATAGGTCTTGCCGATCGTGCAGAGATCGGGGAGCTGCGCGATGCAGCCTTCGAACGTGTCGGTGTAACCGCGGCCCGAGAAGGCCGGCAGCAACTGGTATTCGTTGTAGTCCCAGAACGAGACGATGACGACGAAGACGAGCGGAATGAGGAAGAAGGCCAGAAACACCAACATCATCGGCCCGGCCTGAAGCCAGGAGATGAAGGAGGGCGACAGGCGCGTCGGCTTTGCCGCGCGCGCTGTGCCCGACCCCGGGATCAAGCCCGGGGACGCCTGTTGCAGGACCTCTTCCGACATGTCCATTACGCCGCGATGAACTCATTCCACTTGCGGACCATGTAGTCGTTCTCGTCCATCACCGCGTTCCAGCAGGCGACGCCGCCCATGCGGTCCTCATAGGAGCCGCCGTCACGCACGGCGCCGGCCTTTTCGAGCAGCGAGCCGTCGGGCGCCTTGATGTCCTTCTCGGCCGGCTTGCCTTCCATCCAATAGGCCCACTCGTAGGGCTCCATATGCGCCTTGGCGGTGGAGAGCACGGCGGAGTAGTAGCCCTGGCGATTGAGATAGGCACCGGCATAACCGGACAGGAACCAGTTGACGAACTCATAGGCCCATTCGAGCTTCGCGCCCGACACGCCCTTGGAGACGCAGAAGCCCGAGGCCCAGGAGCGATAGCCTTCCTTCAGCGGCTGGAAGGTGCAGGCAATGCCCATCGAGCGGACCTTGGTGACTGCCGGCGACCACATCGACTGAATCACGGTTTCCCCTGATGCCATCAGGTTGACGCTCTCGTTGAAGTCTTTCCAGAACGCGCGGAACTGGCCGGCCTTCTTGGCCTCGGTCATCACCTTCATGGTGAGATCGATCTCTTCCTTGGTCATGTTGCCCTTGTCGGCATATTTGTACTTGCCGGTGGCTTCCACGACCATCGCGGCGTCCATGATGCCGATCGAGGGGATGTTGAGGATCGAGGCCTTGCCCTTGAACTCGGGGTTGAGCAGCTCGGACCAGGAGCTGATCGGACGCTTGATCAGGTCGGGGCGGATGCCCAGCGTGTCGGCGTTGTAGACCGTCGGGATCAGCGTGACGAATTCAGTCGCCGAGGTCGCGAACTTCTTGGAGTCCTTGCCTTCGAGATACAGCACCTTCCAGGGTGCGGTGCCCTGGCCGCCGATCTTCTTGCCGCCGGGCGTTTCGCCCTTGGTGAAGACAGGCGTGATGTTGTCGAACTGTTTGATCTTCCTGGCGTCGAGCGCGAGGATGTTGCCCGACGGCACGATCTTCTTCAGCGAGAAATATTCGGTGTCCAGCACATCGAAGGAGTTCGGCTGGGTCATCACGCGCTTGGTGACGTCGTCAGTCGTCGCGGTGATGTATTCGATCTTGATGCCGGTGTCCTTCAGGCACTGCTTGGAGATGTCGTCGCCCTCGTTCACGGCGGTGCCGAGATAGCGCAGCACCTTGGTCTCGGCCGACTTCACATAGGGAAAGCCGGTGATGGCGCCGGAGCCGGCGGCAAGGCCGGCCAGACTGGCGGTGCCCTTGAGCAGCGTGCGGCGGCTGACGCCCTTGGTCCTCGTGGTCTCGCTCATGTCAGTCACTCCTCTGTTGCGCATTCCAGTGATCGATCGGCGCTATTGCAGGCGTTGCGCCTTGGCGGGATCCCAGGTGGCCAGCACGCGATCGCCCGGACGGAACGGGTGGACGTCGAAGGTGGCTTCGGGAACGTGGGAGAACAGGGCGGTGCCGTCGTCGAGCGTGAGCGAGACGGCGATGTAGGAGCCCTGGTACTCGGTCTGTATCAGCCGCGCCGGCGCGCCGAACGCACCGTCGGTGAACGGCGCGATGCCTAGCTGATCGGCGCGCACGGCGATCAGCTTGCCGGCGTCGCTGAGCACGTTGTGGCCGCCGATGAAGCGCGCCACGAATTCGGTGCGGGGATGGTGGAAGATGTCGCGGGCCGTGCCCTGCTGCTCGATCCGGCCGTGGTTCATCACCACGATATGGTCGGCGAGCGCCATCGCCTCTTCCTGGCCGTGGGTGACCTGGATGAAGCTGATGCCGAGCTCGCGCTGCAGCCGTTTCAATTCACCGCGCATCTTCACCCGCAGGAAAGGATCGAGCGCGGAGAGCGGCTCGTCGAGCAGGAGGATCTGCGGCTCGGTGATCAGCGCGCGGGCGAGCGCAACGCGCTGCTGCTGGCCGCCGGAGAGCTGTGCCGGGAGACGGCCCGCATATTGGCTCATCGCCACCAGCTCGAGCAGTTCGCCGGCGCGCTTGTGGCGCGTCGGCTTGTCGACGCCGCGCATCTTCAGCGCAAAGGCGACATTGTCGATCACGCTGAGATGCGGAAACAGTGCGTAGGACTGGAACATCATCGCGGTGCCGCGCTCGGCCGGCGGCAGGTCGGTGACGTTCTGGCTGCCTTGGATGATGTCGCCCGCGCTGACCGCCTCGTGGCCCGCGATCATCCGCAGGGTCGAGGTCTTGCCGCAGCCGGACGGGCCGAGCAGGCAGCAATAGGTGCCGGCCGGGATCTTCAAATTGACGGTGTCGACCGCCAGCGTCGTGTCGTAGCGCTTGGTGACGGCGACCAGTTCGAGAGCGGCGGGAGTGGCCATGGCGTGTCCGAGGAGGGGCGGTGCTTCCAGCCTCTCTCCGCAAGGTCCGTGCCAACCGCCGCTTAGCCGGCCGAATTCCGAAACTGTGCAGTGGAGTCAGATCGTTAGATCGAATCCTGGGCATCCGGGCTGCCCGCCGCTTGCACAGTCATTTGCACACAAAATGGGCGAAGATTGTATAAAGTTTCGCCTGTGATTGGATACAGGTCGTCGACTAACATTCGAAGCGAACGTCGTCGATCGCCCTCAAGCCCAACTCTCGAACCAATGGCCGCCAAGTCCCGCCCCAAATCTGACGCGCCAGATGCGAGCGATCGCGTCAGCCGCATCCGGGAGGGCGTGACCGCCGCGATCCTCGAGCATCGCCTGCTGCCGGGCACGAAGCTCGGCGAGGACGAGATCGGTGAGATCTACGGCGCGAGCCGCACGCTGGTCCGCACCGCGCTGCAGCAACTTGCGCATGAGGGCATCGTCAACATCGAGAAGAACCGCGGCGCGTTCGTCGCGCGTCCCACGCCCGCCGATGCCCGCGAGGTGTTCGAGGCGCGGCGCCTGATCGAGCCCACCATCGTCGATCACGCCATCGACGCGATGTCGCCGGCCTGGCTCGATCGTCTCCAGCAACATCTCACCGAGGAGCGCGAGGCCGAGCTGCGCGGCGACGCGCGCGCCTCGGTTCGGCTTTCCGGTGAGTTTCACAAGCTCGTCGCCGAGATGAGCGGTCACAGCATCTATCTCGGCTTCCTCAAGGAGCTGATCGCGCGCTCCTCGCTCATCATCCTGCTGTACCGCCGCCACGACACGCCGGCCTGCGGCACCGATCATCACGCCGGCATCGTCGCCGCCATCCGCAAGCGCGACAAGCAGGCGGCGCGCGCGCAGATGCTGTCGCATTTGACCGAGATCGAGGACGAGCTGTTCCTCAAGGACCCCGCCGCCGACGAGCTGCGGCTCGCGGACGTGCTGGGCGTCTGATCCGCACCGATCTTAAGCGCCAGGAATCCGCGCCGGAGCCGCGATCCCGCGTCACTGGCTGAGTGCGCGTTCTGCGGCGAGCTGCCCGTCCGGGGTGATCTCGTAGTCGCCGCCTCGCTTTGTCATCCATCCTGACCTGACCATCTCCCGTGCCAGCTGCACCGAGCAGATCGGATGGTTACCTCCTGGGTAATACAGCCTGTCATTTCGGACGAGCAAGTGTCCGTACAGTTGGGCATGACGTAATGCCCTGCGCATCCCGGGTGATGGATCTTTCATGCCGGTTCAAGCGCGAGCGCGACGAAGGTTCCTAATCAACGCCGTGACTTTCGATGGCTTTGCGCTGCGGAGGGCGGGTAGGAACTCGCGTTCTGCCGCATCGTTTGTTGTTTTCGAAGGAGCAGCATCATGAACGTACGGGACGAGTACACGCGATCGCTCTGGATGGATGTTTCGGTCGCGGATGCCCCCGCGCTGTCGCGCACCGTGGGCGTAGACGTCGTTGTCATCGGCTCCGGAATAGCCGGGCTGTCGGTGGCTTATGAACTGGCCTGCCATGGACGTTCGGTCGCGGTGCTCGACCGCGGCGGCATTGGCAGCGGGATGACGGCGCGCACCACGGCGCATCTGGCGACGGCGCTCGACGATGGCTACGGCAAATTGGTCAGGGTCCGCGGCCCAGATTGTGCGCGGCACTATTATCAGAGCGTCGAAGCCGCAATCGACCGCGCCGAGGCCATTCAGCGCGACGAGCACATCGATTGCGATTTTCGGCGTGTCGACGGTTACTGGGTGCAGGCGCCCGAAACGCCCGCATCCGAGCTGGATGAGGAATTGGATTGCTGTCGCAAGCTCGGGATCCCCGTCGAAAATTGCGCCGAGCCGACCGTGTTCCATTCTGGAGGTGTGGTGCGTTCGTTACGTTTTTCCCGCCAGGCGCGCCTGCACCCGACCAGATATCTTGCTGGCCTAGCCGGCGCCCTTCAGCGCCGCGGGGCGCAGCTCTATGGCGACACCTGCGTTGAAAGCATCCGGCAAGAGCGTGGCGACATGATCGTGACGACCGCCTGGGGCTACGAGGTCCACGCCGCCGACGTGGTCGTCGCGACGAACTCGCCGGTCAATGTGCAAGTGGCGATCCATACCAAGCAGGCGCCTTACCGCACTTATGCTCTCGCCGCCAAAATCCCGGCCGGCGCGCTGGAGGATGCGCTGTATTGGGACACGCTCGATCCCTATCACTATGTCAGGCTTCAACCGCTCTCCGCGGAGGAGGATCTCGTCATCATCGGCGGCGAAGATCACAAGTCCGGTGAAGCGGACGACGGCGCACAGCGCCTTGCCGCGCTCGAACGCTGGGCGCGCGAGCGATTGCCGGCGCTACGCGAGGTCACTCATCGATGGTCAGGTCAGGTGCTGGAGCCGAGCGATTTCGTCGGCTTCATTGGCCGCAGCCCCGGCGAGGAGCACCTTTTCATCGTCAGCGGTGACTCCGGACAGGGCATCACCAACGGGCTGGTGGCGGGCATGCTGATTGCGGATCTCGTCATGACCGGCGCGAGCCCGTGGGAGGATGTCTACGCCCCGGCCCGCAAGATTCAGAAGAACATCGGCGAATTCATCAGCGAGAACATCACGCCGCTGAAGAATTTCGCGGAGTATCTGACGGCGAGCGAGATCGCGGGCGTCGAACATTTGCGCCCCGGGGAGGGGCGCCTTGTCCGCAGCGGCCTGAAGAAGATCGCGGCGTGCCGGGACCGAAACGGACATTTGCATCTGCATTCGGCAAGCTGCACCCATCTCGGCTGCGTCGTGCACTGGAATGCGCTCGAGCAATGTTGGGATTGCCCGTGTCACGGTTCGCAATTCGCCCCTGATGGCACCGCGCTCAACGGCCCTGCCGTGTCTCCGCTCGGCGATATCGAGAAACCGGCCAATCTTGAAGCCGCAGAGTGAGGCGAGCAACCTCGCCGACGTGCCGGGCGCGTGAGCGAGGCGCGTTCGGCAGCTGATCTCGCACGCGGCGATATCTCTTTGATTCAAATTGGAGCCGAACGCGGCGACCTCCCGCCAATGCAGATGGCAGGACTGCATATTTGCCGCTGTGGTGGCCAGTTGACGGCGGCCAGACGTCGGCGTCAAATGGCACGCAGAAGTTGCGTGCCTGCCATCACCCCTCGCGTAGCCCTGCACCTCAGCGGAGGCCGGCCATGACGGGTTTGAGGATGCCGGCCAGAGTGTCCGGAATCGCCACGCTGCTTGCGGCCGTTGCAATGATCCTCGGCAGCGCGCCCTCGGCGCCGGCCCAGCAGGACTCCGCCGTCCTGTTTCGCAACGTCCGGATATTCGACGGCAAGAGCGCCGCGCTGTCAGCCGCGTCCAACGTCCTCGTCAGAAATCGCAAGATCGAGAAGATCTCGACCGCGGACATCGCGGCCGCCGGTCAGGTGATCGACGGCGGCGGCCGCGTGCTGATGCCGGGACTGATCGACGCGCATTGGCACGCGATGCTGGTGCGCCCGACGCCGATGGCCGCGCTTGCGGGCGATATCGGCTACAACAACCTGCTCGCCGCCAGCGAGGCGGCGGCCACGCTGATGCGCGGCTTCACCACCGTGCGCGACATGGGCGGGCCGAGCTTCGGCCTCAAGCAGGCCATCGACGAGGACCTCGTCGCAGGTCCCCGCATTTATCCCTCCGGCGCCATAATCACCGTCACCAGCGGTCACGGCGACTTCCGCCAGCTCTCCGATCTGCCGCGAACGATCGGCGGCATGCTGAGCCGCATGGAGCGGATCGGCGGCAGCATGGTGGCCGACAGTCCGGACGAGGTGCGTGTGCGCGCGCGCGAGCAGCTCATGCAAGGGGCCTCGCAGGTCAAGCTCACCGCAGGCGGCGGCGTTGCATCGCCCTTCAGTCCGCTCGACGTCTCCACCTTCACCGAGCCCGAGCTGCGCGCGGCGGTCGAAGCCGCCGACAATTGGGGCACCTATGTTGCGACGCACGCCTATACGTCGGTCGCGGTCCAGCGCTCGGTCGCGGCTGGCGTCAGATGCATCGAGCACGGTCATCTCATGGACGAGGCGAGCGCCAAGCTGATCGCGGAGAAGGGGATCTGGTTGAGCACGCAACCGTTCCTGGATATCTCCGCTGCAGCCGCGCTCGGACCCGCCGAGCAGGACAAGATGAAGCAGGTGGTCGCTGGAACCGACCGCGTCTATGCGCTCGCGAAGAAGTACGGCATCAAGACCGCGTTCGGCACCGACGTTCTGTTCTCGCAGGCGCTGGCGGATCGACAGGGCGCCATGCTGGCCGCGCTCACGCGCTGGTACACATCGGCCGAAGCGTTGGCCATGGCGACGTCGGCCAATGCCGAATTGCTGAGCCTGTCCGGTCCGCGAAATCCCTATCCGGGCAAGCTCGGTGTGGTCGAGGAGGGCGCGTTCGCCGATCTCCTTCTGGTCGACGGCAATCCGCTCGACAACATCAAGCTCGTCGAAGATCCCGCGAGGAATTTTGTGGTGATCATGAAGGGCGGCAAGGTCTACAAGAACATCCTCGCACGCTGACGAGTGCGCGCGTGGATCACATCCTGCGCGCCTGCCAGGGCATGAGGTGGCGGGATTGGATCGTTGCTAGGGGCGATCCTCCGCAACCGGCCTTCTGCGCCGCGAACCGGCCGCGATCTCCGGAACCGCGGCGGGCCGTCCAGGGCTTGTCATAATTCCGGGCCTGTCGTCGGAGGCATGGCTTCTCAGCGTCTCCAGAACCAGGAAGAATTTCTCGGCTAGCATGAGTCAAACTCGCTGATGCGTTCGTTTCGGTTTCGAGAACAGCGAATTTCGTTCGTCAAATCGGTCACTTGCTGCGCTCGGGGCCAATTTAGTTCGTCATGGCACGCCGAATTGTGACAAGCCTTGCTGGATTTCTGCGTCTGGCACGTCGTGTCGATGATCAGGCAGCGCGACTAACGTGACTATTCCTTGCCGGACTTACGGGCTATATGCTGTCGCTCTGTCATTGAACTGTCATGTCATCGTAAATGCTGAAATCAGACCCAACACCGGCTCGCAAAACCTCGAGTGCGCCGGACGGAAATCCTGTCCTGAAGGACAACAAGAGGACGCAAGTCGTCGCCGGCTTTCTCAGGCAGATTGAACCGGCCGAGCCCGGCGCGGAACCTGCGATCGTCGAGGGCGGTGTGAGTGATCAGACGCCATCGCAAGATGCCCTGCCTGCTCCGGAACCAACTCGGTCGAGCCTTGCCGCGCACCCCGGCGAGATCGAGCTCAAGCTCCTCGTCGATGCCGATCGCATGGCGCATTTCAACGCCGCGCCGGTCATCGCGGCGAATGCGCGCAACAAGGGCTCGCGAAAACACCTCAAATCCGTCTACTATGATACGCCTGATCGGATGCTTCGGCGCAACGGCCTGAGCCTGCGCGTTCGCCAGAGCGGCGCGCGCTTCGTGCAGACCGTGAAGACCGACACAGCGGATGATCCGCTGCGCCGCGGCGAGTGGGAGGCGAGCGTGGCCTCGCTTGCGCCCGATCTCGCTCTGGCGATGCCGTTCATTCCGGAGAAGCTTCGCAGCCATCTCGAAGCGCAGCCGCTCGAAGCTATCTTCACCGCCGACGTCCATCGCCATGCGCGGATGATCGACCTGCCGTCCGGCACGGTCGAGATCGCCTTCGACCAGGGCGTGCTCACGGCGAGCGATCGATCGCTGCCGGTGAGCGAGATCGAGCTGGAGCTCAAGAGCGGCAGTGCGAGCACGATCTACGAGGTCGCGTTGCGGCTGGCGGAGCACGGCGCGGTGAAGCCGTCCATCCGCAGCAAGTCGGCGCGTGGCTTCGATCTTGCCGCGGGCGCGCCGCCCTCGGCACGACGCCCGCGAAAACTTCGCCTCGATCCTTCGGTGACGCTCGACGAAGCCTTCGCGACGATCCTGCGCTCGTGCTTCCTCCATCTGCTTCAGTCGCTGCCGGCGGCCGAGGACGGGCGCAATCCGGAAGGCGTGCATCAGCTGCGTGTCTCGCTGCGCCGGATTCGATCGGCGCTCGACCTGATGCGCTCGGTCGGCGCGCTCAGCAATCTCGACGCACTGCGCTCGGAGGCGCGCTGGCTGGCGCAGGACCTGTCCGCCGCACGCGACTGGGACGTGTTCCAGCGCGAGACCTTGCCGACGATCGCGAAGGCTTGCCCTTCAATCGCCGGCTTCGATGCGCTCGGCCGGGCTGCGGCCGAACGCCAGTCCGACGCCTATCGCAAGGCGCATCACGCGCTCGACGATCGCCGCTGCGCCATGTTCCTGATCGGCCTCGGCAACTGGATCGAGACGCGGGGCTGGCGCAACGACGTCGCCGCCGAAGATCTCGGCCGGCTCGCCGAGCCCGCCGTCAACTTCGCGCAGCGCATTCTGTCGGAGCAGTACGCCAAGGTGCTCAAGCGCGGCCGCCGCTTCAAGTCGCTCACGATGGAGGAGCTGCACCGGGTGCGGCTCGCGACCAAACGGCTGCGCTATCTCAGCGAGTTCCTGCTGCCGCTGTTTGCCGATCGCAAGTCCGCGAGGAAGTTTGCCCGCAGGCTCGCCGGTTTGCAGGAGGAGCTCGGCGCCTTCAACGACATGGCGGTCACGGCTTCGCTGCTCGACGGGCTCGGTGCCGAGCCCGACAGCGCCATCGCCGCCGCCGCGATCGCCGGCTGGCAGGCGCGTGCATCGATCGGCGTCAAGCCCGCCTTGCAAGGCACGTGGCGCGATTTCACTGCCGCGCGCGTGCCTTGGTCCTCACAGGGCTGATCGCAGAACCCCAAAAAGTTGCGGCCAGCCATTGGGGGATGGCTGGCCGCGCGCGAACCGGTCTGGGACGGGGAGGGGTGGGGATGTGACCGGGTCGCGTAACTCCTTGTCTCGTTCTTAATCTCTGGCGCTGGCGGTGGAGACCGCCGGCTTGGTATCGCCCAGCGAGACCCAGACGTTGGGATCGCTCTGCGACTGGCGCTTGACGAAGCGGTAGCCGGTTTCCGTCCAGGCAACGACGTTCTCGTTCTGATTGTCGAGAACGAACTCGCCCTTGTCGGTCTTCACCGTCAGCACCGCGTGTCCTTCGCCCTTCTTGTCGCGCACGACGGTGATCAGCAGGGCTTGGCGCGGCCATCCGGCATCGATCAGCATCTTGCGCTTCAACAACACGTAGTCTTCGCAGTCGCCGTAACCGTCGGTCGGCAGCGACCATTTCTCGATCACGCCCCAGTGCTCCTGGTCGGTCAAAGGCTTGACGGTCTCGTTAACCCAGCGATTGACCTTGACGAGGTCGCGCCATGCGGCCTGCGACATCACGATGTCGCGCGGCTGTGCCGGCGTGCCCTGGCACTGAGCGGTATTGTCCGCGCAGAACTCGACCCAGCCGATCGGCGCACGCGTGGTGTCACCGAGGCTCGCGTAGAGCAGACGGCCTTCGCCGGCCTGCGCTGCCGCGCTGATCCCGAAGAGCATGGCAGCCAGCGCCAGCCCTTTCCCCTGTCCCTTGAAGTCAAACATTGCGGCCCCCGTTTCTTGTTGGGACCACATTTCGCACGGAGCTTTTGAGTTGCCGCTAAGTCAGTCAAGTCAAGTCGAGACGAATACAAGGCGAATTCGATCTATACTTGAATCGAATTCTCATAAAATTTGAAACAACTGCAATTGATTCAAGTTTTATCGATTAACGCGGAAACGCTGGCGGAACCGCCATTTCAACGTGCAAACGGGCCGCGCGTTAACCGGCGCGAGGCCCATGATCACGCGCGAAAAAGGCGGCGTCCGCATTGCGGAAGCCGCCTTCGGGGCTGGAAATACAGGGGTTTTGGCGTCCTAGCGCTTTACCGCGCGGTAACGCTCTCTTCGAGTGTCTCGATCGGCTGCGCGTGGACGAACTCCAGCGCGAAGCCGTCTTCGAGGTTTCGGACCACGCGGCCCTGGACCCGGCCGAGCATGACGGTCGATTTCAGCGGCGGCCGGTTCTCCGCGGCGATGGCAGCACCGGACAAGGAAAGGTCGATGATGCGGCAGGTCATCTTGGTGCCGTCCTCGAGCGTCAGCACCGCGATCGGGTTGCGCGGCACGATACGGTCGTGGCGGCGGTCCTCCGGCAGATTGAGGATGTCGCGGTTGGCGAGCCAGGTCAGCTGCGCGGCGAGCTTGTCGCGCTTTCGGGGCGTCGCCCCGATCGTCATGGCGAAGCCGTTGTCGATGATGCGGGTGATCTTGCCCTCGACACGGCCGATATGGTCGAGATAGGCGACGACGCGGTCGCCGACATTGCCGATGCCGGGGGCGAGCAGCGCGAGGCCGCCCGGCGACATGTTGATCACCTGGCAGGGGAATTCGCGGCGGTCCGGCAGCATGTAGCGGCCGAGCAGGTGCACCTTCACCCGCTGGAAACGCCGACGCTCTTCGGCGGCAGGAAGAAATTTTTTGTTCGCCAACGCCATTTTCAACACCCGACCCCCGCCCGGGCGGAGTCCGGGACGACCCTAAGGTGCATAGGGTTAATGCCGCGTTAGGATTGGGTGCGGCGGAAACGGACAGACACGATGCGTTCGAAAAGCCACACCGGAGGGTGCTCAAGCCGGCCTCGTCGCCCGCCGCTGCAGCAGGAGCAGCAGCGCCAGCAGCACCGCGGCGGACAGCCCGAGCGACCAGTGAATGCCGATCGCCGCGCCAAACAGCCCGACCGTGATGCCGCTGAACGCCCGCATCCCGAGCCCCGCCATATTATAAAGACCGACGACGCGGCCGCGAATGTCGTGCGGGGCATTCACCTGCACCAGGGCCTGCGCCATGGTGTTGAACGACAGCTCGAAGAAGCCGGCGCAGAACAGCAGCACGATCGCAACCGGATAGATCCGCACCGTGGCGAAACCGAGCAGCGCCGCGCTCCAGAGCATGGCCAGCATGATCGCGGTGCGCGGCGTGCCTTTCAATCGTCCCCAGGACTCCAGCGCGATAGCGGCGAGCACCGCGCCGGCCGCATCCGCCGCGAGCAGCACGCTGTAGGAGACGCCGGGATCGCCATGGCCGAGGTCGCCGGCAAAGCCCGGCATCTGGGCGTGATAGGCGTTGCCGATCATGAAGGAGGTGAGGCCGGCGAGCCAGGTCATCGCCATCAGGGTCGGCTGGGTGCCGATGGCGCGGATGGTCAGCACGATGTCGGCAAGGCCGCGCACCGCAAAGCGCCGCACCGCCACGCTGCTGTTGCGCACCGGCGCCCAGAACAGCCAGAGCAGCATCGGCAGATAGAACAGCGTGTTGAAGATGATGCCGTGCGAGGTGCCCAGCGTCAGCATGATGATTCCGCCCACGGCAGGCCCGACCAGGATGCCGAGATAGCGCGCCATCGCGTTCAGCCGCACCGCGCTCGGCAGGTCGGCGGGGCCGACGAGGTCGTAGAGCAAGAGCTGGTTCGGCGTCTGCCAGAGCACGCCGGCGCAGCCATGGATCACCAGCAGCAGCATCGCGTGCCACATCTGGATCGTATCGGTGATGAAGAAGAAGCCCCATCCGCTCGATGCCACGATGAACAGCAGCATGCCGCACTGGATGATGCGGCGCGGATCGAACCGGTCGGCAAGCCCGCCGACCGCGACCGAGAACAGCAGGAACGGCAGCCAGTGCGACAGCACCGCAAAACCCGCCAGCGCCGGCGAATGGAATTTCTGGAACACCACCCAATAGCTGATCACATGCTCGATGTTGTCGGCCATCATCGCCAGCACGTAAGAGCCGAACTGCAGCCGGTACGGCACCGACTTCATCGCCGCGAACGAGCCGGACGCAGCCACGGGATTTTGGGGAAGGGAGTTCAAGGGGGCACCTGGGAAGGACGCTTGCGGCCTTACACGGTCGAGGGTGAGGGCTCAAGACAATTGGATGTGTGGGCATCTGCCATGCACTGCCACCACGAACTCCGTCGTCATCCTGAGGTGCTCACCTTGCGAGCGTCCGCATCGCAAGATGAGCCTCGAAGGATGGACCGCAACCCGTAGCCCATCCTTCGAGGCTCCCCGTGCGACGCTACGCGCCGCACGTTTCGCACCTCCAGCGACAACCGCTTCGCGGTTGCGCGGGGATGACGGTAGAGTGTGTGGCAGCTGCCGTAGCCCGTATGAGCGCAGCGATATCCGGGGCCGCTGATTCCGCATGTCGCTTCGCTCATGCGGGCTACGAATTCCTGCATCTTGGCACGCGCGTACATCTCACATAGCTTTGCCTCAGCCCGCACCCATCAATCATAACAGACGGGCAACGAGGAAACAGCCATGCAATCCATTCGCGTCTGCACCCATGCAGGGCCGGGCTCAGAGCCAGTCATCCGCACCGTGCCGTGGCCGAAGGTCGGCCGCAAGGCCGCGCTGATCAAGGTGGGCGCATGCGGGGTCTGCGGCACCGATCTGCATATTCTCAAGGGGCATTGGCCGAAGCCGCTGCCCTGGCCGTTCACGCTCGGCCACGAGCTTGGCGGAATCATCGTCGAGTGCGGCGAGGAGTTTACCGAGGACTTCATGAGCAAGCCGCTCAAGGTCGGCTCGAAAGTGATGATCCCGCCGCTGATGCCCTGCGGCCATTGCTATTACTGCATCCATTATCCGCAAACCGCCAACAAATGCCTGACGCCGGTCTATTACGGCCGCTATCTCGGCTTCGACAAGGCGCCGCACATGTGGGGCGGCTGGGCCGAATATGTCTACGTCGATCTCGATATGCTGCCGGGCACCAAGATATACAAACTGCCCGACGACATGTCGTTGCGTCTCGGCGCGCTGTCCGAGCCGCTGACCTCCTGCATCCGCGCCTTCAACCGCGCCAGCCGCGCCGGTAGTTTTTCCTGGGGCGACACCGTGGTGATCCAGGGATCGGGGCCGATCGGCATTCTCGCGGTCGCGGCCGCAAAGGAGATGGGGGCAGGGCGCGTCATCTGCGTCGGTGCGCCCGAGGAGCCGCGGCTCAAGCTGGCCCGCGAATTCGGCGCGGAGGCGACCGTGAACATCGGGGGGATCAGATCGCCGCAGGAGCGCATCGCGCGTGTGCGCGAGATCGTCGGCGGCTTCGGCGCCGATCTGGTGATGGACTGCTCGGGGCACCCCACCGCCGGCCCCGAAGGCATCGAGATGCTGCGTGACGGCGGCACCTATGTCGAGATGGGCCAGTTCACCGATGCCGGCTCGATCGAGACCTCCTGGCACCGCATCTGCACCAAGGATCTCAACGTGCTGGGCTCCTGGGGCTTCACCGGCAACGATCTGCCGCTCGGCGTCGACATGCTCTATCGCACGGCGGGCAAATATCCCTGGCTGAAGATGCAGACGATCTATCCATTCACGGAGGAAGGCGTCGCGCAGGCGGTGAAGGACGCGATGGCGATGAAGACGGTGAAGTCGACCATCGTGCCGTGGCCGGAACTGGTGGACTAGACGATGCCATCGGTCCCGCACGATCTCGCGGCGTTCCTGGTCGAGGCCAAGCGGCGCACCTATGCCGGCCTCGACGACGACGCGACGGTGGCCGCGCCGCTGCTCGCAGGCTCCAGGCAGATCGAGCATCGCGCGCCGCCTTATGCCTATCGCGATATCTATTTCGGCATGGGATTTTTCGTCGGGCAGGAGACGGTGTCGAAGGACGACCGCGTCATCTGGTCGATGAGCTACGGTGGTGGCGCCGGTGCGGAGATCAGGGATCGGGAGACTTTCCTCGCGATCTACAAATTCCTGCGTCACGCGCTATTGGCTGTGAGCGTCGAGCAGCCATACCGCGGACCGCGCCGATTCGAACAAGCGGGGATGCTCTACCGCAACGAGGTCGAAGGCGCGCTCGATCGTTTCCACGGCGTCGAGACGATTGCGCGGCAAGATGGCATGCAGCTCTACGAGCTGCGCTATGGTGGCGGACTGCTGCGATAGCCCTGCGAGCCTGTAGCCCGGATGGAGCGAAGCCCAATCCCGGGACACCGGCCCCGCATTCCGCTTTGCTTCATGCGGGCTACGAGCCGCAATTTGGAATAAGGGCCACGATGACAAACGAACAGACACCCGAACCAACCCGGCGCTCCCCCTTCAACGCCATCCGCGGGATCGACTACACCGTCATCTTCGTGCGCGACATGGCGGCGATGCGCCGCTTCTATGAGGATGTCCTCGTCTTTCCTCTGCTGCGCGAGCCGTCACCGAACTGGATCGAGTACGGCCTGGGCGGCAACACGCTGGCGCTGGCGCGGCCGAGCCGGACCGCCGCCGATGCGCCGACGAACTCGTTCGGCAGGGCGTTGCGCTGGTGTCGCCGCCGACCAACCAGTCGTTCGGGCATCGCACGCTGTTCTTCCGCGACCCCGACGGCAATCTTCTGGAGATCTATGCCGAGATTTAGGCTGTGTACTCATTAAGCAGCTGTGCTCCGCTCCGGGGTCTCGGCGTCAAAATGCGCGGTCGCAACCACAACCGGCCGCGGCGGTTTGGCTTTTTGCGCCCCGGTATCCTTGCACCCGGCCAGCGCAGCGGCCATCAAGGCCAGCGAGGGGCGTCTCCCCCTGCTAATCGCTATCAGCTTGCGCGGGATTGCGCGCCGTGACGATCCACGTCGCGCCGTCGATCATCACCGACCGCTCGCCGGGGCAGTCCGCGAAGGCGGCACGAACCGCGGCCGAGGCGCGGGCGCGGATGTCGTCGGGCTGATCAACAAGCGCGCGCGACAGCGGGCCGACCTCGAACGTCATCTTCACCGCGTCGTCGATCGCCGCGTCCCGCGTCGCGCCCTCGCCAAACGGGACGGAAGCATCGAAGGGCACGATAGCGATATCGTTGAAGCCGGCCCCCGTCAGGATGCGCGCCACCCGCCCCCGGTCGCCGAACGAGAACGGGCCGGGCGTTTCGGGATCGGGCGGCGCGGTCGCCGGGACGATGCCCTTAATCGCGCCCATCGGCAGGTGAATCCAATCGTTCTCGGCCGCGCCACGCCAGCAGACGAAAGCGACCCGCCCGCCCGGCTTGAGCGCGCGGCGCATATGGGCGAACGCGCCTGTCGGATCGTCGAAGAACATCACCCCGAAACGCGAGAACAGGATGTCGAACGCCCCCTCGGGCAGCTCGGCGCTGCTGGCGTCGGCGACGCGGAACAGGGTTGGCGTATCCTGTGGCGCGAGCGCGCGCGCTCGGGCGATCAGCGGTTCGGATATGTCCACGCCCAGCACTTGGCCCCCCGCGCCGACGCGGGCGGCCAGAGCCAGACTCGACGCGCCCGCGCCGCAGCCGACGTCCAGCACGCGCTCGCCCGTCGCGGGCGCGGCGGCTTCGATCGCGGCCTGACCGAACACGGCCGCTATGGCGTCGAGCCGGGCCTGGTGGGCGACCCAGCGCTCCCCGCTTTGGTCATTCCAGCCGGCGGCTCGATCGGCATTGTGCTGTGCCATGACATATCCTTGTTCTCTAAACTGTCCGATGCCAAAGCGCGCATCGTCTCCAGCGAGCAGCGAGGGCGAACGGGATGAAGCGATCCATTCCCCGCTGATCCTTGAGAGCAACGACCAGATCCGGATCGAAGCTCCGTGTACATCGTCAGCCTTCAGAGCCCCCGCTTGTTCGATGAGCTCCGCACGCCGGCGCCCCTGCAGTTAACCGTCCACTATTCTTTTCAACGTGGCCCTTTGCATTGATCGCGGCGTCAGACGATTTGAAAAGGCTGCCATCTTGTTCGCGAGGCCGGCGATCACCATGGCTTTTCCTTCCATAAGCGCCCGAACACCGCTCGCGGCGACCGGACGAGGCTTCATGGTGAGGAGGCGCAGCAAGGCCGTTGTGGCTGCGCCGGCTGCCGCATCGAAGCCCGTCGCGGTGTGCCCCGGGCAGAGAGTGGTAACAACCACACCATGCGAGCGGAGTTCGTCGTGCAGGGCCTCGCCAAGGGCGAGTACATATGCCTTGGTCGCCGCATAGGCCGCGTAGCTGGGAACGGCTTGGAAGGCCATGAGACTGGCGACGAGAAGGATATGTCCAGAGCGCCGCGCGGCCATGTCACGGCCGAACAGGTAGGTCAGCTCTGTGAGCGTCGTGATGTTGAGCTGGATCATGTCTGTCGTGCGCTCGATCGGCGTGTCCAACAAAGCGCCGTGCAAGCCGTATCCGGCATTGTTCAGCAAGATGTCGATCGTCACCGACCTCGCATCGAGACTGCTTTTCAAGTGGCTGGCGGCGCCCGGCGCGGCAAGATCGATCGCCTCGACCAGCACGTCCACCCCGTATTTGCGGCGGAGATCGGCGGCAAGCTTTTCCATCGACTCCCGCCTTCGGGCCGCCAATACGAGATTGACTTTCTGCGCAGCCAGGAGATCTGCGAAGTCGAGGCCGAGGCCACTCGACGCCCCGGTGATCAGAGCCCATTTTCCGGCGAAGCTGTTCATTGGTTCTTTCGACATCGTTCTCTTCCTCAACTCCAATTCGATGGCACGCGGCAACCGGAGAAGGGAATCTGCGCTCTCAAACCACCATCGACTGCTGGGCGAAGATACCCGCCATCGCGCCCTGCGATGATGCCTGGGTGACCGAGGGCAAGAAGGGCGTGGTGAGGTCGCCGGCGGCGTAGATGCCAGGCGTGCTGGTTTGACGGCGTTCGTCGACCTTGAGGACGATGCCGGCGGGCGTAGCCACGGTGGCAAGGCCCAGTGCTTCATGCAGGCTTGCGGACGGCTTGTTGCGCGGATTGGCGAACAGGATGTCGACCGCGACATTGCGGCCGGTATCGAGATTGACGGTGGCGATATGGCCCTGGTGATGGGCGATCTCGACGATCCGGCCATCGACGAGAGGTAGGTTGCGGTGCGCCAGATCGGCCTGGATATCGGGCGGAATGTCGTGACCATCGGCGAAGAGCGTCAACTTGTCAGTCCAATCGTGGAACAGCCTGACCTGATTGTGCGACTGCGGGCTGGACCAGACGAGGCCCCAATGCTGTCCGGCGACTTCAAAGCCATCGCAATAGGGGCATGGCACGATGGACGTGCCCCAGCTTTCGGCGTAGCCCGGAACATCAGGCATCTGGTCGGCGACGCCATAGCTCAGGATCAGACGACGCGCCGCAAGGCTTTCACCATCGCCAGTAAGGACAGAGAAATTGTCGATGGCGCCGGAGACGCTGTCGGCCCGGGCACTGACAAGCTTGATCGCGGGATAACGCGCCAACTGCCGCCGCGCCTCCGCCAGGATGTCCAGCGGCGGCTTGTGATCGTGGCCGAGCAGTCCATGCGAGTGGCCGGCGAAGCGGTTGCGTGGCAGACCGGTATCGAGAACGGTGACCTTGCGGCGGGCGCGGCCGAGCTGCAAGGCGCCGGCGAGACCGGCAAAGCTGCCGCCGATGATGATGACGTCATCCATGGTGATGGGCTCCGTGTTGTGGATGGAGGGAGACGAGTTGGGCTTGGCGGTGGCCTGAGCGCGGGCGAGGCCGATGGCGGAAAGCGCAGCCAACTTCAGCAGGGCTCGTCGTTGCGTCGAAGGAGTCACCTTGCCCCTGGCTTGCACATTTCAGATACTTCATGGTATCGTAATTCAAGAATTAGGATACTGTCAAGTACTGGAGTTGCCGTGACCGAAAACAGCCAGGGCCGGCGCGGCCGGCCCGCCAACGAGGCGCTTGGCCAAACCATCATCGACGCCGCGCGCGAGCTCTTTGTGGAGTTGGGTTTTCAAGCGACGACATTGGACAAGGTCGCCCAGCGAGCGAAGATATCCAAGCTCAGCATCTACAGGCACTTCGAGAACAAGGAGGCGCTGTTCGGCGCGGCCATGGCGGCCGGCTGCCATCAGTTGTTTGCACCACAGACCCTTCTTGAAGGCGTCGACGGTTCGGTCGAAGATCAGCTCGTGGCGGTGGGATCATCACTGCTTCGCACGCTGTTGAGATCGGACGTCCGCAGCCTCGAAGCCATGGTCATGGCCGACAAGACGAGTCAAAACGCGTTAAGCAAGCTCCATTTCGAAGCCGGCCCCGCTCATGTCATCGCCGAAATCGAGGCCCTGTTGCGTCAGTTGCACGCGAAGGGGCTTCTGAACGTGCCCGATCCTCTCCGGTCCGCCCGCTTGTTCGCCGCGCTTTTCAAAGGATCCGATCTCCTGATGATCGCACGCTTCGATCAGGCGAAAGCAGAGGACGACAACGAAATCGATTCCTATTGCCGGTCGGCCGTCGCCATGTTCATCGCCGCGCATCGTGACAACGACCAAGTGGGCGGAGATTTGCCTGCCTTAAGGTCAAAAAAACAAAATTTGAATCGTGCGTGACTAGCAAAATTCATGCGGTGGTCGATAGCAATGGTCTGTCGGTACGGCTGGCGCTGAGCCCCGGTGAGGCGCACGACGTTCGACTAGCCGGAAAACTGCTGTCTCGTCTGAAATCCGGGGCAATGTTACTCGCCGACCGTGGCCATGACGCCGACTGGATCAGAGAACTTGCGATGAAGAAGGGCGCGTGGGCCAACATCCCGCCAAAGAGCAATCGCAGCGATCCGATCTGCTTCAGCCCGTATCTTGCTTTCGTTCAGCTCGCCTCGATCAGGCTATGGCTTCGCGTTAATGAGTCCACGTCCTAGTCCAGTCACGGTGACCGTCGCCTCAAAAGTTCCACCGGAAATCGCCGAGTTATTCACGTCGCGGTGAAACTTAGGTCCAGGTTGCGGCTTTCAGTTGCCAGGAGAGCGATCGTGAAGCGAATCCTGAAACCGGTCACTTACGTGCTGGCTGCCATCTACTTCGTGGTGGATGCGGTCTTCATGGCCGTGGCGCGGCCAATAGCGCGTTGGATCGGGCGGCATTTCGAATTCAGGCGATTGCGCGCCTGGATCAGGGGGCTACCGCCTTATCCGTCGCTCGCTTTATTCTCGGTGCCCGTCATCATTCTGGAGCCGGTCAAGCCCGTGGCGGCCTATCTCGCCGCGACCGGTCAGTTCGTCAGCAGCGTTGTGACTTTCATTGTCGGCGAGTTGCTCAAGCTGGTGTTGGTCGAGCGCCTGTTTCATCTCACGCGCGACAAGCTGATGCGAATTCCCGCCTTTGCCTGGGCTTACGGAAAATACGCCGCGGCCAAGGCGTGGCTGCAGGCGACCGAGGCCTGGCGCGCCATCCGAGCGCTGGCCCGCGCAATCAAGGACAGTGCTGCACGCGCAAGAGCCAAGCTGGCCGGCCGCTTCAGCCGGCTGGCGGCCTCCAGGGATTAGGCCGCGCGCGCTGCCCTCTACGCAAGCTTGCGCGCTGCGGCGGTCGCCTTGTCGCCGGTGTTCGGGGTGCCGGTCGGCTCGATCAGCATCAGGTGGACCTCCTCGCGCGCCACCGGGCGATGTTCGACGCCTTTGGGCACGACATAGAGCTCGCCCGGACCGAGCGTCACCGTGCGATCCCGCAATTCGATGTCCAGATTGCCCTTCAGGACCAGAAAGAAGTCGTCGGTGTCGTCATGCTTGTGCCAGGTGAATTCGCCCTTCACCTTCACCACCATCACGTCGCAATCGTTGAACGTCGTGATCGTGCGCGGGGACCAGAGGTCCTCAAAGGTCGCGAGCTTGTCGGCGAGCGATATGCTGTCAGGCATGTTTCCCCCATTGTTCTCTTGTGAGAAACGATTTGGTATCGGATGGCCGGTGCGGCAAGACCGTATCCATCGACCGATCGAGGTGGCGGTAAAAATCCTCCGCAACCTCTAAGCGCGGTTCTCTGCGCGAAGCCATGCATCATAGGCATGGTGATTTCCGGGCACTTGGCGTAAAGAGCGCCCAGATCAAATCAGCGTGCGGCCGGGCCGTTTGCCGCGCATGCAGCTCAGGCCCCTCGGCTCACCGTTTGCGCGCCTGAATTAACCAAGGTTCTCCATCCCGTGTCTTTTCCGGCCCTGACCCCGCCGCTCGCCCGCGCTTTGGCCGAGCGGAACTACGATTCGCCAACCCCCGTTCAGCTCGCCGTGCTCGCGGACGAAGCCGCCGGCCGCGACCTGCTGGTTTCGGCCCAGACCGGCTCCGGCAAGACCCTCGCTTATGGCCTCGCCATGGCCAAGGATCTGCTCGGCGATGCCGAGCGGTTCGAGCGGGCGGCGGCTCCGCTCGCCTTGATCGTGGCGCCGACCCGCGAGCTCGCGATGCAGGTTCAGCGCGAACTCGCCTGGATCTACCAGCATGCGGAGACGCGCGTCGTCTCCTGCGTCGGCGGCATGGATCCGCGTCGCGAGCAGCGCGAGCTCGCCGCGGGCGCTCACATCGTCGTCGGCACGCCCGGCCGGTTGTGCGATCATTTGCGCCGCGGCCGTCTCGACATCTCGGAATTGAAAGCGGTCGTCCTCGACGAGGCCGACGAGATGCTCAATCTCGGCTTTCGCGAGGACATGGAGTTCATCCTCGAGACCACGCCGGAGACGCGCCGCACCCTGCTGTTCTCGGCGACCTTTCCGCGCGGCATCGTCGCGCTCGCCAAGCAATATCAGCAGCAGGCGTTCCGGATCGAAGTCGCCGGCGACGAAGGCGGTCATGCCGATATCGAGTACCGCGCCATCCGGATCGCGCCCGCCGATGCCGAGCATGCGGTCGTCAACGTGCTGCGCTTCTACGAGGCGCCGAGCGCGCTGGTGTTTTGCAGCACGCGCGATCACGTCAGGCATTTGCAGGCGGCGCTCCTGGAGCGCGGCTTCTCCGTCGTCGCCCTGTCGGGAGAATTGACGCAGAACGAGCGGACCCTGGCGCTGCAGTCGCTGCGCGACGGACGGGCCCGCGTCTGCGTCGCCACCGACGTTGCCGCCCGCGGCATTGACCTGCCGAGCCTCGACCTCGTCATTCACGCCGACCTGCCCAACGACGCCGAGGTGATGCAGCACCGCTCGGGCCGAACCGGGCGCGCCGGACGCAAGGGGACAAGCGTCTTGCTGGTGCCACCCGCCCGCCGGCGTCGCGCGGAGCTGCTGCTCAATCTCGCAGGTGTCGACGCCGACTGGGGCACGGCGCCGCAGGCGGACGAAATCCGCAAGCTCGACCATGAGCGCATGAAGGACGTGTTGTTCACCGAGGAGACGACGGCGGACGATCTGGTGCTGGCGCAGGCGCTGCTGGCCGAGCGGTCGGCCGAGGATATCGCAGCCGCCCTGGCGCGGCTCTATCGCGCGCGGCTGCCGTCGCCCGAAGACATCCTCGATCCCGGCGAGCGCAGCGGCCGGCCGCGCGACGATCGCGGTCGCGATAAATTCCAGGATAGGGGCGACGGCGGCGACGATCGCGCCGGAAGGCCTCGATCGAAATCGGGAAAAGTATCGTCGAAGCACGGCATGTCGGAGACGAGCGTCTGGTTCCGCGCCGCGATCGGACGACGCAAGAATGCGGAGGCGCGCTGGCTGCTGCCGATGATCTGCCGCCGCGGCGGCATCGACAAGCGCGACATCGGCGCCATCAAGATCATGGACACCACGACCGAGTTCGAGATCTCCGAGCGGGTCGCGGAATCCTTCGCGGCCAAGGTCAAGCGTCCGGACAAGGAGGACAGCATCCGCATCGAACGGCTGGGGGAGGGCTCGCAGCAGCAGGCGCCTGCGGAGGAGCGGTCACACACGCGCGAGAGCCGCGACAGCGATCATCGTGAACGTCGCGACGATCGTCCGCGCGACAAGAGTGAATTTAAGCCACGCGGCAAGCCTCAAGGCGAGCGCGGGCCGAAATTCGGCGATGCTCCGTCTTTCGGCAAGAAGAAGCACAAGAACAAGCCGGGTCACGCAGAGCCGTCGGTCACGGCGTGGCCCGCGAAGGGCGCGCCTGGAAAGAAGCCGAAGAAGAAAAAGCATCGCGGCTGAACCGGCGCCGTTCAGCGCAGACGACAATGATGCCGCCGGGTTGCACCGGCGGCATCATCTGAAAAGTCAGGTGTGAGTTCAGCGGCCGCCGCCACCACCACCACCACCGCCTCCGCCGCCACCACCTCCGCCGCCGCCGGCATCGCGCATCGACGAGCTGTAGCGCGGATCAGTCTGCTTCATGTAGGTCGGCGAGGTATCGTTGGCGAGGCGCGCGACGGGGCGGCGTGCGCGGCCCGGGGTCGTCGACTCCGCAACGATGCCACAGCTTTCGAAGAAGCCGAACTGGCAACCATCGATTCGGTGTGGCGCCGCGTTGGCGCTGGTCGCGGCGAACGCGCTCGCTGCAACACATGTCATCAAAGCAATCTTCGACAAAGTGAGTTTCATGGATCTTCTCCAGCCTCGGTTCGGCGAGACCGGAACGGCTCGCACATCCCTTCGACGGAGCGCCACTTGACCCGGTTCGAGGGCGCGGCTTCACGCCCGCGTGAGCCGGCTGGCCGGCGAGGGACGACATTACACAGCGGTAAGGTCGCGCAGCATGTACGTCGCGCCTTCGCCATAGGATGCCAGCTTTGCGCGCAGTGCCGCGTCCGCCGTGACGGGCCGAAAGCCGAGACGTTGCCACAGCGGCCGCGTGGCGTAGACCGAGACCAGCGCGAGCGTTGCGATGCCTGCCGCACGCGCCAGCTGCTCGATCTCGGCAACATAGGAGCGCACGACACCGCCGCGAAAATCGGGCAGCACCGCGACGTCGTGCACGTAGAGGCAATCCGCATCGTCAGGCAATCGTGCGAGCAGGCCGTCGAGCGGCGGGATCCGGTGTTGCTTCCAGGGATGCGAAAGTCCGTAGCCGGCGATCTCGTCGCCCGTGATCAGCACGCGGCATCCGTCGGGATAGAGCCGCATCTTCTCCGCGAGCACCTCGGGGCTCTCAGGAAGAGCAGGATGAATCCGCGCCGCGATCGCGCTGATCGCGGGCAGGTCGGATGCGTGCGCGGGACGCCAATGCGGCTTGCTCATGTCTTTCCGTCGTTCCGTCTCGGTTGATCCAGTTTATTCCGCCGCGTCGGCGCGCGCAGTGAAAAATATCTTTGCCGCCATCTCAGGAATACGACGCCGCGTGCGGCGTCCTACCCATGCAAGCCAATTGCATGACAGGAGATATCATGACGTCCTCGATCCGCCTCGCGCTCTCGCTGGCACTCTCGCTCGCGATCGTTCCCGCCGCCTTCGCCGCACCCCCGACCAAGACCGGCAAGACCGACAAGGGCAACGTGCTCACCGATGGCAAGGGCATGACGCTCTACACCTTCGACAAGGACGCGGACGGCAAGTCCGCCTGCAACGGTCCATGCGCGACGAACTGGCCGGTGCTGAAGGCCGAGGCCAGCGATGCAGCGGGCGACGGCTACACCATCATCACGCGCGACGACGGCTCGAAACAGTGGGCCTACAAGGGCAAGCCGCTCTACACCTTCGCCAAGGACCAGAAGCCCGGCGACGTCACCGGCGACGGCTTCTTGAACGGCGCCTGGCATCTGGCGATGCCGTAACCGCGCATCGTGCGTCGGCTGTTGCTAGCGACAGCCGGCGCACTGACGTGCGGTCATCTCGGATATTCGAGCTGCATCGCGACGAAGTCGGCCGTGCGTGACCCGTAGCGCGCATCGATGGCATGCAGCGTCCGGTCCAGCGCTCGCGCCGGCGGCAAGTCGACGGTATCAGGCGGCGTCAGCGTTGCCGGCCAGCCGGCCGCGACGTTGTCCGGCAGGATGCGAAGACCGCCACGGCTGGTCTGCGGCTCTGCCGTGGCCGCGAAGGTGAGGGCGCGCGAGCGATAGGTGCGCGACCACGCATCAGCGACAAGCGCAAGCGACACCTCGTCGACATCAGGCGTCAGCGCGAGTCCGAGTTGCTCGCGGTTCCAGAATGCGAGCGTGTTGGCGATCGCCGTCAGCGCGAACGGGCGTGTGAACTGGAACGCCGCGCTGCGATGGCGCGCATTCCACTCCGCAAGACCGATGTCGCGGGCGACCGCCTCGGCCCTGGCGCGGCCGGCGATGGCCTCGACCAGGGTCAGGGCCATCGGCATGGACGCGGTGATGCCGGTCGTCGTCGCAACGCCGCGATCGACCACCAGCCTGCGGTCCGCGACGTAGCGGATCGCGGAATGCTTCTGCAGATCGCGCACCGAATACCAGTGCGTGGTGGCCTGCCGGCCGTCGAGGAGTCCCGTGTTGGCAACGACCTTGGCGCCGACGCAGACGCCGATGATGATCGCGCCCTTGCCGGCCTGGCTTTTGATCCATTGCAACGCCACGGCATCGTCTTCGCGGCTCATCGCGGGCACGATCACGTAATCGGCGCCGTCGGGATGCGCCGCGTCGAACTCGGCGATGGTCGCATGCGGCTGCACTTTTAGCGCGGGATAGAGCGTGACGGGTCCGGGCTGCGTCGCCAATGTGAGGACGTCGGCGACATCGGCGCGCGCGAGGATGCCGTACGGCATCAGATAGTCGGTCGTCTCGCTCATGTCGTTGATGCCGACGATGGCGATCAGCGGGCGTTTGCGCTTCGGCGGCTTCAGCGCCGCAAGCGTCGCTTCGGTCTCGTCCTTGGATATCGCAGGGGCGGCTCCCTGAGCCGGCGCGCCTGGCAGCAGGAACAGCCAGCTTCCGCCGATCGCCGCCAGCAGCGCCACGCAGCCGAGGCCGCTCAACGCCAGAACGCGCCATGTCATGATGATGTCACCCGAACCTCGTTGCTTCACGCGAGGCGGAACCTAACCCTTGGCGACGACATCAGGAATGACGCAGATCCGGCAAAAACGGCCATCCGCATGCGCGTGATTTGTCGGGCGGCGGAGACTATCTCAGCCCCTCATACACCATCAGCCCGCGTGCGATCTGCAATTTGCGGATCGCGCGCGGCAGCAGCTTCTCCGGCTGGTGCAGATAGCGCCAGGAGGTGAGGGTGAAGGTTGAGAGCGCGCCGCATTCGTCGTCGAACGGTGCGAGCACGCCTGTCACGCTCACCGGCGTGTGCGGGCGGGCGTTGAAGGGCAGCAGCAACAGCTCGAGATAGGCCTTGCTGCCGTCCTCGCGCGCGGCCGTGATGCCGGCGATCGCACCTAACGCCTCGTCGGCGACGATGGTTGTGATCTCCTCGATCTCGCCGCGGCTCGCGGCCGTGAACAGCGCTGCAAAGCTCTGGTCCTTGAGGTCGCATCCCGCGAGAGCACAGACGCGTGTGCCGGCGACGCGGAAGGGAAAGCCGAGATTGGGCTCGCAGGAGAGGACAAAAATGTCGCCGAGCAGGCCGCGGACCGCGGCCGGATCGATGTCGGCCCTGTCGGGAGCCCGTGCGGCGCCGCGCTTCTTGTCCCAATACGCGAAGAACGCGCGGCTCGACGGATGTTTCATGTCTGAACGCTTATCCCGGGGTGCAACCTCGAAGGGACAAAGCTGTCCCGCTTCAGTGCACCCGCGATCCCTTGTGATGTTGTGCAGGAGGGGATTTGCAGCGTCCATGCCGGGAGGGCGTTTTCGCCCTCGTTAAGGCGGTCTTTGCGTTGTTAACGTTAAATTAACTATGGCCTTTGCCCCTCGCGCGGCGCTGCTATGGTGATCGCAGTCGCAAGCCTCGCCGCTTTCATCCAGGTTCTCGGCGGGGCCTGTACACAGGGCGTCAAACAGTTTGGTCACGGGCCGCGGGGAGGGGTGGGGATACACCTTCATTCCTCCGGCACCGGAAGGCCGACACGGACAGGCAGGGCTTCCCAGGGCCCTGCCTTTTCCTTTTGTGCACTTGCGCAAGGCCGGCAAAGGCGACTATCTCCAAACGGATCGTTCCGATCGCGCCTGAAAGCGAAGCTGCCTTGGATTCCCCGCACGATTCTCCGCCGCAGGATTCTCAGCCCGGCCTGCCGGCCGCCCATGAGGAGGCTCCGCGCGAGCCGGTCCTGACGCTGCCTTTGGCGCTGACCGCCTATATCGTC
The DNA here is from genome assembly GCF_013408065.1 of Bradyrhizobium sp. IAR9. Classification (NCBI taxonomy): domain Bacteria; kingdom Pseudomonadati; phylum Pseudomonadota; class Alphaproteobacteria; order Hyphomicrobiales; family Nitrobacteraceae; genus Bradyrhizobium; species Bradyrhizobium sp. IAR9. The sequence continues at coordinate 454,613 of NZ_JACBZW010000005.1, forward strand.
CTGCTGGCGGTGATCCATCTGCGGGTGCTGCTGCCGCCGGAGCTCGAGAACTGGACCATCGACGTCTTCGGCTTCATCCCCAAGCGCTACGATTCCTCGCTGCTGAACTTGCAGATCCCGGGCGGCGCCGGCGCCAAGGTCTGGACCTTCGTCACCTATTCGCTGCTGCACGCCAATCTGACCCACCTCGGCTTCAACGTGCTCTGGCTCTTGCCGTTCGGCAGCGCGCTGGCGCGGCGCTTCGGCGCGGTCAGGTTCTTCCTGTTTCTGGCGGTGACGGCGGCGGCCGGCGCGCTCGCCCATCTCGTCACCCATGAGCATGCGGTGGCGCCGATGATCGGCGCCTCGGCCTCGGTGTCGGGCGCGATGGCAGCCGCGATCCGCTTCGCGTTCGTCCGCGGCAGCTTCCTGTCGTTCAACCGGTCGGACGCCGATACCGCAGCAAAGGTTCCGGCGCTGCCGCTGTCGCGCGCGCTGCGCGACGGACGGGTGGTCGGCTTCCTCGCCGTGTGGTTCGGCGTCAACATCATCTTCGGCGTCGGTGCGATCGGCATCGATTCCGAAACCACGAGCGTGGCCTGGCAGGCGCATATCGGCGGCTTCTTCGCCGGCCTGCTGCTGTTTGCGCTGTTCGATCCCGTGCCGCGCGTGCGAAACGATGCTGCGGATGCGTCATCACAGGACGTTTCAGACCGTATTTGAAGCAGCGCTTGCGGTGCGGCCCGAATTCATCCATCATTTGCCGGAAGAATGTTCCGAAGCTGCAAGCCGCTAGCGGCGATGCTTCGCAAAGCGCCTGAGCCTGCAACCGGCGCTGAAACTGTTAGTTGAAGACTCGAAGAACAAGTCCGGGCCGCCAAAGGCGGAACGGGTCCGATTCAGGGAGGCAACAATGACGGTACGTTCCATTCTCAACACCAAGGGCCACCAGATCGTGAGCGTCGAGCCCGACGCGAAGCTGGCTGCCGCGGTCAAGTTGCTCGGTGAGAAGAAGATCGGCGCGGTGCTGGTGATGAACCAGAGCCGGCTCGAGGGCATCCTGTCGGAGCGCGACATCGTCCGCGTGATCGGCGAGCGCGGCGCCGGCGCGCTGGAGGAGCCGGTCGCTCAGGTCATGACCCGCAAGGTCGTGACCTGCAAGGAGACCGACACGGTCGCCGAGCTCATGGAGATGATGACGTCGGGCAAGTTCCGCCATCTGCCGGTGACCGACAACGGCAAGGTGGTCGGCCTGATCTCGATCGGCGACATCGTCAAGCGCCGGGTCCAGGAATACGAGTCCGAGCAGGAAGCCCTGCGCGACTACATCAAGACGGCCTGATCAGGTCTGCTCGCCGGCTTTCGGCGCGGTGCCTTCCGGCGCCGGCGCCAGCACATGGATTGCCTCCTGGATCGACTCCAGCGCGCGCTCCGCGGCGCGGGTGCCATGAGCGATCAGGTCCTCGGAGCGGTGGAAGTCGAACCAGCCGAACTGGCCGACCCGCGGCGTGATCAACAGATCCGGCGGATCGCCGGCAAGGCGGGCGCGGGTGATGCGATCCTGCATGATGTTGAAGGCATCCACCATCACCGAGGAGATGCCGGGCCGGCCATTACCTCCAAAGAACTCGCGCTTCATCGTCCTCTCGGGCGAGAACAGGCGCGGGAAGCGCCGCTTGGCCGTCGGCTCCTCCGCCTCCGGAGCGACCGGGGCGGGCAGCGCGCCGTGCGAATAGATCGTCGTGGAATGGGTGAAGATGTCGCTGGAAAGATTTGCGGCGATGACGATTTCGGCGCCGAGCGCGCGGGCGGCTGAGACCGGCACCGGGTTCACCAGCGCGCCGTCGACCAGCCAGCGGTCGCCGATCAGGACGGGCGAGAAGATGCCGGGCAGGGCGTAGGACGCACGCATCGCATCGACGACGCGGCCGCGTGTCAGCCAGATCTCGTGGCCGGTGCGGACCTCGGTCGCGACGCTTGCGAACTTGATGGGCAGGTCCTCGATCAGGGTCTGTCCGACCGCATTCACGAGGCGGGTCGCCAGCTTCTCGCCGCCGAGCAGGCCGGAGCCGTTGAGGCGGATGTCGAGATAGCCGAGGATGTTGCGCATCCCTTGCAGGCTGCGCCCCCACTCTTCGAACGTCTCGAGCCGGCCGGCCGCATGCAGGCCACCGACCACGGCGCCGATGGAGGTGCCGACCACGACGTCGGGCACGATGCCGTTGGCAATCAGGGTCCTGAGGATTCCGATATGGGCAAAGCCGCGCGCCGCGCCGCCACCGAGGGCGAGGCCGATGACCGGCCGGCGGGTGGGGCCAAGGCCAATCTTCTCGCCGTTCGAGCCGTTCGCGCCACGCCCCTTCAAGATGTCTAGCACCGAAACTCTCCTACGCCGGGGCCTGCACCGTCAGACTAGGCACCGCATTTGCGCTTCGCCATATCAGGCGCGAAGCATGGTTTATGCCGCTTTGGAAAGGGCACGGGGCAGGAGTATGGCGAGGGACGGTTGCCTCTGGTGTAATCACGCAGGCGTCAACCAGGTTCCACCGATCTGCACGGGCCCGTATTTCCAGGGGTATCAGAGGCTTGAATTTGCCGCGTTTTCGGTGAAAAGCAGGGGGCATGACACGCGGGGGTGACGGCATCATCGGATGGCGGCGCAGCGGCAGGCTGCTGCCGGCGCTGATCCTTGGCGCGTGCCTCGTTACCTCAGGCCAAAACGCTGCGCAGGCGCAGCTTTTCTCCGATCGTCCGCCGCCGGTCCCACCGGCTTCGGTGCCCGAGCCCGGCGGCGCCGTCAGCCTGGCGCCGCCCTCCGGGCCGGGCGCCGGCCCGCCGAGCCTGCCGCCGACCCTGATGCAGCCGGCAACCCCGAGCATGCCGCCGCCCGCGGTCACGACCGTGCCGCCGGCCGCCCCGCTCAATGCGGCCGTGCCCGGACAGGGCGTGCTGTCGCTGACCGCGAAATACGGCAAGGATTCTCCGGCGATCACCAGCGGCCTGGTGTGGCGCGTGTTTGCCGACCGTCCCGACGAGAACGGCACCTTCAAGCTGATCCGCGAGGACCGCAGCGCCACGCCCAACATCGTGCTGCCGCCGGGCAATTACGTCGTGCACGTCGCCTTCGGCCTCGTCAGCGCGGTGCGCACCGTCAGCCTGAAGGCCGAGACCGATCGTGAGTCCTTCGTGCTGCCGGCTGGGGGCCTGCGGATCGAGGGCCGGGTCGGCACCAGCCGCATTCCCCAGAACCAAATCTCGTTCGCGATCTACAAGGGCAGCCAGTTCGAATCCGGCGAGCGCGCCTCCTTGGTGCCGAACGTCGCCGCCGGCGACGTCGTGCTGCTGCCGGAGGGCACCTACTACATCATCTCCAACTATGGCGACGCCAATTCGGTGGTGCGCTCCGACATCCGCGTCCAGGCCAGCAAGCTCACCGACGTCACCATCACCCACCGTGCTGCCGTGATCACCCTCAAGCTGGTCAGCGACAGGGGCGGCGAGGCGCTCGCCAACACCGCCTGGTCGGTGCTGACCCCGGGCGGCGACGTCATCAAGGAATCGATCGGCGCCTTCCCGCGCGTCGTGCTCTCCGAAGGCGAATACCGCGCCATCGCCAAGAACGAGGGCAAGGTCTACGAGCGCGGATTCAACGTCGTCAACGGCGTCGACGGCGAGGTCGAAGTCGTCGCGCGCTAAGGCCATCGCGCGCTAAGGCCGGGCGGCAATGCCGCCTGCAACCTGACACCGACCTGACGCTCGCACGGAAATTCTCATCGAGCGCACCAGCGTGCATCTCCTGTTACCGTCGCATCCGTCGTGGGGACTGGTGAGCAAATGCTCATCCCCATCAACCCCTGTGTTCTGCTTTGAATACTGCAAGCGCCGCCGGATTGCCTCCTGGGGCCAAGGCGAACACCGCTGGCGAAAGCTTATTCCCGCACCCCCGCCGTCGTCATCCCAGCGGTGCAAGAGACGAATTTCCGATCATCAATTTTATTCTCTTTCCACTCGGCTGGGTTATATGTCGGACATCCGTTTGATGGGGGAGGCCGGAGCAGGGGCTTGGATGCCTTTGCGAGACCGGCAAGGAGCAGGGGACCAAGCTCGTCGGCATGTTCGAAGTGATCCTCACCAGGCGCAAGCGGTTTGGCTGGCGATGGCAGGTGTGCGACCAGTCCGGCAAGATCTTTGCCGATGGTTTCGAGCGCACCCGGCCGTCCGCCAAATATCATGGCGAGCGCGCGTTGTTCTTCCTGTTGTCGCAGGCCTACTTGCGCAACCGCTCCGCCGCGTCCAGCGAGGACTAGCGGCGCGCACAGCTCCGTAGCCCGGATGGAGCGCAGCGTAATCCGGGGCCTTCGTGCTCTTAGCGAGAATCCCGGATTGCGCTGCCCTCATCCGGGCCACAAGCTCCACCTCAGACATCGACGACCAACTTGCCCTTGGCGGCGTGATCCCTGATCAGCGCATAGGCCTCGTCGACGCTCTCCAGCGTAAAACGCCTGGCGTCGAGCAGCGGCACGAGCTTGCCGGTCTCGGCGAGGCGCGTGGCTTGCGCCATGATCTCTCCATGATGCGCGCGGCCTTCGCCCGACAGCAGCGGCAGCAGCGTGAACACGCCTGAATAGGTGGCCGCCCGGAATGACAGCGGCGCAAGCGCATGCGTGCCCCAGCCGAGCGCGCTCACCACATGGCCGAAGCGGCGCACTGCTTCGAAGGAAGCGTCGAGCACCTTGCCGCCTACGGTGTCGTAGACGATGTCGAAGCCGCGGCCGCCGGTATGCTGCGTCACGTAGGTTTCGACCGAGCTGCCGCGGTCGATGAAGACGGCGCCGAAACCTTCGATGGTGGCGCGCTGCGACGGCGAGCCGGTTGCGAACACATCCGCTCCGACGGCGCGCGCGATCTGGATCGCGACATGACCGACGCCGCCCGCACCGCCATGAATCAATACCGTCTGGCCCGCCTTCAACGCCGCCCGGTCGATCAGGCCTTCCCAGGCCGTGATGACGATCAGCGGCAGGGCGGCAGCCTCCCGCATGCTGAGATTGACAGGCTTCGGCGCGAGGAGATCGGCATCGACCGCGGCGAATTCGGCCAGCGATCCCTGTACGCCGCCGACACCACCGGTCATGCCGTAGACCTCGTCGCCCGGCTTGAACCGCGTCACCTCGCGCCCGGCCAGTTCGACCACGCCGGCGAGATCGATCCCTGGAATCGCCGGCAGCGGATGGCGCGCATGCGCCGCGGCGCCCGCCTGGATCTTGGTGTCGAGCGGATTGACCCCGCTCGCCCGCACCCGCACCAGCACGTCGTGCGGGCCGATCTCGGGCGTGGAGATGGTTGAGACGCGCAAGGGAGCGTTGTGGGTCTCCAGGACGCCGGCGCGCATCGTCGATTGTCTCGTCATGATCGTCTTGCTCCGTGATCGGCTCAATATGCCCATGAAATTTTGCATGAGAAGGATCAAGGCTGTACGCTTGTCATACATTTTTGTATGGCGGGAAATCCTGATGGACTGGAGCGATCTACGCATCTTCCTGGCAATCGCGCGCGAAGGCACGCTCGGCGCTGCCGCACGAAAAATCGGCCAGACCCAGCCGACGATGGGCCGGCGGCTTCGCGCGCTCGAGACATCGTTGGGCCAGACCCTGTTCCAGCGCACCGCCGATGGCCTGGTGCTGACCGACGAGGGCGCCGCCGTGCTCCGCCATGCCGAGCGGATCGAGGACGAGGCGCTCGCACTGGAGCGTCATGTATCCGGCGCGGAGACGCAGCTCGACGGCCTGCTGCGCCTGTCGTCGTCGGACTGGTTCGGGACGGTGATGCTGTCGCCGGTGATCGCCGCGTTCGGCAAGCGTCACCCCAAGGTGACGGTGGAGCTCCTGACCGATGCGCGGCTCTACAGCCTGCCGCGGCGTGAAGCCGATCTCGTCTTCCGCATCAAGCCGTTCAGCGAGCCCGAGGTGATCTCCAGAAAGCTGCTGCACATTCCCTACGCGCTCTACGGCAAGAAGGGCAGCAAGCCGCCGCGCGCCGGCGGCGCTGTCCGCGTCGTGACGATGAATGCCGAGTTCGCCGACATGCCGGACGCCGTTTGGCTGAAGCGCGCACTGCCGAATGCAGCAATCGCCTCGCGCAGCAACAACAGGCAGGTGCAGGCCGAGCTTTGCGCCAGCGGTGACGGCTTTGCCGTGCTGCCGCGTCCGCTCGGCGACCGCGACCGCCGTCTGGTCGCGCTCGACGTCGGAACGGCGCCGCCCGGCCGCGACACCTATGTCGGTTATCACCGCGATCTCAGGCGCCTCGCCCGTCTGCGCGCGCTGCTCGATATCGTGATCGAGAGGCTGGCGGGGTGAGGCTTCGTAGCCCGGATGGAGCGAAGCGTAATCCGGGGCGCTCGTGCCTCGTAGCAGGACTCCCCGGATTACGCTGCGCTCCATCCGGGCTACAAGATCTTGCGCTGCCCGGCGGGCAAAACACGCGAGCCCTGGGTCAATCACGCGTGCCAAAAATATTCCACTTTACCGAAATTCGGAAATCACGTATGTGTCGCCTCAACCCGGCCCAAGGAAGAGGGGCGTATCGCGATCGTCACGAACGCGGGCCGGGCGGCGGTGGACGCAGGTGACATCGGCGCGAACAGCTTCGCAGGGCGGGTAACCGTGAGCGAAGACCTCGCGCACACGACCGGTGTGATCGGCGTACGGCAAAATCGTGTGGTCCTGACGCCCGGGGTCTGTGCGTCAAGTGTTGCGGTGATGGGTGTCGTCCAACCGGACACATCCGTCAGCCAGCCGCAAGGCGACGGGGGCAATAGTGCAACGCTCCCCGGGGAGAGCACGACATAAGCCGTAAGCCCACTGCGCAGGGAAGGCCGGATGTCCTGGCTACACCTGTATGCCGCTGTGCAACTTCTTGTCACGCAGGTTTCGCACAGTGGACCGCGGGTGCCAGCGGGCGCCCGGCCTTCCCTGCGCCCTCTTTCAATTATGAGGGTGAAGAGATCAAGCAAAGCTCGGGCGAGATGCGCCGCGAGGATGTGAAGGTGTGTCTCCACGTCGAGAGCGAATACGGAATGCTGCCGCAAGCTCTATCCATCACCGTCACCCTGAGGTGCGCGCGCTGCGGCGCGACAGCGACGCAGAGCAAGCCTCGAAGGGCGACGGCCCGGCTGCATCAGCTCGGCCGTTCATCCTTCGAGGCTCGGCATGCGATGCGTTCGCATCGCACGCCTCGCACCTCAGGATGACGGATTAAATATGGCCACTGCGGAAGGATTCTGGATTGCTTCGGCCTTCGCCAAGGCTTCGGCGGACAAGTCGCTGCGCTCGCAGTGACGATGTTGACGCAGTGGTGCGCCAAGCTCCGCTCTCGTGCCCCGGACGCTGCGCAGCGCCTCTTCGGCGGTGCGCTGCAGAGCCGGGGCCCATGTATCAGCACGTGCTGCGGCTTCCTGGGTCCCGGCTCTGCGCAGCAGCGTAAGAACGCTGCAGCGCGTTCCGGGGATACGAGAGCTTCGCATCACCGTCATAGTCTCTAACGCCCACTAACCAACACCTGACTTAAAACTGTCATAATCGCCGAATGGAACCCGCGCCTGCGGCCTTTTTACATGTCGTTAAGCGCAGCTGCATTGGATGCGCCGGGAAAGTGCGTTGGGGACTGCCATGAATGCCGCGAAGAAAGTGTCGGGAAAACCGGCCGCCGAAATGTTCGACGACATCCCGGTGCTTCAGCGCAAATGGCGTGCCGCGCTGAAGCCGGGCGATCGGCTGCCGCGCTATGAGGACGTGATGCTCGGCAGTCTCGGACGGCTCGCCGATCACATCGCGCTATTGAGGAACGACGGCACGCTCGAACTGTCACGCAGCGGACGCTACGTGCAAAAATGGCTCGGCGAGGAGCGTTGGGATATCCCCGTCGCCGAATTGTCGCCGGATTGCGCCACCGCGCTGTCGGAAGCGGCGACGAGCGCGCTTGCCAATGGACGACCCTATCAGGCCAGCGCGCATTGCGTGCGCGACGGCATGGTCCGGACCTACGATGTGCTGGCGCTGCCGACGGCCTCGCGCTGGGGCGCCACGCTGGTCGGCGCCTATATCAACGAGCGCGGCACCCAGTACAATCTGCTGGACGCGATCTTCGCCTCGACCGACGACGCGGTGATCTCGCTGGCGACGCTGCGCGATGCCGGCGGCAAGCCGTCCGATCTCCAGGTCGTGCACCACAACAACAGCGCAAGCGCGCTGCTATGTCGCGACCGGAAACCTGTTGTGGCGGCGGATCGGCAAGGGCAACACGCTGCTGGCCTCGCCCGAGATCATGGACTTTTTGCTCAAGGCCGTCGCGGGCGGCCGCGGCGAGCAGCTCGAGATCGAGAGCGAGGGCCGGCATCTGCGCCTCAGCGCCACGGCCTTCGCCGACGTGGTCTCGTTGACGATCTCCGATGTCACCGCGCTGAAGCGGCGCGACGCCTCGTTCCGCCTGCTGTTCGACAGCAACCCGGTGCCGATGTGGGTGTTCGACGCGCAGACCAAGGAATTCCTTGGCGTCAACGACGCCGCGGTCCAGCATTACGGCTACAGCCGCGCCACCTTCCTGCGCATGAAGCTGCACGAGATCTGGCCGGAGGACGAGTGGGACAGCCACGCCGAGGCGCTGGAGCGCGTCGGCGAGGCCTACCACTCATCGCGCAACTGGCGGCATTTGCGCGCCGACGGCAGCGAGATCGAGGTGCTCACCTTCGGCCGCCGCGTCGCCTTCGACGATCGCGACGGCTATCTGGTCGCGGTGGTCGACATCACCGAACGGCGCAAGGCCGAGGCGCGCATCGCGCACATGGCCCACCATGACGGGCTCACCGACCTGCCGAACCGCGAATATTTCCAGGAGCGGCTGAAGCAGGCGCTGGAGCAGGCGGCGGGAAGACGGGTCGGCGTGCTCTACATCGATCTCGACCTGTTCAAGAACATCAACGATTCCTTCGGTCATCCCGTCGGCGACCGCCTGCTCAAGGACGTCGCCGAGCGCCTGACCCTTGCCGTCCGCGGCGGCAATCTGGCGGCGCGGCTCGGCGGCGACGAATTCGCGGTGATCCTTGCCGCCGACGTCTCGCCGAACGAGGCCAGCGCCTGCGCTGGCCTGCTGATCGACATGCTGAAGGCGCCCTACGATCTCGACGGCCAGGAGATGGTGATCGGTGCCAGCATCGGCATCGCGCTGTCGCCCGGCGACGGCGCGACGCCGGAAGAGCTGATGCGCAATGCCGACATGGCGCTGTACCGGGCGAAGTCCGACGGCGGCGGCGTGCACCATTTCTTCGAGCGCGAGATGGACCTGCAGGCGCAAAAGCGCCGCGACATGGAGCTCGATCTGCGGCGTGCGTTCGCCAATGGCGAGTTCGAGCTGCACTACCAGCCGCTGGTGTCGATCGCCTCCGACCGCATCTCCGGCTTCGAGTCGCTGCTGCGCTGGCGTCATCCGGACAAGGGCATGATCTCGCCGGCGGAGTTCATCCCGGTTGCCGAGGACATTGGCCTCATCACCCAGTTAGGGGAGTGGGTGCTGCGCGAAGCCTGCGCCGAGGCCGTCAAATGGCCTGCCGACGTCAAGGTCGCGGTCAATCTGTCGCCGGCGCAATTCCGCAGCCGCAACCTGGTGCAAATCGTGATCTCGGCGCTGGCGCAGTCCGGCCTGTCGCCGCGGCGGCTCGAGCTCGAAATCACCGAGTCGATCTTCCTGGCCGAGACCGACGCCAATCTCGCCATCCTGCACCAGCTCCGCGAGCTCGGCGTCAGCATCTCCATGGATGATTTCGGCACCGGCTATTCCAGCCTGAGCTATCTCAGGAGCTTCCCGTTCGACAAGATCAAGATCGACCGCTCGTTCGTCAAGGATCTGGCGCAGCGGCCCGATTGCAGCGCGATCGTGCGCGCGATCTCCGGGCTCGGCCGCAGCCTCAACATCACCACGACCGCGGAGGGCGTCGAGACCGAGGATCAGCTCGACTGGCTGCGCGCCGAGGGCTGCAACGAGGTGCAGGGCTTTCTGTTCAGTGCGGCGCGGCCTGCGGCCGAGATCGCAAAGCTGCTCGCCGATTTCGGTCAGCGCGCCTCACGGGCGGCGTAGTCCCTCGGGGTAGCAGTCGTAGACCAGCGCCTTGAAGGCGGGCGTGATGCGGCTGCGCTCGTTCTGGGTCTGCTGCATCATGAGGTAGACCATGTGGAGCTTGGGATCGACGCCGAAATAGGTGCCGCTCCCAGAGTCCCATTTCAGCTCGCCGAGCGAGCCCGGCGGCGGCGGTTTGGCGTTGCCGGGATCGGTCCGCACCGCAAGGCCGTAGCCATAGCCGAAGCCGTCACCCGGGAAATAGAAATAATCGCGTCCGACGCCGGAGCCGGGTCCGATGTGATCGGTCGTCATGGCCTTGAACGCGGCAGGGCTGAGATAGCGCTTGCCCTCGAATTCGCCGCCGTTGAGCAGCATCTGCGAGAAGCGCTGATAGTCGGTGATGGTCGAGAGCAGGCCGCCGCCGCCGGATTGCCATTCGGGATGATCGAGGCGGTCGCGCTCGGCGGCGAGCAGGATGAAATCGTTCGGCAGCGGCCGCGCCATCCGCGCGAGCTCGTCTTCGGTCGCCAGCGTGAATTTGGTGCTGCTCATGCCGAGCGGGTCGAAGATGCGCTGTTTCAGGAACTGATACAGCGTCTGGCCCGAGATGATCTCGATGACGCTGCCGAGCACGTCGGTGGAATGGCCGTAGCGCCACAGCGTTCCCGGCTGCCGCGCCAGCGGCAGCTTGGCGATGCGGTCGGCGAATTCCCTGTTGTTGAATTGGCCTTCGAAGATGTTGGCGGCCTTGTAGGCCTGCTCGACCCATTTGCCGCCGATATAATCGTAGCTGATGCCCGAAGTGTGCCGCAGCAAATCCTCGATGTTGACGGGGCGGACCGGCGGCACGAGATCGAGCTCCAGCTTGCCGTTGGGCAGGGTGACCTCGAGACCGACCTTGGTGTCGGCAAACAGGGGAACGTATTTCGACACGGGGTCGGTGAGCGCGAGCTTGCCTTCGTCGATCAGCATCATCGCGCCAAGGCAGGTGATCGGCTTGGTCATCGAGTGGATCGCGAAGATCGTATCCGGCGTCATCGCAAGACTGGTCCTGACGTCGCGCACGCCAAACGTCTTCAGATAGACCGGCTTGCCGTGCTGCTGCACCAGGATCACGGCGCCCGGCAACCGGCCGCTTCCCACCTCGTTGTCGAAATACGCCGTGATGCGGTCGAGCCCGTCGGGCGAGGGGGCGGGGATGTCGGCGGCGCGGCTTCGTGCCATCGTGCCGGCCAGCAGCGCGGCCCCGACCAGAAAATCACGACGCTTCATCCCGGCTTCCTCCCTGGCCGGGATCAAAGCCGCAAGACGCCAGAGGCGTCAACAAGCCTTCGATTAAAAACGCGTCACGATTTCCGAAAGGAACGGCCGCGGACGGTCTTCGCTCGGCTTGGTCGGCGTGCCCACGTGGATGAAGCCGGCGAGCTTTTCGTCCGGCTTGAGGCCGAGGCCATCGAGCACCTCGCGATCGAACGAGAACCAGCCGGTCAGCCAGCAGGCGCCGTAGCCGAGCGCGGTCGCGGCCGTGACGATGTTCATGGCGCTGGCGCCCGCCGACAATTCCTGCTCGAACGCCGGCACCTTCGGATGCGGCCTGGTGAAGCTGACGATGCCGATCACCAGCGGCGCGTCGGTGAGGCGCTTGCGCTCAATCTCGACGTCGGCGGCGGGCGCGCCGGGATTTTTCCGGGCAAACACCTTCGCGATCACCTCGCCGGCGCGCTGGCGGGCGTCGCCCTCGAAGATGATGAAGCGCCAGGGCGCCAGCTTGCCATGGTCGGGCACGCGGGCGCCGATGGTGAGGATGGTCTCGAGCTCGGCCGCCGAAGGGCCGGGTCCGGTCATCTCGCGCGGCTTGACCGAGCGGCGGGTCTTCAGGAGTTCGATGGCGTCGGGCACTGGGAGATCCTCTTCAACTGGTCGTCGGGCGTGCCATGCGGAGATAAGCATGCACGCCCGCAACCGGAAGCGAGTTTAGATCGATTTCAGGGATCAGACCGCGCCCCGCACCCGCTTGACGTCCGGCGGGGTCGCCTCGTCGACCAGGGCGGCGATCGCCTCCTCGGTCGTCATCACCTTCTGGCCGTCGCTGCCGAGGCGGCGGACCGAGACCGAATGCGTCTCGGCCTCCTTCTTGCCGACCACGAGCAGGGCCGGGATCTTGGCCAGCGAGTGCTCGCGGACCTTGTAGTTGATCTTTTCGTTGCGCAGGTCGATCTCGACCCGAAGCCCGGCGCGGCGTGCCTGCTCCATCACCACCTTGGCGTACTCGTCGCCTTCCGAGGTGATGGTGGTGACCACCGCCTGCACCGGCGAGAGCCAGAGCGGGAAGTTGCCGGCATAGTGCTCGATCAGGATGCCGATATAGCGCTCCATCGAGCCGCAGATCGCGCGGTGCACCATGACAGGCGGCTTCTTGCCGCCGTCATGGTCGATGTAGAACGCGCCGAACCGCTCCGGCAGGTTGAAGTCGACCTGCGTGGTGCCGCACTGCCAGTCGCGGCCGATGGCATCGCGCAGCACATATTCGAACTTCGGCCCGTAGAAGGCGCCTTCGCCCGGGTTGATCTCGGTCTTGATGTGATTGTTCTGCGACTGGATCTCGCGCAGCACGGTGGCCATCACGCGTTCGGCGTGATCCCACATCTCGTCGGTGCCGACGCGCTTGTCCGGCCGCGTCGACAGCTTCACCGTGAGATCGCCGGTGAAGCCGAAATCGGCATAGGTGGACAGGATGAGCTCGTTGATCTTCAGGCACTCTTCGGCGAGCTGGTCCTCGGTGCAGAAGATGTGCGCGTCGTCCTGGGTGAAACCGCGCACGCGCATCAGGCCGTGCATGGCGCCGGAGGGCTCATAGCGATGCACCACGCCGAACTCGGCGAGGCGCAAGGGCAGGTCGCGGTAGCTCTTCAGGCCGTGCTTGAAGATCTGCACGTGACCGGGGCAGTTCATCGGCTTGAGCGCAAACCAGCGCTTGTCCTCGGCCTCGTCGCCGGCCGACTGCGCCGCGAACATGTTCTCGCGGTACCAGCCCCAATGGCCCGAGGTCTCCCACAGCACCTTGTCGAGGATCTGCGGCGCGTTGACCTCGCTGTAGTCGCCGGTCAGGCGCCGACGCATATAGGCGATCAGCTGCTGGAAGATGGTCCAGCCCTTCGGGTGCCAGAACACGACGCCCGGACCTTCCTCCTGGAAATGGAAGAGGTCGAGCTCGCGCCCGAGCTTGCGATGGTCGCGCTTCTCGGCTTCCTCGATCTGCTTGAGATAAGCGTCGAGGTCCTCCTGCTTGGCGAAGGCGGTGCCGTAGATGCGGGTCAGCATCGGGTTGTTGCTGTCGCCGCGCCAGTAGGCGCCGGCCACCTTCATCAGCTTGAAGGCGTTGCCGACCTTGCCGGTCGAGGTCATGTGCGGGCCGCGGCACAGATCGAACCAGTCGCCCTGATAGTAGATCTTGATCGGCTCGGTGCCGGGAATGGCGTCGACCAGCTCGACCTTGAAGGCCTCGCCCTTGTCGCGGAACACCTGCTTGGTCTTCTCGCGGTCCCAGACTTCCTTGGTGAAGGGTTTGTCGCGCGCGATGATCTCGCGCATCTTCTTCTCGATTGCGGCAAAGTCTTCCGGCGTGAACGGCTCGTTGCGGAAGAAGTCGTAATAGAAGCCGTTCTCGATCACGGGACCGATGGTGACCTGCGTGCCCGGCCACAGCGTCTGCACGGCCTCAGCCAGCACGTGGGCGCAATCGTGGCGGATCAATTCGAGCGCGCGCGGATCGTCGCGGCTGATCAGCTCGAGCTTGGCGTCGGCCTCGATGGGATCGTTGAGGTCGGCGACGACGCCGTCGAGCGCCATCGCGACCGTGCGTTTGGCCAGCGACGGCGAGATGCCCTTGGCGATATCGAGGCCGGTGATGCTTTGGTCGTATTGACGCTGGGCGCCGTCCGGGAAGGTGAGGGTAACTTTGGCGGCGGGGGTCACGGGCTTCAGATTGCTGAGGGAATATTGGAAGCCGGATTCGGACTTCGGCTGGTCCTTGGACTGGTCAGTCATTGCTTTTCTCCTGAGGCTCACTCCTGCGAACGAGCGCAGGTAAGCGGGAACGAGCGATATATCAGGCGATTCGGCCTGCGCAATCCGGCAATTCCAAGAAAATCGGCGCATAAAACGGGCGTGCGCACGAACTATTTCGCACCGGCCCTTTAACTGGCCCGGCGGCTGCTCTACATGCACTTGCATGGAAAATGCACGCGCCCCGCGTTTCGCGCCAACCGCCTCGATGCTCGGCAATCTCGTCACTGGCTGCTCGGTGCTGGCGCCGGCGGGCATGCTGCCGGAGTTGGCGACGGGGCTCGACGTCAGCATTCATGCGGCCGGGCTCCTCATCACCTTCGGCGCGATCACGCTGTGCATCGGCTCGCCGCTGACGGCCTGGCTGACAAGCCGCATCGAACGGCGGACGCTGCTCACGACGACGCTGGCGGTGCTCGCCTTCAGCAATCTCGCCTCGGCCTTTGCACCCGATTACACCAGCCTCCTCGCCATCCGTCTCGTGATGCTCGCGGTCGGTGCGCTCTACACGCCGCAGGCCGCCGGCACGGCGGCGTTGATCGTGCCGGTGGAGCGGCGGGGCAGTACCATCGCCTATATCTTCCTCGGCTGGTCGCTGGCTGCCGCCGTTGGCCTTCCGCTGATCACCTTCATCGCCAGCCGCTATGGCTGGCGCGCAGCCTATGGCGAGATCGGCGCGCTCGGCTGCATCAGTTTCCTCTTGTTGCTGCTGCGTCTGCCGGCAGGCCTGAAAGGCGCGCCGGTGGACCTGAAGACCTGGCGCGACGTCGGCCGCAACAGCACAATTCTGCTGCTGCTGGCGATCACCATGCTGCAAATGTCGGGGCAGTTCGTGGTGTTCACCTTCATGGGCCCGTTGCTCAAGAAGCTCACCGGTGCCGGTCCCGATGCGGTCGGCATGGTGTTCGCGCTTTACGGCGTCTGCGGCTTCCTCGGCGTCGTCATCGCCACCCGCATCGTCGACACCTCGGGCCCCTATCGGACCTCGCTGCTGTTCACCTGCCTGCTGCTTGCGGGCATCACGGGCTGGGCGCTCGGCGCCGGCACGCTAGCCTTCATGACGGTCGGAGTCGCGATCTGGGGCCTCGGCTTTGCCTCGACCAATTCGATGCAGCAGGTGCGGCTGGTCGCGGCCGCGCCGCCGCTGGCATCGGCGACCGTCGCGCTCAATACGTCCGTCCTCTATATCGGCCAGGCGGTCGGCTCCGCCGTCGGCGGGCTGCTGTTCGCCCGCGAACTCCTGCATGCGCTCGGCTTCGTCGCGGTCGGTTTCGTCGTGCTGGCGCTGATCCTGGTGGTCCTGACCCGGCCCCGGCCTGCGGCCGCAACGGCCTGAATCCCGCGGCTTCGTGTACGCAATGTGCTTGGCAAACCGCGCGCGGGAGCGCTAGAACGCCGGTCATGGGGACCAAAGAGAGTTGACTGAAATGAGGATGATTCTGGCGGTTGCCGCGGTGCTCTATTCAGCCTCCGCGTTTGCGCAAGCCGACAAGCCACCGATGGTGGGGGACAAGCCCTTGGTGCAGGTCAAGCCCAAGGGGACGAAGGAGGCAGCGGCCAAGCCGGCCGCAGCGCCGAAGGGCAAGCCGCAATCGATCGCGGCCCGGCTCCAGGCCTGCCTCGAGCTCGACGACGGCACCAAGGACCGCCTCAACTGCTACGACGCGGTGATCGCGCCGGCGCCGAAGCCGAAGCCGGCGAAGGCCAAGGGCTACGCCGATTGCCGCTTCTTGAAGGAAGAGGACGAGCGGCTGGCCTGCTTCAACGGCTTTGCCGAGAGCATTCCGAAGCTGCCCAAGAGCTAGTACTGACAAGAGCTGATCGTAGACGAGCTGAAGCTCAGTCGCTGATCCGGCTCAGCACGGCCCGGAAGGCAACGCCCGGCGCCTGCAAGGCGTTGCCTTCGAATTCCGCGTTGTCGCCGTCCTCCCGGCCGGCGAGCGCCAGCGTGATCCGGTCGGTGCCGAACAGCGCCTTGAAGGAGGGGTCGTCGTTGTAGCGCTGGGTCGAGATCTTGACCTTGATGCTGTCGCCTTCGCCCTGATAGGTGCCGATGAAGGCGAAAGCGGAATTGCCCCCGCGCATCTTGCCATCCATCACATAGACGACGCCGCAGCCCGTTCCATGAACGGTATGGAAGTCGACCTTGTACAATCCCTGACGCACTGCCTGTCCCCACCGAATTCCAATCGCAAACTGGCCGGCAAACTATGAGCCTTGCTGGCGGAAGCAATCCGGTGGCACCCGGGGATGTCGGCCATCAACATTACATTTTGATCAGAGCCTGAGGGAATTGCAGGCAATGCAGCCGGACACCGGCTGGACCAACATCCAAACCTATCGGCTCGATGCGCCGGAACTGGTGGCGGCCACGCGGGTCAGCGCCAGCGCCGGCGTCGCCGACATCTTCACCAGCACATCCTTGAGTGGATCCCGCGTCCAGGCGCGGGTGACGTAGTCGCGATGGGTGATGCCCTCGCCGGTCTCGACGAACACCACGCTGCCGGGACGCAACGGGCCGTCCATGTCCTCTGCGACGCTGATGCCCTTCTGCCGGAGCATGCTCATCAGCTCGCGATCGCGCCGCGCGGTGTGGCGGGTGTAGGCGCTGACGAAGAAGCCGGAACGGTGGTTCTCGATCCAGGACGCGAACTTGTCCATCTCGCCATAGACGGCGTCGAGCAGCACGACGCCGCGGACGCGGTCGCTGATGCCGCCGACCTCGAGGCTCCAGGCCGTCGGCAGGAAGCCGCCGCTGTAGCCGACGATCACGATCGGCATGTTGGCGAAGGCGCGGGCGCTGTTGGGATCGCCGGTGACGCGGGCGAGGTGGTCGGCCGATTCCGCCATGAAGCGCTTGAAGCCGCCAGGTTGCCAGAACTTGCCGGCGCTGGAATCGGCGGCATCGACGGCCATCTGGGGGGCGAGCAGCACGGCATTGGCGCCGGAATCGGTGATCTGCTTCGGCACCAGCTGGCGATCACGCACGTCGCGTTCGAGCGTTGCGCCATTGCCGTGGAAGAACACCACGATCACGCCGGGCTTGCGGACGTCGAAATGCTCGGGCACGTGCATCAGCACGCGGCTGTCATTGTAGGTCTCGTCCTGCCAGAACACGCGACCGGAATAGCTGCGATGGCCGCGGCGGTCGCCCTTGGCGACGTTGAGGAACGGCGCGTCGGAAGCGGGGTTGTTGCCGAAATAGGGGAAGGCCGACGACTTCATGCTGACCAGCGTCGTCAGGTCGTCGCGGGGCGAACGCTTGTAGGGGACCTGCGGCTCGAGCGAAGCGACCTTGTAGGGGGCCTGCTCCGGGGGCGATTGCTGCACGGCCCGCTTCGGCGAGAAGTCCGACATCTGCCGCTGCAGAAAACTCTCGCTCGCCGAGGGGAAGCGCTCCCCGAATTGCGGGGCGGGGAAGCGATCCTCGAACGTGTCGCCGCTCGCGACTTGCTGATTTGTCTTCGCAACGACCTGAACATTGGCCTGCGAATTCGCCGCGAGGGCCGCCGGATTGGGCGCCTTGCCGCATTGAACCAGTGTCAGCGAAAGCGGCACCAAGGCTGAGATCAGGCCGACCCGGAGCGCATGACCGCGCGCACCGGACGACGTCCGGTCGGCACGCATGTCAGCTCTCAATTTCGGAACGGCCCCGACCATCCACCCATGACCCCAAAGTCACGTCCATCGGCGTATTAAGAGACAATTGAGCCGACCGGCGTTTAGGTGACGTTAAGCGTCCGGAGAACTTCCCCACATCCGGAACGCTCAAAAGGACCATGCAATCGTGTCCTGATTGTGGGGGAGGGGGACGGGCTTTCCCGGGGCTGGCGCAGCTTTAGCGCTTGGGAGCAGAATAAGCGGTGTTCAATTACCTGCTTCCGTCGCCTCATTTAGCCCTTGTTAACCCTGCTTGAATTGACTGGGCCAACCTGCACGATGCGCCCATGAGGCACGACGCCTGAGGTTAAGGACCCCGATGACGGCATCAAATGCGGGAACCGCGCCCTGGACTGGCCGGCTGACCGGAAGCGGGACCGGGGTCTCAGTTCTGGTCGCAACCGCCATCGTCGTGGCCGACATGATCGGGGTCGGCGTCTTCACCAGCCTCGGCTTCCAGGTCAAGGACATCCCGTCCGGCTTCTCGATCCTGCTGCTGTGGACCGTCGGCGGCATCGTCGCGCTGTGCGGGGTGTTCGCCTATAGCGAGCTCGGGGCGATGTTTCCGCGCTCGAGCGGCGAGTACAATTTCCTCGGTCGCGCCTATCATCCCGCCTTCGGCTTTCTCGCCGGCTGGGTGTCGGCGACGGTCGGCTTCGCAGCGCCCGTCGCGCTCGCCGCGATGGCGTTCGGCGAATACGCCAAATCGGTCGTGCCCGATCTGCCGCCGATCCCGCTCGCCATCGCCGTGGTGTGGCTGGTCTCGCTCGTGCAACTGACAGGCGTCAGGCACTCCTCGACCTTCCAGCTGATCGCGACGATCATCAAGGTCGCGCTGATCGTCGCCTTCCTGGTCGCCGGCTTCGTCATCGCTGCCCCGCAACCGATCACCTTCGCGCCGCAGCCGGGCGATCTCGCCCACATCGTTAGCGCGCCGTTTGCGATCGGGCTGGTCTTCGTGATGTATTCGTTCTCGGGCTGGAACGCCGCGACCTACATCATCGGCGAGATGAACATGCCGCAGCGGAATCTGCCGCGCGCGCTGCTGGCGGGCACGCTGATCGTGCTCGTGCTGTACGTCGCGCTGAATGCAGTGTTTCTCCATTCGACGCCGGTCGGTGCGCTTGCCGGTCAGCTCGATGTCGCCAGCGTCGCCGGTAGCGCCATCTTCGGCAGCCTCGGCGGTCGGATCGTCGGCGCGATGATCTGCGTTGGCCTGATCTCCTCGATCAGCGCGATGATGTGGATCGGCCCGCGCGTGATGATGACGATGGGGGAGGACATTCCCGCCTTATGCGTGTTCTCGAAGCGATCGGCGAGCGGCGCACCGGCCTATGCGATTCTGTTTCAGCTCGCCGTCGCCAATCTGCTGCTGTTCACGCGCAGCTTCGAGGCGGTGCTCGACTTCATCCAGTTCGCACTGTTGTTCTGCTCGTTCTTCACGGTCGCCGGCGTCATCAAGCTGCGCATCACCGATCCCGATTTGCCGAGGCCCTATCGCGCCTGGGGATACCCGTTCACGCCCCTGGTTTTCCTGCTCGTGACTGCGTTCATGATGTACTACCTGTTGACCGAGCGGCCGCTGCAGTCGCTCGCGGGGATGCTCGTCATGCTCTCGGGCCTAGTGATTTATGCTGTTTTCCGCAGGCGGCCGGTCGCCGCTGGCAATTCACACGATCGCACATAGACATGTTTCGTCCCCTCAGAATTGCGGTCACAGCTCTTGCCCTGCTGGCCGCGGCCGTCTCGTCCGCCCGCGCCGCCGACGCCACCTTCGATGACACCGCGCGCTTCCTCGCGGGCATGCAGCCCTCGGCGGACTCGCCACTGGTGGCGCTCACGAAGGACCCAGGCTGGCAGCGCCACGCAAAATTCTTCGACGGCGCCTTCGCCCAGCTCGAACAGCGCCAGCTCTCCAAGATCCGCGATTGGGCCGACGTCAATCTCGCCGCGCCCCGGCCGACCATGTTCTACATGTTCAGCGGCCCCGATTTTCTCTACGCCAACGCCTTCTATTCCAAGGCCAGCACCTACGTGCTTGGCGCGCTGGAGCCGGTTGGCGCCGTGCCCGATTTGACCCGGCTGCCGCGCGGTTCGATCGGCGCCGCGCTCTACAATGTCGAGCGCTCGCTCGGCTCGATCCTGAGCTTTTCCTTCTTCATCACCAAGCAGATGAAGGTCGACCTGCACGCCAACCAGGTCAACGGCACCTTGCCGATCCTTTATGTTTTCCTGGCGCGCTCCGGCAAGACCATCCGCAACGTCGAGATGATCGCGCTCGACGACAAGGGGGGCTTGCGTGTCGGCGACGACAATCCGGGCCGTAACGCGACGCGCGGCGTTCGCATCACCTTCGCCGGCAGCGACGGGGAAACGCGCACGCTGTATTATTTCTCGACCGATCTTTCCAATTCCGGCGCGCGCAACACCGGATTCTTGAAATTCTGCGAGACGCTCGGGCCCGGCAACAGCCTGCTCAAGAGCGCGTCCTATCTCATGCACTCCGGAAACTTCACCGTCGTTCGCGACTGGTTGCTTGCCAACAGCGCCACCATCATCCAGGACGATTCCGGCATTCCGCTTGCGAACTACGGCGCGCGGCAATGGCGTTTCTTCCCGTTCGGCCGCTATCTCGGGCCGATCGACGAATTCCCCGGCCGCTACCAGGAGCGCTACGCCGAGTTGTTCACCCGGGCCCAGCCGATCGATTTCGGCGTCGGCTACCGCTGGCGGATGCACGAATCCAATTTGCTGCTGGCGGTGAGGGTGCCGGGCATCGAAACGGCGCCGGGCGGGGAGGCCACCTCGTCGGCCGATCCGACGCCGAAACCGCCGCGTCCAAAACGGCTGCGGCCGCCCGAGCCGATCCCGCCGCCGCCCGGGCGCTTTTACTGGTTCCGATAATCACCAGTGCACGCTCTGGCTCGGTACGATGAACGCAGTCGTGCTCGGCGCGGTGGCTAAACTCGTCGCCAGATACCAGCCGGAGCCAAGCACGAGCGCCAGCAAGGCGACGATCGCGAGCAGATCCAAGGTTCTGGGGTCGTGGTGCCGCCTGGAGCCGGGGGTGGGCCCAGGCCTGAAGTGAGAAAGCCCGAAGTGAAAAGGCCTAAAGTGAAGATGAGGGCTGATTTTCCAGCGCATTGTTGTTTCCTCCCGGGGGAGCATCAAAACAACGCGGGAAGAACCCTTACGGTTCCCCTCAGGCCACCGATGCTCAGAGCATCGCAGCACTCTCAGGATGCATTGACGCCGCGCCAACGGCCGTAGCGCCAGGGCAGATACCAGTGTGCGCCTGGCGGTGCGGTGAGCGGTACATTGTCGATGCCCGACGTGCCGAACGGATTGCAGCGGAGCAGGCGCGCGAGCGTCATCCAGCCGCCGGCCCAGAGACCGAAGCGTTCGATCGCCTCGTCGCCATAGACGGAGCAGGTCGGCAGATGCCGGCAATTGTAACCAACCAGGGGCGACAGCGTGTGCCGGTAGAGCCAGATCAGCGCACGGCCGAATCTGCGCGGGAGCCGGAGCACATCTTCGACCGGACTGGAACAATGCTCGCAGGCTGAATGCTTCATGGGCGCTTTGCTGCAATGTTGATCGAGGTGTTGCACAGTTCCGGCGCAGGGAACTGTAAGCTGTTGTTTGCGCGCCATATTTTGCGTGCTTTTTGGGAGCAGTGCAGCAAGTAGCTGTGGACGATCTGTATTCCCACGGATACCATTTTTGTGACGTCCATGTGTAGAAACATACGCCTGTATGATGGACTCAGAGGGCGCTACCAAGGATTGTTGGGGACCTTAGGGGCTTGGGGAAGGAACCAGATTGAGACTTCTGAACTCCCTTAATCTTCGCGGCTGGTTGCTGGTGGGAACCGCCGTCTGTGGAGTCGTGCTGGCTGGCGCCGTCGCGACACTCGGGTCATCGGCTCGCGCGGGTGTTGCTCTCGAAGAGCGCAAGCTGCCGATGAAGTTCAACTGGATTGCCTGCGAGCCGAACTGCCGCGGCTGGGTCAGCGCGGTCGGCATCATCACCGCTGACACACCGAAGGATTTCGAGGAGTTTTCCCGCGGACGCCAGCTCGGCGGCGCCACCGTGGTGCTCGATTCCAGCGGCGGTTCCGTCAACGACGCGATCACCCTCGGCCGACGTTTCCGCAATCTCGGACTCCTGACCACGGTCGGCGTAAGTCTCCGCGGCGGGCAGTCTGGCCGCCCGGCGGTTGCGCCAGAGGCCTATTGCGAATCCATGTGCGTGTTCCTGCTGCTGGCCGGCAAGAAGCGCTACGTGCCGGAAGCTGCCCATGTCCGCGTCCATCAGATCTGGATGGGCGACCGCGCCGACGATGCGAAGGCGGCGAGCTACAGCGCGCAGGACCTGATGATCGTCGAACGCGACATCGGCCGGCTCGCCAAATACACCTTCGACATGGGCGGAGCCGGCGATCTGCTGTCGCTCGCGCTCAGCGTGCCGCCCTGGGAAGACCTGCATGAGCTGGACGCCGGCGAGCTCAAGCTCACCAATCTCGTGACCACCGATCTCGTCGCCGACGTGCTGCCGCATGTGGACATCTCCGCCCCGGCAATGGCGGAGCTTGCGCCGAAGACGCAGGCGAGGTTCGGCGCGGAACCGGAGCAGTCGCAAGCTGCCAAGTCGACCAAGACGGCGGAAGCCCTGGTGCCGACCGGCGGCGTGGCCGCGCCGGCTCCGGCGACGCAGAAGTAAGCTCTGAAATCTTGATCATGATTCCGGGTTCGTCGCTTGGCGACGCCCCAGAATGACCTAGGGAAGTTCAGCCCTGCGCCGCAGCCGGCTGCTTGGCCTTGGCTTCGATCTGGCCAATGGCGTCGACCACCGCATCGAAGGTCAGGAGCGTCGAGGCGTGCCGCGCCTTGTAGTCGCGGACCGGCTCGAGGAATTTGATCTCCTCCCATTTGCCTTCAGGAGGCGCACCGTTTTCCTTCAGCATCTTGCGAACAGTTTCGCGTAACTCACGGAGTTCGCTCGCAGTCGAGCCGACGATGCGACTTGCCATGATGGATGAGGAGGCTTGTCCGAGCGCGCAGGCCTTCACGTCATGGGCGAAGTCGGTGACCCTGTCGCCCTCCATCTTGAGATCGACCTTCACGGTCGAGCCGCACAGCTTGGAGTGGGCGGTGGCGGAGGCATCGGGGTCCGGCAGCCGTCCGAGGCGCGGAATATTCCCGGCCAATTCGATGATCCGCTTGTTGTAGATGTCGTTCAGCATGTGATGGGGTCCAGCACTTCCGCATCGGATCGGCCTTGGCGGGCGCCGTCCACGGTCCTATATAGGGTCGGAACTGGCGGAAAAACAGTCCAGCGGCGGTGGCGACAGGCCATGCGGCCGACGGGAGAGGTGAGGACCTTTTCGCCGGGTTCAACTGTTCTCTTCAGGCGTCCGGCGGCATGCCGCCCCGTCTGCCGGTGACACTCCGGCCGAAAGGCCGTCGAACGGAGTAGACATGGACGCGACCATCAAATCCATCCGCCCCAACAAGCCCTCCGACCGGCAGCCCGAGAGCCGCCCGGCCGAGCTTGACCCTGCCGAATTCCTCGCGGCCGCCGTCCGCGCCGACCAGCCGCGCCCGGCGCGTGCCGAGGCCGAACAGGCGGTGAAGACGTTGCTCGCCTATATCGGCGAGAACACCGAGCGCGAGGGCCTGCTCGACACGCCGCGCCGCGTGGTCGAGGCTTTCGACGAGCTCTATCAGGGCTATCACCAATGCCCGGCCGAAGTGCTCGACCGCACCTTTGGCGAGACCGCGGGCTATGACGATTTCGTCCTGGTGCGCGACATCGAGTTCACCTCGCAATGCGAGCATCACATGATGCCGTTCTACGGCAGGGCGCACATCGCCTATACGCCGGTGGAACGTGTTGTCGGCCTGTCCAAGCTCGCCCGCCTCACCGACATCTTCGCCCGCAGGCTCCAGACCCAGGAGCATCTGACGGCGCAGATCGCGGCTGCAATCGACGAGGTCCTCAAGCCGCGCGGCGTCGCGGTGCTGATCGAGGCCGAACATACCTGCATGTCGGTGCGCGGCGTCGCCAAGCATGGCGCCTCCACCTTCACCAGCCGCTTCACGGGCATGTTCCGCGACAACCCGGCGGAGCAAGCCCGTTTCCTGTCCCTGGTGCGAGGCCTGCAGCGCTGACCTCGCAAAGCTCTGTTGTTTGAGCATGATCTTTTCGGAAAACCGCTTCACACTTTTCCGGATCATGCTCTAGCGAGGTCGCTGTGTCCGCCCACTCCCATGAGATCGAGGAAGGCCTGTCCTTCCTGCCCAAGTTCGACGCGAGCGGCCTCGTGACCTGCGTCGCGACCGACGTCGCCTCCGGTGACGTGCTCATGGTCGCGCACATGAACGAGGAGGCGCTCCGCAAGACGATCGCGACCGGCGAGGCCTGGTACTTCAGCCGCTCGCG
The DNA here is from genome assembly GCF_013408065.1 of Bradyrhizobium sp. IAR9. Taxonomy (NCBI): domain Bacteria; kingdom Pseudomonadati; phylum Pseudomonadota; class Alphaproteobacteria; order Hyphomicrobiales; family Nitrobacteraceae; genus Bradyrhizobium; species Bradyrhizobium sp. IAR9. The sequence continues at coordinate 478,874 of NZ_JACBZW010000005.1, forward strand.
CAATGCCTTGTGGCGAAAAGGTGAGACCTCGGGTCAGACCCAGCGCGTGATCGAGATGCGCACCGATTGCGACCAGGACGCAGTCTGGATCCGTGTCGAGCAGATCGGCGCTGCCTGCCACACCGGGCGAAGGTCGTGCTTTTATCGCAAGGTCGAGGCCGAAGGCGGCGGGGCGAAGCTGGTCTTCGCCGATGCGGAGCGGCTGTTCGATCCGGACGCGGTCTACAAGAAATGACTTTCGTCATTCCGGGGCGGCTCAAAGAGCCGAACCCGGAATCTCGAGATTCTCAGGTGCGCAACTGCGCGCCATAGTTCGCGCTGCGCGCGCCCCGGAATGACTCGGAGAGGGGTCGCCCCCCGAATTAACCCCGCATTAACCATACCTGTCCCACGGTGAGACGACGGGCGCCGAATTGCCGGCGCTGCTCAACGCCGCGCGGGGCGGGCACCTCATCATGTCGGTCGACAATTCCAGTGCCACGCAGACGGCGGTTCTCGATCCGTCGCGGGCGCGCGTCGCCGGTGCGATCAAGCAGGCCTCGAATGTTTCAGGCGTCAGCTTCCAGTACATGCTGACCACCGCCAAGATGGAATCGGATTTCGATCCGACGGCGGGAGCCACCACGTCGTCCGCCCACGGGCTCTACCAGTTCATCGACCAGACCTGGCTCGGCACGGTGAAGGAGGCGGGCCCCCAGCTCGGCTATGGCAATTATGCCAACGCGATCTCCAGGACGACGTCGGGCGGCTACGCCGTCGACGATCCCGCGATGAAGCGGTCGATCATGCAGCTGCGCGACGATCCCGAGGCCGCCTCCAGCATGGCGGCGGCGCTGACGCAGTCGAATAGTTTCAAGTTGACGGGCCTGCTTGGGCGCAGGCCGAGCGACAGCGAACTCTACATGGCGCATTTCATGGGCGTCGGCGGCGCCGCGAAACTGATCGCCAATGCCGAGGACAATCCGCAAGCGGTCGGCGCGCGGCTGTTTCCCAATGCGGCATCCGCCAACCGCTCGATCTTCTACGCCAAAGACGGCCGCGCCCGCAGCGTCTCCGAAGTCTATTCGGTGCTGGACGCGCGCTATGCCAGCGCGGCCAATTCGAAAACGACCCGCAGCGCGATGGCGATGTACGGCGGCACGCCGTCGACCACCGAGGTTGCGAGCGCGAGCGGCGTGCAGCCCACCGCGCCTGTTATCGACAACGCCGCCTATCTCCAGACCTTCCCGAACACACGCGCGGTGACGCCCGTCAGTGCGACATCGCCGACGACGGTTGCGGACAATGCCCCGACCGCGCCGGTGTTTCGTTCGATCTATCAGCCCGGCGATGCCACGCAGCCGGTCTCGACCACAGTGCAGAAATTGTGGGGCAACAACGCCTCGCTCACGTCGGTCGCACCAGCGACCTCAGTTGCATCCGCGACGCCGGATGTGCGTCCGCCGCAGCCGCTCGATCTGTTCAGCGATCGCAGCGGCACGTTCTCGAGCTGACCCCGCTCTCGTGTCCCGGACGCGCTGCAGCGCCTCTGTTCCCTTAACAAAACGTCAATAAAACCAGCCAGTTATGGTGAACGCTTTGTTAAGCGTCGTGGTTTATTTTGTGTTGCAGGTGACGAGCCGTCACCATTTTCGTTTGTTGTGTAAGCCGGAAGCAGCATGATTGTTCGGCAGTTTATCAATTGGATCAGGACGGCGCCCGCCGGCGAGCGGGCCGAGGCAACACGGGCGTTGGCCCGGGCCTGGCTGATATCAGATCTTTCGACCGACGACCGCCTCGCCGCCGAAGGCGCGCTTCTGATGCAGCTCGACGATCCCTCGCCGCTGGTGCGGCAGGCGATGGCCGAGGCTTTTGCGCGCAGCACGGATGCGCCGGCCTCGATCGTGCGGGCGCTGTCGGCGGACCAGCCGACCGTCGCGCTGCCCGTGCTCGAACATTCCCCGCTGCTGATCGACGCCGATCTCGTCGACATCGTCGCGACCGGCAATGACGAGGTGCAATGCGCGGTCGCGCGCCGCATCGCGCTGCCGGTCTCGGTCTGCGCCGCCATCGCCGAAGTCGGCTGCGCGGCGGCCGCGCTGGAGCTGATCGAAAATCCCAACGCCGAGCTTGCACCATTCTCCTGGGATCGCATCGCCGAGCGCCACGGCCATCTCGCCGCGATCCGCGAGGCGATGCTGGTGCTGGACGATCTGCCGTCCGCAACGCGTGCCGCGCTGGTGGCGAAGCTCTCCGAGACGCTGGCGCAATTCGTCGTGGCGCGGAACTGGCTCAGCGCCGACCGCGCCGAACGCATCGCGCTCGAGGCGCGCGACCGCTCCACCATGAACATCGCATCGCGCTCGCGCGGCGAGGACATGCAGGGCCTGGTGCGGCACCTGCGCGTCACCGGCCAGCTCACGGCGGGCCTCGTCCTGCGGGCGCTGTTGTCGAGCAATCTCGACCTCTTCGACGCGGCGCTGGCCGAGCTTGCCGACCTGCCGCTGGCGCGCGTCACCGCGCTGTTGCACGACCGCGGCGGCAACAGCCTGCACGCGCTGCTGCGCCGCGCCGGGCTTCCCGAGGCGACGTTCGCGGCGTTCCAGGTCGCGCTCGATGCCTGCCACGAGCAGGGCTTCGTCGACAGCGACGACGGAGCGGTGCGGCTGCGTCGGCGCATGGTCGAGCGCGTGCTCACCCATTGCGAGACCGACCGCGGCGTCACCGAGCCGCTGATGGTCCTGCTCCGCCGCTTCGCCACGGAGTCCGCGCGGGAGGAAGCAAGGCTGTTCTGCGACGAGCTGGTCGCGGATGATACGATCGATCCGCTGTATGGCGATCTGATTGCCGCGTAGCGAGCTGCCGTAGGGTGGGCAAAGGCGCACAGCGCCATGCCCACGACCTATCAGTATGATTCGAGATGAATCGTGGGCACGCTTCGCTTTGCCCACCCTAAGATGCTGCCCGTGCGGATGGAGCAGCCTCCCACGAGATGAAAAAGACGGGCCTTTACTCCGCCGGCGCTATGCTCGGCGCGAGGATTACCTCGAGATGCTCGGGGCGGTCGCGGTTGACCTGGGTGAGATAATCGTCGGCGACCTTGCGCAGGCGGCGGCTGAGCTCGGCGGAGACGCTGATGCTGTCGAGCCTGGTGTTCTCGTGCACGATGGCGAGGATGGCGTTGATGTGGTGCGTGAACAATTCGGCCGGCACCTTTTCCAGATCAGGCGCGTGCTCGATGACGCGGCACAGGCTCTCCGCGATTCCGGCCGCGGCCGGATAGCCGAAGGTCGCGGCGTCGCCCTTGATGTCATGCGCGGCGCGGAACAGCTCGTCGCGCCGCTCCTTGGTGAAGCCGTCATTACGGATGGCGACATAGGCGGCCGAGAGACGGTTGACCTCGGTCGTCATCCAATCCTTGAATTCGCCGGACAGGCCCGCGAGCGCCTGCTCGGCGCGGCCGATCGGATCGTCCATGTCCTTGTCTTCGACCCGGCGCAGGACTTTCCGCAGCGGGTTGGGCTGCGTGATGATCTGATGCGTGGCGAAGGCCGTGATCTCGATGTCCTTTGCGCTGTTCTTCGCCATGATGCCTGCCTCGTCTGAAGGCGTTGCGCTAGATGGATGAGCGGGCCTTGTCGAGCAGCGAGGGCTGCTGGAGCACCTCGTGCTTCTCGCCGACGCGGCGCTCGGGACCCATATAGGCGGAATTGGTGTTGCGGCGCCGGTCCGGCCCGAAATAGGTCTTGGTCTTGATGAAGGGGCGGGGATTGGCGACCACGTTGAGGATGCGCTGATAGAGCCCCTTGGCCGAGATCGGCTTGGCCAGGAATTCGGTGACGCCGGCATCGCGCGCCACGGTGACGCGGCGCTTCTCGGAATGGCCGGTCAGCATGATGATCGGCGCGTAAGGGTTGCCCTTGGATTCCGGCTGCCGGATCATCTGCGCCAGCTCGAGCCCGTCGAAGATCGGCATCGCCCAGTCGGTGATGACGATGTCAGGCACGTAATGGCTGTACATTTCGAGCGCGGTGGCGCCGTCCTCGGCCTCATAGACCTCGCGCGCGCCGAAGGAATGCAGCAGCGTCCGCAGGATGCGGCGCATGTGCGGATTGTCGTCGCAGACGAGGAAGCGCAGCTTGTTGAAGTCGATACGGAACATGACGCCCGGGCCAAAGCGGTCAACCTTCGTTAACCATATCGTGGCGAGGGTTAACGAAGGGTTGCGACCGGGCTCCCGCAGCGTGCGGGGGCAGGGGCTCAGTAGCCGAACTGCTCGCGCAAAATGCGTTCTTCCAGGCTGTGGCCGGGGTCGAACAGCATGCGCATCGAGATGCTCTTGTCGGACAGGACCTCGACGCGCCGGACCCTGCGGACCTCCTCATGGTCGGCGACGGCCGCGACCGGACGCTTGTCGTCCTCCAGCACCTCGATCACGACATAGGCGGTGTTGGGCAGCAGGGCACCGCGCCAGCGGCGCGGGCGGAAGGCGCTGATCGGGGTCAGTGCCAGAAGGGCGGCGTTGATCGGCAGGATCGGTCCCTGCGCCGACAGATTGTAGGCCGTCGAGCCGGCCGGCGTTGCCACGATGATGCCGTCGGCGATCAGCTCGGGCATGCGCTCGCGCTCGTCGATCAGGATCCGCAGGCGCGCCGCCTGCGAGGTCTGCCGGAACAGGTAGACCTCGTTGATGGCGTGGTGCAAATGGACGCGGTCATTGACGTCGGTTGCACGCATCAGGAGCGGATTGATCTCGGATTCATGCGCCGTCTCGAGCCGCGTGCGCAGATCGTGCGTCGCGTATTCGTTCATCAGGAAGCCGACGGTGCCGCGATGCATGCCGTAGATCGGCTTTCCCGTGCGCATGTTCTGGTGCAGCGTCTGGAGCATCAGCCCGTCGCCCCCCAGCGCGACCACGACGTCGGCCTCCCTGGGGTCGCAATTGCCATAGTCCCTGGTGAGCTGGCTGAAGGCGGTCTGCGCCTCGCTGCTCGGGCTGGCGACGAAGGCGATGCGTTCGTATCGCTGGGGCTTGGTCATGGCTTGTCAGGCAGGCCGCTGGCTGGAGGAAGTTCCGCCGGGCTCGTCTATACGAGGTGGCCCTGCATTGTCGAGGATGACCGGGTCTCAAGGCAAACGGGCGATTGTCGATCCGGAGAACAAAACGGGTTGATTTGAGCCGTCCCGGGCGCCTTACTTGCCCATCGGGCCGGTGATCCCGCAAAGCGTCGCAATTCCGCGCTAGCTTTGATGCGCACCGGCCGTGACAGCCGGGCAGGGAGAACGATCATGTTCACGATCTTGCCGACGCTGCGACGAACCGGGCTCGCGCTGGCCGTGTCCGCGGCCGCGCTCGCGAGTGTCGCGCGCGCGGATGATCCGCCGCAGCCGCGCTCCGAGGCGGCATCGCCAGCGGCACAGAAGGGTGGGCGCGCCGCCAATCCGCAAAGCGCGACGCAGGCCTCGCCGTCCGCGGCCGAGCCACACCGTCTCCCCGCGGATTCGACCACGAAGCAGACGCTGGATCTGCCCGGCCGCACCCTCAATTTCGCCGCGACCGCCGGCTCCATCCGCGTGTTCGACGGCAAGGGCGAGCCGCTGGCCGACATCGCCTATACCTCCTACCAGCTCGACGGCGCCGACCGCGCCACGCGCCCGGTCACGTTCCTGTTCAATGGCGGGCCCGGCGCGTCCTCGGCGTGGCTCCAGTTCGGCGCGGCCGGTCCATGGCGGCTGCCGCTCGACGGCGAAGCGCTGTCGCCCTCGGCCTCGCCCGAGGTGAAGCCGAACGCGGAGACCTGGCTCGACTTCACCGATCTCGTCTTCATCGATCCCGTCAGCACGGGCTACAGCCGCTTCATCGCGAGCGGCGAGGACGCGCGAAAATCGTTCTACTCCGTCGACGGCGACGTCAACGCGATCGCGCTGGTGATCCGCCGCTGGCTCGAGAAGCACGACCGCCTGACCTCGCCGAAATACGTCGCGGGCGAGAGCTATGGCGGCATTCGCGGGCCGAAGGTCGTGCGCCAGTTGCAGCTCCAGCACGGCGTCGGCGTCAAGGGCTTGATCCTGGTGTCGCCGCTCTTGGATTTCCGCGAATTCACCGGCACCAGCCTCCTGCAATATGTCGCGACGTTGCCGAGCTATGTGGCGGTGGCGCGCGAGGCAAAAGGGCCGGTCAAGCGCGCCGATCTCGCCGACGTCGAGGCCTACGCGCGCGGCGAATTCCTGGCCGACCTCGTCAAGGGCGAGGCGGACAAGGAGGCCACCAATCGTCTTGCCGACAAGGTCGCCGCGCTTACCGGCATCGACCAGGCGGTGAGCCGCCGGCTCGCCGGCCGTTTCGACGTCGGTGAATTCCGTCGCGAATTCGACCGCAAGAACGGAAAGGTGACGGGACGTTACGACGCCTCCGTGCGCGGCTTCGATCCCTATCCGGATTCGAGCAGCTCGCGGTTCGGCGACCCCTCGGGCGACGCACTCCAGGCGCCGCTGACGAGCGCCGCGGTCGATGTCCTCACGCGCAAGCTCAACTGGCGGCCCGACGGCTCCTATGAAGTCCTGAACGGCAGTGTGGAAGGTCACTGGGATTTCGGCCGTGGCATCAACCCGCCGCAATCGGTATCCGAGCTGCGCCAGATCCTCGCCACCGACGCGAAACTGAACGTGCTGGTCGCGCACGGCCTGTTCGACCTTGCCACGCCCTATTTCGGAACGAAGCGGGTGCTCGATCAGATGCCGGCCTTCGCAACGCAGCGCGTGAAGTTCGTCGTCTATCCCGGCGGCCACATGTTCTATTCGCATGGCGGCTCGCGGCAGGCGTTTCGCAGCGAGGTCGAGGCGCTGATCAGGGAATAGAGCATGATCCGGAAAAGTGTATAGCGGTTTTCCGATAGGATCATGCTCCGATTAAAGAGGCCTCCGTTTGCGCGGCGGATAGCGGCGCGCGATCTCCTTCGCGACGACGCCTGCGGGCTTGACGTTGGCGCCGGCGATCCAGACCTCGCTGATCCTGCCGCGCTTGTCGCGGATCCGGCGCACCGGCTCGCCATGACTGGAATAGCCCGCAGCCCAGGCGAGCTTGCCGGTGTCGCGGCCGGTGACCTCGATCTCGGCGGCATCCATGAACGGATTGTTGAATTGCGGATTGGCGACGAGCACGCGGTTGCCTATCGGCACGAGGTCGCTCGCGCCCCAGATCGTCCACCAGCGGCCGGTCCAGTCGCGCAGGCGCCGGTCGGCCGTGCCGCGCGTCTTGAACACGCGCAAGATCTGCATCGCGCCGTCCATCCAGAACGGCGCCGCGCCGTCGATGGAGTTGCTGAGGATGCTGATCGTGAGCTCGCAAGCGGGGATGGCGCAGGTCCGGGAGATGTAGCCCTGAAAGCCACCGCCATGGCCGAACCAGTCCCAGCCGTCGGTCTTGCCGGCGTTGACGCCGAGCCCGTAATAGCCCTCGAAGCTCTGCGGGATGCGCCAATGGTGTCGCGTCATCTCGCGGCGGCTCGCGAGCGAGAGCACGCTCTTCTTCGCATTGGGCGCAAGCTGCGCGAAGAAGCGCGCGGTGTCGCCGGCGGTGGCAACGAAGCCTGCGGCCGAAGCCATCGCCTGTGCGGGATTGTCGCCGGGGATCACGCATCGCTCGCCGAATGGCAGCTTTCGCGTATGGCCGCGCGCGAACGACGCGCCTTTGGGCAGCGGCGCGTCCGGCTCAGTTGCGCGCAGGCCCGCAGGCTCGACGATCTCGCGCTTGATCCAGGCTGAGTAGGGATGCTTGGTCACCGCCTCGATGACGAGGCCGAGCAGGCCAAAGCCGTGATTGGAATATTTGAAGCGGGTGCCGGGCTCGATCGCGGTCGGCAGCTTCAATTCCGCGAGCAACTCTTTCGCGTTGAGATAGGATCGGCGGTCGATGAACTGTCCGGAATCGGCGCCGTCGCGCGTCAATCCGGCGCTGTGCGAGAGCACCTGCGCGATCGTGGTCTCGGCGACGCGCGGATGCAGCCCGCCGACATATTGGCCGACCGGATCGTCGAGCCGGAGCTTGCGCTGCTCGCGCAGCTTCATGATGCCGGCCGAGGTGAAGGTCTTGGAATGGGAGGCGATACGGAAGCGGTGGCGCGGGGTGAGCTTCTCGCCGGTGTCGAGATTGGCGAGGCCGAACGCATGCTCGGCGACGATCTCGCCGCGATGGGCGAATGCGATGATGACGCCTGGCTGCTGGATTGTCGTCAGTTGGAATTCGATCCAGGAGCCGATGTAGTCGATCGCGGATCGCAGCCACGGGTCCATTGCACACCAATTTAGTGGGAAAATCGATGCGAGAGGCTAACCGAGAAAGCCGAACGGGCACAACCGAAAGGTTGTGCCCGTTCGCTGCGTTCGAAGAATGCGATTGCCTTAGTAGACCAGCGTCGCGCCGGTCGGCTTGTCGAGCGCCGTGGCGAGCGAGCGATACTCGGAGCTGTCGGTGCCGGCGAGCGAGGCGATCTTGTTCAGATGATACTGCGCCTGTTCGCGATTGCCCTGCTCGAGCTGCCAGAGGCCGTAATACTGCCAGGTGCGGACGTGGTTCGGATCGTCCTTCAGCGCCAGCTCGTAATAGATCTTCGACGACTGGTAGTCGCCGAGCTTGCGATAGGAGTAGCCGATCAGGTTGGCGACGTCGGCGACGTCGTCGCGCTTGAGCGACTTCAACTGATCGATCGCGCCGGTGTAGTCGTGGTTGTCGTAGATCGCGGTATAGGCGGTGCGATAGGCGGCGAGGAATTTGGGATCGCTGACCGAAGAGCTCTTCTTCTTGCCCTTCTTGGACGAGGAGTCCGACTTCGGCGGCGGCGAGGGCTCGTCACTGCCGGCGGCATAGGCGCTGGACAGCACCGGCGCGGTCGCCAGCGACATGGCGACCAATCCCGGCACGACAAGCATTGAGAGTTTGCGCATCTAAATTCTCCCGTATGGAACGTGGCGATCCTACACGATTGCCCGAAGACCGGAACACCCGTCTGGCGAAAACATTCCCGCTCCGCACGATCTATTCGCCAGGGCGCGGATGACAAACTTGTCATCCAGATGAACGGAAGCCTGCAGGGGGCTTCAGACAGGGTTCAGCGCGCCGCTCCTAGGCTCCCACCCACGATCGAAGGGTAGGCGAGAGGGCGCCGCCTCAAGATCCTTCCAAGAGGAGACCACCATGCTGAAGACGATTTCCGCAGCCTTGCTCGCAGCTTCCGTGATTGCAGCCCCGGCCTTCGCTGCCGAGGCCGGCAAGACCACTACGGCCCCGGTGATCAAGGCGGACCAGAGCCAGACCAAGGCCTCGACCACCGCCGCGAAACCGGACACCGGCATCAAGGCCGATGCCAAGGCGGTCGATGCCAAGACCGACGCGAAGGCCGGCGACGTCAAGCCCGCCGACGTCAAGGCGGACGCCAAGGTGGATAGCAAGTCGAAGGCGCTGAATGCCAACGCAGCGGTCACGCCCGACGAGCACAAGACCGTGCGCTCCCATCGCCATCACCACAAGCATCTGTCGGCGAAGAAATCGCTGAAGGCGCAGCCGGACCTGACCAAGCCGGCAACCACCGAGAAGCGCAGCTAACGACTGATCCTCTCGCGGCGGCATCCCGCATTGCCCCGCCGCCGCGTCAGGACGTCAGGCCCGGCCCGTCGTCTCGGCGCCTTGCGCGAAAGCGAAAGACGCCGGCGGCGGGACGGTGCGTGCGTCGCAAAGCCCGGGGACGCGAATTCCCTTTGAGCGACCTTGCGGCTAGAACGTCCCCTTAGTCTGTTCGAGCGGGAGCGGGATCTGTGGGGCGATTGGCGAAACGTGCGGCAAGCTTGGCATCGGTCCTGTTGTTGCCGCTGGCGCTCGCGGCATGTTTCGGCAGCGACGGTGATCGTCCAACCATCATCGGTGGGACCCAGGCCGGAGGGCCGCAGCCGTTTCCGGACAATTTCCGCGGCGACATTCCGGCACTGATGCGCACCTATCTGAACAACCCGGTCGGCGTGCGTGAGGCCAGCATGGCCGAGCCGGTCCAGCGCGAGGTCGGCGGCCGGCAGTTCTATGTGAGCTGCCTGCACTTCACCCCGCGCGAGACCGATGGCAGCTACAAGGCCATGCGGGAACGCGCTGTGATCTTCGTCAACGGACGCGCGGACCGCGTCGTCGACCGCACGAGCGAGCTCTGCGCCGGCGCGGTTTACGTACCCTTTCCGGAACTCGAAAAGATGACGCGGTAGCGCAAAGCCCGTCTTCATCGCCGGGTGCTAGAACGATAACTGCCGGAGCCGCGGATCACATTTCGGCGAGCTTTGAACGGGTTGGTTTGACCTCGCGACAAATTGTTACGGCAGGTGCTGCGCAGACGACAAGAATAGTCGGTGCAGGACGACGGGACGGAACAAAATCGCGTTGTTGCCCCTCCGTCACAGTCACGAGCGATCAACGTTCCGGCATCGCCGCGAAGCAACCCAATTCACGCCACGTTGTTTCCTGAGTGTCGTAAATGAAAGAACGGGGATGATCATGAAATCGATTTTGCTGGGTGCAGCTGCTCTGCTTGCGCTGGCCGCGCCGGCGGCAGCCGCGGACATGCAGCCGCGCACCTACGCCAAGGCCCCGGCCTATACGCCGCCGCAGCTGATTTATAACTGGACCGGTTTCTACATCGGCGGCCATGTCGGCGGTGCGTTTGCCGGCGACAGCAGCTTCCAGTCCAGCGACGCCCGCTTCCTCGGCGGCGTGCAAGGCGGCTTCGACTACCAGTTCGCGCCCAACTGGGTGGTGGGTATCGAGGCCCAGTATTCCTGGCTGCCGACCAACAACAACGGTGTCACGTTCCCGCTGGGCACGCAGGTGACCTCCAACACCGACCAGCTCGGGTCGGTGACCGGCCGTGTCGGCTACACTTGGGGTCCGGCGCTGCTCTACGCCAAGGGCGGTTACGCCTGGCGCAATGGCGGCCTGGGCGTCAATGTCGCAGGGGTGCCGCAGGGGTTCACCACCACCGGCAACAGCAAGGACGGCTACACCGTCGGCGCCGGCCTCGAATACATGTTCGCGCCGAGCTGGTCGGCCAAGGCCGAGTACCAGTACTACAATTTCGGCAGCACCACCTTCACCTCCGGTCCGGCCGACATCGTCGGCGTTCGCGGCCGGGAGGACGAGCATACCGTCAAGGTCGGTGTGAACTACCGCTTCGGCTGGGGCGGTCCGGCAGCCTCGCGCTACTGACCCTCACCGCGACCACGCTCTGGAAAGGCCGGCTTCCCGCCGGCCTTTCGTTTGTCAGCCTCTTGCCTGTCGGCCCCATGTTTGCTTTGCATGAACCATCTGGCGCGTCATTTGCTGGAAAACACTCCGGCGGGCGCCTTCTCACGCGCGTCATGGGACTTGGGTAAAGCAAAAATAATTTTTGCCGCTTACGGAACTCGCGCTCCGGAAAGCGTTATATGAGAATTACCGGGCTGGTGGGACGACGGACATGCGTATCTTGGTGTCGGCGGTGGTGCTCTCGTGCTTTATCTGCCTGCCGTGCTCTGCACAGACAATCCTCAAATCAGAGCCTTTGATGCTGGCACCTTACGAGGTGGCTTTCGTCAAGGACGCGTCCTGCCCGTCGGGCAAGGTGCTCAAGGTCACCGGCGCGATCCGCGGGCTGCATCGCCGCAAGGCCTGCGTGGCGCTGGCTGGTGAGCAGGCCTCGCTGGCAACCGCAACGCCCTGATCGCTTGGCGGCCTCCGCCGCCAGATCTCACGGATTCAGCTCGAGCTCCATTTTCGACTGGCGGTCGGCCTCGGCCTTGTTTCGCGCGGGGTCCTCACCCTGCGCGACCCGGCAGGGCTTGATCTCGTAGTCGTTGTCGAGCACCCGGCGTGGCCCAGGACGGTCCTCGTCGGCGCTGACGTCGACGACCAGGCCGCTCCGATACGCGAGTTTCCAGACGTCGGATTCACTCGGATAGGCCTTGCTGATCTGGGCGTCGTTGCAGAACAAGGCGTAGGGCATTCTTCCCGCTCCCGGAAAGCGCATTAACGACCTCATGGGCCGGCGGTTCCGGGGGGCAGGCGATCACGGGGCCGTGATCGGGCTGCCGGGGCCCCTGAGTCCTTAACGAGTCCTGAATCGGGAAAAAAAGAATCCTTGGGACTCGTTTGGCGGAATCAGCGGATGTTTTCCGCCATGACGAGCGACCTGAAGACCTCCTGCGGGCACATGCTCCTGCCGCTGACGCTGGCGTTATTCGGCGCCTGCGCGGCCAATCTTTGGCTGGTGTGGTCCTGGCTGTAGGCCCCACTGACGGGAGGGGGGCCTTATTTTCTGGCCGGTGGGGCCGGGGCGTCGTGGATGGCGGCGCGCAATCTGGTCAGGGTTTCGGCACAATATTCCTCGCGCTCGCGCTCGAACCGCTCCTGATGCTTGCGGAAATTGGCGATGCGGGCCTGCATCTCGGTGCGGAAATCACCGATCGCCCGCGGTGGCGGCAGAGGCGTGGGTGGTACCGGGGCTTGCGCCAGCTCGATCTCGACGGTGGCGGCCTTCACGGCAACGATTTCGACCGCGACGGTCGTGGCAACCGAGGTCCCGTCCGGCTGAAGGACGTCATCCTTTCTGCCAGTTACCGATTGGACGAAGGCCAGTGTCTGCGCGATCAGTGCGTCGCGTTCCGCGATCCATTTCATGATCCACCTCAGCCGGCCCCATTCCAGCAAAGCGGCTGCGCCGAATCAAGGCGGTAAACAGGGGATTGCATATTTTTCCCGGTCACCCGACATTAGGCGGATGGATTCCGGAAAAGAACGGTCGGACGAAGTGGAGGGCCTGAGGCTCATCCGCGCGTTCCTGTCGCTACCGCCCGACAAGCGGGCGGAGGTGATCGCGTTCGTCGAGGAATTGGCGCGTGCGCATGGCCGGCCCGAGGAGGGCACGCAGGCGTCGCCGAGGTGAGCGCTATCGCTGGCGCGGATTGATGTTGGGCTCGAACGGTGCGCCAACCACCCGGACCGGTGTCTGAACCGGTGTCCGGGTGACGTCGATCATGGCTGTCTCCGCGACCCGCTTTTCGGGGGACGGCGAAAGCATCGGCTCCAACAACGTCAATGTCCCGGCCACGGCGACACAGCACAACGCCACCGTCGCCAGCAGAAACATATTTCGGTTTTCTTCCCTGATCCGCATAGGTCGACAACGGCTGACGCGGAGGCTCGGTTCCGGGCTGGCGATGCCGATCGCGCGACCGAAAACGGGCCGAAGCTTACGCCAGGCTTACGCCGGAGCGCAGAAGGGTTATTTTTGCGTAAGAATACCCGGGCGGATTGAGGTTAAATCTTAACATCCGCCGGTTCCAATGCACGGTGCTGGGATTATCGCCGGCAGCACCATCATTGGACGGCACAAATGAGCCTTTTGAACAATCTGAAGATCGTCTGGAAGGTCGCGTTGATCGTGACCGTGATGGGGTGTGCGATGATCGCCGTCGCGGCCTTTGGCGTGCGCGAACTTTCCGCGACCGTCGACGGTTTCGGCGAGCTCTCCGCCGCGCAATCTTCCTCTCTCAACCTCACCCGCGCCCAGCGCCGCGCCGAGACCTACCACGCGGCGCTCTATGCGGTGTTCACCGAGGCAACTGAGGCGGGCAATGCCAAACGCCTCAAGACCGCGACCCAGAACCGCGACGAAATCCGTCAATTCCTCGATGCAGCCGAGCAGGACGATCCATCGCGTGCCGGCGAGCTGAAGAGCATCGGCGACCAGTTGAAAGCCGCTTTCATCGGCTGCGATCCGGTGCTCCAGGCCGGCTCACAGGCCAGCAGCACGGAAGAAAATGCCAGGGCAGCCGAGCGCGCGCACAAGGAGTGCGATCCCCTGATCGATGCGGCCCTGCTGCGCATCGCCAAATTCACGACCGAAACCGGTCAGGCTGTGGCCAAGCGAAAGGACGCCATCAACCGCGACGCTCACGCCGCGACCTGGACCGTGATCGGCGTCAGCGCCGGCGGCCTGATCCTGGGAATTGCGATCGCGCTGTTCATCGGCCTCAAGGCGATGTCGCAGCCGATCGCCCGGCTCAAGCTCGCCATGGAGGGACTTGCCCGCAACGATCTCAAGACCGAGGTGCCCGAGAAGGACCGGCGCGACGAGATCGGCGATATGGCCAAGACGGTCGAAGTGTTCAAGACCAATGCACTGGAAGTCGAGCGCCTCAAGGCTGCACAGCTCGAAGCCGAGAAGCAGGCTGCCGAGCAACGCCGCCGCGACATGGTCAACCTCGCCGACGGCTTTGAACGTGCAGTCGGCGAAATCATCGACACGGTCGGATCCGCCTCCACCGAGCTCGAAGCATCGTCCTCGACGCTGGCGACCACCGCGCAGCGCGCGCAGGAGCTGACCTCGGTCGTCGCAGTCGCGTCCGGCGAAGCCACCGGCAACGTACAGTCGGTCGCGACCGCCACGGAGGAGCTGTCCTCCTCGGTCAACGAGATCAGCCGGCAGGTGCAGGAATCCGCGCGAATGGCGGGCGAAGCCGTCGCCCAGGCCCGCACCACGACGGAGCGGGTCAGCGAGCTCTCGGTTGCCGCGACGCGGATCGGCGACGTCGTCGAGCTCATCAACACCATTGCCGGCCAGACCAACCTTTTGGCACTGAACGCCACGATCGAAGCGGCGCGGGCGGGCGAGGCCGGCCGCGGTTTCGCGGTCGTCGCTTCTGAGGTGAAGACGCTGGCCGAGCAGACCGCGAAGGCGACCGGCGAGATCAGCCAGCAGATCTCCGGCATTCAGACCGCGACCCAGGAATCCGTCAACGCGATCCGCGATATCTCGATGACCATCGAGCGGCTGTCGGAGGTGTCTTCGACCATTGCCGCGGCCGTCGAGGAGCAGGGTGCCGCGACCCAGGAGATCTCGCGCAACGTCCAGCAGGCCGCTCACGGCACCCAGCAGGTCTCCACGAACATCACCGACGTGCAGCGCGGCGCGGCCGAGACCGGCTCGGCCTCCTCGCAGGTGCTCTCGACCGCCAAGATGCTGGCGAGCGACAGCAACCGGCTGAAGGACGAGGTCGGGAAATTCCTGCGGACGGTGCGCACGGCGTAAGTCCGTCGGCATCCGTCCGTCGCGCGTCTTAGAGCGCCAGCAGACAAGCGAGCACGAACACGAGCAGCACGGCCGTCATGACGACGGCCGTCACCGCGCCAGCGGCGATCCTGGCCTTCTCTGTCGGGGTGGTGGAGCGCATCGGACGCGAGTATAGCGTGTTTGCACCGGAATCTCGACCTTGAGTCCGATCCCATGATCTCCAATCGTCCTCCCGTGCTCGCCCACGAACGCTTCGTCGCCGACCGCGACAATTTCTCGGGACTAGATCTCGCCGCGCGGTTCGAACGGATCGAGCGGACGAACCTTTGGGGCGCTCCCGACTCGGTGTCGGGCCTCGGCTCGGAGGACTCGGCCACCGCCGCGATCCGGGAGGCGCTTCCTTCGTTGCTGCAACGGCTCGGCGCGCGCTCGCTGCTCGATGCGCCCTGCGGCGATGCCGGCTGGATCGGCCGCCTCAATCTCGATCTCGATTACATCGGCATCGACATCGTGCGGTCGCTGATCGAGACCAACAACGCGCGTGCGGTGCGCGGCGAATTGTCCGGCCGATTCCTGGTGGCCGATATCACGTGCGATGCATTGCCGCGCGCCGATCTGATCCTGTGCCGGGACTGCCTGGTGCATCTGAGTTTTCAGAACATTGCCCGCGTGATCACCCGCTTTCGCGAGAGCGGCGCGCAATTCCTGCTCGCCACGACGTTTCCGGAGTGGGAGGAAAACCGCGATTGCGAGGATGGCGACTGGCGCGCCCTCAATATGACGAAGGCGCCGTTCGACTGGCCGGCGCCGCGCGAATTGATCGACGAGCGCTGTGAGGAGGGCGATGGCGGCTGGCGCGACAAGAGCCTCGGGCTCTGGCGGCTGGATGAGTTGCCGGGTCGCGTCCGCACGGCCACGGATGTGTGACAGCTGCGGGCGGAACGTCCATTGCATCAGTGATCGCCCCGGCGATAGACTTTGGGTTGTGGAGCGATCTCGTATCGCGATGACCTGCCGGAGCCCACCATGAGAGCACGTGCTGTCCTGGCCGCGTTGTTGATCTGGTGCAGCGCGCCGGCGCTGGCCCAGCAGGAGGGGGCCGCGCTCTATGCCGCGCATTGCGCGCAATGCCACGACGGCGATGTGCAGACCCGCGTGCCGGGCCGCGGCGCCCTACAGGCGATGTCGTTCGACCATGTGCTGGCGGCGTTGACCTCCGGCAGCATGGCGGCGATGGCAAAGGATCGCAGCGACGCGGAACGCCGCGCGATAGCGTCCTTCGTCACCGGCAAGATCGCGACCGGCGGCGTTGCGGCCGACGCGGAAGGTCGTTGTACGCAGCAGGCCAGCGGTTTTCCGCAAGCCCTCGACGGTCCGCGCTGGAACGGATGGGGCGTCGACACCAACAACAGCCGATTCCAGCCCGCCGACATGGCGGGGCTGACGGCGGAACAGGTGCCGCGCCTGCGGTTGAAATGGGCCTATGCATTCCCCGGCGCCTCGGTGTCGTTTGCGCCGCCGACCATCGTGGGCGGAATGCTGTTCATCGGCGGCACCGATCGCAAGGTGCACGCGCTCGACGCGCGCAGTGGCTGCACGCTGTGGACGCTGGCGATCGATGCGGCGGTGCGCGCCGCGATCAGCTTTGCGCCGCTTCCTGGCTCCGACCAGTTCGCGATCTTCTTCGGCGATTTGCGCGCCAACGCCTATGCCGTGAACGCGCTGACCGGCGCGCTGATCTGGAAGACGAAGGTCGAGGAGCATGCCGCCGCGCGCATCACCGGCGCGCCGACGCTGCATTCCGGCGTGCTCTATGTGCCGGTGTCCTCGATCGAGGAAGCGGCGGGCTCGCAGGCCAGCTACGAATGCTGCACCTTCCGCGGCAGCGTGGTGGCGCTGGACGCGGTGACCGGCAAGCTGGTCTGGCAGGCCTATACGATTCCGGAAGTGCCGCATCCGACCGGCAAGAGTGCGAGGGGCACGCAGCTGTTCGGTCCGTCCGGCGCCGCGATCTGGTCGGCACCGACGATCGATGCGAAGCGGGGCGCCGTCTATGTCGCAACCAGCAATTCATACTCGAACCCGCCGGCGGTAACCGCCGACGCGATCCTCGCTTTCGAGCTTGCGACCGGGAAGCTGCTCTGGAAGCAGCAGGCGACGCCGAAGGATGCCTTTGTCGTGGCGTGCTTCACTGCGGACAAGTCCAATTGTCCCGAGGATCACGGACCCGATCACGATTTCGGCCAGTCGCCGATCCTCGTGACCTTGCGCGACGGCAGACGCGTGCTCGTCATCGCGCAGAAATCCGGCGTCGTGCACGCGCTCGATCCCGACGACGGCGGCAAGATCCTGTGGCAGACCCGGATCGGGAAGGGCGGAGCGCTCGGCGGCAGCGAATGGGGCTCGGCCGCGGACGGTGAGCGCATCTATGTCGCCAACTCCGACGTGCACTTCATGCGTGACGGCACGCGGCAACTCGATTCCACGCAAGGCGGCGGCCTGTTCGGACTTGACCTCGCCAGCGGCAAGATTGCCATGGAAGTGCCGCCGGTCGCCTGCGGCGACCGCCCCAAATGCAGCCCCGCGCTCTCGGCAGCGGTGAGCCTGATCCCGGGCGTGGTGTTCTCCGGCGGCGTCAGCGGCTTCCTGCGCGCCTATGCCACCGACGGCAAGCTGCTCTGGGAGTTCGACACCGCGCAGGATTTCAAGGCCGTGAACGGCGTCCCCGCCCATGGCGGCGCGATCGACGGCCCCGGGCCGGTCATCGCCGGCGGCATGCTTTACACCAATTCCGGCTACGGCCAATGGAGCGGCGTCGCCGGCAACGTGCTGCTGGCGTTCGAGGTGGGGACGGAGTGAGCGTCACGAGTTCGCTCTCGTGTCCCGGACGCGCTGCAAACGCCTTCAGCGTTGCGGCGCTGAGCCGGGACCCAGAAAGCGGCACGGAGGAATGCGGCGCGATGGGCCCCCGCTCTGCAGCGCATCGCCGAGGAGGCGCTGCACTGCGTCCGGGGCACAGGTCGGGGCTGCTTCGTCAACCTCGTCATCGGCGCCTCCCTTTCAACTTGCATCCCGACGAACGAGGAGAGAATTCGATGATCGATGCCAGATGCAGCTGCGGTGCTCTCGCGCTGTCGCTGCCGGGACCATCGCGCCTCGTCGTCGCCTGTCATTGTGTTGATTGTCAGCGACGAACCGGCGCGCCGTTCGGCGTCGGCGCCTTCTATCCAGTGGAGACCGTCACCATTACAGGGACACCAAAGCCGTACGTCCGGACAGCCGCAAGCGGCGGCAAGGTCCGCAGCTATTTTTGTCCCGAGTGCGGCTCGACGGTCTATTGGCAGGCCGAGAATTTGCCGGCGATGATCGGCGTCGCCGTCGGCGCGATCGCAAATCCGGATTTTCCGCCGCCGATCAGATCGGTGTTCGAGCAGTCGAAACATGGCTGGGTGGAGATGTCAGGTGCCGAGCACTTCCAGCAAGGTAGCGCGCCGAAGCGTTCGAGCTGAGAGCTGTACGCCAGACGCTGGTGCCGGCTGAGGGGATTGAACCCCCGACCTTCGGTTTACAAAACCGCTGCTCTACCGCTGAGCTAAGCCGGCGACGCCTGGAGGCGGGCAGGGCCGGCATGGGCCGGGGTGTCCACCCGTTGCGCGCCGCAATACCAGACTTGATCGGAAAGCGCCACAACCGGAAACGTCGTGGCCGCAGACATGAATCAGGCGGCCCGAAGGCCGCCTGATCTCTCGCATCGATCTAGACCGCCTTATTGGCAGATGTGCCGGCGGCCGTCTGCGCCCTTGAACCAGGTGCCGGGCGTGCAGACGAAGCCGTTACGCTGGGCGTAGGTGCGGGTGTCCCAGCCACGATTGTCCCAGCCGCGGTTGTCCCACGAATTGTCGTAGGCGTAGGAATTGTCCCAGGCGCGGAACGGCGCGCTGGCAATCGCGCCCGCGGTGCCGATCGCGGCGCCGGCTACGCCGGCCGCAACGTCGGTCGGCCAGAAACCGGTGCGGCCCCTGTTCCAGTCGTTATTCCAGTCGCCATTGGCCTGACGGTAGGAATTGGTTTGACGATACGACACGCGGCGATGGCGCGATCCGCGATCGGTGTAGGGATTGCCGGGGCCGAGATTCTGGCAATTGGCGTTGGGGAATTGCGCCGAGCAGCGTCCGGGTTCGTTGACGACCGCCTGCGCCATGGCCGAGCCTGCCAGCATGGTCGCCGCAATCGCCGTCGCTCCAAGAAGTTTGATGTTCATGGTTGTTGGCTCCCATTTTGTTGACGGGGGCTAAACGCTTGCGACGCCGGACGTTCCGATGAAACCGGTGGATTTTCTCGCAACCGGCGGTCAAACCGATGTGAGCAGCCGCGGTTCCGCTTGGCGAAGCCACATGCCGTTAATGCTTCGCTAGTCCGCCTTGCAGCATTTGAGTGGCGCGCAATCCTTACACATTAGGCTTACCGGAATTTGGTGAGCGGGCCTTAACCCTCTCTGCGCCGCGATCGGATAGGTTGCCGCCGCATAACCGGGGTCCCCCTCATGCGCGTTGTGGCGCTCGCTGCCTTTCTGATCGGACTGCCCGCGACGGCGTTTGCCGATGGCGGCTTCGATATCGTCGTTCCCGGCCGGCCCGGCGTGCCGATCATCATCAACAACATCGACGCGTCCTATGCCGTGGTCGAGGGTGTCTGGGGCCTGGGCAAGAACCAGCAGGTGCAGCCCACTATCTATGGCGGGCGCTATATCGCCGAGCGGCAGCCTGCCGACGTCGGCCATTATTATCCGACGCTGGGCCTGCGGCCCGGCTACGGCCGGCTCGAGGTCGAGCCGCCCGCGAACCGCAAATTGCCGAAGCCCGCCGAGAGCTATCACCAGAGCTGGGGCGCGCAATCGGCGCCGCTGCCGCCGCAGATGGACGTGCCCGTCGATCCGCCGCCGGTGATCCTCGCGCCTGAAATCAACGATCGTCCGCGGCCACCGCGACCGCGGCCGCATGTCCAGGTCCCCGGCAAGCCGCCGGGTTAAGAAACGTCAAAATTCAACAAACGAAAATCAACAGGAGAGAGTAATGCGTCAAATGATTTCGGGACTGGTTGCGGCGGCTGCCGTGATGTTCGCCGCCACCGGGCCCGCTGCGGCCTGCGGCTTCACCAGCTGCGCGCCGGTTGCGCCGGTCTATACCGGCTGCAACACCGGCTGCGGCGGCTATGGTTATGGATACGGCTATGGCTATGGCGCCTATGAGCGTCTCGCCGAGCCGACCACGCAGTACTACTACGTCAACCAGGGCCCGACCTACACCGGTCCGGGCGCGTTCGCGCCGTATCCGACCTACCGTGAAGACGCGGTCGTCGCGCCCGCCAATTATGGCTACGGCTATCGCGCCGCCGTGGCTCCCTATCACCGCCCGTACTACCGTCCGTATCGCTACGGCTACGGCCCGCGCTACGGCTATCTGCCGCGCGTGCACTACGGCCATGGTCCGCGCTACGGCTACGCCCATCGCCACGCGCCGGCGCCGTACTACGGCGGCCACCGCGTGCTGCGCCGCTACTACTGATCCCTGATCGGTTGAGCTAACGAGACGCCCGTTCGCGCGATGCGGATGGGCGTTTTGTTTTTTTTGCGACGTGCGCGTGGTCGCGATTGGAATCGATCGGGGCTGTCAGCCCGCCTACGCCTGCCGGCTACGGCGTGGCAGCCTTCGCTCGCTTCGCTGAATGATGTTCTGGATTGGCTTGCCGAGCCGTAGCTCGCGAAGCGAGCGAAGGCTGGTGGGGGAGGCAGGACTCGAACCTGCGAAGCCATGAGGCGGCTGATTTACAGTCAGCTCCCTTTGCCACTCGGGACACTCCCCCGCTCGACGGCAGCACAATCGGGCCGGACCTTGCCGGCGACCGAAGACGGCCATGGAACGTGAAGGCCGCGACAGCCCGGATGGGGGCGCGACCGGGCGCGGTTATGGGCGATCCGGTAGGGCAAAGTCAACCGAGGCGAACAGCTAAAATCGCCTCCCAAGCCACCCAAATTGCCATATTCCGGGACCCGTGACACAAGCGAGCCCATGAAGGACAAAAAATTCACCTCCAGGGGTCCCCGCGGCGGGGCTAAGCCCTTCAACAGGCCCGGGAAATCGGGCGGCCGGCCGGCCTGGCGCGACCGCGATTCGCACCCCGACGGGCCGGTCATCCTCTATGGCTGGCACACCGTCACCATGGCGCTGGCCAACCCGGAGCGGCGGATCCGCAAGCTGACGCTGACCGAGAACGCTGCGAAGCGACTTGCGGACGAGAACATCGAGACCCGCGTCACGCCCGAGATCGTCCGGCCCCAGGAGATCGACCGTCTGCTCTCGCCCGATGCCGTGCATCAGGGCCTGCTTGCGGAAGCCGATCCTCTGCCTTCGCCTGATATCGAGAGCTTGAAGCAAGAAGGCATGGTGCTGGTGCTCGACCAGATCACCGACCCGCACAATGTCGGCGCGATCCTGCGCTCCGCCGCAGCGTTCGCGGTGAAGGCGATCGTCACCACTGCGCGCCACAGCCCGGAAGCCACCGGCGTGCTCGCCAAGGCCGCCTCCGGCGCGCTGGAGCTGGTGCCAATGGTGACCGTGCAGAACCTCGCGCGCGCCCTGACCACCCTGAACGAAATCGGCTTCCAGACCGTCGGGCTGGACAGCGAAGGCAGCGCGGATCTCAGCGACGTCGCGCTGCGTGAGCCGCTCGCGCTGGTGCTCGGCGCCGAAGGCAAGGGGCTGCGGCAATTGACCCGCGAGACCTGCAGCGTCGTGGCGCGGCTCGACATGCCCGGCGAGATCAAGAGCCTCAACGTCTCGAACGCCGCCGTGCTCTCGCTCTATGTCGGCGCGAGCCGGCTCGGGTTGATGAAGTAGGCGGCCGCGTCAAGCCGCTACTCCATCATCTCCCGCACCATCGGTACCACCTTGCGCCCATAAAGCTCGATGCTCTTCATCAGCTTCTCGTGCGGCAGGGGCCCCGCCGAATACTTCAACTGAAACCGCGAAACACCAAGCGTCTTCGCCGTCCTGGCGATCTTGCGCGCCACCGTTTCCGGCGAGCCCGCATAGAGCGAGCCGTGCTCGACCTCGTTGACGAACTCGTCGCGGCCCATCGGGGGCCAGCCGCGCTCCTTGCCGATGCGGTCGCGCATGGCCTTGTAGTCGGGCCATAGCTGTTCGCGCGCCTCTTCATCCGTCTCGGCGACATAGCCGGGCGAATGCACACCGATCGGCTGCGCGGGGCGGCCGAACTCCTTGGCGGCGCGGTGATGGAGATCGACGAAGGGCGTAAAGCGCGCGGGATCGCCGCCGATGATCGCGAGCATCAAAGGCAGGTCATAATGCGCAGCGCGCACCACCGATTGCGGGCTGCCGCCGACGCCGATCCACGTCTTGAGCGTGCCGTTCTCGACCGGGGGATAGACCAGCTGATCCCTCAGCGGCGGACGCAGCTTGCCTTCCCAGGTCACCGGCTTCTGCGACAGCAGTGCGGCGAACAGGTCGAGCTTCTCCTCGAACAGCTCTTCGTATTTGCGCAGATCGAAGCCGAACAGCGGAAAGGATTCGGTGAACGAGCCGCGGCCGAGGATCACCTCGGCGCGCCCGTTCGAGAGCGCATCCAGCGTCGCAAAGCGCTGGAACACGCGGATGGGATCGTCCGAAGACAGCACCGTCACGGCCGAGCCGAGATGGATGCGCTTGGTGCGCGATGCGATCGCGGCGAGCACGGTCTCCGGCGAGGAGATCGCAAAATCGGCGCGATGGTGCTCGCCGAGGCCAATGAAGTTGAGGCCGAGCTCGTCGGCCAGCACGGCTTCGTCGACGACATTGCGGATCACCTGCGCGTGCGGAAGCATCGCGCCTGCGGCGTCCCTGGTGACGTCGCCAAAAGTATCCAGTCCGAATTGAAGCGATGCGGTCATCGGTGAGGTCTCTGCGGACGCAGCTTGCGCTTGTCGCTGTGGGAGGGGATCGTTTGTGGTGGAGCTAGGCCGCGGCGGCCGGTGCAACAATGCTGCTTCGAGAAACCCACCGTTTCCTTTTTGGATGGTGTCAGGCCTGTGCCCGAGTATTCAGTCGGACTTGGCGAACATCTCGACCAGTGTCTCGCGCAGCCAGCGCTGCGCCGGCACGGTGTCGTTGCGCTGGTGCCAGAACAGGCTGACGATGCGCGGCGGCGCCTTGAGCGGCAGGGGCATGGCGTGCAGGAACGGCGCGTGCCGGGATTGCGAGCGCAGATCGCTCGGCAGCACGGCGATCAGGTCGGACTGGCGCACCACCTCGTAGGCGGCGCTGTAGTGGTTGACGGTCGCGACCAGATTGCGCGACAGACCGCGAGAGGCGAGGAAGAGATCGTAGGACGGCAAGGTCTTGCCGGCGAGGCTCACATCGACATGGCCTGCGCCGAGGAAGCTGCGCGTGCTCAGCCGCTTCTGGGCGGCGAGCGGATGGCCGCGCCGCATGAAGCAGGCGTAGTCGACCGTCCACAGCGAGCGCGAGCGGATGGCGGCCGGCTGCTGCGCTTCGTTGACATAGACGCTCAGCACGCAATCGACGCGATTGTCTTCGAGCTGATCGGCGATCTCCAGAATTGTGTTGGGAACGGTGTGCACGCGCGCCTTGGGCGCGACCTTGCCGAAATGGCCGAGGAGGTTCGGCATCACCAGCGAGGCGACGTAATCCGACATCGACAGGCTGAACTCGGTCTGCGCGCGGCGCGGATCGAACACCTGCTCGTCGAGCGCGCCGCGGACGCTTTCGAGCGCCTCGCCGATCGGCTCCCACAACACCACGGCGCGCTGGGTCGGACGGATGCCGGTGCCGGACCTGACGAACAGGGGATCGCCGAGCGCGTCGCGCAGCCGCGCCAGCGCGTTGCTGACCGCGGGCTGCGTCATCAGCAGCGCGTTTGCTGCGCGCGTGACGCTGCCCTCGGTCATCAGGGCTTCGAAGACTTTCAGCAGGTTGAGGTCGAGCGATCGAAACGACAGAACATTCACCGTGGTGATGTATGGGATCACGATTATAAATTATGACGATAATATCTCTTTGTCTATGGTTCCCACCGGGACTTGCGGATGCCGGGCCGCCGGACAGAGGGGGACTTACATGTCGATGATCTCGGCGCGCATCGAGCGCCTGCCATTCGCACGCTTCCACACGCATCTTTTGTTGATGGGCGGGCTCGGCTACATGTTCGACGCGATGGACGCGGCCGTGCTGGCGTTCATCCTGCCGGTGCTGCGCACCGCCTGGAATCTGACGAGCGTGCAGATCGGCGTGCTCGGCAGCAGCACCTATATCGGCTTCCTGTTCGGCGCGTTGCTGGCGGGCACGCTCGGCGACCTGATCGGCCGCCGCGCTGTGATGATGTCGGCGCTGGCGCTCTATTGTGCCGCATCGATCGTCAGCGCCGCCGTGGACAGCTGGCCGTCCTTCTTCGCCGCCCGCGTCGTCGCGGGCATGGGCACCGGCGCCGAGAGCGCGATCATCGCGCCTTACCTCGCCGAGTTCGTGGCGCGGCGCTTCCGCGGCAGCTTTACCGGCGCGCTGGCCGGGTTCTTCTCGTTCGGCTTCGTCGCAGCGGCCTTGCTTGGCTACTTCATCGTGCCCGCCTATGAGAACGGCTGGCGCATCGTGCTGGTCATCACCGCAGTGCCGGTCGTCATGCTGTTGTGGTGGCGCAGGGCGTTGCCGGAATCGCCGCGCTGGCTGGAAAGCCGGGGCAGGGCGAAGGAAGCCGAAGCGGTGCTGGACAAGATCGAAGCCGGCTTCGCGCGCCAGGGGCATGTGCTGCCGCAGCCGGTCGTCGATTCAGTCAGCCCGCCCGTCGCCGGGGGCACGTTGCTTGCCAATTTCGCGGCGCTGCTCGACGGCCGGCAGGCGCGCATCACCGTCATGACCTGGATCATGTGGCTTGCGATCACCTTCAGCTATTATTCCTTCTTCGTCTGGATCCCCGGCCTTCTGGTCCAGAACGGCATGAGCATCACCAAGAGCTTCGCCTATTCGATCGCGATCTATTGCGCGCAGATCCCCGGCTATTTCAGCGCCGCCTGGTTCAACGAGCGCATCGGCCGGCAGGCCACCATTGCGTCCTACATGGTGCTCGGCGGCATCAGCGCGCTCGGACTCGCCTTCGCGCAGAGCGACCAGCACATCATGGTCGCGGGGATTCTGCTGTCGTTCTTCATGAACGGCACCTATGCCGGCGTCTATGCCTATACCGCAGAGGTGTTCCCGACGCCGGTGCGAACCACCGGCGCCGGCCTTGCCTCGGCGATCGGCCGCATCGGCGCGATCGTCTCGCCGATCCTGGTCGGCTACCTCTATCCCAATTTCGGCTTTGCCGGCGTGTTCGGGATCACCACCAGTGTTCTGCTGATCGGAGCGCTCACCGTCGTGGTGATGGGCGTGCCGACGCGCGGCCGTTCGCTGGAAGATATTGCCGCGGGCGAGGTCGCATGAGGGAGACGACACGCCGGGCCGATCCGCTGCTCGGCGCCGTGGCGGCGGCGCAGGGCAGGGTGGATCAGCCGGAGGCGCTGTTCTCGGCACTGGACGACGCCTTGAAATCGGCGATTGGGCACAAGCTGTTCACGATCCTGACTTATGACGACGACACCGGCGAAGCGGCGCGGATCTATTCCAATCTCCCCGGGCCTTACCCGACGGGCGGACGCAAGCGCCTCGCGCCGGGACCATGGACCGAGGCCGTGCTCGACCGCGGCGAGGCCTATATCGGCCGCAGCCTCGACGATCTGCGCAATGTCTTCGCCGATCACGAGCTGATCGCTTCACTCGGCTGCGAGAGCGTGCTCAACATGCCCGTGCGCTGGCGCGGACGCACGCTCGGCTCGCTCAACCTGCTGCATGAAGCGGGCTGGTACGGTGCGGACGATGTCGCCGCGTGTCTCCCGTTCGCCCAGCTCGCATTGCCCGCGCTGCTCACACAGTCCTGACCGGACAGGAAACGACCATGACTCGCACCCTCTTCAAGAACGCCGCTCTGCTCGATCCGCTTCAGCCGGATTTGCTGGAAGGCCATCACGTGCTGGTCGAGGACAATGTGATCAAGGAGGTCTCGGACCGGCCGCTTCAAGTCACCGCCGACCGGACCATCGACCTGAAGGGCAAGACGCTGATGCCCGGCCTGATCGACCTGCATGTCCATGCGGTGGCGGTCGAGCTCAACCTGTCGCAGCAGGTGCACATGCCGAATGTGCTGGTGACGCTGCGCTCGACGCTGCTGCTGCGCGGCATGCTGCGCCGTGGCTTCACCACCGTCCGCGACGCCGGTGGTGCCGGCCACGCGCTGAAGCAGGCGATCGACACCGGTCTCACCGACGGCCCGCGGCTGTTCGTCTCCGGCCGTGCGCTGAGCCAGACCGGCGGGCATGGCGACATGCGGGCACGTTCGGATTATCTCGCGAGCGACGCGCCATGTCCGTGTTGCGTGCGGGTCGGCGCGCTGGCGCGCGTCGCCGACGGCGTCGACGGCGTGCGCAAGGCGGCGCGCGAGGAGCTGCAAATGGGCGCCGACCAGATCAAGATCATGGCGTCCGGCGGCGTCGCGTCACCGACCGACCCGGTCGGCGCCTTCGGCTACTCCGAGGACGAGATCCGCGCCATCGTCGAGGAGGCGCGCGGGCGCCAGACCTATGTGCTCGCCCATGCCTACACCGCGGCGGCCATCGAACGCGCGGTTCGCTGCGGCGTGCGCACCATCGAGCACGGCAATCTGGTCGATGCCAAGACCGCGCGCCTGATGGCCGAGAAGGGCGCCTATGTGGTGCCGACGCTCGTCACCTATGAGGCGCTGGCCAATGAGGGCGAGCAATACGGCCTGCCGCCCGAGAGCGTCGCCAAGATCGCCGACGTCCGCGACGCGGGTCTCCGTTCGCTCGCGATCTATCGCGACGCCGGCGTGAAGATGGGGTTCGGCAGCGATTTGCTCGGTCCGTCGCAGCGCCTGCAGAGCGATGAATTCCGCATCCGCGCCGAGATTCTCGGTCCGCGCGCGGTGATCGCCAGCGCCACGGTGATCGGCGCCGAGGTGCTCGGCATGGAGGGCAAGCTCGGCCGTATCGCGCCCGAGTCGATCGCGGACCTGCTGGTGGTCGACGGCAATCCGCTCAGCGACGTCGCTTGCCTGCTCGGTCAGGGCGAGCATATTCCGCTGGTGATGAAGGCCGGCAAGGTCCAGTTCGACCGGCTGAACGCGTAGTTGCGCCACGTCACGGGCATCTTCGCCCGTTTGTGCGTCCTATGTCGAGATGCGCACGACCATCTTGCCGAGCGCTCCGCGCGTCTGCATGGTCCTGAACGCCTCCCGGAAGTCATCCAGCGCGAAGATGCGACCGACCACCGGTTTCAATTGGCCGTCGGCAAGCCAGCCCGTCAACTGCGACATCAGGCCCTTTTGCACCTCGGGCTCGCGCACGGGAATCTGCGCGAGGTCGACACCGTGCAGGGCGCCACCCTTCAGCAGCGGCAGGTTGAACGGCAATGCCGGGATCGCGCCGGCGGCAAAACCGACCACGAGATGACGGCCGCGCCAGGCGATGGAGCGAAAGGCCTGCACCGAGACGTCGCCTCCGACCGGGTCGAAGATCACGTCAGCGCCGTGTCCTCCCGTCAATTCCTTCAGCGTGTCGCGCCAGCCGGTCTGCGTGTAGTCGATCACAGCGTCGGCGCCGTGTTGTTGGGCGAAGGCGCGCTTGTCCGGTGTCGATGCCGCTGCGATCACACGGGCGCCAAGCAGCTTGCCGATCTGCACTGCCGCAATTCCGGTGCCGCCAGCTGCGCCCAGCACCAGCAGCTGCTCGCCTGCGGCCAGCATGGCGCGTGCACTGAGCGCATAGAGCGCAGTCAGATAATTGGCGCGAAACGAGGCGGCGACTTCGGCCGCAACGCCGTCGGGCAGGGGATGGAGCGCTTCGGCCCTGACGACGATCTCCTCGGCAAGCGCGCCCGAGCGCGTCATCCCCATCACGCGCATTCCGGGTTGATAGCCGCCGGGCGTGCCGGGCGCGTCCGTCACCACGCCCGCGAACTCCGTCCCGGGAACGAAGGGCAGGGGATCCCTGGTCTGATAGCGTCCCTCGATCTTCAACCCGTCGACGAAGCCGATCCCGGCAGCTTCCACGCGGATGCGCAATTGTCCGGGCTCCATGGACGGGGGCGGAACGTCCTTCAGTTCGATCTGATCGATCGGCGCGTATTGCTCGACGACGACGGCTTTCATGTCGGACCTCTGTTGTTCCAATTATCCTGACAGGTCCCGACACGAGCCTCTTGCGTCTACCGCCACATCCCCCGCATCTTTGCTCCGATGTCGACCTTCGGGCCCTGCGCGGCGGTGCGGGCCGCACCGCTTGCGGCCTTCGGCCAGGCGGTGCGCTCGAACAGGTAGACCAGCTGCTCCGGGATGAAGCGGGTGCGCGAGGCGTAGACGTGGCGGTCGCCCTTGGCGGCCTGGCCGTGGACGAAGAAGCGCTGGGGAACGACGAGGTGCAGATCGTCCTTGGCGCGCGTCATCGCGACATAGAGCAGGCGTCGCTCCTCTTCGAGTTCGGCGCTGGTGCCGGCGCCGAGATCGGACGGCATGCAGCCGTCGACGACGTTGAGCACGAACACCGACTTCCACTCCTGGCCCTTGGCGGAGTGGATGGTGGACAGGATCAGATAATCCTCATCGCGCAGCGGCGGCCCGGATTTGTCACTGGTCGCATCGGGCGGATCGAGCGTGAGCTCGGTCAAAAATTTCTCGCGCGAGGCATAGCCGCTCGCGATCTGCTCGAGCTGCATCAAATCGGCGCGGCGCGTCTCGGAATCCTCGTGGAGGCGATCGAGATGCGGCTCGTACCAGAGCCGTACGCGTTCGAGATCGACCGGCCATTCCGAATAGCGCAGGTTCTCGACGGTGCGGACGAAGTCGGTCCAGTCCGCGCCCGTGCGCGCGGGTACCGGGAGCTGGCCCAGCGTGTGAAGCGGATCGGTGCTCTCCGCCATCTGGTCGAGCACGCGCTGTGCGGTCGCGGGGCCGACGCCCGGCAACAGATGCAAAATGCGGAAACCGGCGACACGGTCGCGCGGGTTCTCGGCAAAGCGCAGCAGCGCCAGCACGTCCTTGACGTGCGCGGCGTCGAGGAATTTCAGCCCGCCGAACTTGACGAACGGAATGTTGCGGCGGGTCAGCTCGATCTCGAGCGGGCCGGAATGCGAGGAGGTCCGGAACAGCACCGCCTGGTGCTTGAGCAGCGCGCCTTGCTCGCGGTTCGCCAGCACCTGTTCGACGATGTAGCGCGCCTGGTCGGCCTCGTCGTGCACGGTGACGAGCTGCGGCTTGTGCGAGGCGGTGCGGTCGGTCCACAAATTCTTGGTGAAGCGCTCGCGCGCAAGTCCAATCACGCCATTGGCCGCCGCCAGCACGGTCTGTGTCGAGCGGTAGTTGCGGTCGAGCGTGATCATCTCGGCGCGGGGCGAGAAGCTTTGCGGGAAATCCAGGATGTTGCGCACGGTGGCGGCGCGGAACGAATAGATCGACTGGGCGTCGTCGCCGACCACGGTGAGCCCGCGTCCATCGGGCTTGAGCGCCAGGAGGATCGAAGATTGCAGGCGGTTGGTGTCCTGGTATTCGTCGACCAGAACGTGATCGAAGCGGCCGCCGATTTCCTCGGCGATCAACCCATCGCTCATCATCTGCGACCAGTACAGCAGCAGATCGTCGTAATCGAGCACGTGCTGGGCCTGCTTGGCCTCGACATAGGCCGCGAACAGGCCCTTCAGCTCGGCGGCCCAGCCCGCGCACCAGGGATAGTGCACCCCCAGCACCTTCTCGATCTCCATCTCGGCGTTGACGCAGCGCGAGTAGATCGACAGGCAGGTGCCCTTGGCCGGAAAGCGGCTCTCGGTCTTCGACAGGCCGCGCTCGTGCCGGACCAGGTTCATCAGGTCGGCGGAATCCTCGCGGTCGTGGATGGTGAAGGCGGGATCGACGCCGATCCGTTCGGCATATTCGCGCAGCAGCCGCGCGCCGATGCCATGGAAGGTGCCGGCCCAGGTCAGCGCATCGCGCATGATTGCGGCGTTGTTCTCGCCCAGCACCTTGCGGGCGATGCGCTCGACCCGGCCGGCCATCTCGGCCGCGGCGCGGCGGGAGAACGTCATCAGCAGGATGCGGCGCGGATCGGCGCCGGCGACGATCAGATGCGCGACGCGGTGGGCCAGCGTGTTGGTCTTGCCGGAGCCGGCGCCGGCAATGACGAGCAGGGGAGCGCCCACGGTCGCGCCATCGGCCACGCCATGCTCGACGGCGCGGCGCTGCTCCGCATTGAGCGTGTCCAGATATGTCGCCACGAATCGCCCCGGTGAAAGGGCGAGAGTCGGCGATCCCGTCGCGAATCGCAATGCGTCTGGACGGGACCGGGTTTAGGATTTAGGGGGAAAGACGACCCAAGGTTCCCTCCCGAAAAGCGCCCCCGGCATGACCGAGCTCAAATCCGACCAGTTCGAGATGCGGCGGCTGGAATCGCTCAGCAACACCATTTTCGGTGTCGCCATGACGCTTTTGGCCTACGACCTGCCCAAGGCCGCGGTGTTCACCAGCGCGCCCGCCTGGAGCGATCTTGCCCATGTCTATTCCGGCAAGCTCGCCGGCTTCGCACTCAGCTTCATCATCGCCGGGGTGTTCTGGATCAGCCATCACCGGCGGCTGGCGCGCCAGCCGGTCGGCAGCCGCGGCGCGGTGATCCTGAACCTGTTCTTCCTGCTCTCGATCGTGCTGCTGCCTGTCACCAACGGCCTCTACACCAATTACAGCATGAGCAGTGCGGTTGCGGTGCTCTACGGCCTGCACCTGACCGCGATCGCCGGTCTCAATGCCTGGCTGTGGTGGACCATCCTTGGCAGCTGGCGCTACGAGATCATGGCCTCGCTGTTTCCGCTTCTGGTGTTCATTCCGGGCACGATCGTGGCGGCATTCGCCCCCCACGTCGCGCCCTTTGTCTGGTTCATCGCCTTCGGCGGGCTCCTGATCCAGCGCTTCTACGGTGCGCGGACGGGGCCGGGGGCGTGAGGCCGTGCCTCACCCGGACGTCGCGCCGAACCCATCGGCCGGCACGTAAAGCTTGACCGGGCGGATTTCGTAGACCGCAGTCGGATTGACCGCTCGCAGCTTCCGCGCCGCCGCGATCGCCTCCTCCTCGGTGGCACATTCCATCAGGTGGAAGCCCAGAAGCTGCTCCTTGGTCTCGGCAAACGGGCCGTCCAGCACCATGCCCGCGCCGGGGCCGCGCAAGGTGCGGGCCTTTCGGGTCTCATCCAGACGGGCGGCCGGCCCGAACTGCCCGCTGGCCCGCAAGGGGGCCTGAACCTCGATGACCTTGGCCACGACCGCGGCGTCCTGCTCAGGCGTCCAGGACAGGATCTCGTCTTCCACGTGGTAGGCCAGGATGGCGTACAGCATCGTCACCTCGTTGTTTTTCTGCACCGATCCCAAAGGACGTAGCACCGCGGGCGATGCCGACAATCCCCAAACAAGAATTCAAGCACAAAATATTGCGTAGCCATGCCGCGACGAAACCGTCCTGAAACCCGATTGCGGCGTTGCCGTGTGAACGCCGCCGGAAGTGGTCGCGACTGATGACCACAACAACAAGATTTCTGCTGGAGGCGGCAATGTCGGGTCACATCAAGATCATCTGCGACGCACGTCGGGCCGGACAATCTCAGACGGCCGATCTGCACGACCAAAGCGGCCATCACCGCTATTACGGCAGTTCGGCCGAGAATGGCGGCGAGCGCATCGTCGAAAGCCGGCGCGGCAAGCGTCCGCGCGCGCTCGGCGTTTGCGGCTTCTGAAGCCTCGCGCCCGATGTCCCATATGGACGTCCTGCAAATATCGATCGCGGCGATGCCGTTCCTGCTCGCGCTGACGAGCCGGACGGGCAAGGTCATCGTGCCGTGCCTGCTGACGAGCATCTTCACGGTGCTGCTCGGCGGGGAGCCTCACCGCGCAGTCGTGGCCTGGTGCGTCGGCATGCTGATTGCCGCCGTCGCCTTGCGCGAGCGGCTTCGCGCGGGCTGAGCTGGCGGCCCGTTACGGGCCGTTCAAGACCTGTTTGACCAGGGCCTCGCGCAGCGCCGCCAGTTCGCCGCTCGCCTCCATCTGAGCGATCACCTTGCCGACCTCAGGCACCAGGTCGCGATGGCGTTCGTGCAGGTAATGGTAGATGTGGATGCGCTGGAGCGGCGGCGAGAGCGGGTGGATCCTGGCCTGCAGATTGAGTTTCCGCACCGCCGCGAGCCCGCTGAAGAGATCGGTGACCATCACGTCGAAACGATCGGCATCGAGCATCCTGACCATGTTGTCGAGGCCAGTGGTCGCCGTAACGCGGGCCATGCCGCGCGTGCCGGCCTCCGAGGAGCCGACGCCGCGGACGATGCCGATGCTGTAGTCCCTGATCGAATCCCAGCCGGCGACGTCGAACCGGAGTTTGGTCGCAAACACTGCAGGCTCGATATAGTTGATCGCCGGCGTGACCTGGACCAGCGTCGGGTAGTCGCGCGAGAGCGTTCCGATGCGCTGGATCTCGCCTCGACCGCGCCGGCGCTCGACAGTGCGAGCGCACGCTTGCCGGGGACGTCCTCGAACTCCAGCTTGATGTTCAGCCTGGCGTAAACGGCCCGCAGCATCTCGCCGCCGACATATTGATCGGGGATGTCGGCGATGCGCGCCAGCCGGATGACCTCCTGCGCCTGCGATGGACCGCTTGCAAGCAGTGACAGGCAGGCGACGATAATCCGCCACATGACGCGCCTCCTCGTTGCCCGATGCTATCGCTGGATTTCCGATGTCCGCCCGATCTACCGGAGATGGCGCCTGCGCGTGGCCATAGCGACACTGCCCGCCCGAGGTGCAGGCGACTTCCGGACTTTCACCGATGTCATTCTACCACGCGAAGTGGTAGTTTGCGCGACAATCCTGCTGCCGGACGCAAGATATGACCCCGCCGACCTCAAGCCGCCCAGGGGTTGACAGAAAATCGGCCGACGGGATCGCCGCGCGCATCGCGGGACGGGGAAGTCTCGACGATCGAAATGCTCGAGGCTGCGACCGCTCGGCCGCAGCGTGCCGCCATTTCCGGGGATGTGGTGCATGGTCAAGGCTGGTGACGAGGACTCCAAGCGCGGCCGCGCCGTTGCACCGGCGGCTGCGAAGCAGGATTTGATCGGCACCGCGCTCGCGCCTTCGATGTTCGCCGCGCTGCTGTCCCGGCTCTTCAACTGGTCGCGCAGCGGCGTCGGGCCGCGCCTGCTCGCAGCCGTGCTGCTGTTCTCTTCGGTCGTGACGCTGACATTGACGGCGCTCCAGCTCTATCTCGATTATGATCGCGAGGTCGGCCTCATCGAGACCAGGCTCGAGGAGATCGGCCGCAGCACCACCGGCAGTCTCGGCGAGAGCCTGTGGAATCTCGACCAGAACCAGCTCAAGCTCCAGCTCGACGGTATCCTGCGGCTGCCCGACATCCGCGCCGCCGAGGTGCGCGAGATTGCCGATCGTCCCAATCCGATCCGTCTCGCAGTCGGCGAGCCGAGCACCCGCTCGGTGGTGACGCGCGACTATCCGCTGAACACCATCGTGCAGGGGACCGCACGCGAGATCGGCGTGCTCCATGTCGAGGCGACGCTGACCGATGTCTATCAACATCTGCTGAACCGCGCGCTGGTCATCCTGGCAAGCCAGGCGGCCAAGACGTTTCTCGTCTCGCTGTTCATCATCTACATGTTCCATCTGCTGGTGACGCGGCATCTGGTCGCCATCGCCGAGTTCGTCAGCAAATACAGCCTGGCGTGGCCGCCGCCGCCTTTGCGCCTGGAGCGCCGGCCGCCCTACGATGCCGACGAGCTGGACAAGGTGATCGACGCCTTCAACGCCATGTGCGCGAACCTCCAGCGGGCCTATGGCGAGCTGCGCGAGGCCAATGCAAATCTCGAGCGCGACCTGACCATCCGCCAGCGCGCCGAAGAGGACGCGCGTGCGAGCGAGCAGCGTTTCCGCGACTATGCCGAGACCGCGTCCGACTGGTTCTGGGAGACCGGACCAGACCATCGGTTCACCTACATTTCCGACCGGGCCGGTGCCTTCAGCATGGACAGCAAGGCGCTGATCGGCAAGCGCCGCGCCGATGCCGCGTTCGGCCGCGACGCCGAGCCCGAGAAATGGCGCGCGCACATGGCGATGCTGGACCGCCACGAGCCGTTCCGGAAGTTCGAATATCGCGGCCGCGACACCGCCGGGCGGATGCATCATTTCAGCGTCAACGGCCAGCCGATCTTCGCCGCCGACGGACGCTTCATGGGCTATCGCGGCTCCGCGACCGATCTCACCAAGCAGCACGAAACCGAGGAGCGCTTACGTCAATCCCAGAAGATGGACGCGATCGGCCAGCTCACCGGCGGCGTCGCGCACGATTTCAACAACGTGCTCACGGTCATCACCGGCACCATCGAGATCATCCAGGAAGGACTTGCGGACAAGCCCGAATTCGCCGCGATCGCGCAGCTGATCGACGATGCGGCCGCGCGCGGTGCGGAGATCACCTCGCAGCTGCTGACCTTCGCGCGCCGCCAGCCGCTGGAGCCGCGCGAGATCGACGTCAACGCCCTCGTGCTCGAGTCTACGAAGTTGCTGAGGCCGATCCTCGGCGCCCATATCGAGATCGTGACCCGACTCGCCGATGACGCCTGGTCCGCGATGGCCGATCCCTCGCAGCTCTCCTCGGCGATCGTCAATCTCGCCGTCAACGCGCGCGACGCAATGCCGGGCGGGGGCAAGCTCACGATCGAGACCGCGAACCGCGAGCTCGACGACACCGGCGTTGCCGGCGATGGCGATGCCGTTCGCGGCGCCTTCGTGATGGTCGCGGTCGGCGACACCGGCCACGGCATCCCCGCCGACATCCGCGAGCGCGTGTTCGAGCCGTTCTTCACCACCAAGGGCGTCGGTCGCGGCACCGGCCTCGGGCTCAGCATGGTCTACGGCTTTGCCAAGCAGACCGGCGGCACGGTCGCCGTCGAGAGCGAGGAGGGGCGCGGCACCGTGATG
Source organism: Bradyrhizobium sp. IAR9 (assembly GCF_013408065.1). Classification (NCBI taxonomy): domain Bacteria; kingdom Pseudomonadati; phylum Pseudomonadota; class Alphaproteobacteria; order Hyphomicrobiales; family Nitrobacteraceae; genus Bradyrhizobium; species Bradyrhizobium sp. IAR9. The sequence continues at coordinate 514,069 of NZ_JACBZW010000005.1, forward strand.
CGGCTGTTCCTGCCGCGATCGAAGGGCGAGGCGCCGGCCAGGACCGCGCCGGTCCAGGCGCTCGACACGGCACGCGGACATGAAACGATCCTCGTGGTCGAGGACGATCCCCTGGTGCAGGGCTATGTCATCGCCCGGCTCGGCAGCCTCGGCTATCGCACGCTGGTGGCCGGCGACGGCGCGTCCGCACTGGCGCTGGTCGACCAGGGCGCCAAATTCGATCTGCTGTTCACGGACATCATCATGCCCGGGGGCATGAACGGGCGGGAATTGGCCGACGCGATCCGGCTCCGCCGGCCGGGGGCAAGGGTGCTCTATACCTCCGGCTACACCGACAACGCCATGATCCACGAAGGACATCTCGATTCCGGCGTGGCGCTGCTCAAGAAGCCCTACCGGAAGTCGGAGCTGTCGCAGAAGATTCGCGAGGTGCTTGCCGGCGAGCCGCCGGGTTGAAGCGCGCTCCCGGACGAAAAAGGCGCGGCGGGGAAGCCCCGTCGCGCCCGATTCTTGCTCGCTGGTCCAGGGCTGAGAGCGCCCCGATGCCAAGCCTTTATCTAGAGCTTAGCGGGCGATCCCAGCGAGGTGACAGCGCTTGGTAAAAGACACTGGATCACCTCCTTTCGTTGGTTTCGGAAGATTTCAATATAGGGGGCATTGCCGCCGCTGTTAAGGGGCGGCGGGTCCGCAGGAACCGGGCGCGATTCGCAACGGCTCAGGACGGCCGGAAAGCGACCGCCTGAACAGTTGAGACCGCCGCCCGGCCGTGTTAGGGAGCCCGTAACGCGGGTGTAGCTCAATGGTAGAGCAGCAGCCTTCCAAGCTGAATACGAGGGTTCGATTCCCTTCACCCGCTCCAAAACGTGCCGCGCCAGAATGTCCCTGAGCGCATCTGCTCGATCCCCCTGCAAGTGACGCGTTTCGAATGTTCGTTGGCACTCGCTGTGCGCTGACAGCGAACCGGCTGGACATCCTCGGAGGAAGTGTAGCATCCTCAAGTTGCGGGCAGGGGACACGATCTCGCTAGATTGATCGAGTTCTGCCGGAGCGTGCCATGAGGCTGGGGGGCTGGGGTGGCGAAGCGGATCATCTTGCTGCTGGACGGCACCTGGAACGACGCCGATGACGGCGGGGCCGACACCAACATCGTTCGCCTCAGGCAGAGAATTGCAGAGCATCTCTCCAACGCGCATTCGCGCGCCACGAGCGACGTCACGAGTTCCGCTGCCGTGCCTCAGCAGACATTCGTCCTGAAGGGCGGCAAGCCGGGCGGCCGGGACAACGTCATCCTCTACGAGCGAGGGGTAGGAACCAGCGGTTTTCTGGATCGGTTCAGCGGTGGTGCCCTTGGCGCAGGCCTGTCGGAAAACGTTCGCCGTGCCTACACTTTTCTGGCCCAGCACTACGACCGGGGAGACGAGATTTTCATCTTCGGCTTCTCGCGCGGCTCATACACCGCCCGGTCGTTGGTGGGCTGCCTGGCAGCCGTCGGTCTGATTTATCGCAATAAGTTCGACGCCAAGGCCTTGTCGCGGCTGTGGGCGCATTATCGCACGCATCCGGCCAACCGCCTCCCTTGTGACGAGATACTCGTCAGAAAGATTTCGTCAGGTCCGAACAGCATTCCAGTCAAGTTGCTCGGCGTGTTCGACACCGTGGGCGCCCTGGGGATACCGCTGAATGCGTTCTGGAAAGAAAATCGCGACCTGTACGGCTTCCATGACGTCGGTCTGTCGGGGATCTGCGAGCACAACCTGCAGGCGCTGGCGATCGACGAACATCGGGAGGCTTTCGAAGCCACTCTCTGGCGGCGATTGCCCTTCACCGCACGGCCAGCAAACGTGGAGCAGGTGTGGTTCGCGGGGGCCCATGCCGACGTCGGCGGCGGATATGTGCGGTCCGGGCCGCATCAGCTCGAAGACATCACTCTGGATTGGATGATCAAGCGCGTTCGCCAGATTGCCGGCGACGACTTCCCGTTGGATCCGCCGCCAGCACTCGCTCCTGATTGTATCACGGCGCCCCAGCACGAACCTCGTCAGGGGCTGTATCGTTTCATGCCCTATGTCTACCGGTCGATCGGAAATCTGCCCGTACCCGTTGCGCCCAGACCGCTCGAACGAAACGTCTGCTTCGACCGGCACGCCAAGCCGATCGGAGAGGCGATCCACGTCAGCGCCATCGAGCGCCTGGGTCTATCCGTCGGGATCGGCGGCGTTGACGCGACATACGCCCCGCGGAACCTCATGTCGGCCCTCCAGCAGTTGGTTCAGCTGAACGGCGATGTTGCCGTCGTGGACTGGAATGCCATGTCGACGCCGCTCCTGCTGGCGACGGTGTTGATGAGGCAAGGGCTGCAAAGAGTCGGGTAACCGCGAGCGGAGCTTAGTCATGTTTTACTTGATCGTGCCGCTGGTCTTCATTGCGATTTTCCTGCTCGGGGCGTTTTTCTGGTTCTGGTGGGCAACGCCGCGCGCGCAGGTCCTGCTTCACTTCGATGCCGATCAGATCAAGCAGTTGGAGGTTCAGGATCGCCTGCGCCAGACGAACTATCAGGTCCTGACCGGGCTGGGACTCGTCGCGACCTTCATTGCCGGTGCCGTCCAGCTCTGGTTGACGAGCAATCAGTGGAATGCAGACTACAGGCTTCGTCTGGATCACGAGCGGGGCCAGCAATTTGCGGAGGCGACCCGGAGCCTGGTTGACGCCCCGGACAAACCCTATGCACAGGTGGCCGCGCAGCGGATCACCAGCCTTGTCTCGGAGAGCCCCGGCGCTTTCGGGCAGCAGGCTATCACAATTCTGGAAAGCGTCGTCGTCGATGGAACGAAGGCCAACCGGATGCAGGAATCCGGGACTTGCGACGCGGGAGATCCGACCCGGCCAAGGCCGGTCGTCGAGCGCCGCGAGGAGCCGCCACCTGCTGCTCAGGCCGCCATCCGGCAACTCGGCGGTGGTGTGCTATCGAGGGTCCGCAGTTTACCCAGCGGCAGGTTGTGTGCCGGTGACAGGCGCTTGAATCTGGCCAATCTCGGATTGGACAATTTCGATCTTAGCGGGCTCGACCTTTCTTGTTCGGTGATGACGCAAGCCCAGCTGCGTCGGGTCAGCTTACGATACGCCAATCTTTTTGGTGCTGATCTCGGTGGCGCAAGTCTGGCCGACTGGGATGTCCCAGGCTCGCCGGCTAGTTCGGGATGGTTGTGGAAGGAATCCGAGAGACCGAAGCAATTTGAGAAGACGCGGTTCACCGCCGAGAGCATCGGCTTCGATGAAACCGATCCGGCTCCGAAGAAGAAAAAGGAAAGAAAGACCAACGCATCTCCTAAATTGGACGTCTGGCAGACCTATCGCTGCTTCATCACCGATTTGCGCAACGCCGATCTCCGCGGCGTCAACTTCGAAAATGCCTCCCTGGGAGGCGCCGATTTCAGGAACGCAGATCTGACCGGCGCCAATCTGTGCGGCGCCACGGTCAGCCGGGCCAATTTCAGGGGCGCCAAGGGTTTGACGACCGCGATGCTGCGACAAGTTTGCGTCGGCAGGTTTGGAGACGATGAAGACACCATCATCGCTGCGCAGCCGCTCGGTTTGGAGCCGTATTTTTCCGGCGAGTTCAGGCGCGTCGAGATGTGCGGAGTTCGGCGGGGCGATTGCCAGCCAAGTGCTGATCAGACGTCGAAGGCCCTGAACCGGCCACGTCGCTGAGAGGGGTATCGGTCACCTAAGCGAATTTCGGGAGGAACGATGTACGCAATCACGTTCGCTGCGGCGGCCATCATCTGGCCGTTCATCGTGGCCATGATTTCGAGCAGGTTCGGCGCCGATGTGAGCGCTCGCTTCCTCGAACGCCCAGGACCTATTCCATCGACCGGCGAGGCGCTCACCCGGAGATCGCTTGAGCAGTGGCTGCGGTCGCCCACCAATGGTCCCTTCCGCAGGCCCTATGCTCGATGCATCATGCTTCTGGATGTCATCTACATTTTTCTTGTCGGAGGGTTTTTCGTCACTGGCTCGCTATGGCTCGCCGCGGCGCTGACATGGCCTGACCCGGCCAATTGGTGGTATTGTGTCGCGGTCTGCATCGTGCCGGCCGCCTATATCATCAGCGATTTCGTGGAAGACGCCATGATCGCGCAGAGCCTCCTGCGCCATGACGTGAGTGACACCAAATTCAACCTGATGCGTCTGGCGACGACGATCAAGATCGTGACCTTCGGAGCGGCCGCGGCTCAGACCGTTGTCCTCGGCATTTGCGCGCTGCTCCTGAGTGCGGCCTAATATTCCTTCGAGACGCGGCCTTGCGGCCACGCCTCCAGAGTAGTGGTCCACCTCAGTCGCTCCGCACGAGGCTCTTGGTGAATCCAGGTGCCGACGAACTTGCCTGCGCAACTCGCCACAGGATGGCTGTGAGCGGTCGTGCACAATGCCAGCGTCAGGCACACCGCCACGGACATATCAATTTCATTCGATACCCCCGAAAGAAAGCATCGAGAATATTAACCTCAGCCCGCAGAACAAGGACGGCCCGGTCGCGGCCTGATCCAGGTCAATGTCCCCCGCGCCGGATGGTCTATCCATTGGTCGCAACTTCGGGACATACACATGACCAACAAGCCGATCGATTGGACGCCGGACCTCTCCCTGCCGACCTCCAAATCCACCGTCCAGCACTTCATCGCCAAGGCCGGCGGCGATCGCCTGGAGATCGACACTACGTCCTGGGGCGAGGCCGACCTCTCGGTGAACGGTCAGTCGATCGCTCACCTCGAAACGGCCGCGAGCGCTGGCGACGCATTTCGAACCCTCGAGACGATCGCGGAAGATTTGGAAGCCGACAAGAATGCGCGCCTCGATCAGGTGATCGAGGATGACGAGGTCCGCGAAAAGCTGGGTCTGGCGCGCATCTAAGGCCATCGTAGCCCGTGAGATCGCTGATATCGCTACGGCGATGAATGCCATCCGCGCGCGTCGGAACGAGGCGGCGGGGATCCCCTAGGAACCATCGCACGACGCACGAGTTGGCCGGTCGGGCAGGACCGAAAATCACACGAGGCCGACCGTGCAAGACGACATGCGCGTGCGCACCACCGCGCAGATCGCGGGTCATCCTGTTCATCCGATGCTGGTGCCGATCCCGATCGCATGCTTCGTCGGGGCGCTCTTGACCGACATCGCCTATGTCGCCAGCGCCGAGATCATGTGGGCGAATTTTTCCGCCTGGCTTCTGCTCGCTGGCGTCGTCTTCGGCGTGCTGGCGGCGATCGCGGGCCTGATTGATTTCCTCGGCAACCGCCTGGTGCGGGCGCAAACGCCGGCCTGGCCGCATCTGATCGGAAATGCACTGGCGCTGATCCTCGCCGTCGTCAACGCGCTGATCCACACCCGCGATGCCTGGACCTCGGTGTGGCCGACCGGGCTCGTTCTGTCCGTGATCATGGTGCTGATCCTGCCCGTCACCGGCTGGCTCGGCTGGGCCATGGTCTATCGCCACGGCGTAGGAGTTGCACGATGATATCGAAGCTTGCCCGGGCGCTGGTGTTCTCGCCGCTGCTGTTGCTGGCTGGCTGCGACGACGGCAGCGGCGACCCCAAGGCGCAGATCGGCGCCAACCCAAAACTTCCCGACATCCAGCAATATTTGCTGCCGCCGGTCCACATCGCGCGCATCGTCGGCTGGAAGAAGAACGAGACGCCGGCTGTGGCTGAGGGCCTGCAGGTCAAGGCCTTCGCGACCGGCCTGCAGCATCCGCGGTTCCTCTATGTGCTGCCCAATGGCGACGTGCTGGTGGCGGAATCCAAGGCGCCGAAGGGAGGCGCGATCAAGCGTCCCAAGGAGATCGTCATGGGCTATATCGAGTCCTGGGCGACCTCGGGCGGCAATGACACCGGGCCGGGCAACCGCATCATGCTGCTGCGCGACAGCAATGGCGACGGCGTGCCGGATACGCAAAGCGTCTTCCTCGACCATCTCAACTCGCCGTTTGGCATCGCTCTGGTTGGCAACGACCTCTATGTCGCCAACGCCGATGCGATCGTCAAATATCCCTACACGGAAGGCGACACCAAGATCACCGCGCCGGGCACGGTGCTGACGCCGCTGCCGGGTGGGCCGATCAACCATCACTGGACCAAGAGCCTGGTCGCGAGCCCCGACGGCTCGCGTCGGCTCCAACAGCAACATCACCGAGAACGGCATGGAGGCCGAGCACAACCGCGCCGCGATCCTCGAGGTCGATCGTGCCAGCGGCCGCTGGCGCGTGTTCGCAAGCGGCCTGCGCAATCCCAACGGGCTCAGCTTCGAGCCGCAGACCGGCGCGTTGTGGACGGTGGTGAACGAGCGCGACGAGCTCGGTCCCGATCTCGTCCCTGACTACATGACCTCGGTGAAGGACGGCGGCTTTTACGGCTGGCCCTATAGCTATTACGGCCAGCACGTCGATCCCCGCGTCAAGCCGCAGCGACCGGATCTCGTCGCCAAGGCGATCGTACCGGATTATGCCCTGAGCTCGCATGTCGCCCCGCTCGGGCTCGTCTTCAACACCGGCTCCGGCCTGCCGGCCGCCTATCGTGGCGGCGCCTTCGTCGGCGAGCATGGCAGCTGGAACAGGAAGGTGCTCAACGGCTACAAGGTCGTGTTCGTGCCGTTTATCGAGGGCAAGCCGAGCGGACCGGCGCAGGACGTCGTGACGGGCTTTTTGAACAGCGACAACCAGGCGCGTGGCCGTCCCGTCGGCGTCGCCATCGACAAGACTGGCGCGCTGCTGGTCGCGGACGACAGCGGCAACACGGTGTGGCGCGTCAGCGCTGCGCATCCGCAGCTGACGCAACGATAGGCCCGCGGGCGCGTTATCGGACAGACGGTGAAAGCCAAATTCTGAAACTCAAAGCCAGGAGTTGGACAATGGGCCTTGCTCAATATGCCATCGTGCCGGTGAGGGACGAATGGGGCGTGCTGCACGACGGCGACGTCAAGAACACATACGCCACCAAGGAAGCTGCATTCGAATCGGCGGTCGCCGCCGCATCCCTCGCGCTGCGTGAGGGCCATGAAGTCCAGGTCAGCGTGCCCGGCCGCGAAGCCGGAGGCAACGCGCTCGGCGTCCAGGACAACGCTTGAGAAGGAAGACGCGATGACCAAGCCGCGTGAGCCGAACGGCGTCGAGCCATCCCGCTCCGAGGACGACATCCAGCGCGAGCAGCTGGGTCCCCGCGGCGTGCCCGGTGCGCCTGATCCGGCCAAGATGACGCCGCAGCGCGACAAGAAGACGCCGAAGCACGTCGATCCCGGCCACACCGCGTGAGGCGGCTCGGCGGCCTCACATGATCAGACGATCAACCGTCCGCGCCGCGCGGCGATCCCGATCGCAACCTCGGCACCCGCGTTGAAGTCGAGACGGTCGGCTTCAATGCCGTCGCTGAAGATGACGCCGTTTTCCGCCATCAGCGAGCGTATGCGCAACTGGTCCGCCGAGGCGAGCCGGCCGCAGACGAGATGGGTCTGCGAATGGCGGCTCGGGAAGGGCTCGCGCACCGCGAAGCGCAGCTCTGGCGCGTCCCAGGGCAGGGCCTCGTAACCGGTCAGCGGGGGAGGCTGCCCAACAAGACTGCCGGCAATGGCCAGCGAGCCCGTGACGATGCTTTTGAACCAGGCGGTCGATCCGAGGCCGGTCGAGACGATCAGTCCGCTTGAAGATTGCCGTTCCGTCGCCCCGCCGGCGGCAATCTCGTAGATCGCGGAGACATGCGTCCGTGCGCCGATGAACAAATCATTGACGGCATAGAGCACCTGGCCATCGTTGAGCCGTGCTTCCGCCATCGTCACGGCCTGGCTGTCGCGCTTCTCAGTGGCGACCTCCGGCAGGAGCTTGGCGAGGTCGCGCGGCGCGAAGGGCAGGAGGATGCCGTCGTGGCGCGCGGGATCCGGATTGAGCCCGATCAGCGGATGGTCATCGAGATATTTCATCGTGTTGGCGACGACGCCGTCCTGGCCGAGCGCGACGACGATGTCATCAGGCCCGAAGAGGAAGTTCGGCAGGAAGCCGCGGTCGATGACCTGATAGCGCCCCCATTGCTCCAGCACTTGCAGCGTCGTGTGACGCTGGGCACGATAGATCTCGTGCTCGCGCTCATAGTCGGAGAAGTCGGCGCCGAGATGTTCGACATAGAAGCGCGCCTGTGCCGCCGTCAGGTGGCGCGCGATCAGGTCCTCCAGCCTGGTCTTGCGCGTCACCAGCACCACCTTGCGGTCATTGGCGGCGGGCATTGGCGGCCTCCGTCGGCTTCGGCTTCTCCATCAACTGGCTGAGCAGGTCCGGCGAGACGTTGAGCTGGCCGATCTTCTCGGCCTTCTCGGCAATGCCGGAGAAGGCTTGTGCGATCAGCTGACCCGGCTGCATGCCGGCAGCGGCAAGCGCCTGGATCACGCGGGTGTCGACGCCCTCGAAGATCTTCATCAGCGCGCCGACGCGATAGGCCTCGGCGTCGGCCAGCGTCCTGGTATTCTCGGCATTGAGGCCGACGAAATCCTTGCGCTTGCCTTCCAGCACGATGTCCGCGGCCATGCCGGCCTCGCGCAGCTCATTGCGCTTTGCCGCAACGCTCGCCTCGGCGTCCATCTGGGTCTCGCGAATTGACCGCTTCTTCTGCTCGACCGCGATCTCGGTGTCGAGCTCGCTCTCGCGAATGGCGCGTTCCTGCTCGACGGCGAAGTTGCGCCGGGCGAAGATCGCTTCGTCCGCGTTCTTCAGGATCGCTTCGCGCGCTTGCGCCTCCAGCGCCTTCGCGGTGTCCGGCGTCGGCTTGATGCCGCGGATCGACACGCCGAGGATTTCGAGGCCGAGAGCTGCGATGTCGGCGCGCGCCCTCAAGCCGCCCGCGATGATGTCGGCGATGCGGTCGGACGCCTGCAACGCGTCCCTCAGCGTCAGTTCCTTCACCGCTTGCTGGGCGAGGACCTCGACCGTGCCGAGGATGCGTTCCGGCAGCTTTTCCGGATCGTCGCTCGCATAGGTCTTGCCGTCAGCCTTCAGGGTGAAGTCGAGCATCGAGGCCGCCTTCTTCGGGTCGCTGACGCGATAAGTCACCTGGCCCTGCACGGTCAGCGTCTGAAAGTCGCGCGCGGTCTGCTCGAAGATGAACGAGGCGTCGCGGCTGCCGATGGGCACCGCGACCAGCATGGTCACCGGCGCGTAATACAGCGCGGAAAGACCAGCACCCTCGGCGACGATCGCGCCGGCGCGATACTTCATCAGATAGGTGGTGGGCTGGGCCTTGATGAACCTGACGCCGAACATGTGTTTCTCCAACGGCTGCAATAAGTGTGTCTGGGCAACTAAGTAAGTTGGACTGTACAACTAACTATGCTACTGTCAAGACCGAACAGGGGAGATTGGCGATGGCAGGTGAGGGGCGGAGCAAGGACCTTGGCAAGGGCCTTGGCAAGGGCCTTGGAAAGTCTGGAGAATTGGACTTTCCGCGCCCCCTGACCACGGTCGATGTCGTGATCTTTACGATCCTCGACGACAGCCTTCAGGTGCTGCTGATGCAGCGCCCGGCCGGCGAGGGCGAGCCGTTTCCGCTCAGCTTGGCGCTGCCGGGCGGCTTCGTGGACGTCACGAAGGACCGCGACCTCGCGGCTTGCGCGGCCCGCAAGCTGAAGGAGAAGACCGGGGTCACCAGCCCTTATCTGGAGCAACTCGGAAGCTGGGGAAGCGCGACGCGCGATCCGCGCGGCTGGTCGGCGACGCACGCCTATTTCGCGCTGATCCCGGCGGACGCAAGCGTGCTGGCGAACGATGCGCACTGGTTTCCAATTCGAGGGGGCAGGCTCAAGGACAAGCTCGCCTTCGATCACGGCGACATCCTCGCAACCGCGATCCAGCGCCTGCGCAACAAGGTGGAATACACCTCGCTGCCGGCCTATCTGATGCCGCCGGAATTCACGCTGCCGGATTTGCAGCGCGTCTACGAGATCGTGCTCGACCGCCCGCTGGAGAAGAGCGCCTTCCGCACCCGCATCCTGTCGGCCGACATGATCGAGCCGGTCGCGAAGATGCGGCGCGGCCCGAACCGCCCGGCGCAACTCTACCGCCTGAAGAAGGGCAGCGAGCCCGTGTATTTCGTGCGGACGTTCAATCCGCCGGAATGAATTCCGCGGCGGCATGCCGAGCCGTCGGTCAGCGTGCAGGATGGGTCGGCTCGGCCCTTTAGCCCAGATAACATCATGTTAGGTTTATCGCATAACTGGGTAATTGTGTTAGCCCGGCGAAAGCCTACTGTCTCTTCACTCAAGACACCGACCGGCAGTGCCAAGCGCTCGCGGAGTTCCGCAGAGCGCCCGGGGATTGCTGTCCAATTGTCCAGCGAAGCCCGCCAACGGGACGCATCAAACGAACAGATCGGGAGGAGCTTTTGTGATGGGTACCACGCGCGCGATCCACGACATGAGTCAGTCCAGAAAGGCTGCTGCCAGCGGCTGGATCGGGTCGGCTCTCGAATATTATGACTTCTTCATCTACGCGACCGCTGCGTCGCTGATCTTCCCGCAAATCTTCTTCCCGTCGGACAATCCCACGGTCGCGATCGTCGCATCGCTGGCGACCTATGGCGTTGGATATGTGGCCCGGCCAATCGGCGCCTTCGTGCTCGGACATTGGGGCGATACCCATGGCCGCAAGACGGTTCTCATCCTCTGCATGTTCCTGATGGGCATCTCGACCATGGCGGTGGGCATCCTGCCGACCTATCAGCAGGTCGGCATCCTGGCGCCGATCCTGCTCGTCATGCTGCGCCTCGTGCAGGGATTTGCCGTTGCCGGCGAAATCTCCGGCGCAAGCTCGATGATTCTCGAGCATGCGCCGTTCGGTCGACGCGGCTTCTATGCAAGCTTCGCCCTTCAGGGCGTGCAGGCCGGACAGATTCTCGCAGCTGCGGTCTTCCTGCCGCTGGCGGCCTATATGCCGACCGACGCCTTCAACAGCTGGGGCTGGCGGATTCCCTTCCTGCTCAGCTTCTTCGTCATCGTCGCGGGCTACATCATTCGCCGCGAAGTCGACGAGACCCCCGCCTTTGAGCGAGAGGGCGAGCGGGGAGAAACGCCGCGGGCGCCCATCGTTCAGGCCATCAAGCTGAACTGGCCCGACATGCTCAGGGTCATCTGCATGGCGCTGATGAATGTCATTCCGGTTGTCGCGACCATCTTCGGTGCGGCCTACGCGGTGCAGCCGGCCTACGGCATCGGCTTTGCCAAGGACGTTTATCTGTGGATCCCGGTCCTCGGAAACATGCTGGCCGTGTTCGTTATTCCCTTCGTCGGCAATCTCTCCGACAAGATCGGGCGCAAGCCTCCGATCGTCGTGGGCGCGCTGCTCTCCGGCTTGCTCGCCTTTGGCTATCTCTATGCCATCAGCATCAGGAACGTGCCGCTGGCGATCCTGCTGTCGCTCCTGATGTGGGGCGTCGTCTATCAGGGCTATAACGCGATCTTCCCGAGCTTTTACCCGGAGCTGTTTCCGACCCGCACACGGGTGTCGGCGATGGCGATCTCGCAGAACATCGGAACGACCATCACCGCCTTGCTTCCAGCCCTGTTCGCCATCGTAGCGCCTCCCGGCTCGGCCAACATTCCCTTGACGGTGGGCGCGATCGCCTTCGGCATCACGGTGATCGCGGCGCTGGCGGCCGTCACGGCCCGGGAAACCTATCGGATCAAGATCGACGATCTCGGCAATCCCAAGGCCGTTCCGATGCCGCGAGCCGACTATGAGCGGCAGCGTGCGGAAGCCGCGAATGGTGTGGCCGCAGTTCAGACCTGACGAGAACGCAAGGAAGCCGTGCCGCTGCGACAATTGATGTTTGCGGCGGCAGGGCTCTGCGCGCTATGTCAGGGCCTGATCGAACTTGGTGCGCGTGAGCGCGATCATCATGAGGTTGCAGGATGAACCCCGTCGTCGTTGCTGTCGCTATCACCGGCTCCGTTCCGCGCAAGAAGGACAATCCGGCGGTGCCGATTCTGCCGTCCGAACAGATCGAGTCGACGCAGGAGGCCTTCGAGGCCGGCGCCACGCTTGCCCACATCCACGTTCGCAATGATGACGAGACGCCGTCGTCCGATCCCGAACGTTTTGCGAAGGTAGCGGAGGGGATCAGGAAGCATTGTCCTGGCATGATCGTCCAGTTCTCGACCGGCGGGCGGGGCCGCGATCCCTCGGCGCGCGGATCGTCGCTTTATCTGAAGCCGGACATGGCCTCGTTGTCCACGGGATCGGTGAACTTCCCGACGATTGTTTATGAGAATAGCGCCGCCCTGGTCGAGACCCTCGCCACCGGCATGCAGACGAATGGCATCCGGCCGGAGATCGAGATCTTCGATCTGTCTCATATCCATGGTGCCCGCCGCCTGATCGAGGCGGGGCTGATCGACACACGTCCGCACGTGCAGTTCGTCATGGGCGTCAAGAACGCGATGCCGGCGGACGAGCATGTCCTCGACATCCTGCTGGCAGAGCTCAGGCGGCTGATCCCGCACGCGACCTGGACCGCGGCCGGGATCGGACGTCACCAGGCCGAGGTCATGGGCTGGGCGCTGGCGCGGGGCGCCGACGCGGTTCGGACCGGGCTCGAGGACAATATCAGGATCGACAAGACGCGCCTCGCCGCCAGCAATGCGGAGCTCGTGACCATCGCCTGCGAGGCTGTCACGCGCCACGGTCGCCGCGTTGCGACCGCCGCCGAGGCGCGATCCCTGCTCGGGATCGCGCGGTAGAGGCTACTGCCTCCTCCTGACATGCTCCCGGCTGCCTTCTGCCATTCGGCGGCCGGCGTTCCCGTGCGCTGAGTCTCCAGCTAAGAGAGGTGTCACAGGCGTGATCGGCGCCTGCCGGGCAGGCGAACGTTTGGAATGCGGTTCTTGAAATCTGACAGCGGGCTGATCGGGGTCCTGCTGGTGCTCGCCATCACGCAGCTGGTCGGATGGGGCACGATCGGGCTTCCTGCCATCGTCGGGCGCGATCTCGCCGCCGATCTCGGCATGAGTCTGCCGGCGGTGTTCGCGGGGACATCCGTTCTCTACGTCTCGATGGGGCTGTGCGCGCCGTGGCTCGCCAAATCGTTTGCGCGGCATGGCGCGCGGACGGTCATGATGGTCGGCACGGTCGTCACCGCGCCCGGCTTCGTGCTGCTGTCTCTCGCGCGCGAGCCGGTGCTCTATTTCGCCGCCTGGATCGTCCTCGGCATCGCCGGCAGCGCCACGCTGTCGACCGGCGCCTATATCATGCTGAACGAGGTCGCGGGGCGGCAGGCCAAGAACGCGATCGGGGCCTTGATGCTGGTGACGGGCCTGTCCAGCAGCATCTTCTGGCCGACGACGTCGTTCCTCAGCGGACACCTGGGCTGGCGGGGGACGTGCCTGGTTTACGCGGCCATGCTGATCCTCGTGTCGCTTCCGCTCTATGCATTCGTGGCGCCGCGCCGGAGACTTGCGAAGGACGATGGCGGCACGCCGGCTAAGTCTGCCGATGTGCCCGCGATTCCAAGGAGCACTTTCGGCCTCGTCGTCGCCGCGATCACGCTCAACGCCTTCGTCAATTTCGGCATCAGCGCCATCATGATCGAGCTGTTGCGGGCGGAGGGGCTCACGCCTGCGCAGGCCCTCGCGTTCGGCTCGATGCTGGGCGTGATCCAGGTCAGCGCCCGCGGGCTGGATTTGCTTGGCGGCGGGCGATGGGACGGGATCACGACCGGGCTCGTCGCGGGCACGGCGCTGCCCGTCGCCATGCTGCTCTTGATGCTGAGCGAAGGCGCGACCTGGGCGGTCGCGGTCTTCATCCTGCTCTATGGCGCCGGCAGCGGCGCGATGGCGGTGGCGCGGGCGACCATCCCGCTGGTGTTCTACGACCAGGCCGAGTTCGCCAAGGCGATGTCGATGATCGCGCTGCCGCTCAATCTGGCGTCCGCGATCTCGCCGCCGCTCCTGGTCGGCCTGCTCACCCAATTCGGCAGCCGCGGCGCGCTCGGTCTCACCTTCGTCTGCTCCTGCGCGACGGTATTGATCCTGATCCTGCTCGGCCGGCGGCGGCCGCGCGTGGCGGCGGCAGCCGTGACCTGAGCCGATCAGGCAATATTCGCGTCGCGGAAAGCTGCCGACAGGAATTGGCTTGCTGCCGAAGCTGCGGATAGCCGTATGCCGCCAGTGCAGTGCTCAAGGCGCCAAAATAGTGTATCCGCTGGGGAGCGCGGCCGCTCAGAGCCGCCGCGCCAAAATCAGCTCTAAGATTCAGTTCCCTGGAGGAAATCGACATGTCGGCCCTGCCGCTCTCAGGCATCAAGATCCTTGACCTCACGCGCGTGCTTGCTGGGCCTTTGTCGGCCCAGATGCTGGGCGATCTCGGCGCCGAGGTGATCAAGATCGAGCGGCCGGGCACCGGCGACGAAGCGCGCGCCTTCGGCCCGCCTTACCTCAGCGATCCCGAAGGCAAGGCCAACAACAACAATTCCTTCTATCTCTGCGCCAACCGCAACAAGAAGTCGGTCACCGTCAACATCGCCAAGCCCGAGGGCCAGGCGATCATCCGCGAGCTCGCCAAGGACGTCGACGTCTTCATGGAGAACTACAAGGTCGGCGATCTCAAGCGCTACGGCCTCGACTACGAGACCATCAAGGCGATCAACCCCGGCATCATCTATTGCTCGGTGACCGGCTTCGGCCAGACCGGACCGTACGCGCCGCGCGCCGGCTATGACGCCATCCTGCAGGCGATGGGCGGCCTGATGAGCGTCACCGGCCACATGGATGGCGAGCCGGGCGAGGGCCCGATGAAGGTCGGTCCCTCCATTGTCGACTACATGACCGGCATGAACACCTCGATCGGAATTCTCTCGGCGCTCTACCATCGCGACGCCAATAACGGGCAGGGCCAGCATATCGACGTCTGCCTGTTCGACACGGTCATTGCGTCGTTGTCGCACTGGCTGCAGATCTACCTCGTCAACGGCAAGACGCCGCCGCGACGCGGCACCTGGGGCAATGGCGGCATGCCGGCCGGCGTGTTCCGCTGCACCGATGGCGAGCTGATGCTGGTGGTCGGCAATGACGGCCAGTTCCGGAAGACCTGCGCCGTGCTCGGCGAACCCGAGCTTGCGAGCGATCCGCGCTTCGTCAAGAACAACGACCGCGTCACGCACGGCAAGGAGATCATGGCGATCTTCGCCGGCCTGTTCCTGAAGCAGCCGGTGGCCTACTGGCTGGAAAAGCTGGAGGAGGCCGGCGTGCCCTCGGGTCCGATCAACAATTTCGAGCAGGTGTTTTCCGATCCGCACGTCCAGTCGCGCGGCATGCGGGTGAAGACCGAGCACAAGTTCGAACCGGAACTCTCGCTGATCCGAAACGCGCTGACTCTTTCGGGCACCCCCATCACCGAATATCGCGCCCCGCCGCTGCTTGGTGAGCACACGCAGGAGGTCCTCGGCGGCAAGCTCGGCTATGATGCGGGCAAAATCGAGACGCTGAAGCAGCAGGGGATCATCTAACTCAGCAGAGGCAGCGTGCGCTCTTACCCTCTTCCCTCGTGGGAGAGGGTGGTTCGCAGCAAAGCGGCGGCCGCAGAGGACGCGCGCGCGATGCTCGGGCTTGCCTGAGGCTTGCGCGCCATCCCCAGATAGTTCCGGTCCGTAGTCTCACAGGCTTCCGTTCCGCGCCAGACTCTGTTTCGATCTCTCCACTAACGTCGGGAGGGAAATGGATGTCCTACACGATCGGGTTCCAGGCCAAGGACCAGAAGGCAATTCTGGCGACCGAGGCGGCCACCGCCAATCAGGCCGTCGCCATCGTTGCCGCACTGCGGCAGAGTGCCGAGGAGATCAAGTTCATCCGCTCGCCGCAGGAAGGCGAGATGGGCATCGAGATGCTGCTGCTGCTCGCCAAGGAAGAGGCCGAGGAGATGCCGCAGCGGGCCTGAACCCGTCGCGACAACCACACTTCGATTAAAAGCGAAGCATGCCGACTGCAGAATAAGGTAGTCCGGCGTCGGTCTCGCTTGAACCGAAGGTGGCTGCATGAAACGCGAAGCGCTCCGCGTCGAACCGATCTCGACCTTTCTCGACCGCCGCAACGCACCGGTCTCGCCGGTGACGCGCGCCGGCAACATGATCTTCGTCGCGGGCCTGCCGCCGTTCGACCCCGAGACGGGCGAGATCGCGCAAATGCCGATCGAGCGGCAGAGCGAGATCGTCATGGAGCAGATGAAGCTGTGCCTCCAGACGGCCGGTGCCTCGCTCGACAACGTCATGAAGTGCAACGTCTACTGTACCTCGACGAAACATTTCGCCGCGTTCAACGCCATCTATGCACGCTATTTCCCTGAAGATCCGCCGGCGCGGATCTTCGTCTGCACGCCGGAATGGTTCGGCCCCTTCGACGTCGAGATCGACTGCATCGCGATGATGTGAGGGACTACCGCGCCGCGACCCGCGCCGGTGCCTTCGTCTCCGCCCGTCCCGCCGTCAGCGCCATCGTCGCCACGCTGACCACGCGCGCGACCACGTCCTCGACGTCGTCGAGGTCGCATTTGCCTTCCGACAGTTTTGTCAGCCGCTCGCTCTCGCGGATGGTGTGGTGTGCCATCGCGAGCGCGAAGTTGAGGCCCCAGTAGATATCGACGTCGCTGCGGTCGGGCAGGGCGCGGCGCATCGCGCCGGCGAATTTGCGCAAATGGTCGATCTCGCGGTTCTTGATGCGGCGGATCGGCGGCACGGATTCAATTGAGGCGCGGATCATGAAGCGCGCTGCGGTGGAGCGCTGGTTCTCAGGCCCGAGGCAGCCGCGCAGCGTCGGCCCGACCAGCGCGTGCAAGATCACCTCGATCGGCGCACGGCCGCCGCCTTGCTCTTCCGCCGCCTTCAATTCGCGCAGGCGCTCGCGGTTGGTGGCGATCGAGCGGGTGACGAATAATTCCGCGATCAGCTCGTCCTTCGAGCCGAAATGATAGTTCACCGCGGCGAGGTTGACACCCGCCTCCGCGACGATGTCGCGCAGCGTCACGTCGCCGAAGCCGCGATCGGCATAGAGCCGTTCGGCGGCGGCGAGAATGGCAGACCTCGTATGATCGCTGGCCATGACCTTTATCCCGTCATTCCGGGGCTCGCGAAGCGAGAACCCGAAATCTCGCCCCACATTTCGAGATTCCGGGTTCAGCCCTGCGGGCCGCCCCGGAATGACGTCGTGAGCGAGGGAGTTGCAATTCAAACAGTTGTATGAAACTATCGTTTGAAGGCCGGATATGTCAATCGCAATCGGACCCGTTCGCAACTCGCGAAGCCGGTTCCGAAGCGTCCGCAAGCCGCGCGCTTGCGGGCTGCGCGCAGCGGGAGACCAGTCCGGCGCAAAACAGGCTCGCGAAGCAAACAGCTTCGCAGAAGAGAGACGAGGAGCGTCCCATGGATTTCGATCTGTCCCCCAAGCAGAAGGAATGGCTCGACCGCGTGCGGTCCTTCATGGCCAAGCACGTGCGCCCGGCGGTGCCGATCTATGATCAGCAGGATCACGCCGGCGAGCGCTGGAAGGTGATCCCGATCCTGGAGGACCTCAAGAAGAAGGCGAAGGCCGAAGGCCTCTGGAACATGTTCATGCCGCCGTCCGAGCATGAGGATGATGAATTCCGCGGCGCGGGACTGACCAATCTGGAATACGCGCTGCTGTCGGAAGAGATGGGCCGCATCACCTGGGCCTCGGAAGTATTCAACTGTTCCGCGCCCGACACCGGCAACATGGAAGTGTTCATCCGCTACGGCTCCAAGGAGCAGAAGCGCAAATGGCTGCGTCCGCTGATGGACGGCGAGATCCGCTCCGCCTTCCTGATGACGGAACCGGCGGTGGCCTCCTCGGACGCGACCAACATCGAAACCCGCATCGAGAAGGATGGCGATCATTACGTCATCAATGGCCGCAAATGGTGGTCGTCCGGTGTCGGCGATCCCCGCTGCAAGATCGCGATCCTGATGGGCAAGACCGATTTCAAGGCGGCCAAGCATCAGCAGCAGTCGCAGATCCTGGTTCCGCTCGACACCCCCGGCATCAAGGTCGAGAAGATGCTGCCGGTGTTCGGCTTCGACGACGCGCCGCACGGCCACGCCCAGGTGTTGCTGGAGAACGTCAGGGTGCCGAAGGAGAACATCCTGCTTGGCGAAGGCCGCGGCTTCGAGATCGCGCAGGGCCGTCTCGGCCCCGGCCGCATCCATCACTGCATGCGCACCATCGGCAAGGCCGAGGAGGCGCTCGAGAAGATGGTGAAGCGCCTGTCCTCGCGCAGCGCCTTCGGCAAGAAGATCGTCGAGCACAGCGTGTGGGAGCAGCGCATCGGCGATGCCCGCACCAATATCGAGATGACGCGCCTGCTCTGCCTCAAGGCCGCCGACATGATGGACAAGGTCGGCAACAAGACCGCGCAGGCCGAGATCGCCATGATCAAGGTCGCGGCGCCCAACATGGCGCTGAAGATCATCGATGAGGCGATCCAGGCCTTTGGCGGCGCCGGTGTCTCGGACGAGGCGGGTCTTGCCAAGGACTACGCCCACATCCGCACGCTCCGTCTCGCCGACGGTCCGGACGAGGTGCACAATCGCGCCATTGCCAGACTTGAGGTTCGGAAGTATGCAAACTCTCCCGGTCACTAAGAGGGAGAGCCGGGAGGCGCTCCCGATCTGAAGAAACGGCAGGGCACGATGCGGTGACCGCTTGACGCAAGTGCGTCAGCGGTTACCGATTAGGATCATGCTCGACCTGAAATGCTCAGGACTGAAGAGGGAGCGTCATCGTGGCTGACGGCGTCAGGAAAGACGAAGAGTTCTCGGGCACCAAGCCGGTCGAGGAGCGTCATCGCTTCGACGAGATGCGGCTCGAAGCCTGGATGCGCGACAACGTCGAAGGCTATCAGGGGCCGCTGGTCGTGCTCCAGTTCAAGGGCGGCCAGTCCAATCCGACCTACCGGCTGAACACGCCGAACCGTTCCTACGTGATGCGCCGCAAGCCGTTCGGCAAATTGCTGCCGTCGGCGCATGCGGTCGATCGCGAATATCGCGTGATCGCGGCGCTCGGCAAGCAGGGCTTTCCCGTCGCGCACGCCTATGCGCTGTGCCAGGACGACGGCGTCATCGGCGCGGCCTTCTACATCATGTCGATGGAGGAGGGCCGGGTGTTCTGGGATCCGACACTGCCGAGCCAGGATGGCGATGCGCGGCGCAAGATCTTCACCAGCAAGATCGAGACGCTGGCGAAGCTCCACATGTACGACCCCACGGCGATCGGGCTCGGCGAGTTCGGCAAGCCTGGCAATTATTTCGCGCGGCAGATCGACCGCTGGACCAAGCAATATCGCGCGTCCGAAACGCAGCACATTCCCGAGTTCGAGAAGGTCGCCGAATGGCTGCCGAAGACGGTGCCGGAGCAGGCCCGCGTCTCGATCGTCCATGGCGACTATCGTCTCGACAACATGATTTTCCACGCGACGGAACCGCGCGTACAGGCCGTGCTGGACTGGGAGCTGTCGACGCTCGGCGATCCCATGGCCGACTTCACCTACCTGTTGATGCAGTGGATCATGCCGGGCCTGCAGGGCGCGGACCTCAAGGCGCTCAATATCCCGAGCGTGGAAGAAGCTGCGCAGATCTATTGCAACGTCACCAAGATGACGGTGCCTGATCTCAACTGGTACTTCGCCTACAATCTGTTCCGTCTCGCCGGCATCACCCAAGGCATCGCCGGCCGCGTCCGCGACGGCACCGCCGCCAACGCCAAGGCGCTGGAGTCAGCCAAGCGCACCGTGCCGCTGTCGCAGGCCTCATGGGAATACGCGCAGAAGGCCGGCGCAGTGTAGGAACGACGAAGGCGCGGCCGGTGTGGCCGCGCTTTTTCTTGCGCCACTCTCGCCACACACTCCGTCATTGCGAGCGTAGCGAAGCAATCCAGACCATTTCCGCGGGGGCAGCCTGGATTGCTTCGTCGCAAGGGCTCCTCGCAATGACGAGGAGGCGGGATACGAGCCCCCTGATTGACAGCTCTCGTAGGGTGGGCAAAAGCGCGCAGCGCTGTGCCCACGATCTCCCCGTGATCGCAGCCTGATGGTGGGCACGCTTCGCTTGCCCACCCTACGGCACCTACGACGCCGCCTTCGCACAATGCGCGATCAGTCTCTCCACGAACCCCGCACACTTCTCCAGCTCCGCCATCTCCACGAATTCATCCGGCGTATGCGCCTGCGCGATCGAGCCCGGGCCGATCACCACGGATGGGATATCGGCCATGCTGGCGAACAGGCTGGCCTCGGTGCCGAAGGCGACCTTGGCGTGGTCGTTGCGCCCGGCAAGGCTCTTGGCGAGCGTGACGATGGCGGCGTCGGCGGCGGTGTCGAGGGCGGGGTAGTCGAGGATCTCTTCGAAATCGATGCCGCACTCCGGATGCCGCGCCTTCATCGCCGGCTCGAGCTCGGCCCTGGCCCAGGCGACGATCGCATCCGTCACCTCCCTGGACTCGGTGATGCCGATTCCGCGGCATTCGAAATCCACCGTGCAGGTATCAGGCACGATGTTCAGCGCCGCGCCGCCATGCACGATGCTGGTGAGCAGCGTCGAATGCGGAACGTCGTAGAGGCTGTCGGTCGCTCGCACGGCTGCGAGCGCCACGGCGCGGCGGCGGATCTCGACGATCAGCTCGGCGGCATATTCGATCGCGTTGACGCCGTCGGGCGCGATCGAGGAGTGGCGGGCGAGGCCGCGGAAGGTTGCGCGCACGCCGTGCTTGCCCTTGTGGCCGATGATGACCTTCATCTCGGTCGGCTCGCCGATGAAGGCGCCGAGCGGTATGATCCGTTTCTTCGCGACCTCGCCGAGCATCGGCCGCACGCCGACGCAGCCGATCTCCTCGTCGTAGGAGATCGCCAGATGAATCGGCGTTACGAGCTTGGCCTCCAGCATCTCCGGCACCATGGCGAGGCACACCGCGACAAAGCCCTTCATGTCGGTGGTGCCGCGGCCGTAGAGCTTGCCCTCGCGCTCGATCAGCCTGAAGGGATCGTGGCTCCAGTCCTGTCCCACCACCGGCACGACGTCGGTATGGCCCGACAGCACCAGGCCCGGGCGGTCCTCGGGGCCGATCGTGACCCACAGCGAGGCCTTCTGCCCTGTTACGTCGGTGATGCGCTCGCCCTTGACGCCGAACGCGGCGAGGTAGCTCTCGATATGGGCAATCAGGGGCAGGTTGGTGCGGTCGCTGACGGTGTCGAAGCCGACGAGGTCGGCGAGGAGTTTGCGGATACGGTCGGGTCTTGAGCTGGGCATTGTCTCGTTCTGTCAGGGAGTATGGAGGCTGCAGTGCTTGCAGGAACCATACCAACGCGGTGGCTGATTGCGCAAATCAACACAAACCCGTAGCCGGATGGAGCGAAGCGTAATCCGGGGCCTGCGTGCTTCGTGACAGGACTCCCGGATTACGCTGCGCTTCATCCGGGCTACAAGGGCCACAATCCCTTGGGTTGCCCGTCGGGCAAAACACGCCAGCGCTGGGTCAACGCAGGGCGACAAAAATATTCCACTTTACCGAAATTCGGAAATGACGTATGTGTCGCCTCAACCCGGCCCAAGGAAGAGGGGCGTATCGCGATCGTCACGAACGCGGGCCGGGCGGCGGTGGACGCAGGTGACATCGGCGCGAAGAGCAATCGCAGGGCGGAGAGCCGTGAGCGAAGGCATCGCGCACACGACCGGTGTGATTCTAGCGTACGGCAAAATCGTGTGGTCCTGACGCCCGGGGTCTGTGCGTCAAGTGTTGCGGTGATGGGTGTCGTCCAACCGGACGCATCCCTCAGCCATCCGCAAGGCGACGGGGGCAATAGTGCAACGCTCCCCGGGGAGAGCACGACATAAGCCGTAAACCCACTGCGCAGGGAAGGCCGGGATGTCCTGGCTACACCTGTATGCCGCTGTGCAGCTTCTTGTTACGCAGGTTTCGCACAGTGGACCTCGGGTGCCAGCGGGCTCCCGGTCTTCCCTGCGCCCTCTTTCAATTATGAGGGTGAAGAGATGAAGCAAAGCTCGGGCGAGATGAGCCGCGAGGATGCGAGGGTGTGTCTGCGGTTTGAGCTACGTGCCACGATCTCGATCTCGTAGGGTGGGCGAAGCGCAGCGTGCCCACGCCCTGTGGCTCAGGGAGAGGTGATCGTGGGCACGGCGCTATGCGCCTTTGCCCACCCTACGGCACGGCGGCTGGATCTGCACTGGAGCATCGCAATGACGATGTGGAGAGAGCTGCCAAACTCGCCTCTCGTGCCCTGGACGCTGCGCAGCAGCCCAAGAACGCTGCAGCGCGTCCGGGACACGCGAGAGTTAAACCGGCTTGCCCGTATACGGCATCGACGCGGTGAGGCCACCGTCGACCGGGAACGCCTGGCCGTTCACATAGGAGGCTTCGTCGCTGGCCAAAAACAACCCCATCGCCGCGAGCTCGTGCGGTTGGCCGGGGCGCTTGAGCGGATTGAGCTGGCCGATCTTGTCCTGGGTGCCGCGCTCCTTGGCGCGGTCGAAGATCGGTTTTGTCATGCCGGTCTCGATCAGGCCCGGGCACACCGCGTTGATGCGCACGCCGGTGCCGGTGAGCGAATACGCCGTGGTCTGCACCAGGCTGATCACGCCGGCCTTGCTTGCGGCATAGGGATGCCCGCTGGCCCCGGCCTTGAGGCCTGCAACGGACGCGGTCAGCACGATCGCGCCGGACTGCTGCTTCACCATGTGCGGCATCGCGTGCTTCACGGCGAGGAACGGGCCGATCAGATTGACGCGCAACACCTCCTGCCAATGCTCTACGGTTTGCTCGCCGAGCGGGACGAGCCCGCCGCTGACGCCGGCATTGGCCCAGATCACGTCGAGTCGGCCGTGGGTCTTCACCGCCTTGTCGATCACGGCGATGACGTCCGTCTCGGAGCCCGCGTCGGCGATCATGGCTTCCGCGACGCCGCCGGCCTTCTTCACCTCGTCGACGGTCTCCTTAACCGCCTCGGTGCGATCGACCGCGATCAGCTTGGCGCCTTCCCGGGTGAACAGCAGCGCGGCGGCGCGACCGATGCCGCTGCCGGCGCCGGTGATGATGACGGATTTGCCTTGCAGGCGGCCCATGCGTTCTCTCCTGTGGTGCCTCACGCGACGCTTGCCGCGCGACGAAATTTCAAACAAGATTTCAAACGGTAAAAGTGTCTTGAGACACGTTCACACCTGACGTACAGCGACATCAAACGGGATGGAAGGGTTTCGATGGCAGGCGCAGACAAGCCCAATGTGGTCATGACACGGTGGTGGTGGGTCCGTCACGCGCCGGTGCGCAATGACGGCGGCAACATCTACGGACAAAGCGACATCGCCTGCGACACCAGCGATACCTATGTGTTCAACGCTGTTGCCAAGGTGCTGCCACGCACGGCGGTCTGGTATTCGAGCAATCTGATGCGCACGCACCAGACCGCGGAAGCGATCTGGGCGGCCGGCTTCCCAAGACCTGAATCGATGAAATGGGAAGCGGACCTCGCCGAGCAAAATCTCGGCCGCTGGCAGGGCATGAACCGCGCCCAGTTCGTCGCCAGCCGACCCGTCGGCACGAGCTGGTTTGCCGACATCAACGAGCCCGCGCCCGGCGGCGAGAGCTTCATGGATCTCTACAACCGCACGCGCCGCACCATCGAGCGGATCAACGCTGAGGCGGGGGGACAGGACATCATCGCGGTCGCGCATGGCGGCACCATCAAGGCGGCGCTGGGGCTCGCGCTCGACGGCCAGCCGGAGCGGGGATTGTCGTTCGACATCGACAATTGCTCGGTGACGCGGCTGGATTATTTCGCAACTCCCGAGCGCAAGGTCTGGCGGCTGCCGATGGTGAACCAGCAGCCGTGGATCGCGGATGCTGCGCACGCGGCGATGCATCAGCCGGCGGGACCGGAGGTCAAGAAGCTGGCCTGAGTGAGCTGTCATTCCGGGGCGATGCGCAGCATCGAGCCCGGAATCTGGAGATGAAGACAAAGATCAATCTGGGAGAGAAACATGGCCTTGTTCGACATGAAGGGGAAAGTCGCCGTCATCACGGGATCGACGCGCGGCATTGGGCTTGCGATTGCCGAGCGCATGGCCGAGCACGGCGCCAAGGTCGTGATCTCATCGCGCAAAGCCGATGTCTGCGAGCAGGTGGCCAAGGGCATCAACGACAAGTTCGGCAAGGGCACTGCGGTCGCGATCGCTGCGAACATCTCCTCGAAGGAGAACCTGCAAAACCTCGTCGATGAGAGCAACCACGCCTTCGGCAAGATCGACGTGCTGGTCTGCAACGCCGCCTCGAACCCATACTACGGTCCGCTCGCCGGCATCTCCGACGACCAGTTCCGGAAGATCCTGGACAACAACATCGTCGCCAACAACTGGCTGATCTCGATGGTGGTGCCGCAGATGATCGAGCGCAAGGACGGCTCCATCATCATCGTCTCCTCGATCGGCGGGTTGAAAGGCTCGACCATCCTCGGCGCCTACGCCATCTCCAAGGCCGCCGACATGCAGCTCGCGCGCAACCTCGCCTGCGAATACGGCAAGGACAACATCCGCGTGAACTGCATCGCGCCCGGCCTGATCAAGACCGATTTTGCCAAGGCGCTGTGGGACAATCCGGAGAACCTGAAGGCCTCGACCGCGCGCTCGCCGCTCCTGCGCATCGGCATCCCCGACGAGATCGCCGGTGCCGCGGTGTTCCTGGGGTCCAAGGCCGGCGACTTCATGACCGGCCAGACCATGGTGATCGACGGCGGCGCGACGATTAGCTGAGAAGCGTTGTAGGCCACGGTGTGGCCGCGAGTGACGGTGCGCTCCCTCTCCCGCTTGCGGGCAGGGGCATCGCATATGGGTTTTGTCTAGCTATTGCATTGGAAGGCAAGACGGATTCTGAAGACGACTCCCGGAAGACGGAGGGGGTCGGATGCAGAAGTTCAGAAAGGCCTTT